>NZ_JAMYPQ010000086.1:0-566 GCF_040320455.1 Mesorhizobium sp. M0698 | reverse complement strand
GGCCATTCGAAGCGCATCCTATACCCCTCCCCGGCAGCGCGCCCAATCGTCTTCCGAACGAAGAAGATATTCTCAGCCGCGCGCGCGTCGCGTTCGGCCCTGTCCGATGTCAGACAATGTCGGATGCGCAACATGGCAGAGCCCGATTTGTCCACTGCCTTGAACGGTTTTCTGATCTGGCACGGTGCATGCTTGGTCATCCGCAAGGCGTCTCGGACCAAGGAGAATCCGTCCCATGATCACCTCACCAAGAAATACCGCCGCAGGTCTCCTGGGTCCCTCCAAAGATGAGGCTCGAGTAAGGCTTGGCCCCATGAAGAGCTTATTCATCTGGCTCGCCGCTGCCCGCCGATCCTCCCACGCAGGGAGACGGGGACGCAGCGCCTTCATCAAAATGAGGAACAAATCACGTTGCCTCGAACCTTGCCTTTCGACCAGCCACCACAACCGGAGCCATCGATCGTCCGCCTGGCTGCGCAACGCGTTCATTGCCACCGCGCTGGCCCTGGTGACGACCGCTCCGGCTCTGGCCGCCACAGACGGCGGCAAGGTGACGGATTTCCTGC
>NZ_JAMYPQ010000085.1:0-567 GCF_040320455.1 Mesorhizobium sp. M0698 | reverse complement strand
GCGGCGTCAGCCGCGCCATTCCGATCTCGCGATTGAGACCGCCTTGACGCTGGGCCTGGTGCTTGGCCTACGACTGCGACAGGCCGAAGGCTTCCGGCATCGCTGCTGCAATTGATGGGGCTGGCGCTCGCCGTCCCCGACCATACCGCGCTCAGCCGACGGGCGCGGACGTGGCGACGCCCAACAGACGGGTTGATCGACAGGGTCCACCAGGCGCCAACCGCGATGGGATTTGGCGCTATGGTTCTCCTCCAGCACTGGGCCGCGCCATAGACTTTAAGACCGGTGCTATCAACAAGAACATGCACCGGGCCGTAAGTCGCATCTGGCACTGGACGCGGATAACGGCGAGATCATCGCCCACACGATGACCGACCAGGACACTGGCGATGCCTCGCAGGTGGGCCCACTGCTCGATCAGATCGGCGGCCCAATCGGACGGTTCAGCGCCGATGGCGCCTGTGAAGCCCACCTACGACGCAATCATCGGCCATAGGGCCGATGCTGCCATCGTCATTCCGCCACGCGTCAACGCAGTCGAACCGAACGGCGATCAACCGCCCGACC
>NZ_JAMYPQ010000084.1:0-600 GCF_040320455.1 Mesorhizobium sp. M0698 | reverse complement strand
GATGGCGCGCTCGACGGTGTTGGAGTCGATTTCGATCCGGCCGTCAGTGAGGAAGCGCTCCAGCGCGGCACGCCGGCCGAGTGCATAGCGGATCGCCTCGGCGGGCTTCGATTTTCCCGACAGCTTGGGCAGCTCCTTTTCCCACAGCGCAAAGAGAGCGGCAACGACGGCGGCGGATTTCTCCTGACGCGCAGTTATCCGTACTGCCGGGTCCTGGCCGCGTACGGCCTCCTCGGCGGCCCACAGTGGGGCCATCTGCGCCACCGTCTGCGAGGCGATAACGGAGGAGCCTGCGGCATGCAGTTCGTAGAACTTGCGCCGCACGTGCGACCAGCACGCCGCCAGCGTCACGCCGTCATTGCCCCGATCGGATCGGGCCAGCCGGTTATAGGCGGCGTATCCGTCGACTTGCAGGATGCCGCGATAGCCGTCCAGATGACGGGCGACACATTCGCCGGCGCGGCTGTCCTCGAAGCGATAGACAACAATGGGCGGTCCACTGCCGCCAAAGGGCCGATCATCGCGGACATAGGTCCAGAGGTAGGCCGTCTTGGCCTTGCCAGATCCCGGCGCCAGCGTTGGCAGCGTGGTCTCATCGGC
>NZ_JAMYPQ010000083.1:0-604 GCF_040320455.1 Mesorhizobium sp. M0698 | reverse complement strand
GCGCCACGGGATGTTTTGACCAGGCGAGGGTTGGCCGCATCAGCCTCCAGCTTTCGGCGCAAGCGCATGATTAGGACATCGATACTTCGATCGTACACCTCTTCTCCACGCACACGGCTCGCGAGCAAAAGCCGTTCTCTGGATAGCACGTTGCGGGGGTTCTCCAGAAATGCGATCAAGAGATTGAACTCACATGCGGTAAGCTTGACCTCGCCACGCTCCGCACAGATCAGTCGCCGCTGCTTCACGCTGAGCTTCCAGGCCCCAAAGCGAAATGAGCGCTGCTCTCTGGTTCGCGGACTAGAAATGCGCTGGCGTAGCGCTACTCGAATGCGGGCCAAGAATTCGCGCATCCCGAAAGGCTTGGGAATGAAATCGGTTGCGCCGAGCTCCAGTGCAACCACTTTTTCCGCCTCATCAAGCCGGTCGCCGCTGATCACTATGATAGGAACATCCGATTTTGTCGCCAGATTGCGGACGATCGCAAGTCCATCCTCCCGGCCTAGGTTAAGGTCAACAACCACGAGATCGACTGGCTCACGTGAAAGAACATAGTCAAACTGCTTGCTATCGTGGACTGCGGTTACCTTCAGGGCATGCATCG
>NZ_JAMYPQ010000082.1:0-665 GCF_040320455.1 Mesorhizobium sp. M0698 | reverse complement strand
GCGATCGGCACGATCAGCTCGACATCGACGGTGATGTTGTCGCCCGGCATCACCATCTCGGTGCCTTCCGGCAGCGACACGATGCCGGTCACGTCCGTCGTGCGGAAATAGAACTGCGGACGGTAGTTGGTGAAGAACGGCGTGTGGCGGCCGCCCTCGTCCTTGGTCAGGATGTAGGCTTCGGCAACGAACTTCTTGTGCGGCTTGACGGTGCCGGGCTTGGCCAGGACCTGGCCGCGCTCGACGCCTTCACGGTCGACACCGCGCAACAGCGCGCCGATGTTGTCGCCGGCCTGGCCCTGGTCGAGCAGCTTGCGGAACATCTCGACGCCCGTGCAGGTCGTCTTGGTGGTCGGACGGATGCCGACGATCTCCAGCTCCTCGCCGACCTTGACGACGCCGCGCTCGACGCGGCCGGTCACAACCGTGCCACGGCCCGAGATCGAGAACACGTCCTCGATCGGCATCAGGAACGGCTTGTCGAGCGGACGAACCGGCGTCGGGATGTAGGCATCGACCGCAGCCATCAGTTCGCGGATGGCGTCCTCGCCGATCTTCTTGTCGCTATCTTCAAGTGCGGCAAGCGCCGAACCCTTGACGATCGGAATGTCGTCGCCGGGGAACTCGTTCTTGGTCAAAAGCTCACGCACCTCGAGCTCGACCAG
>NZ_JAMYPQ010000081.1:0-689 GCF_040320455.1 Mesorhizobium sp. M0698 | reverse complement strand
GTTAGGTCTGCGACGCAGGCTTGTTTGGCCAATTTCTTATTTCGCCTCAGGCCAAATAGCTGAAGCAGTCACAAAAGATGTTTTTCGCCTCGTTCGGCCCAATTGGCACGAGTTTTGAAGCCCTCGTTGCGAGACGGCAGCAGGTGCCGAACGGCGCGTCGCCGATGATCATCTGCTCATATACGGAGGAATTGGCATGAATACCCTCGATCAAAGGACCGCACTGGAGCAAGCCGCACGAGAGCGCATCAAGGATTCCCACGCCCTCGATGGCGACGCCGGTCGCTTGGCCCACTTCTATCGCGGATGGGCCAGTTCTTACGAGTTGGATGTCGGCCGCGACGGGTACTGCGGGCCGATGATCGTGGCGGAACTGGCGGGCGCCGTGCAGACAGCCTATTTGGCCAGGCAGCGAACTGCCATCGCAATCCTGGACGCCGGCTGCGGAACGGGCCTCGTCGGCGTGGAACTGGAACGCCTCGGCTTCCGGTTGATCGACGGGATCGACCTCTCCGAGGAGATGGCCGAACAGGCTCGGCAAACCCGCGTCTACCGCCACGTCCAAGGAAATGTCGATCTTAACGGGCCACTCTCCGACTATCCCAGCGCGAGCTATGACATCACCGTCTGCTGCGGCGTCTTCACGCTCGGGCATGTCCGACCGGATGGGCTGCGCGAACTGGCTCGCG
>NZ_JAMYPQ010000080.1:0-784 GCF_040320455.1 Mesorhizobium sp. M0698 | reverse complement strand
ACGTGCCCGCATCCCTTGCCGCCTTAACCGCGCTGTCGCTCGGGGTCATATGCGGCGTAATAAACGGATTTCTGATCGCCCGAACTGGCATTTCGGCGTTCGTAATTACCCTCGCCAGCCTGTCCGTTTACAAGGGCATCAATTTGGGCATCACACATGCCCAACCCTTTTATGATATCTCAGACGGCGTGAAATCCATCGGACAGGGCGCGATCTTCGGGATCATTCCTTGGTTGATGCTCCCGACCATGGCTGTCGGGCTAGCCTTGTGGTTCATGCTTAATCGGCAACCCATAGGGCGGTTTATTTTGGCAGTCGGCGGCAATCAACATGCCGCAGAATTGTCGGGAATATCGATTGCAAATACAGTTGTCATCGCGCACGCCCTTTCGGGGTTTCTTGCAGCGCTTGCCGGTCTTCTCCTTGTTGCCCGTTTACAAATGGGTCAACCGACGATCGGCGACGACTGGCTAATTTTGTCTTTTGCCGCGCCCGTGATCGGCGGCGCGGTCTTGGCCGGCGGACACGTCAGCGTGCCCGCTACGCTGCTCGGGGTGGTGATCGTTGCAATAATCACACAAGCCCTAGTGCTTTTCGACATCGACCCGTTCCTCGTGCAGGTCGTGCTGGGCGCAATGATCTTGGCGGCAGTCGGCGCCAATCGTTTTCGCGAAAGTCGTTTGTCACGAAATCTCAAGAGGCTCTGAAATGGCGAGCGAGATAGCGTTCCAGGCTCTGGGCATTGAGAAGTCCTTTCCAGGCGTAAAGGCCCTAAAGGGCGTTT
>NZ_JAMYPQ010000079.1:0-785 GCF_040320455.1 Mesorhizobium sp. M0698 | reverse complement strand
TTCTCGATGTATGGCGTTACCTTGTGTCGCACGAGGCGGTCGGTGAGGAATCCGAGAAGTGCCGAAAGGGGGCGCCACACTGCAATTCCAGCATTTGACAGCACCGAATGCATCAAGACCAGACCTTCGCCCTTTCGATCTTCGCTGACGTATCCCACACGATGCGTGTGGATGGCTTCGCCGACCGACCTGATCTTAACCGGCTTCCCGTCGATCTCGACGGTACCAGCCGTCAGCGGAAACTGACCCAGGATGCATTTTGCAAGCTCGGTCCTTCCGGCGCCCACGAGGCCATAGAGGCCCACAATCTCGCCTTGTCGGACATGCAGATTGACGTCCGAATGGCCTAAAGATGTTTCAATGTTCTTGAGCTCGATGGCCGGAGGAGCCCCAGTCGAGTTGCGCTCCCGCCAGCCGCCTTCACCCTCGGCCCGGCCGATCATCAATCGGACAATGTCTTGCCGCCCCAGGCCCTCCATTGGCCGGCTTTCACAGGCATTCGACCCATCCCTCAGCACTGTGACGCTGTCGCAAAGCTCCTGCGCTTCTTCCAGCTTATGGCTGACAAATAGCAGGCTGGCGCCTTGGTCTCGCAGCTTTCGCAAAAACGAGAATAATAGATCAGTTTCACTCGAGGTAAGTGATGCGGTTGGTTCATCCAGGAGAAGCACTCGCGAGCGCAGAGACAAGGCCTTGGCGATTTCGACCAGCTGCATCTTGGCGACGCTAAGGCGCGATACCGGGGTTCTTGGGTCGATGTCTAGGCCGAGGGCCTCAAGCCAACG
>NZ_JAMYPQ010000078.1:0-791 GCF_040320455.1 Mesorhizobium sp. M0698 | reverse complement strand
CCCAGCCGCGCGGGGTGGCGTGGAACGGCGCCGGAGCCTGGCTGATCGCCTCGCAGTCGCGGCAGGTGAACTTCTCCCGCACGTGCTGGATCACCTTCCATTGCCGCGGCACCACCTCCAGCGTCTCGGTGATATCCTCACCCAGCCTGCGCAGCCGATGACCGCCGCAGCAGTGGCAAGCGGCCGGCGCCGGCTCGACCACGCGTTCGCGCGGCAGGTGCTCGGGAAATGGCTGGCGCGCCGGTCGTTTGCGCACATAAGGCGCCACCTCGGTGGTCCGCGCCGCTGCCTGTTCGGCGGCGATCTCGTCTTCCGTCGCGGTGCTCTCGAGTTCCTCGAAGGTGAGTTCCATCTGGTCGTGCAGGCGGGCGGCACGTTCAGAACTTTGACCATGCAGCGCCCGCTGCAGCTTCCGGATCGTCAGATCCTGATGTGCGATCAGCGCCGCATCATCCGATGCCTTGGCCCTGGCGACCGCCAGTTCGGCCTCGACCAGCGCAGCGCGTGCGGCCTCGTCTTCGGCTCTGGCCAGCGCCGCGGTCAGCGCTGCTCTCAGCGCGCCAACATCGTCCGGAACAGCATCCTGGGCGGTGGCAACCATGCCCTGGAGTGAATCATAAAACGCGTCCGCTGACTCGCGGAAAATCGCGCAAACTCAAAGAAAAACTCAGCCCGCGAGCTCAGGGCGGAACGTGTGACGCGGGTTGCGCCAATCGATCCCGTCGAGCATGTAGGCGAGCTGCGCGGTGATATGGAAACCGTGCCGTCCGCCGGCGACGGCCATAGAAACC
>NZ_JAMYPQ010000077.1:0-928 GCF_040320455.1 Mesorhizobium sp. M0698 | reverse complement strand
AATCATGCTCAGCTCATGGCTCTGGTTGACGGAATGGACTGGAAACGGGTTCGAACGGAGACCGTCAGGCGGCCGCAATCGGTTGGGTAAAACCCTGCGGCATGATGAATCAGGGAGCTGAAAACGCGGGAAAATTGCCCGCGAATATGCTCTGATTTTGGCCATGTCGGCACCCGATCTCGCGCTCCCGGACGACGTTGACGCGCTCAAGGCGATGGTTGTTGCCATGGCCGAAAAAGCCGCCGGTCTGGAAGAGCGTAATGCCGATCTCGAAGTCCACAATACGCATCTCGAGTTGGTCAACAAGAGCGCCGAGGAGCGGATCGCACGACTGACGGCGGTGGTGAAGATGCTGGAGCGGTCGCGCTTCGGCAGCCGCTCCGAAAGGTTGCGGGCCGGTGCGCTGAGCGAGGAGCAGTACGCTCTGGTCTTCGACGAGATCGAAACCGGCGTGGCGGCCATCCAAGCGCAGATGGAGAAGTCTGCGGGCGGCTCGAAAGCGAAGCGCGCCCCGCGCCCTCGCAAAGGCTTTGCGGCCCATCTCGAACGGATCGAGGTGGTCATCGAGCCCGAGACGCCTGCTGGCTGCGAAGCGCTGGAAAAGATCCTGATCGGCGAGGACGTCTCCGAACGGCTCGATGTCACCCCGGCGAAGTTCCGGGTGATCGTCACGCGTCGCCCCAAATATGCCTACAAGGGCTGGGACGGCGTCATCCAGGCAGCCGCGCCCGCCCGCATTATCGAAAGCGGCATTCCGACCGAAGCGCTGCTGGCGCAGATCGCGGTGTCGAAATACGCCGATGGCCTGCCGCTCTACCGCCAGGAAGCGATCTATGCCCGCGATCAGGTCGAGATCGACCGGTCACAGATGGCGCAGTGGATGGGCAAGCTCGGCTTCGAGCTCGAGCCGCTCGCCGATTACGCACTG
>NZ_JAMYPQ010000076.1:0-1055 GCF_040320455.1 Mesorhizobium sp. M0698 | reverse complement strand
ACTGGGGGGTTGAACCTTGCTGTAGGGGCGATCGGCGTTTGTGCCGCAATGACTTGCGGCTATCTCATTGAGGTCGTCGGGCTTCCGTGGCCACTCGCAATTCTCTCAGCCGTGGCCCTTGGCGCCTTGCTGGGCTTTATCAACGGATGGACTTCCGTTCGCACAGGATTGCACAGCTTCATCATCACGCTCGCGACAATGAGCATTTTCTTCGGCGTAATGATCTTCCTGACGCGTGCAGAATCCTATCGCGCTCTGCCACCCGTCTTTGCAGCGTTCGGACGCATCAAGCTGTTGGGTTTTTTCTCTCCGCTCCTCCTGGTTAGCCTCATGGCTGCATTGGTTCTAGGATATCTTTATAATTTGACAGCGGTTGGGCGGGAGATGCTGGCTGCTGGCGCCAAGCCCGAAGCGGCGGAGATGTCCGGCATAAATGTCGGGCGCATCTTCATATACTGCCACATGCTGTCTGGCGCGCTCGCCGCCTGCGCGGCTCTGATGCTAGTCGCACGCAATGGAGCGGCGATCCCATCAATGGCGGGACAACTCGGACAGGACTGGCTGCTCATCGCGTTCCTTGGTCCTGTGTTGGGGGGAACACTTTTGGCGGGCGGCAAGGCATCGGTGCTGGGGACGTGCCTAGGTGCGTTTCTGGTGACGATGCTGACTAGTGGTTTGCTTCTATTACAGCTGGGCGATTTCTGGATTCAGAGCTTTTTGGGTCTGCTTTTGCTGGCTGCGGTATTGATGGACAAAACACGCCGAACCTTTCTGGCCCGGAGGAACATGGCATGAACGGCTCCTTCGCCAACGCCGTGCGGAGCGACTGGTTTGGGCCGCTGCTGGTTACGATCGTCGCCGTTGCGATCGTGGGGGGCTTCAACCCATCATTCCTATCGCCATTGAATATTCAGGTGCTGCTGCTCGCAATTGCAGTAAATGGCCTGATCGCGTTTTCGCAAATGCTCATCATCGCTATCGGTCAGATGAATTTGTCTGTCGGGGCTATCGGCGGTCTTTGCGCTATTGTTTTCGCCGGCATGATGGACGCGTGG
>NZ_JAMYPQ010000075.1:0-1482 GCF_040320455.1 Mesorhizobium sp. M0698 | reverse complement strand
ACGAACATGAAGTAATCGCGGAAGCGGTGGCCACCTGAGATGTGGCGGCGATGTTCGAACATCTGGCCGGCTGGCTGTCCTCCGATAGGATGAAGAACGGGCTCTCGATCGACACCGGGCCCAGCCACCGAACGGAGGACAGCCATGGAACACTATATCGGCCTCGACGTATCCATGAAAGAGACGGCAATATCGATCCGGCAGAACGGTAAGAGGATTTGGCGGGGCAAGTGCGCATCCGATCCGCAACTGCTTGCGGCGGTGATCCGCAAGCGCGCACCGCATGTCCGGCGGGTTGTGTTCGAAACGGGGCCGCTGTCGGTGTGGTTCTACCATGCGTTGACGGCAGAGGGCCTGCCGGTGATCTGCATCGACGCGCGGCATGCCAAAGCCGCGCTCGACATGGCCGCGAACAAGACCGATGCGAACGATGCCGATGGCCTGGCACATCTGGCCGAGGTCGGCTTCTACCGAGAGGTCCGCGTCAAAGGTTTCGACAGCATGCTGATCCGCACGCTGATCACCGCGCGGCGCCAACTTCTTAAGATGCGTTTGCAGATATCCAATCAAATCCGTGGATTGATGAAGACGTTCGGCCTTGTCGTGCCCAAGGGCGCCGGAAGCGTGTTCGAACGCAACGTTCGCGACCTTCTGCGGGGTGAAGAAAAGCTGGCGCGCATTGTTGTGCCAATGCTGCAGGCATGGAGTGGTATCCGATACCAAATCGCAGAGCTGAGCAAGCAGCTGGCAGCGATGGCGCGTAACGACCAGCATTGCCGTCTGCTCATGTCAGTGCCCGGTGTAGGCACCGTCACAGCCACCGCCTTTGCCGCAGCGGTGGAGGATCCGGCCAACTTCAGGAACTCGCGCGCCGTGGGCGCATGGGTGGGCCTGACCCCGAGGCGCTACCAGTCCGGCGAGGTCGATAATGATGGTCATATCTCGCGCCGTGGCGACAGTCAGTTGCGCGGACTGCTATATGAGGCGGCCGCGGTCATCCTGAACCGGTCGACGGATACCAGCATCCTGCGAACCTGGGCGTTGGAGCTGAAAGATCGGCTCGGCTTCAAGCGAGCGGCCGTGGCCCTGGCGCGCAAGCTGGCAGTCATCATGCATGCGATGCTCCGGACGGGCGAGTTGTTCGATCCGCACGGAGGAAAACCCGCCGCTGTCTGATCCTGCAGACGTTTAGCTACGACCATTCTTCAGGCCATTCCACCGATAGCGTTCTTACAGGACGCACCGAGTCGTCCCTGCCGGGACGTGGCTGAGATCATTCCGCGAAGCGGGAAGCAACTGCCTCGTTTAGCAGATTGCGTAACGAACATAGGAAGATCTCACCTGCGAAACTCATCCTGCGGCGATCATCGCGTCGACCGCGTAGACGACCCTGTACCCGGCATTCGGACGAACGAGAATCGACAGAAAGGACGACGGCCTTGCACTCACCCCCTTGACGGTCGAGCGATTAGACGACCCGCT
>NZ_JAMYPQ010000074.1:0-2410 GCF_040320455.1 Mesorhizobium sp. M0698 | reverse complement strand
ATTCCAGAAGAGGGGCTTGGGGCGGGGGGTGACCCACCCAGAGAGGTGTTCCCCCCCCCCACCCCCCCCCCCCCCCACCATTTCATACTTCTGGGCGCGGCCCCCGCGCGCGCCGCCGCGCGCCCCGGCTGCTCGTGAACCGCGCCCGGTCTTCTTCGGCAGGCTTCAGCGATCTTGCCCCGTTCGGCTTCGTGCCCCTGGCGCGGGGCAGCCTGTCGGCTGCTACTGGCAAGTACCTGGTCGGGTGCAGGCGGGGACGCCCACTCTTAACAACGGCTTCTTCAAGTATCGCCGACAATCGGCTGCTATGCGTTGGATGGTCATCGCATAAAGTTGATCAGAACGTTCCTCCGATTCGGACACCTCCCCGCCCAAGGGTTACAAGGCCCCACCCCTCTAATGATCCGGGTCGACTCGCCCGTGCAGCGCCGGCGTGGAAAGGGCGCCCGAGGCGCCCTTCATTTCAGATCGGCTGTCAGCAGGGCCGCCTTCGCGTTGCGTATCAGAAGCGGTAGGTGACACCTGCGCCTATCAACCAAGGATCGAGCTCCGCCTTTCCCGTCAGCTTCGCGCCGTCGACCGTGACGTCGAAGTCTGGCTTGAGGAAAAGCTTCTTTACGTCGAAGTTGACGCCCCAGTGCTGATCCACCATGTAGTCGAATCCGACCTGGAGCGCGGTGCCGAACGTATTCTTAACCTTGAGAGCATCGGCACTGCCGGCACCCTGGTTATAGAAGATCGTGTAGTTCACGCCGGCACCGACATAGGGCTTGAACGCGCCGAAATCGGTAAAATGATACTGCAATGTGAGCGTAGGCGGCAGCAGCCAAACCTTGCCGATATTGCCCAGCCCGCCGATCGTACCTTGGCCCCCGATGTTTGCATAGGTAGTGCCGAGTATAAGCTCGGCGGCGATGTTGTCCGTGAAGAAATAGGAGATATCGAGTTCCGGCGTCACGGTGTTCGAATACGAAAGATCGGAGCCGGGCACTGCTTTGACGTAGCCCGAATCCTCGGTGACGACCCCCAACGCACGTAGGCGGAACTGCCAAGGGCTTGGCGCTTCCGTGACCGAGGCTCCTGCCTGCGGGACGCTCGCCGCTTGCGCAAGGTCCGCCGCGACGGCCTGCTGTCCCATCACGATGAGGACAACGGCCGCTGTTACTCCCCGCGCCGCACGCATTTGGTTTCTCGCCATGATACTCTCTCCTTGCTCTTCAGAAATGTGGACTGAACTACGAAAAGTCTTGCTCGAATTGCTTGGGATTGCCGCGGCGCTCATGCGCAGTTTGCGTGGGACCGCGCACACATTATTTGTGCCGTGCTCGCAATCATCGACCCTGTACTCACTCAGAAGTAAGCGGGATAACCAAAGGCCTGCAGCTTTGCGGCCGTCTTACCCGCGTGGCCCGGGTGGCCGCACGCGCGCTTCGTGGTGGAGAGCAGGATCGGCGGATAGCGGCAAGGGTGGTCCCGGCGCCACAGTGCGCGCGGAATTCCGGCATCTTGCCAGAACTTGTAGAGGCACTGACCGCGGCGCTGATCACGGGAACCTTGTCAGGCACGGTCGAGATCGCTGTCAGGGCCGCGCGGTCGCGCTCGAACTGCGTTCCACCGAAGTGCCCCAGGGTCCTGGCCGACTGGCTGGCGGTCCAGTCAAGCGCCCGTTCCCCTTCTATATCTTCAAGCCAAAGATAGGGATCATCGTCGGGAGCATTCAGCGTTGGACGGCAATCGAATGTGCTCGTGTCAGGATAACGTGAAGAATGATGTCGACTGGAAAACAATTTCAAGGTTCTCCTTAGGCTCGGAGAGCTTTGTTTTCTGCGGCGGCGACCGCATGTTCGGCGCGCATGATCATGGGATGATTTCTCCTCTGTCCGTGCCGCAGCGCGTTTTGCGGAGTGCGTTGCAGGTGTCGTGCCAAATGAGAAAATCATTCCATAACAATGACATGGCTCTGATTGCGGTGTGTCTCATGTCCGACTTTGTCGAAGACCCGACAACGAGTGCAGACGTGACCGCCTGATAGAACCTCCTCTGCGAGCTCAGTGGGCACTGCGGAATAGGCAGTGAAGCCACCGCGAAACTGGCCGAGCCTCGGACCGACATCGGCGACGGGGCGATCGACGACCACTACGTCGCCGGTGTCGGGCGCGGCACAGCCTGAGGACTCCGCGGCGGCGATCATCGAATAACTGCGTTTACGATGGCTTCATCCTGGGCCACCGGTCGGCGCGCAAAAGACTGCTTTGCGGCCTCATCCCTCCGCCTGGATTGAGTCGCAGGGACCGAATGGCGCACGTGCTTTTTGAACCGGCAGAGTGGTCATAACGCAATTCTCTTCCGGCTATCTTTACAAGATTCGACAATCCAGTTGGTGAGGGTCCCAGATCGCGCAATCATTAAT
>NZ_JAMYPQ010000073.1:0-2495 GCF_040320455.1 Mesorhizobium sp. M0698 | reverse complement strand
AATCCCCATAGGCAATCGCCTGCGGCCCGCGGGTTCCTGCATCAGAGACTTTCGTACGCCTGACGGCACCCGAAACCCTTCAGCAATATTTCGGCCGTTCGACTATATCGTTCGAACTGCCGAAAGCTGTCGGGGCTCCGGCCCTCTCAAACCCTACGTCGCCGTTGTCGCGCATGTGCCGCATGCCACCTGCCGTGCTTTCAGCGAGCCGACCTTACCTCCAGTCTGGAACCTAGCAGTCGCCCAACTGGTTCAACCTTCCGCCACGGCCGCGCAGGGGAGGGCGTGCAAAACGGTAGGCGCGACCTAAGAAACGGTCGCGGTTCGAGTCGGTAGAGGGATACCGCCGATACAGTGCTGTAACCGAGTTCGTTTGCTGACGGGACTTCTTAATCGGCGCAAATAGGTCCGACTCCAAACCTCCGCAACCAGTTCCAGCATAAATCACTAATAGTCGCGATCTGATCAAAGCCCCGCCGGAAAAAACGGCAAGGCATTTCCCACGGCAGGTTTGGCGAAGCGCGGAAGGGCACTCTGCCGCCCAGAGTAAGCGGCCTGCACGGTGAAGACGAGAGGGACGCTTTTCCAAGCGCGGAGTTCGAATCCCTCCCTCTCCGCCATACGACATTGTTTACGTTGAGAAAAATACAAGAATAGGTTGCGCGTCCGCCATAAAGCCCGCCAACCGAAAAAGGCGTATTCGCGGCACGTCAGCTTACGACACAAATATGCGGGGTTGATGCTTCGACCTGGTAGATGGCAGAGATCAACTTCGGCTTCGCTAAGCGAAGTCGTGGGGTTCATGCGACAGCGGAATCAGGATATGCGACGAGCACCCCGTGCCGGGTCAACCTCGCCGTCGTGAAGTACCGATCGGTGCGGAACCAAGCGGATTCACGCTTGTCGGCAGCGGACGCCGGCGGTGGCGGTCAGCACCCGAGCAGGCTCCCAATTAGCGAGACAAACGTCCAGAGCGGAGGCCAATCTTGGCACGCGACTTCGCCAGCCTGAAGGACCGCTCTCCTCGGCTTAGTCAAGCATACCTACGGAATGATGCGCCTGGCCGGTGACAAATGAATCTCTGCTGGACCGGCGATGATATGGGGAGGCGCTCGCAAATCGCGCCCCACGCGCGGGTTGATCGGTTGATCAACATCAAAGCTTGAATATGAGAAATGCGCTAACTGTGACGGCGGTGGTCACCGTGGCTCGTGTGTCAGCAGATGTGGTAAGGTTGAGTGTCGGCGAGTGGCAGAGGTCCAGCAACAATGACTTTGAGACGAACCAGAGCTTACGGCGCATCCGGCTTGGTTCTAGCGGTTTGCACTGTGTTTGCTTGGCAGAACGCCACTGCCGCTCAAAATTGCGACGCAGCCGCGACGCCTGGCGTCAATTGGCACGAGTGTGACAAGAAGCTTCTCATCCTAGAAGGACAGGACCTGAGCGGGGCGAACCTGTTCGGTGTTGATTTCACTTCGACCGACCTCAGGAACAGCAATCTCCGTGCGGCAAATCTTGAGAAGGCAACGCTTGTGCGTGCTTCCCTGGCCGACTCGACCGCCAAAGGCGCCCGGTTCGACAGAATCGAGGCCTACAGGACCGACTTCAGCCGTATGGACGCGCAGGGCGCTGTGTTTGCGAGCGCGGAAATACAGCGCTCGAATTTCCAGGGCGCCAATCTGACCAATGTTGATTTCACAAAGGCAGAATTGGGGCGTGCGCAGTTCCATGACGCCGATATCAGCGGCAGCCGCTTCTCGTTTGCCAATCTCGCACGGGCGGACTTCCGAGGAGCGACGTTCACCGCGCCGATAGACTTTGACCGCGCCTTTTTCTTTCTGACCCGTATCGAGGGCGTCGATCTTTCCAATTCGGCGGGTCTGTCCCAGTGGCAGCTCAACATGGCTTGCGGAGACGCCCGGACCGAGTTGCCTTCTGGCTTGACGAGGCCTGAAGATTGGCCCTGTCAATTCCAGCAGGAATAGTTGTCGGCAAGCGAACTGTGCAATGCTGCACCCGACAGGATTTGAACCTGTAACTTCTGCCTTCGGAGGGCGCAGATCCTCCGCCAAGGTGGCAGGTTTCTGCGGTATTGCTATTGGCGAAATCGCGGCCGAAGGGTGTTTGTGCCTCAAACAATTACGACAGGATTTATGTTACTTATCAACAACTTGCAATGCGCTTCTGGAGAGGTGGTGCCGTGAACTGGGGCATGTATCGAGTGACCACTGGTGATCTTCCACGCTTGGGCATGATCGCGTTTGCTCAGCACTCTGACGTCCCGATCAACCACGGATTCCGCACGCATATTTCTCTAACCAACGCCTCTCCGGCCGAATGAAACGTCTCTTCTGGCCGTGCCGTCTTCTCCCGCGGCAGTTCGCGTCGGGGCTTGCAGACGACGAGGATCGAAGTTGTGTGCGTCAAGTTCTGCAAAATGGCGTGGCATTGCGGTGACGTCGGCGTGTCCGCCGCGCAGCCCCCGTGTTTAGCGG
>NZ_JAMYPQ010000072.1:0-2626 GCF_040320455.1 Mesorhizobium sp. M0698 | reverse complement strand
TGCGGATTCCGACGTGAAGCCGGCCGCCATTCCGATCAAACACCGGCCACCATTCCGGTATGAAGCCGGCCACCATTCCAACCAAAGACCGGCCAGTTTTCGGCACTGAAGATTACCTCCTGGGTCAGCAACTTTGGCATCAATTGCCTCGCGATGAACGGGGACATTTTGATGCCGGCAAAGAGAAGGCTGACCATGAGACAGTTGAGACAAATGCTTCGGCTTGCCGGAAGCGGGACCAGTTCCCGCGAGATTGCGGTCGTGCTGGGAATAGCACGCAGTACGGTGCAGGATAATCTGCGGCGCGCAGCGACAATGGGGTTGAGCTGGCCCCTGCCAGGCGAGCTGACCGATGACGCGCTTGAGAGCAAACTCTTCGCTCGCAATGGCGTCAAACAGGGCACGCGGCGGCGCACAGAGCCGAACTGGGCCCATCTTGCCGTCGAGCTCAAGAGGCCGGGCGTCACGCTCCTCATCTTGTGGGAGGAGTATCGAGGAAGTCATCCCGACGGATATGGCTACAGCCGGTTCTGCGAGCTCTTTCGCAGCTTCGAACAGCGGCTTTCCCCGACGATGCGCCAGGAACACGCCGCCGGCGACAAGGTCTTCGTCGACTATTCCGGCAAGAGGATCCCGATCATTGATCGAGACACCGGCGAGATCCGTGAGGCGGAGATCTTTGTGGCGGTCTTGGGAGCGTCCAGCTTCACCTATGCCGAAGCAACCTGGACCCAGACACTGCCTGATTGGATTGGTTCACACGTCAGGATGTTTCGTTTTTTTGATGGCGTTCCCCGCCTGATCGTCCCCGACAATCTGAAGTCGGGCGTCAGCCGCGCCAGCTTCTACGATCCCGAGATCAATCGCAGCTACGGCATGATGGCATCCCATTATGGCGTCGGCGTTCTTCCGGCACGGCCGCGACGGCCGAAGGACAAATCGAAAGTCGAGAACGGCGTGCGTTTCGCCCAGTCATGCATTCTGGGGCGGCTGCGCAACCAGACCTTCTTCTCGCTGGCCGAGGCCAATGCCGCCATTCGCCAGGCACTCGATCGCATCAATGATCACGTCATGCGTCGGCTGGGCGTCAGTCGCCGGCAACTGTTTGAGAGCGTCGAGCGTGCTGCGCTCGCAAGCCTTCCGAGCAAAGACTACGAATTCGCCGAGTGGCGTTTGGCCCGCGTCTCGACGGATTACCATGTCGAGTTCAAGACCTTCTTTTATTCCGTACCGCACAGCCTCATTCGCCAGCAAGTCGATCTGAGAGCAACGGCACGCACCATCGAGATCTTCCACCGCGGCAAGCGCATTGCCGTCCATCAGCGCCGCTATGGCGGCCCTCGTCATGGGACTGATCCGGATCATATGCCCAGCTCCCACCGGCGATATGCCGAGTGGACGCCGGATCGTTTCCGTCGCTGGGCCGCATCCGTCGGCCCCGAGACGGAAGGCTTGGTTGTCGCAATCCTCGCCAGCCGCCCACATCCTGAACAAGGCTTTCGAACATGCCTGGGTGTCCTGCGCCTGTTTCGCGATGTCACACGCGATCGCGCCGAAGCCGTGTCAGCCCGCGCTGTCGAGATCGGTGGGCTGAACTGCAAGAGCATCGCCTCGCTCATCGCCAATCACAAGGCCGCAAGGCATTCCTCCGAACCGACCGCCATCGTCGATCACGCCAATCTGCGTGGCCCTGATTACTTTCATTGAGGAGACACACCAATGCTTATCCATCCGACCATCGACATGCTGCGCGAACTCGGCCTTCATGGCATGGCCACCGCCTTCCAGGAACTCGACGCACAATCCGAAGCACGCGGCCTCGAGCATGGCGAATGGCTTGCCATGCTGCTCGAGCGCGAGGCTACCATGCGCCGCCAGAAGCGTTTCGAAGCCCGCGCCAGAGCTGCAAAGCTTCGCCATGACGCACAGATCGAGAATGCCGACTTTCGTGCCGCACGCGGTCTTGACCGCAATCTGTTCATGGCGCTCGCCGGCTGCGACTGGATTCGCAAGCATCACAGTCTTCTCATCACCGGGCCGGCGGGCGTCGGCAAGAGCTGGCTGGCCTGTGCGCTAGGCCACAAAGCTTGCCGAGAGGATTTCTCCGTCGCCTATCACCGCGTTCCCCGGCTGTTTGCAACACTTGCCCTCGCGAGAGGCGACGGACGTTATGGCCGGATCCTCAAGCAACTCGCCAAAACCGACCTTCTCATTCTCGATGACTGGGGACCGGAAAAACTCAATGATGACCAGCGGCGTGATGTGCTTGAGATCATTGAAGACCGCTACGAACGCCGATCGACAATCGTCACCAGTCAGCTGCCACTGGATCACTGGTACGAGATCATTGCAAACCCAACTCTGGCCGATGCCATCCTCGACCGCCTCGTTCACAACGCCTATCGCATCGATCTCACCGGTGAAAGCATGCGAAAACAGCGCTCGCCAAGAGCGACCGAAACAGCGCAAGCTTGACCTGAAACGAAACCCAATCCAAACATCAACGAGACCCAGGATCAGTCCGAAAAATGGCCGGCTTCAAATCGGAACACCGGCCGGAATGAAATCGGAATGACTGGCCGGCTTCAAATCGGAATCGATGGCCGGCTTCATCGGAATACGCAGT
>NZ_JAMYPQ010000071.1:0-2689 GCF_040320455.1 Mesorhizobium sp. M0698 | reverse complement strand
TGGTCATAACGCAATTCTCTTCCGGCTATCTTTACAAGATTCGACAATCCAGTTGGTGAGGGTCCCAGATCGCGCAATCATTAATGCGCTCAGGTCTGGGCATGCGCCGATCCGCAACCATCTCATCAAGAGCATCGATCCGACATCAACGTAGAGAATTGCTTCCCCATGAGAGAGGCCTCGCGGCGGACATGAGATTGCGTCACTCTTCATGATCGCGGCCTCCGAGGATGTCGGGATCGAGCCAGTGCAACGGCACGATAGGCCGAAGGATCTGGCAGCTCTTGCAAGTGCCGACCTCGATGGACAAGGCATATCGCGATCTGTCCGGCAGAGACACAGGGTTCTGCACTGTCCGTTCATGAAGACTGTGCTGGTCTTCATAAGAGAAGTATTCTGGTGCAGAAGGTGCCCGATTAGCTATTCGGAAAAGGCGACATCGACGTGCAATCGGGCGCCGCCGTGAGGCGTCCCCCTCAATGTCGGATTTCCGACAGGATCGCAAATCCGCCAACCCATTGTTTAATAAAATTTTCCTCTCTGGCACGGCCCATGCATGGGACTCTGCGAACGCATCAGCGAGACGTCCTCCATGATCATGCGCACCGAAAATGCCGTCGCCGCAGTGAAAACCGCGCTCTCGCCTGCCATCAAGCCGCCGAAGGCCGGCGCGTCATGGTCGAGGCGGGCGATTGCGCCGGCTTCAAACACCTTAATGGGCCTGGAAAGCTCCTCGCGTGACGGCGACGCGGGCATCCAGACGGACGGAAAGGACATACGTCGTTGCCCCACGTCGCCGGCATGACCCGTCGATTGTCACCGCGCTGGAATGCTCGAGCCTACATTCGACGACCCGAACGCGCTGGACAAATTCTCGCAAACCCGGTCGGGACCGGGGCTCGAAACGTCCGCGAGGGGCCCAATGGCTATGGCCGATATTCGCCGCGAACAAGCCGCCTAGTGGGAAGACTCTATAGGAGGAAGCAGTGGAGTTATCTTGCGTTGGGGTCGGTGCTGGGCCGTCTAATTTGAGCCTTGCGTGTCAGATACACGAGCAAGTTGGGCAAGGGGCACTGTTCCTGGATCGGCAGGTCGACTTCCGCTGGCATCCAGGCATCGCATTCGATTCCTCGGAGCTCCAGGTCAGCCACTTCAAGGATCTGGTCACGCTGGTGAATCCGCGATCAGCCTACACTTTCGTAAACTACCTGTACGAGAACGGGCGTCTGTACCACTTCCTGAACGCACAGTTCGAGGCAGTGTTCAGAGCTGAGTTTGAGCAGTACCTGAACTGGGCCTTCCACAGGAACCCACTTGTCCGTGGCGGCGAGACCGTGCACGAAATCCGCTTTGACGGCGAGTTCCGGGTGCGAACGCAAAACGCGGTTCTTGGCGCCGGAAACCTCGTAGTCGGCATTGGCAAGCAGGCGCAAATTCCGCCTCAGTTTCAGGGCTGGACTGGACGCAACCTGTTCCACTCATCTGTTTTACTGCACATCCATCCTGAGGTGCGGAGAAAGCATGTCTGCGTGGTTGGCGGAGGCCAGTCGGGAGCCGAGGTGATGTTGCACCTTGTCAGCCTGCCAAAAGAACGGCGGCCGGCCTCGATCACTTGGGTCTCGCAGCGCGAAAACTACCTGCCTCTCGACAACAGCCCGTTCACAAACGAGTTGTTCATGCCCTGCTTTTCGGATCGTTTCGCGGCGATGAGCGAGTCGCAGCGTAAGCTGCTCCTGCGGCGTTTCGTGCTTGCCTCGGACGGCATTTCGGAAAGCACGTTGCGTGCGATCTATCAGGCGCTGTACCGCCACGCATTTGTCGAGCCAAACCGATGCGACATCACACTGCGGCCGGGCTGCACCGTCTCGCACTGCATCAACGCCGGCGCGGGTCACAGGCTGACCCTGCAGCACGGCATGGACGAGGTCGAAGAAGTCACGGCTGACATCGTCATCCTGGCCACCGGTTACGAGAACGCGGTGCCAGACTTCTTGGAACCCATCGCGCACCGGCTGGAGCAGATCGACAATGAATTAGCTATTCGCGAGGATTTTTCGGTGAGCTGGGACGGACCGCGTGACAGAGGCATCTTCGTACAAAACGCGAGCCTCGGGCAGCGCGGCCTGGCCGATCCGAACCTAAGCCTGCTGGCCTGGCGCGCGCGCCGCATCCTCGATACCCTTCTTGGGCGCGCGCCATGCGCGAACCCCGAGCATCCTGGCTTCATCAGCCATACCTCGATCGAGAGCTGGCCCGCCCCCGTAGCCGAAGAAATGGGCAGCGGGATATGACTCGTATGCTTTTGATCATCGGCGGTGGCATCCTAGGAATGATGTCCGCCTCCGCTGCGGCGAAGGCCGGAGGCTTCTCCGAAATCATCGTGACCGAACAAGTCCTTCGACCAAGCGGCGCATCGCATTATTCTGGGGGCGTGCATTTCCCCTACGGTTGTCAAGACCGTACCAGGTCGCTCACTCGAAAGAGCGCCGTGGTCTTGGCGGCCATGGCTGGGTCGGCGGTCAGCGGATGGTGCCGGCCTTTAGCGATGCGTGTCGTGGCTGGACCGGGTGAAGCGATTGATCCGGCCCAGTTTACGGAACCCCTGGACCCGGCTGAGCCTGACATAGGCAGTCTCGCGCCGAGCTTCTGCGGACAATATCCGCCGGAGCGGAACGCACTTAGCATCGCC
>NZ_JAMYPQ010000070.1:0-2697 GCF_040320455.1 Mesorhizobium sp. M0698 | reverse complement strand
CGCCGCCTCCGGCGCTACCACCAGCGATGGCAGTCATGGCAAGACCGCGCTGTCGCCCCTCCTCGCCAGCGACGGCAGTTCGACTGATACCGCCGCCTCCGGTGCCACCACCAGCGATGGCAGTCATGGCAAGACCGCGCTTTCTCACCTCCTCGCCAGCGATGGCAGTTCGACTGACACCACCCACGATAATGCCGGCGACAAGGTAAGCGAGGGCAGCAACGTTGACCGCATATTGGCCTCGTTGAGCCATTCTCTTTCGGCCGGCTCGGAACTTCTCCCGACCAACGATCCATCCGACAAGACGGCAACCAGCCTGATCCGCCACGGGTTCGCGCAAACCGTCCAGCCCGATGAAAGTGTCGGCGCCCAGGCAAAAAACGGCGCCGCCGCCGAGATCATGTCTGGCCACGGAGGCAACGATGCCTTCGACTTCAGCAAGCTTCAGGACAAGCTCCACCTCGATCAAGCCGCTCTTACCGAGCTTAAGTCGGGCGGGCTTTCATTGCATACTTCCCCTGCTGGTACGGCTACGGATGATGGTTCCCACCACATCATCTTTGACAGCTCAACCGGGTCGCTCTCTCTCGACAGCGACGCGGTCGGCGGCGCAGCTCAAGCGCAGCTCGCTACCCATCTCCCGTTGCAGCATCACTCTTTGATCTGAAAACCGGAGCGGCGGACCTTCAACTCGAGCGTGTCCGCCGCTCCGTCCGTGTTCAATTGCGCCACGGAAGCTTGACTAAGAAAAATGCGATATCGGCAGACATCAGAGAGATCGAAGTTGGTCGCATTATCGCCAATGCGAATTCCGGATTCACCACACCCTACGCAGTCTCAGGCAATTTTCAGCACGGCGTCGATCTCGGCCATCACCGTTGCCGGCAGCGGCCCTTTTTCCAGCGCACCGAGATTGTCCTCGACCTGCTCGGGCCGCGTGAAGCCGGGAACCGGCAAGGCGATTGCCGACTTGGCGAGTATCCAGCCGAGCGCGCCTTGCGCAAGCGTGCGTCCGCCCGAGGTGAGCAGGTCGCGGATTGCCGAGAGCCTTGACAGATAGTGCGGGTTGGCGGCGCCATCCCTGAAAAACACCATCCATTCGGCATTCCCGCCGCGCACATCGTTGGTGGGCAGCCGCATGGCCGGCGTGTATTTGCCGGTGAGCAGCCCCATTGCCAGCGGCAGCCGGCTGAACGAGACGAGGTTCTCGCGCGCCGCAACGGCCATCAGCTCGTTCGCCGGGGTAAACACATTGAAG
Organism: Mesorhizobium sp. M0698; assembly: GCF_040320455.1. Lineage (NCBI taxonomy): Bacteria > Pseudomonadati > Pseudomonadota > Alphaproteobacteria > Hyphomicrobiales > Phyllobacteriaceae > Mesorhizobium > Mesorhizobium sp. M0698. Next base: position 1,439 of record NZ_JAMYPQ010000070.1, on the reverse strand, counting down.
TCGTTCTCTACGGCGACGAACCCCTCGCGCGGCGCGTAGGCGGCAAGCCGTTCGCGGTGATCGGTGCTCCAGCCGAAGCCGCCGATCTTGCCCTCTTGGCGCAACAGGCCGAGCGTATCGAACACCTCGCCGGCGCGCTCGATCGGATACTCGTTGATATGTAGCAGCACGACGTCGATACAATCCCGCTGCAGGCGCTGCCGCGAATTGTCGATCGATGTCCGGATTGCCGCGGCAGAGGCATCCTCGGGTGCGATCTTACGCGTTTCGGGATCGCCGAAATAGCCGACCTTGGTGACGATGACGGCTTCGTCCTTACCCCTCAACGCCCGCCCGAGGATCAGTTCGGCATTGCCGGCGCCGTAGGCGGCAGCCGTGTCGAACACCCGCGCGCCGATCTCATAAGCCATCGCCAGCGCGGCTTGCGACCTGATATCGTCGACCTCGCCATAGATTGTCGCCGTGTCACGCCAACGCGCGGGGCCACCCGCCGCCCAGGTGCCGATGCCGATGCGCGGTACCGAGCGGCCATCCCAAAGCATCATCATCTGCATGCCCGGCTCCTCAACGACGCAAGCTGGCGTGGCGGGCACGCTCGCGGATCTCTTCGCGAGAAATGCCGGCATCCGCCAGTGTGCTGTCCCGGGCCTGCCTCAAGCTCGCAAGCGTCTGGCGATAGGCAATCCAGCGGGCGAAACGGTATCGAAGTTCATCCAACATGATCGTCTCCTTTGGTACGCAGAATGCCTGCGCGCCTGGGTTGGTCGGAAGCGCAAAACCTCTGCGCGAATCGCATGCGCGATCGAAAGGGTTCAGTTCGCTTCTTGGCCAGCCGAGGCGCTTGTCCCTGTCCCGCCGGGCAGGATTGTCCAACGCCTCCAATGCCTGCATACTTGCGCACGATGCCCGCTTTGCGCTACAGCCACGGTCGCAAGGAGTTTTTCATTTCTGCAAAATGGATATCGGCTGGGACGATCTGAGGTTGTTTCTCGACGTTGCGCGGCTGGGTGGCTTGAGCGCAGCGACGGGAACAACGCGCCTCAGCGCAGCCACCCTTGGACGACGCGTCACCGCGCTCGAAAAGCAGATCGGCGAACCTCTATTCGTGCGCCAGCAGACCGGCTACCGGCTGACCCCGGTCGGCGAGGAACTGCTGCGGCGCGCCGAAGACGTCGAGGCGGCAATGCAGTCGCTGACCCGCTGGCGCGAGGGAAACCTGCCCGACCGCATTGTCCGCGTCTCGGCCGGGCCATGGACCTCGGCCTTCGTTTCCGCCCATATCGGCGAGATCTGGACGGTCGATGACGGCATAAGGGTAGAGCTTGTCACCACCACCGACCGGGTCGACATCGGCCGCCGTGCCGCCGACATCGGCATCCGCAGCGAGCGCCCGACCGAGCAGTGGCTGGCCGGCCGTCAGAGCGGCAAGGTCGCCCACG
>NZ_JAMYPQ010000069.1:0-3174 GCF_040320455.1 Mesorhizobium sp. M0698 | reverse complement strand
AACCATACCCGCGCAACGACAGCCCGTCGCCTGAAGATACTCGGCGAGGGCCGCCAAATCCCTCGCAAGCGTATCCTCCGTCACATGCACGCCGTCTTCGCCGACAATGCAGACGCTTGTCTCGTCGAGAGATAAGTCCAGCCAGGGTGCTCCTTCAGGATTGCGTGTTTGCTCGGGTACGGAGCCGCCCCTCAGTTCCCAATCGAGGAGCGATCCTACAATTCACATATTTGGAGATCGCTCGCTAGGTTACCCGGCTGTGAACCCTGCAAGCCGAAAATTCAGATGCCGCCCATGCAGAGATATTTCATTTCGAGGTAGTCCTCGAGGCCATGGCGGGATCCCTCCCGCCCGATGCCGGACTGTTTTATCCCACCGAACGGCGCCGCTTCTGAAGACATCCGGCCGGTATTTACCCCGACCATTCCATATTCCAAGGCCTCGGCCACACGCCAGACACGCTTCAGGTTGGAGGCATAAAAGTAGGCCGCGAGGCCATAGATCGTGTCGTTGGCCTCACGCACGACCTGATCCGCATCTTTGAAGCGAATAATCGGTGCCAGCGGCCCGAATGTCTCTTCTTGCGCGACGGTCATCTCGCTGGAGACACCGGTCAGGACTGTCGGTTGGAAAAACGTGCCATTCGTGCCGATGCGTTTGCCCCCGCATCGAATTGCGCCGCCTTTGGCGACGGCATCGGCAATATGGGATTCGATCTTGGCCAAAGCGTGCTTGTCGATGAGCGGTCCGATGTCCACTCCGGGAGCGAAACCGTCACCAACTTGAAGTTGGCGAGCCCGTTGCACGAATTTCTCGACGAACTCGTCGTGAACGCCCGACTGGACGTAAAGGCGGTTCGCCGAAACGCAGGTCTGGCCGGCATTGCGGAACTTCGCCTGGATCGCACCGTCAACCGCGGCATCGATATCGGCATCATCGAAGACGATGAAAGGTGCATTGCCGCCGAGCTCAAGGCTGACTTTTTTGATCTGGTCCGAGCACTGGCGCATGAGAAGGCGCCCGATCTCAGTCGACCCGGTGAAGCTAATCTTGCGGACCTTGGGATTGGTACAAAGTTCGCGGCCGACCGCGTCACCTTCGGACGCATAGATCAGGTTGACGACGCCTTCGGGAAAACCAGCCTGATGGGCGAGGGCGAACATTGCTCCCGCCACGAGCGGCGTCTGTTCAGCGGGCTTGAGGACGATCGTGCAGCCCGCCGCCAAGGCTGGCGAGATTTTGCGCGCCACCATCGAGGCCGGGAAATTCCATGGCGTTATCGTGCCAACAACTCCGATGGGCTGTTTGATTACCAGCATTCGGCGGTCCATCGATGGTGCGGAGATCGTCTCGCCATAGACGCGATTGGCCTCCTCGGCGTACCATTGCAGATACGCCGCAGCATGCGATATCTCCGACTTGGCTTCGGCAAGCGGCTTGCCCATCTCCGCGGTGAGAATCGCGGCGAGATCGTCGGCGTGGTCGATGATCAACTGATGCCATCGCCATAGAACGTCGCTGCGCTCACGTGCGGTCAGCCCTGCCCATCCAGGCTGCGCGACATAGGCCTTATCGATCGCAGCGCATGTCTCCTCGACACCCATGTCGGGTAGTTCTGCCAGCACTTCGCCAGTCGACGGGTTGAGGACCTCGAATGTCCGCTCGCTAATCCGCGTGCCAAGTGCCGGCAGGCGATCAATGGGTTCAAACAGGTCGGGGGATCTCAGGTGACGGATCATCGGCAGGCACAGGGGCAATACCGGATTCCTCCTCAACGCAGCAGGTATATATAGCAGGTGCGGTGTGTACTCCGCGACGTCCGGGTTCTTTATAGGGCCTCGGCCAGACAGCTGGTAGACCACGGTACCCCACTGGAAAGGGAGAATACCTGAATACGCTAGAAGATGCCTCGCGGTTCTACTAGTCGACCGATTGAACACGGACATCGGCTTCGCCAGCCGCGCGGAGTGGATGCTGGTGGCCTGTGCCTACAATCTGCGGACCACGAATCGGCGACTCTATCCACTCGAAGAGAGGCTGGCCTGAGGAGGAGCGCACCCCAATAATGACGCCTGAACCGGCAAATGCCTGGCAAGGCCCGCGAAAACCGATCCTCGCGGCTTTAAACAGATCCCTTTCACCGGGCGAGCGCCCGCAAGATGAGAAAGAGGATGGAGAGGAACAGGGTGGCGAAGACGCGCCGAGGGAAGACCGGCCGGCGCATTTGCATGCGGATGGAGCTCATGATCAATTCCCCGCCTGTTGCTGCGGCAAAAGATAGCCTGTGGTCGAATGGTCGAGCACTAGATAACGCGCGGCGACCGCCTTGACCTCGTCGGTGGTGACCTTGCGGACGCGGTCCGGCCTCTCGAGCACGTCCTTCACATTGCCACCGGTGGTGAGCGTCTTGCCATAAATGTTGGCGATGTGGTCCAGCTCGTCGTGCGCAAAAACCGAGCGGATATAGCGGTCTTTGGCCTTGTCCAGCTCGTCGCTGGTGACGCCATCCTTGGCGATCCGGGCGACTTCGGCAACGGCCGCCGCTTCGAGATCGACGAGCTTTGCATCGCCGCGCGGCGAGCCGGAGATGATGAAATTGGTGTCGTCTAGCATGGTGCCCTGGAAGAAGGCGCCGACCGCCGAGGCTATGCCTTGGTTGACGACAAGCTCCTGATATAGCCGGCTGCGGTTACCGCCGCCGAGGATCTCGGCCAGCAGGTCGAGCGCCTCGGCCTCGCCGGGCTCTGCCGTATGATAGGACGGCACCACCCAATGAGTGGAAAAGCTCGGCACCGAAACGCGCGCATCGGTCAGCGTCACTGTGCGCCTGGTGTTCTGCTCCGGCTCGTCCGGGCGGTTGCGCGGGGGCAGGTCCGGCCCGCGCACAACCTTGCCATAGGTCTTCTCGGCCAGCGCCTTCACCGTCTCAGGCTCTACGTCGCCGGCCACCACCAGCACGGCGTTGTTCGGTCGGTAGTATTTGTTGTAGATGGTGAATGCGTCGGTGCCGTTCAGCTTCTCCATCTCCTGCATCCAGCCGATGACCGGAATGCGGTAGGGCTGGTTCTGCCGCAACGTCGCGTTGACCTCCTCGTCCAGCAGAGCATGGGGGTTCGTCTCTCTGCGCCAACGGCGCTCCTCCAGGATCACGTCGCGCTCGGTCTTGATATCATC
>NZ_JAMYPQ010000068.1:0-3291 GCF_040320455.1 Mesorhizobium sp. M0698 | reverse complement strand
GCTTCGCCAGCCGCACGTCGGGCCATCGGCGTGTCGATGAAGACGAAATTGCGCTCCTGGAACCCGACCTCGCCGGCCGCTTCCGTCGTGGATTGCTCTTCCCCGACGAAGCCCATCTCGACCCGCGCCAGGCGATGGCGGCACTGCATGACAGACTAGCAGCGATGGGCATCGAATTCCGCTTCGGCGCCGACGCCCGGCTTGGCTCCGGTTTCGGTCGTCAGATCGACTGCACGGGCATGGCCGCCATAGACGACCGACTGCGCGGCGTTCGCGGCGAGATGCTGATCCTGCGCACGCCCGATGTCTCGCTCTCGCGCCCGGTCCGACTGCTTCATCCGCGCTTTCCGCTCTACGTAGTGCCGCGCGCTGACCACCAGTTCATGGCCGGCGCGACGATGATCGAGAGCCAGTCCGCTGGACGGGTCACGGCGCGTTCCATGATGGAGCTTTTGGGCGCGACCTATACCCTCCATCCGGCCTTTGGCGAGGCCGAGATCGTTGAAACCGGTGTCGGCGTCCGTCCAGCCTTTCCCGACAATCTGCCGCGTGTCGAAGCACGCGAAAGCACCGTGGCGATCAACGGGCTTTATCGCCATGGCTTTCTTCTCGCGCCCGCCATGGCGCGCCAGGCGGCCGAACTCGTCTTCAGTCACCACAAACCCTTGGAGCCCGCCGATGAAACTGATCGTCAACGGCCAAGCGCTTGAGATTGACGCCTCAACGCTGGCCGAACTACTTGCCGCGCTCGACTATGAAGGCGATTGGCTGGCGACGGCCGTCAACAGCGACCTCGTGCACAAAGCCAACCGGGCGGAGTTCCAGTTGAGCGAGGGCGACCGGATCGAAATCCTCTCACCGATGCAGGGAGGCTAGCATGTTCGAGCTTCTCGGGACGACGCTTCCCTCTCGGCTGTTTCTCGGCACGGCTCAATATCCATCGCCCGCCATCCTTGCCGATGCGGTCCAGGCATCGGGCACGTCGGTGGTGACCGTGTCCCTGCGGCGTGAAATGGCCGGCGGCAGGGACGGCGAAAAGTTCTGGTCGTTGATCCGCTCGCTTGGCACAAGAATCCTGCCCAACACGGCCGGCTGCCACTCCGTCAAGGAAGCGGTCACGACCGCGCAAATGGCGCGCGAGGTGTTCGGGACGACCTGGATCAAGCTCGAGGTGATCGGCAACCACGACACTCTGCAGCCGGATGTGTTCGGACTGGTCGAAGCCGCCCGCATCCTGTGCGAGGATGGGTTTTCGGTATTCCCCTATACCACCGACGACCTTGTTGTCGCCGAGCGGCTGCTGGAGGCGGGCTGCAAGGTCTTGATGCCGTGGTGCGCACCGATCGGTTCCGCCCTCGGGCCGGTCAACATCATGGCGCTGCGCTCGATGCGCGGACATTTCCCTGATGTCCCGCTGATCGTGGATGCTGGTCTCGGACGGCCATCGCACGCGACAACAGTCATGGAGTTCGGCTTTGATGCCGTGCTCCTGAACACAGCGGTCGCCAGGGCAGCCGAGCCAGTCGGCATGGCGCGCGCATTCGGCAAGGCAGTCGATGCCGGCCGTGAAGCCTTCCTTTCGGGAATGCTCGAACCCCGCGACGTCGCGGTGCCATCGACACCAACATTCGGCAGGGCGGTTTTCTCATGAAGCTCGATCCCTTCTACCTGATCGTCGACAGCGCCGCCTGGATCGAACGGCTGGTGCCACTTGGCGTCAAGCTGGTTCAGTTGCGCATCAAGGATAGGGACGAGGCCACGCTGCGGACGGAAATCCGCCGCGCGAACGGCGTCTGCGCGGTCCATGGTTGCCAACTGATCGTCAACGACTATTGGCGGCTCGCCTTTGAGGAAGGCTGCGACTTCGTCCATCTCGGCCAAGAGGATTTGGCTGCGGCCGACCTGCTGGCGATTAAGTACGCCGGATTGAAGCTCGGGCTCAGCACGCACGATCATCTCGAACTGGAAACGGCCATCGCTGCCGAGCCCGACTATATCGCGCTCGGCCCCATCTATCCCACCATCCTGAAGCAGATGAAATGGGCGCCGCAAGGGCTCGAGCGGATCAGTGAGTGGAAGCATCGGGTGGCGCCGATCCCATTGGTCTCCATCGGCGGCCTCAACCCCGACCGGCTCGACGGTGTCTTCGAGGCTGGTGCGGACAGCGCGGCGGTGGTCACCGACATCACGTTGAATGCCGATCCCGAAGCGCGCACGCGAGAATGGATCGAAAAGACAAAGCCATGGCGCTGAGGCGAGAACCGCATGTGCTCGTGGTCGGCGGATCAGACTCCAGCGGTGGGGCTGGAATTGCACGTGATATCGAGACGATCTCTTCCATTGGCATGCGCACGACTATGACGGGGCAACGCTAAGAGACCATTTCGGTCTGCCGCGCCCTCCCAATACGTTCAGCCAACCGCAAAAGGCGACCGCTTGAGCTACCTTCGCATCGAGCGTTTTCTCTTGGAGGGATTCGACCGGACACGGACTTCTCGCCCGCATCCCCCGGTCGGTGTTTTGCGTCGTGACGCGCTCCTGGCACATGTCTCCGGTCGGTTTCCGGTTCAGGCTCGGCCTTATTGGCAAGACGATAGCCGCCTCGGATAATCGTGTCCGCTGCATTGACTATTTTGCCGGACTGTTTCGTCTTCCTCGCATTAGCGGACGTTAAATTTCGAGTGTTTCGGCTTGCCGCAAATTAGGATCTCGGTGGCATAACTCCGCATGACTTTTGGGGTGCTGGCAGAAGACTGATGCGCGGGCGTGGGTGGATCAAGGCATTGCGTCAGGACGATGCCCGACAGGTGCGTGCGCACATCGCCGAACTGGAGCGCAACCTCATGGCGACCACACCTCAGGGGCGCCATCGACGTTTCGAAGCCGGGAATGAACTTCGTATTGCGAAATTCCGCCTGGAGCGTCTCGAGGAATGCATCGCCGCAATAGCGGACAAATGTGGGCGTTAGCGGAAGCTCGCCGCTCGAAATTGCCGCGCGGTACGGCCAGACTGTGCGTCGGCGCTGTAATCACAAGGCGGCCCGTCTGACACCGCTCGGTCGGGAGCACCTTTTCAAGCTGCGCTGGGCGGCAGACGCGCAGGCGCACGAGACTACCTGGAGACAACCCGCAAGTGGGGTCCGTAGTACCGGACGAGGGGCACCCGGCCGGCGGGGCCGCCCGTCGCGGCCAAATCGCCTCTATCGTGATAGTGTGCTGAAGGTTCTGCAAAAAGTTTTGGAGAGAGAACGGCGCTTGCTCTGAGGGGCGAGCGGCCATGGCACGGTGGTG
>NZ_JAMYPQ010000067.1:0-3699 GCF_040320455.1 Mesorhizobium sp. M0698 | reverse complement strand
ATGTCCGACCAACCAGTCTTTCCAACAGGAGGCTTTTCGCATGTTGACTGATGCACAAAGAGAAAAGTGGCAGAAAGACGGATACGTCAGGCTCGAAAGGTTCTTCGCTCCAGCGGCTCGGGAAGATATCTCTACTTTTGTCGAAGATATGTCACGCTGGGATGTAAGCGATGATAAATGGCTCATGTGGTTCGAGAAGACGACGGACAATCGAAAGATCATCTCCAAGATCGAGAATTTTCTCGACTTCCATGATCCATTGCGTCGTTTGCTCTTAGAAGATCAGCGCATAACGTCAGCGGTTGAGGATTTGCTTGGCGAAGATTCGCGCAGGCTCAAGGAGTTGCTGATTTTCCACTACCCCGACAGCGGCGGCTATCTCCCGCATCAGGACATTTATCACATTCCACACAAACTCCCCGACCGGATGGTCCATGCGGTGGTTGCCATAGGCATCGACGACTCCGACCCGGAAAACGGCGGGCTTTTCTTCAGCCCCGGCAACCACAAGAAGGGGGTGTTTCCCATGGATGCCGGTGGGGTGATCGATCCTCAAGTCGCCGAAATGTTCTCCTGGGAACCCGTAGTATGGAAGGCTGGCGACATCTTCATCTTCGACGATTACGCACCGCACTACTCACGACCGAACAAAAGCAATCGTTCGCGGCGGACACTCTATTTGGTGTTCCAGCGTGCTTCAACCGGTGGACCGACCCGCGCTGAATATAACGTGCTTAAGCGCGCCCTTAACCCGCCCGAGGGCAAAGTGGCCGATCTCGACAAACTCAAGCCCCCAAATGGCATTTTCTATCGCGATTGAGCTCACGCAGCCAGGCGGAGGCATGCACACGAAACTGATCGACCGCTCAAAAATGCGCGGAGAGTATGGCGTTCTGATTTGCGGGCTCGCGGAGCATCGACCGCAGCCCGTTAAGACGCTTCGGCACGTGATTGTGGAGGTGGTCGCAGGGGGTCTTCTATGACGCCTACAGACCGACTGGCGCCGCCCTCGTCGCCCGCCTGGCGGCCCAGAGCTGCATTATCCTGGCCGGGGCCGCCAACGGGTTGGGCTGCCGCTTCTCTGCGCAACTTGCACAAGAGGCTGTTGCGTTGGCATCGGGAGATGCCACTGTTTCAACTGCTTAGGTTTGTCATGCGGAAATCTACGCTTTCTCGAACGACGCTGTCCCGGGCGTTCGGTATCAACATGGCCACGCTTGGAACGGGAAGCGCCGGCACGGGGTTTTCGTTCGGTAGGGTGGGACCGGGTGTTACATCCGAGCCTCATCGGCACGACGAAATCGAGGCCTTCGTGATCCTGTCAGGATCGGGCAAGGTCAGGACCGACCTTGGGGAAATCTCGGTCGAGGCGGGCGATGTCGTTCTGTTCCACCCTTTTGAAGCGCATGTGCTGCGCAACGATGGGGACGAAGACCTAGATTTCGTCGGTGTCTACTGGCGAGACGGCGAGGCCGCCCTTGATGCCGCTGCAAAGACCACGGCTCCACGCGGGCCGATCTTCGTCTTCTCCACGCCGCCAACGCCAAATGGCGATCTGCATCTGGGACATCTTTCTGGCCCCTATTTCGGCGCCGACGTCTATACTCGTTTCCTGCGCATGAAAGGAGTCGAAGCATATCATCTCACTGGAAGCGATGACAACCAGAGCTACGTCACGACACGCGCCGATGCCGATCAATCGACGCCTGCAAACGTGGCGCGCTACTACGCCGACGAGATTCGCGCCACGCTTGCACTTCTCGATTGTGACGTCCACAGCTTCCAAGCCACAATGGGCGATGACGGTTACGGCGAGTTTCAAGCCGCGTGTTTCCGCAGTCTTCTGAGCAGCACGGCGGTAGATCTGCGCCAGAGCCCTGCGCTTTTCGATGCTGTGACAGGCCACTATCTTTACGAGCCGGATGTTAGCGGCCTCTGCCCCGATTGCGGCGGCTCCGCCGGTGGCAACATCTGCGAGGAATGCGGCGCCCCAAACCTTTGCCACGACTTGGGTGCAGCCCGGTCACGGCAGTCTGCCGAGGCGCCGCTGGTCGGCTCCGTCCGCCGCCCGGAACTTGCCTTGGACCGATGCTACGACAATATCGACCGGCATCTAAGGGCGTCGGGCGTCCCGCTACGGATCTTAGATCTCTTCGCGCGCCTACGCCGACGCGGCAACTTTTCAGTGCCCATTACCCACCCCTCGGACTATGGCCTGCCGGCCGAAGGGTTCCCGGGGCAAGTGATCTGGGTCTGGCCCGAAATGGCCTTCGGTTTTCTTTACAACATCCAGGCGCTCGGCCGCTTGCTGGGTCGCGACTGGAAGGCGGAGATGCCCGGCAACGACTGGCAGATTGTCCATTTCTTCGGCTTCGACAATTCGTTCTACCACGCGCTACTCTACCCCGCTCTTTACGCCGAGGTCTTCTCCCACTGGACGCCACGCATCCACTATCACGTCAACGAGTTCTACCTGCTCGACGGCAAAAAGTTCTCAACCAGCTGCCGCCATGCGATCTGGGGCAAGGAGGTTCTGAGCCCAAAGACAGTCGACGTCGTGCGCCTCCATTTGGGCCTGACACGCCCGGAAGGTGAGCGGACGGATTTCACGCTGGACGCGCTGCGCCGCACCGAGAACGAGGTGTTCCAAGGGGTTTGGCTGAACTGGCTTGATGCGTTGAACCAGGAAATCAGGCAGGACTTTGGCGGCCGTGTGTCCGACGCAGGCGACTGGGCTCCGGCCGACCGCGCCTTCTTTGCTCGGATAGAGATCTATCGCGCGGCGATGGAGTGCGCCTATTCGGACGAAGGCTTCTCGGTCCGGCGCGCGGCCGCGCAGGCCTGTGATTTCGTGCGCGATTGCGTGATCTACCGTCGGGCGCAAGACTATGCGGCGGCGCGACGTTTCTATCCCGCCCGCAATCGGACTTCGCTAGCCCTTCAGACGACGGCCGCTGCGATCCTGGCGCCGACACTCGCTCCGCTGATGCCCCGATTCGCCAGAACGCTGGCGCGAGGCATCGATGGCGTCTCAACCGAAACATGGCCCCGGTCCGTCCAGCGCCTTGCGCCCGGGACGCGCTTTGATCTCGGACCCGTGTTGGTGTTCTACGCCAAATCCGGCAATCCTCATCTCGATGAGGAGGAAGCACTATGAGCCCAAAGGTGCACCATCCCAATCTCGACCAGATCTGCGCGGCAATCAAAGCCGATGATGCCAAATATCTTTACTCGCTGTCACTGGCGACCGAAGCCGCTATCAGACGGTAGAGACCAGATTGGCGGACCTGAACCAACGCATCGTCGACACCCTGGCCCGCGCCTTCGAGGACCGCTCGGCCGATCGCTTCCCAGCCCTTGCTGTTTCGTGCCGCAAATGCCGTGTGGGCTCGACTGCGCTGACCAACCTCTTCGGCATCGCGGGATTTCCGTCCTCCAGCCGGTCAAGACTGTCATGCGGTTCGAGGCGCTTGGTCAACATGGCGCGCCCTGGATCGTGCGCCGATCACCGGAAATCTCGAATGCGAATCCTGCCTGATGGTATCTTCGATTCTGGCCGAGCCTGTACTGGCGCGGCAGTCGGCCGAAGAACAACTGAGCTACTGACAATCGGAAGGTAGCAGGTTCAAAATTCTGCCCCAGAAACCGGATATTGCGCACAACCAGCGTTCACGATCGCGATGGTGCACAAGCTTCCAA
>NZ_JAMYPQ010000066.1:0-4668 GCF_040320455.1 Mesorhizobium sp. M0698 | reverse complement strand
GACGAGGCTGATCAAGCCTTCCAACAGTACCAGCCTGATCAATTACGGCGAGAGCTACCGGTCCGGAGATCGCATCAGCGCCTCTGTCGTCAAGAGAGCTGTTCTGCTTGACCCCAGCCATGGAGCTCAACGCCCCGCGTCGGAGCGCTCCCTGCTTCTGAAGGAAGCCATTAGGTCCGCTCGGGCTTGATCGGAGGCTTGGCTGATGGACGTCGTGGTTGCTTCGCTCAGTTGCCGCCCCATGGCGCGGCTTTGCGGATTATCAGTCCTCTGCCTCTTCGCCGGTCTCAACAGCGCTGTGTAATGTTCATTGTTTATGATGACGCCCCCGCTGTTCACGAGGTTGCTCCTGTCAAGTGTACTCGTCAGTCCGTCCTGGGCCTCACGCTTCTTGCCCAAGTGCCGTTCAAACGGCGCTGGCGCGACTTGTTGAGCTCGAGAGATGGGTCCCTGCTCTCCTGCGTGGCCATGAGCTTGTGCCGCGGTCTGCGCAGCGGCGTCCCCAATGGCACGAGCCTCCATGCCGACTGCGTCTTCCGGACGAGCAGCAAGGGCAATTTCGCGCCCGAGTGCGAACTTCCGGACATGAGTTAGTGCACTGATGTCAGCGGTTTTCATATAGCGCTTGGCATCTTCATCCAGCGACCGCTCGTGAAGCCGATCCGCAATCCCCGGCTTTTTGTTTTCAACCAGGCATTGACTGAAACGTCTAAGAGCAGACCCATAGACCTCAACGGTACGGGGTTTCGGCCCGGTCGGCGCTGCCTCGTACGCTTTGATGAGAGCCGCTGTGTACTCTCTGATGAGCACGGCGTCGGCAGGGTGGGGATTCAGGGCAGGGCGGCCCACCACTGGCGCTCCGCCCGCCCACGTCTTGAGACGACCCAGTGACCCAGCCACGGCCGAGGGGCCGCCACCCCAGATCTCGTACTCCTTGCGATCCCGATCCAGCGACGAATCGTGAAGCCGATCCGCAATCCCCGGCTTGTTATTTTCAACGAGCCAATGACCAAAGCCGAAAAGAATATCTACATGGCGCTTGACCGTGATCTCCCCGACCTTACCGGCATAGAGTGCTGACCTCAGCCCTTCGACAAGGGTCGCATCGTTGGAATAAAGAGGACCCTTGTCGGGACCGGAGACCACTTTTGGGCGATCTGGCTGCACCGCCGCCGGCACAGAACGAGCATGGTCACGCAACTCGGACGGTGCGGGGGGATTCAGATCAACCACTGACGAATCCGGCGCATGATGATGGCGCGCCGTTGAGTGACCCGGCTGCAGCACCGAGGCACCCAGCATCGACCCACTGCCTCCGGCGTACGGCGCCGCGGCGTGTTCTTGTCCGCTCCCTTGCATCATGGGCTGCGCCTCCCATGGCAATGCACCCACTTGATGGGTGGGGGCCTGCATCAGCACGCGAGCGCCTGAATTGCCGATCTCGCTCAGCTGCGGCTCAGTGGCAACGTCCTGCAGACGACTGTTCGGGGTCCTTTGCCTCTTCGCTGGTCTCAACTCCGCTGTATCATGCTCACGGTTGATGAGGACCTCCTCGCTTGGTAGCTGGTTGCTCCTGTCCTGTGCAGCGATCCGCTCGTCCGGCGCGCGCTGGTCGCCGTCGCGCCAGCTCAGGGGACGAAAGGACCCTGCGGGATCCGAGGCTTGGTGATGGGGCCCAGTTGGCACGAAAGACGATGCCAGAACAGCGTCGTCTTCATTAGCTTTCCCAGGGGGGAGATACTCTGGCCAACTGTATTCCTCCTGCGGCCCGCTGTGCTGCGCAGCGGCGTCCCCCTTGCTCTCAAGACTTTGAGATTTAAATGGGTCCCCGGGAGCAACGTCTGGCGCTGACTGGCCGAGCCGCTTGATCTGCTGGTGAAACGTCCCAACGGGGCTTTCCTTAACCGCGTCTCGGGCCTGTCGGTCCATGAGTTCAAAGTTCGTGAGATTATTTGCCGTTCCGAATGTATTGTCACCCCTGAGGCGGGTTTGTAGTGCCTGCCGATTGACGACGAGGTTGTTGAGGTTCAGGTTATCTGGCTGCGATTGCAATCGCCCAACCAGCGCCCGCGTGCCGTCCACCACGTAGACTCCGCAATCCACCACGTTGCTCTGCTGGGCGATGCGGGATACGCCCACGCGGGTCTCCAGGCTGGCGCCCAGATTTTCTGCGAGCTCTTTTGCAAGCGTGTCATTGCATCCGTTGTAGGAGTCATAATGATAGGCAACCGGCCGTTCCCGGTCGCTGCGATCAACGAACAGCAGCGACCAATGGGTGCCGCGCTCCGCAAGAGTCTTACCGCCATCGCTCACTGGCACGAACAGGAAGTCGGCTGTGTCGTTACCGTTCTGATGGACGATGCGCTGGAATGCGCTTAGCATGACGCTCTCGGAGCCCAAGCGCAGATGATAATTGGCTACGAGGGGATCCACGAACCGCGTCCGGGCGGCGAGATCTGGATTGTTCCCCTGCAACTCCTGCTCCAGGAGTTGGTAATCCCTCTGGATATGTTCGTCGCCTAGCCATTCCAATGCGCCGAGCACCCGCCCGTCTTTAGCTTTCCCAGGGGGCCTCTCTGGCCGACCCAATGCCTCCTGCGTCCCGCTGCGCTGCGCAGCGGCGTCCCCAATGGCACGAGCCTCCATGCCGACTGCGTCTTCCGGACGAGCAGCAAGGGCAATTTCGCGCCCGGGTGCGAACTTCCGGAGATGAGCTAGTGCACTGATCCTCCGGTTACCACCGGAGTTCACATAGCGCTTGGCATCTTCATCCAGCGACCCCTCGTGAAGCCGATCCGCAATCCCCGGCTTTTTGTTTTCATGCAGGTATTCACTGAAACGTATAAGAGTAGATCCATAGACCTGAATGGTACCGCGATTCGGCCCGGTCGCAGGCGCTTCTTTGTACTCTTTGATGAGAGCCGCTGTGTAATCTCTGATGAGCGCGGCGTCGGCAGGGTAGGGATTCCGGACAGGGCGGTCGACCACTGGCGCTCCGCCCGCCAACGTCTTGAGACGACCCAGTGCTCTAGCCACGATCGAGGGGCCACCCCTGCTCTCGTACTCCGAGGGGCCACCCCTGCTCTCGTACTCCTTGCGATCCTGATCCAGCGACGATTCGTCAAGCCGAGCAGCAAATCCCGGCCTGTTATTGTCAAAGAGCCAACGACCAAAGCCGAGAAGAGAATTTACATGGCGCTTGACCGTGCTCTCCTTGACCTTACCCGCGTAAGCTGACCTCAGCCCTTCGACAACGGTCGCATCGTTGGAATAGAGGGGACCCTTGTCGCGACCGGAGACCCCTATTGGAGGATCTGGCTGCACCGCCGCCGGCACAGAACGAGCATGGTCACGCAACTCGGACGGTGCGGGGGGATTCAGATCAACCACTGACGAATCCGGCGCATGATGATGGCGCGCCGTTGAGTGACCCGGCTGCAGCACCGAGGCACCCAGCATCGACCCACTGCCTCCGGCATACGGCGCCGCGGCGTGTTCTTGTCCGCTCCCTTGCATCATGGGCTGCGCTTCCCATGGCAATGCACCCACTTGATGGGTGGGGGCCTGCATCAGCACGCGAGCGCCTGAATTGCCGATCTCGCTCAGCTGCGGCTCAGTGGCAACGTCCTGCAGACGACTGTTCAGGGGCCTTTGCCTCTTCGCTGGTCTCAACTCCGCTGTATCATGCTCACGGTTGATGAGGACCTCCTCGCTTGATAGCTGGTTGCTCCTGTCCTGTGCAGCGATCCGCTCGTCCGGCGCGCGCTGGTCGCCGTCGCGCCAGATCAGGGGACGAAAGGACCCTGCGGGATCCGAGGCTTGGTGATGGGGCCCAGTTGGCACGAAAGACAATGGCAGAACAGCGTCGTCTTCATTAGCTTTCCCAGGGAGCTCGCGCCCGAGTTCGGACTTCCGGAGATGAGCTAGTGCACTGATCCCACCGGAGTTGTTATAGCGCTTGGCATCTTCATCCAGCGACCCCTCGTGAAGCCGAGCCGCAATCCCCGGCTTTTTGTTTTCAACCAGGTATTCACTGAAACGTCTAGGAGCAGATCCATAGGTCTGAATGGTAGCGGGATTCGGCCCGGTCGGCGCTGCCTTGTACTCTTTGATGGGAGCCGCTGTGTAATCTCTGATGAGCGCGGCGTCGGCAGGGTCGGGATTATTCAGGACAGCGGCGCGGTCCAGCACTGGCGCTCCGCCCGCCCACGTCTTGAGATGACCCACTGCTCTAGCCACGTCCGAGGAGCCACTCTTGCTCTCGTACTCCTTGAGATCCGGATCCAGCGACTCCTCGTGAAGCCGAGCAGCAAATCCCGGCCTGTTATTATCAAAGAGCCAACGACCAAAGCCGAGAAGAGAATTTACATGGCGCTTGACCGTGCTCTCCAATGCTGACCTCAGCCCTTCGACAACGGTCGCATCGTTGGAATAAAGAGGACGCTTGTCGGGACCGGAGACCCCTATTGGAGGATCTGGCTGCACCGCCGCCGGCACAGAACGAGCAGGGTCACGCAACTCGGACGGTGCGGGGGGATTCAGATCAACCACTGACGAATCCGGCGCATCATGATGGCGCGCCGTTGAGTGACCCGGCTGCAGCACCGAGGCACCCAGCATCGACCCACTGCCTCCGGCGTAGGGCGCCGCGGCGTGTTCTTGTCCGCT
>NZ_JAMYPQ010000065.1:0-4685 GCF_040320455.1 Mesorhizobium sp. M0698 | reverse complement strand
TTGCCCAGTCGTTCATGCGCCAGCGGCTCGGATCTCAGATGGACTTCTCGACTCCGGAAGGCGAGCCGGCGCTGTTACCACCCAACTCGGTGTCCTGGCGCATTTTTAAGAACCCTGTTGCGGTGTTCATCGGCGGGGTAACGGCGGTGCTGCTCGAATTGGCAGAGCCGCGGGTTCGCGACGCCATTTGGCAGCACAGCAGCTTCCGCTCTCTCGCGCTCCGACGGTTACAGCGTACGGGCCTCGCTGCTTTGGTCACGGTCTACGGCCCCCGATCCAAGGCTAAGGCCATGATTGAAGATGTGGTCAGGATGCATGGGCGCGTTTCGGGTCGAACCAGCGAAGGCGAGCCATACCACGCCACCGACCCGGAGCTGCTGGACTGGGTGCAAGCGACGGCCGCGTTTGGTTTCATGGAGGCCTATCACACCTATGTGCATCGTCTGCATTTTTTCGAACGGGACGCGATGTTTGCTGAGGCTCGCCCCGTGGCGCTTCTCTATGGTGCGGTCGGCGCGCCCACGTCTCAGGCCGAGCTTTACGCGCTGTTCGACGTGATGAGGCAAAGACTCGTCGCGTCGCCGATCGTCTCGGAGTTCCTGCAGATCATGGAAGAAGTTCCCGCCTTGCCGGGAGTTGCTCGACCCCTTCAGCGGCCGCTTCTGAAGGCGGCCGTCGAGATCCTACCCCAATGGGTCCGCAAGCGGTTGGAACTCGGCGACCGCTGGACCTTGAAGCCGTGGGAGCGTGCTGTTGTGAAGACGACGGCTGCAATTTGCGACAGCACCGCGCTTCATTCATCACCAGCCGTCCAGTCGTGCCGCCGCCTCGGCCTTTCCGAGAGCTATCTCTATCGCCGAACGGCATCCGAAAACTTACACAGAACCGGACAGTGTTCCTTGACCTAAATGTCAGGCCCGCGTCGTGCAGACGTTCAGCTTCTAGTTAACGCGTCTTGAAGGCACGAACTCGATAGCCCACTGGACGGTGGGGCGTGACGGAGGCCCGCCAAGCAGATGCGAACAAACTACCGGACGGCTGCCGGCAACAGTGAAGCCGTCGTACCGTCAAAACCGGCATGGGCCGGCTCGTGGCCGGAGCCGCCGCCCGAGATGACCGTGTAGCCCTTCTCGGTGACTGTCAAAGTCACGATCCTGATCCGCGGGTCAAAGAGCGCCTCCAGCAGCTGAGCGGGGCCCTCCGGTGCGACAAGAATATGGCCGATAGAACCGACTATCCGAAGGCTCGTCTGTTCATCTTGACGACTGACAACTGTGTACAAACCATCTTGGGGAGCAAGCGCGTCCCGCGTGTCCGAACTCCGGGGGAGGCTGCAATGATGCCCCAATCGAGTTGTCCCGCGGCCAAGCAATCACCGTATAGATTGCCTGATGGGCCCTGTGGAAGTTGCCGATACCGAGATGCACGATTCCGGGCGTCACACTCCGTCGATCGTACCGATGAATTTGGACACCGGCTGATGCGAGCGCCAAATTGGCGTAAGAACGACGATTTTCCATTGTATGCAGCTCAATCGAAATGGAGACCACCGTTCATGTCGATAACCTCACCCGTGATGAACCCGGCTAGAGGTGACGCGAGGAATGAAACGGTGTGGGCGACTTCTTGAGGTTCGCAAAATCGCCCGACCGGGATTTGAGCAAGCTGGGCCGCGCGCTGTTCGTCGTTGAGCTGTTCGGAAACCATCGGCGACATTACGTAGGCGGGCGCAATTGCATTGGAGGTCACGCCCTGGCCAGCGGTCTCGCGGGCAATTGAAAAGGTCAGCCCGATCATCGCGCTCTTCGAAACTGAATACGCCGTCCCTGCGGTCAAGCCTCCGCTTTTGGCGGCATAGGAGGAGATATTGATCACCCGACCCCACCGTTTCGAGCGCATCCCAGGAAGAAATATCTGGGCGAGAAGGAATGCGGCTTCTACGTTGACTATGTTGACCCTTCGCCATTCCTCGATCGAGGTATCTGCCATTTTGTGGTTCGACAGAATGCCAGCATTGTTGACCAAAATGTCGACCGAACCGAAGTGCTGAAGAACCTTCTCCGCCGCCGCGCGCGTTGAACTCTCAACTGCCAGATCAACACCGACGGCAACGGCGCCATGCCCTATCCGCGACGCCAGCGCCTCTGCGGCCTCGGGGAGCAGATCCAGGACTGCTACTTGAGCGCCGGCGCGCGCCAGTTCCACTGCGATTGCGGAGCCGATAGCGCCTGCGCCTCCAGTTACGACAACGGTTTTTCCTTCTAGCGATTGCAAGCGGGAATTCTCCATTGCTTGGTCAGACGGCGGCATGGCGTGTCTCCGACGCATGCGCGTCGAAAAGGACAAAGATTTTATCGAGATGGGCGACCAATGCGGCTTCCGCACCGGGTCCGTCATTGGCATCCAGCGCATCCAGAATTGCCAAATGCTCCTGCAGCACCACCGCAAACCGTGCGGCATTGCCGGAGAAACGAATAAAGCGAGTCAGCTTGGCTTTAGCAGCGTGGATGGTCGTCCAAACTCCCGGTCGCTGCGCGAAAGACGCAAACAATTGGTGAAAATTCTCGTCATTGTCGTGAAATCCGTCAATATCGCCCTCAGCGATACTCCGTTCTTGAGCCGCCACCAGTGAACGCATTTCAGCGCTCATCGCTGGCGTCCAACGCGGCGCAACTTCGCGAAGAAGGCAAGTTTCCAGGGAACGGCGGACAAAATGGCTGTCTTGGATGCTGACGATATCAATTTGCGAAACAAAACTGCCGAGCTGCGGAAAGACACTTACAAGTCCGTCTTCGGCCAATCTTTGGATCGCTGCCCTCACAGGTGTGCGAGACACATTGAACTGGCGACACACCGCGTTTTCACTAATCGATTCGCCCGGCAAGAGCTTCGCACGCACGATTGCCTCGCGCAGGACGGAGTAAATTTGCTCACTCGCCGAACTGCGCCGGTTCAAAAACACGTCTAGTTCAGCCAATCCGGAAGACATGGCTTTCGCTCCATTCTGGTCGAAACGCGATATCGCGTTCCGCTCGCCTTCTTGCACAATGTCCTCCGAAAAATGCCATCAACAAAAAAGCAGTTGCACCTTGTATACAAGTGTACTAGAACTTCTGCGGTGAATGCAAGGCATTTGCGCTGGCGGTCTCGACAATTTTAAGCGGGAAGGCGGCGCTCTCAACGGGAGGAGTTTTGATGTCGAACTATTTGCGTCGCGTGCTCGCGATTGGACTGCTATCCGCAATAGGCGTGGGGTCCGCCTTCGCCGCTGGAGATTCAAAAATTGCGCTGGTTCCCGGAGGTCCGCACCCCTACTTCGCGGCGTGGGAGCAAGCTGGTAAGGATGCTGCCAAGGATTTTGGCCTGGCCGCAGCAGACTATAAGGTGCCGCAAAAGTGGGAACTCAGCCAGCAGAACCAGCTGCTCGAGAGCCTTTTGACCCAGGGTTACAACGGCTTTCTGATTTTCCCAGGTGACCCCGTCGGATCGGTCAGTACCGTCGACGAGCTCGTGTCCAATGGCGCGCCTGTCATCGGCGGCGCAGGGTGCTTCAAGGATCCTTCTTCAGCAACCTTCTGCCTCGGCACCGACACTGGCAATTCAGCATACATTGGAACCAAGGAGCTTTTGAAAACACTGACGGGCACCAAGAAGCGCATTGCTCATTTCACCGGCTTCCTTGTTGATCCGAATACCCAGCTTCGCATCGACGCCGTCAAAAAAGCGGCGGAGGAAGAAGGCGCAACGGTCGTCCAGGTCATCGCTGACATTGATGCGCCCGAGCCAGCCGAGGAAAAGATTAATGCCTACCTGGCAGCTCACGCCAACGACGTCGATGGCATCATCACGACCGCTTGGGTCCCTGCGGTTGTAGCCTCGAACGCAGTCCGAAAGATCGGCGACAAGCGGATCAAGATGGTAGCCATTGATCACGATCAAGTTGTGTTGAAGGCCATCAAGGATGGCTTTGTGAATGGCACAATGCTGCAGAATCCGTATGGCCAAGGCTATATCGGCACTTTCGTTCTCGACAAGCTTCGTTCGGGTTGCGCGGTCAAGACCGATGCGCCTTTTAAGAAGAATGCCCTCACTGACAAGTTCATCGACTCGGGAACCGTCTATGTCGCGGCCGACAAAATCGACACTTATGTTGACGCCATGCGCGACACGACCAAGAAGCTCTTTGAAACCTTCCAGGCGACTTATCTGACCTGCAAGTAACGAGACTTCCGCCAATGCCGCCGGGCTGCGTTCAAGCAGACCCGGCGGTCGTCCAACCAAATTGCACGGTGTCTGTCGTGACCCAGAGCCAGGCCTGATAAGATGGCAGCCTAGCCATTGAAGGTGCGAAACCATGTCTTATTCAGATGTGCCGGCGAAGGGTCCCAGTGGCGACATCGTCGGCAAGCCGCGCAGGAATGCCACCGAGACGCGATTCTATCTGACCAATGAGTTTGGGCTCATTGCCCTCATTGTGGTCTTTGCGCTGGGCTTCAAATTCACAACAGAGGGTTTCTTTTCGGCCTTCAATTTGTTCACCCTCGGTCGTATCGCAGCCGTCAACATCATGATCGGCTTGGCCATGATGGTCGTCGTTATGACTGGGGGGTTGAACCTTGCTGTAGGGGCGATCGGCGTTTGTGCCGCAATGACTTGCGGCTATCTCATTGAGGTCGTCGGGCTTC
>NZ_JAMYPQ010000064.1:0-4774 GCF_040320455.1 Mesorhizobium sp. M0698 | reverse complement strand
CCTTCCACGACCAGACCTTGCCCAAGGAGGCGCACAAGCTGGCGCATTTCTGCTCGATGTGCGGACCGAAATTCTGCTCGATGCGAATTTCCCACGACATCCGCGCCGAAGCGCAGAAGGAGGGCATGGCGGCGATGGCGGCGAAATACCGCGAGGGCGGCGATCTCTACGTGCCGGCGGACGAGACCGGCGCACCGCTTTCGCCACAGGCGCATGAGCCATCATGAAGGTGCTGGTCAAAGGGGCCGGCGTTGCCGGCCTCACCGCGGCCTTCGAGCTCGCCGCACGCGGCGCGGCGGTTTCCGTTGCCGAGACAAGGCCTGGCCTTGGGGGCAATGCGTCGTGGTTCGCCGGTGGCATGTTGGCGCCATGGTGCGAGCGTGAAAGCGCCGAGCAGCCGGTGCTGGATCTCGGATGCGACGCCGCCGACTGGTGGGACGCCGCAACGCCCGGCTTGGTAACACGACGGGGAACGCTGGTCGTGGCCGCGCCGCGCGATGCGGGCGAGCTCGACCGGTTCGCCAGCCGCACGTCGGGCTATCGGCGCGTCGAGGAAGATGAAATTGCCTTGCTGGAGCCCGACTTAGCCGGCCGCTTCCGCCGCGGACTGCTCTTTCCCGATGAGGGCCATCTCGATCCGCGCCAGGCGATGGCAGCGCTTCATGACAAGCTCGCGGCCATGGGTGTCGAATTCCACTTCGGCGCCGACGCCCAGCATGTTTTTGGTTTCGATCGTCAGATCGATTGCACGGGAATGGCAGCCGCCGATGACAGGTTGCGCGGCGTTCGCGGCGAAATGCTCATCCTGCGCACCCCTGATACCTCGCTGTCGCGCCCGGTCAGGCTGCTGCATCCGCGCTTTCCACTCTATGCAGTGCCGCGCACCGACCACCGTTTCATGATTGGTGCGACGATGATTGAAAGCCGGTCCGCCAGACCGGTCACGGCGCGCTCCATGATGGAGCTTCTGGGTACCGCCTATGCCCTCCATCCGGCCTTTGGCGAGGCCGAGATCGTTGAAACCGGTGTTGGCGTCCGTCCAGCCTTTCCCGACAATTTGCCGCGCGCCGAAACGAACGGTGAGATCATCGCGATCAACGGGCTCTATCGTCACGGTTTTCTCCTAGCTCCCGCCATGGCGCGCCAGGCTGCCGACCTGGCTTTCAATCAAGACGGAACCAAGGAGCTTGCTCATGAAACTGATGGTCAACGGCAAAGTGCATGAGGTTGCCGCCACCACGCTGGCCGAGCTGCTTGCCGCGCTTGACTATGAGGGCGATTGGCTCGCGACCGCCGTCAACAACGACCTCGTGCACAAAGCCAGCCGGGCGGAATTCCAATTGAACGACGGCGACCGGATCGAAATCCTCTCGCCGATGCAGGGAGGCTAACATGTTCGAACTTCTCGGGACGACGCTTCCCTCCCGCCTGCTTCTCGGCACGGCTCAATATCCTTCGCCGGCTATCCTTTCCGATGCGGTCAAGGCGTCGGGCACGTCGGTGCTGACCGTCTCCTTGCGCCGTGAAATGGCAGGCGGCAGGGCCGGCGAAAAATTCTGGTCGTTGATCCGCTCGCTCGGCGTCAGAATCCTGCCCAACACTGCTGGCTGCCACTCCGTCAAGGAAGCGGTCACGACCGCGAAGATGGCGCGCGAAGTCTTCGGTACGAGCTGGGTCAAGCTCGAAGTGATCGGCAACCACGACACCCTGCAGCCGGATGTGTTCGGTCTGGTCGAAGCCGCCCGCATCCTGTGCGAGGACGGTTTTGCTGTATTCCCCTATACTACCGACGATCTTGTCGTTGCCGAGCGGCTGCTGGACGCGGGCTGCAAGGTCTTGATGCCGTGGTGCGCGCCGATCGGTTCCGCCCTCGGACCCATCAACATCACTGCGCTGCGCTCGATGCGCGGGCATTTCCCGGGCGTTCCGCTGATTGTGGATGCGGGGCTCGGACGGCCGTCGCACGCGGCGACTGTCATGGAACTCGGCTTTGACGCCGTGCTCCTGAACACGGCGGTCGCCAGGGCGGCCGATCCGGTCGGCATGGCGCGCGCGTTCGGCAAGGCGGTCGAGGCCGGTCGTGAAGCTTTCAGCTCCGGGCTGCTCGAACCGCGCGACGTCGCAATGCCATCGACACCGACCATCGGCAGGGCAGTATTTTCATGAAGCTCGATCCCTTCTACCTGATCGTCGACAGCGCTGCCTGGATCGAACGGCTGGTGCCGCTCGGCGTCAAGCTGGTGCAGCTGCGCATCAAGGATAGGGACGAGGCCACGCTGCGGACGGAAATCCGCCGCGCGAACGGCGTCTGCGCGGTCCATGGTTGCCAACTGATCGTCAACGACTATTGGCGCACGGCAATCGAGGAAGGCTGCGACTTCGTCCATCTCGGCCAAGAGGATTTGGCTGCGGCCGACCTGCTGGCGATCAAGTACGCCGGATTGAAGCTCGGGCTTTCCACGCACGATCATCTAGAACTGGAAACGGCCATCGCTGCCGAGCCCGACTATATCGCGCTCGGCCCCATCTATCCCACCATCCTGAAGCAGATGAAGTGGGCGCCGCAAGGGCTCGAGCAGATCAGCGAGTGGAAGCATCGGGTGGCGCCGATCCCATTGGTCGCCATAGGCGGCCTCACCCCTGACCGGCTCGACGGTGTCTTCGCGGCTGGTGCGGACAGCGCGGCAGTGGTGACCGACATCACGTTGAATGCCGATCCCGAAGCGCGCACGCGAGAATGGATCGAAAAGACAAAGCCATGGCGCTGAGGCGAGAACCGCATGTGCTCGTGGTCGGCGGATCAGACTCCAGCGGTGGGGCTGGAATTGCACGCGATATCGACACGATCTCTTCCATTGGCGTGCGCACCTGCCTGGCCGTCACAGCGCTAACGGTGCAGACGCACCATGCGGTCATGGAAATCCACTCTATGCAACCCGGTCTGGTGGCCGGTCAGATGCGTGCGGGGTTGCAGGCCAACAAAGTGGCGGCCATCAAGATCGGGATGCTCGCCACGGTGGAGATCGTCATTGCGGTTGCCGGAGTGCTGCGCGAAAATCCGCAGGTGCCGGCAGTGCTCGACCCGGTGCTGGCGTCGACGTCAGGCCGGGCGCTCCTGGAAGCCGGCGCCATCGCCGCCCTGAAATGCGATCTGATGCCATTTTGCCGTCTGGTCACCCCCAATCTCTTCGAGCTGGCACTCCTTGTTGGCTCGGAGCGGGCAGTGGATGAGGACGGCGTAGTGTGGCAAGGCCAAGAATTGCTGGCAGCCGGCGCGCGGGCTCTGCTGATCAAGGGCGGCCATGCATCGGGACCGCAATCAACCGATATTCTGTTGCGCCCCGATCACGAACCAGTCCGCTTTGACACGCCGCGTCTTGCCGCATCGATGCGCGGGACGGGCTGCATGCTGGCCAGCTCGATTGCGGCACATCTGGCGAAGGCGCAATCAATCGAGTACGCCGTGCGCCAGGGCAAGCTCTTTGTGTTAGAAAAGCTTCGGAAAACCCCAGCCGAATAGCCGTAGAGCCGGCTCAAGCGTTCAGCGGCTGACGCTGAAATGGAAGCCGTAGCCCTCCTGCCCTTTTTTCACAGGGCGTGACGGGATGAGGCCGCTTTGCAGATCGGAATTCAGCGGCGCCGAGACAAGCTGCCCTGCCAGGCCGGGAAAGTAACGGGACTCTTCCTGCGGCGAAGCGCACTGCCAGTCAGGCATGGGGATGCACTTGTGCCTCCTGGCGAGTGTGAGGCCGCAGGAGCGAGGCATTTCAGCGCGGCGGGGGCCGCCGGATCTGGCCCCGCAGTGCTGGAGCAAAGCAAAGGCCGGTTTGAGACGATTCCGGGGATTTCTACGAGGCTGCTCGCGACGCCGGCGTTGAGTTCTACCAGCTCCTGAGCGGCATACGCGACCAAACCCGGTTGAGTGTCACCGCAGGGATGTTCCACGAGTGGGACAAACAGCTGCGGGACTGGCTGGTCCGCGAATTACGACACTGGCATCGAGGGGATACGGCAGCTGCGAAGGTCTGGTCAGCGGATTTCGCCAAGATTGCAGACCTCCTGGAAAGTTTCGGCTGGAAAGTCCGAAGCACGGACTACTTCAAGACGCTCGATGCGTGCCGGTTGGTGGTCAACGTCTACAAGGACGGCGCCGGAAAATCGCTGGATGACCTGAAGAAAACCTGCTCCGAGTATCTAGACGATCCGCTCAAAGGCACTCGGCCGCCGTGGTCAGAGAAACTGCTGAACCACACGCACCTCAAGGTGAGCGATGACCAGTTCCAGACGTTCTCAGACGCGATTGTCGCGTTCTGGCGCGACGTCCCGGCAATGCCGTAGGTGGCAGCAACAGGTTCCTGATTGGTTTGAAAAGGCCATTCTCAGTGATCGCGCCCAACGATAAGCACGCCAAGGTTTTACCCTCGCATATATCTTCGCTCCCGCTCCCGGCCATAAATTCTGCCACATATCTGCATTGCCGGGAAAGGTGCCATGCGTAACGCATTGGTCGATGGGCGAAGATTCCGCCCGCAAGCGGGTTTCGGGGGCTCTTGCCCGCATTGCGGTACAGACATGATCCCGCGCGCGGCAGCGTCTGGGTTTGGCATTAGGCCAATAAACGAACACGTCGTTGGGTCAGCAGACAGCTATCTGTTCGGCCGGTCAGACCGCCAAATTCGGTTCATTCAGAGATAGTGTGCTGAAGGTTCTGCAAAAAGTTTTGGAGAGAGAACGGCGCTTGCTCTGAGGGGCGAGCGGCCATGGCACGGTGGTG
>NZ_JAMYPQ010000063.1:0-4894 GCF_040320455.1 Mesorhizobium sp. M0698 | reverse complement strand
GAACGTCTTTGGTCTTCCCGTCGTTCCAAATCATCCTCGCGCGAAGCCGATGAACCCTGCTTGATCTGCCCTGTTGCCGATGATGATGGAGCAAGGCTCGGGCGTGGTCATCCATGTCACCTCGATCCAGCGCGAGCTTCCGCTCCCGGCATCAACTACCGGGCCGCAGCGAAGGCGGCGCTTTCGACTTGCAGCAAGAGCCTTTTCCAAGGAGGTCACGCCAAAGGGGATCCGTGTGGTGCGGGTCTCGCCCGGATGGATCGAAAAGGAGCCCTGCATTTGCGGCATCCAAGCCCGGTGCCGCAAATCCAGTCCCGAACAACCTGAACTGGCGTGCGCCCCTGTTGGGCACTCTGCGAGTCCATCTGGATCAATCGTTGTCGTCCCGTGCGGACTATGTCGCGTCAAAGTTATGAGTGACGACGGTCCGAGCCGGAAATCGCTACGGAACCGCAGCTTTGGGTCAGCTCTCTGAATGGCCGCAACTGGCGAAAGCACGACAACGCTGAATGTCGTTTCGGTTCCTCGTAAGAAGGGCCACTTACCTAGTGGCTAGGTCCGTATCGTGCGATACGGACTGAGATACAAATCGCTATGGAATTCTAGAAAAATCCTTCAAAATCAACTCGCGAGGCGGTGCAGCGTTGCATCTCGTGAGACTCGTGTTCAACTATAATAGATTGAGATCATTCGGTCATTATTTTGCAGGTGCGGAACATCTCTCAAACGCGGATGGAGATACTGGTTCGAGTCTGAATGCTGCGGCTTCTCATTGGCGCCACGGGCTTTTTCCGGGGACTATTGGCGGATGGCGAACGAGATCGGTGCCCTCTGTTTGTTCATCGGGGTAGGAGCGGCCGCACTGCTCCTTTGAATTCATCAGTGTTGCGGTGGCAGCGAGCGCGGCAGGGTCAATGCCGTGTTCGCTCCGGCAGGAAAGGGGCCACTCCGTGCTAGTTGTCCATGTCATGGGTTTACCGAAAGAAACTTTTCTCTCTCGAACGGCGAATGACAGCTTTGCGCCTAAAGTCGGCCCTAGAGGCAAAATTTGCCTCCGCCCGGAAGCGGACATCGCGTGTGACCATGCTGGAAGTCGTGGTCGCGCCGTAGCGGACCTACGCGGGGACAAGCGTGAACGTCTCATCTCAACCATTCCCGTTACATTCCGGTCCAGACGGTGCCCTTGGGTGCGCAATGAGCCAAGCAGATTGTATCCAATCGACGCTAACCAGTCATTGGAGCCCCAACGCAAGGCGGCGAAACTCATTGGCCCAGCGTCTCCAGCGCCCTTTGCGCTGCGATCAGATCGACGACCGGATATCTGGTCTCAAACGCGTCGATCACGGATCGTAGGCACGTCGCGGCCTCATGGACACGACCTTGACGTGCCAGAACTGGTGCTAGTTGCGTTGCGGCGCGAAGCTCGAAGAGTCTCGCTTGCTGCCGACGGGCAGTAGCAATTGCTGTTTCGAATAGGTGCGCGGCGCCCGTCAGGTCACCTCTGCCTGCGGCGATCTGGCCACGAAGGCGAATACATTCTGCTAGGTAGCTGGCCTCGTCCGTATCGAAAACGAGGGCATCGACATCATCAAGCATTTGCGATGCATCTTCGATGCGACCGGCCCGCAGGAGAAGATCACAAAGTTCGCATGTTTTCTCAGGGGTATGAAATACGACGCCCTGCCCACGCCAAAGAACCATACTCTCCCGGACGTCATCGATGCCGGCATCCAGTTCACCTAAATGCGAGCGGGCATGGCCACGCCACCTAATGCCGCTGCTTCGACGCGCCGCGTAGCCATGCCGATCGCAAATTTCGACGATCTTCGTAGCGGTCTCAAGTAGTTCCTCGTATTGGCCGAATATAGCAAAAAATTCACACTGAGCGAGAAGATACCAGGCGAGGTCAAACGGTTTATCGAGCTGACCGACAGTTCGAATCAGTTGCTCTTTTTGTTCGACGGCATCGTCAAAGAAGCCCAATATGATCAGCGAACCGCTAAGATACTCTTGGGCAGAGAGCCGTTGATCCGCACCAGCGAACAAGATACGACGACTTGCTTCAACACGTTCACTCAGAGCTAAGGCCTTGCGTAGGGCCTCCGCTGCCAGCGGTTGTTCTCCCCGGTTGTAGTGAGCAATCCCCTTTGCCGCCCAAAGTGCACTCAGATAAGCCGCTGGAACGAGATTGGTATCGTTTGCGAGCTGCTCTTCGGCCAGGGCCAGGTAATCGTGATTGCGCCCAGTGGCATAAAAAAATGGAGCGAGTGAAAGCGCAACGTCACATTGCAATTCGACCAATGCAGTGTTCGCGGCGGCAAAACGTGCACCTTCAAGCGTCTTCCCAAGGCGCTCAGAACGATACCCTTCAGCCTGCATCAAGGCATTGGCCATCCCAAGGTGGAGACGCGTCATCCGTTCGGCGCCGCCGGACACATCGCCAAGTCTCCTGCTGCAGTCAATGGCACTGGCAAAGTGCGACACGGCTTCCCGAGTGGCAGCTCTGGCCACGGCGGCCCCTCCCGCCTTTTGCCAGTGATCGAGCGCGCCCGCCCAATCCCCAGCTTCCTGAAGGTGGTGCGCGAGGAGCTCGGGTTGCGGTTCAGTGATTTCGGTCCACTTTTCCTCCAACACGTCTGCGACACGCTTATGTATCTCCTGGCGCTTGGCGCGCAGCAGCGTGCCATACGCTGCGTCCTGAACGAGCGCATGCTTGAAGAGGTAAGTGGCCAGTGGCCGGGTCCCGCGGCAGAACACCAGACCGGCGCCGACGAGTTGATCCAGTGCGCCATTTAGATCAGCGGCATTTCGCTGTGCGACCGCTGCCAGCAATTTGTAGGAGAACTCCCGACCGAGAACCGCGCCGACCTGGGCGACCTCCTTAACGGTTGAGCCGAGGCGATCGAGCCGCGCCATCAACGAGGCATGCAGCGTGGCGGGTACGTTCAACGCCGTCGCAGCAGCTCTTGAGAGCACTGTCCTGGTGTTGCCGCCCTCCAACACCGCCTTGGTCAGCTCCTCGACGAACAGTGGCACCCCATCCGTGCGCGCGATGATCTCCGCGACAACGTCGCTCGGCAGCTCCCCGGTGCCGACGACCCGCTGGACCAGCGCGGCGCCTTCACGACGGTCGAGCCGGTTGAGGACAAGAACCGTGACGTGCGCCTGCCCGGTCCATGGCGGTTGAAACTCGGGGCGGAACGTGAGGAGAAGCAGCACTGGCAGGCGCGGCACGCGCTCGACTACAAGGTCGAGCAGCTCGCGCGAGCTGGGGTCGATCCAGTGCACATCCTCGAAGAGCATCAGCACCGGACCTTGTCGCGCCAGGTCTTCGAGCTGCCGGAGCAACGCATCGAAGGTCTTCTCTTTCTTACGCTGGGGCGTCACTTGGAGAGGCGGGAAGCGACCTTCGGTCGGCAACGACAGCAGCTCGGCCAGCAGCGCCACGTCCTCCGGCGAGGTCGGGCCAAGCAGGGCCGCAAGCTTATCCAGCTTCCTATCAGGTGGGTCGTCGCGCTCCAACCCGGCGGCACGTTCTAGCTGCGCAATGGTCGGGTGGAGCGCGCTGTCTTGATGGTGCGGCGAACAGAAATAGCGCAAGCGGGTGTGTCGCTCATTCTGGATCCGCTCCTGCAATATGACGGTGAGGCGCGACTTTCCGATGCCGGGCTCGCCTGAGAGCAGCACCACACGACCTTCACCACTTTTCGCGCGATGCCAGTGGCGCTGCAGCAGGTCGACCTCCTCCTCACGCCCGACCAGCGGCGTGGGCGTCGTCCCATGCAGCGCCTCGAACCGGCTTTCGACAGCGCTCTCACGAAACACTTGATAGGGATGGATCGGCTCCGGAAAGCCTTTCACCTCGACGGCGCCAAGATCGCGATATTCGAAAAGATCGCCGACCAGCTGCCGCGTTTGCGACCCGATCACGACCGCGTCGGGTTCGGCAAGAGCTTGCAGGCGGGCGGCGAGGTTCGGCGTCTCGCCCACGACGCCGCGCTCTTGCCCTTCGCCGGCGGTGATCAGATCGCCAACGACGACCTCTCCGGTGCCGATGCCGATACGAACCCGCAATGGCTTGGGCTCTGGGAGTCGCCTAACGGCATCGATGAGAGCAAGGCCAGCGCGCACCGCCTGCTCGGCGGCGTTCTCGTGCGCCTGCGGGTAGCCGAAATACACCAAAACTCCGTCGCCCATATACTTGGCGACAAAGCCGCCGAAGTTGGCGACCGTATCGGCGACACAGCGGTGATACGCTCCGATGGTCTCACGCAGGTCCTCGGGATCCAGACGCGTCGCCAGCGCCGTCGAGCCGACGAGATCCACGAACATTACGGTCAGCTGTCGACGCTCCGCGCTTAGACCCGGGGTGCGGCTCTGAGCCGCGATGTCATCGGTGCTCGCGTCGCGATGGCTTGACGACGGCCCCAGCCCCACTATCGCCTTGCGGAATCGCTTGCGATGACCGAGGAGCATACCGAGTTTCTCAAGGTCGGCATCGGTCAGCTCAGGCAGGACTTCCGCGTCAATCGCGTTGTCGCGAAATGCCTGCTCGTATTGCTGGAGGCCGAGGCCTCGCAACCAAGCGGCAACGTCCACACCAGCTCTCCTAAGAATTCGGTTCCCTCAGCCGCGATATTAACTCAGATGCCAGGGAAATGCTGTAGACTCGGATTTCTGTCGAAGTGGAGGTCCCTCTCGAAGCATCTGGGGCTTGGAGCCCGACATGGTTGCCGCGGCGGTGATAGCTTTTGGCAGCAAACCGGACGATACGCTCCTAGTGATCAAGCATCCGCCTCGGGTCAGAGAACGAACATGAAGTAATCGCGGAAGCGGTGGCCACCTGAGATGTGGCGGCGATGTTCGAACATCTGGCCGGCTGGCTGTCCTCCGA
>NZ_JAMYPQ010000062.1:0-5188 GCF_040320455.1 Mesorhizobium sp. M0698 | reverse complement strand
ATTAATGATTGCGCGATCTGGGACCCTCACCAACTGGATTGTCGAATCTTGTAAAGATAGCCGGAAGAGAATTGCGTTATGACCATTCTGCCGGTTCCAAAAGCACGTGCGCCATTCGGTCCCTGCGACTCAATCCAGGCGGAGGGATGAGGCCGCAAAGCAGTCTTTTGCGCGCCCACCGGTGGGCCAGGATGGACCCGTCGTAAACGCAGTTATTCGATGATCGCCGCCGCGGAGTCCTCAGGCTGTGCCGCGCCCGGCACCGGCGACGTAGTGGTCGTCGATCGCCCCGTCGCCGATGTCGATCCGAAGCTCGGCCAGTTCCGCGGTGAGCTTCCCTGCTTATTCCGCAGTGCCCACCGAGTGGCATAGGAGGTTCTATCAGGCGGTCACGGCTGCACTCGTTGTGGGGTCTTCGACAAAGTCGGACATGAGACACAGCGCCATCAGGGTGATCGCATTGTTATGAAATGATTTTCTCATCTGGCACGACTCCTGCGAGGCTGTCCGCAAAACGCGCTGCGGCACGGACACAGGAGAAATCATCACATGATCATGCGCGCCGAACATGCGGTCGCAGCCGCGAAAGCGGAGCTTTCCCGGGCCAACGGAAGACTTTGCGCCTGTTTTCCCGGCGCCATCATTCTTTGGGATATCCGAACATGACCACATTCGATTTCCGTCCAACGCTGAATGCTCCCGACGATGATCCCTATCTGTGGCTCGAAGATGTAGAAGGCGAACGGGCACTTGACTGGGCCGCCGGCCAGTCGGCCACGACCCTGGTGCACTTCGGTGGAACGCAACGCGAGCGGGACCGCGACGCCCTGACAGCGATTTTCGATCGCCCTGACCGGATCCCCTTGATCAGGCGCAGCGGCCAGTACCTCTACAATTTCTGGCAAGATGCCCCAAACCCGCGCGGACTGTGGCGCCGGACCACCCTTGCGGCCTACGTGAAGGCGGATCCCCAGTGGGAGCTCCTGCTCGATGTGGACGCCCTCGCCGCTAGCGACGGAGAGGACTGGGTCGGGGGGGGCGCGTCGATCGAGCCAGAGAGACGGGAAAGAGCCGTTCTACGCCTCTCGCGCGGCGGCAGCGAGGCGGTCGTGCATCGCGAATTCGATCTGGAGTCTTTTAGCTTCGTCGCCGACGGTTTCAACCTCGCGGAGACCAAGGGCGGGGTAAATTGGCTCGATCCTGACACGCTTCTG
Organism: Mesorhizobium sp. M0698; assembly: GCF_040320455.1. Classification (NCBI taxonomy): domain Bacteria; kingdom Pseudomonadati; phylum Pseudomonadota; class Alphaproteobacteria; order Hyphomicrobiales; family Phyllobacteriaceae; genus Mesorhizobium; species Mesorhizobium sp. M0698. The sequence goes on along the minus strand of NZ_JAMYPQ010000062.1, from coordinate 3,974 downwards.
CTTTCCAGTGCGCTTGGTGATGGCATGGCCACCCGCTGCGGCTACGCGCGCACCGTGCGGCTGTGGAAACGTGGCGCGGATCCGCTCACCGGGCCGCTAATCTTCGAGACCGGTCCCGAATCCCTCGGCGTGTCCTGCCATCTGGACCGCACCGCCGAGAGCGAGCGCCTTTGGTTCATCGAGCAGGCGACCTTTTTTGAGAAGATCGGCCGAATCGGCGACAGGAGCGGGCCGAAGATGCGGATCGACCTTCCTCAGGACGCCTCGTGGAGCGGCTTCGGCGACCGGCTGGCGGTAAAGCCGCGCAAGCCGTGGACAGTGGGAGGGACGACCCATGCCGCGGACGCGCTGATCGGTATCTCGCTTTCCTCCTTCATCGCCGGCGAGCGCAGTTTTGCCACCCTCTTTGAACCAGGCGACAGGCGCTCCCTGCAGTCATTCTTCTGGAATAACGGGAAGCTCATTATCTCCTACCTCGTGTACCTCGTTCCGCGTTTCGACATGTTCACCCCCGACCGCCAGGAATGGACGCGCCGAGTGCTGGACACCGCGCCCGCCGAAGGGACTGTTCACCTTCGGTCGCTCGATGCGGAACATCACGAGACCAACGGAGAGGTCCTCGTTCCGGCTCAGGACCCGATCACGGAAGCTTCTCCTATTAGACCTCAATGCCGCGGCGCCTCTCGGCGCTCCAGTAATCCTGAAGCGCAACCCGGAGAATTTCGACGCATCCGGGCTGGTGGTCACGCGCCACGAGGCAGTCTCGACCGGTGGGGAGGTGATCCCCTACACGCAGGTCGGTCCGGCGAACGGGAACGGGGATGCCCCGTTTCACCTCACCGCCTACGGCGGGTACGGCATATCGCTCCTGCCCCACTACAACTCCTCGCTCGGCAAGCTGTGGCTCGAACGCGGCGGCACGTGCGTGGTGGCGAACATCCGGGGCGGCGGAGAGTTCGGCACCCGTTGGCACGAGGCCGGGCGCAACGTTCCAATCAGTGGGTACAGACGATTGCGAGCACGGCGCGAATAATGTTTGCGCGGTCCCACTCAAACTGCGCTGAGCGCTCCGCCAATCTCACGCAATTCGAGCAGATTTTTCGTAATTCAGTCCACATTTTCTGAAGAGCAAGGAGAGAATTTCATGGCGAGAAACCAAATGCGCGCGCCGCGGGGAGTAACAGCGGCCGTTGTCCTCATCGTGATGGGACAGCAGGCCGTCGCGGCGGACCTTGCGCAAGCCGCGAGTGTCCCGCAGGCAGGAACCCCGGTCACGCAAGAGCCAAGTCCTTGGCAACTCCGCCTGCGTGGGTTGGGGATCATCACCGAGGATTCGGGCTACGTCAATGCAGTGTCAGGCTCCGGTCTTTCCTATTCGGACACCGTGATCCCGGAACTCGATATCTCCTATTTCTTCACGGACAACATCGCCGCCGAGCTAATACTCGGCACCACCTATGCCAACATCGGCAGCCAAGGGACGATCGGCGGGCTGGGCAAGATCGGCAAGGTTTGGCTGCTGCCGCCTACGCTCACATTGCAATATCATTTTACAAATTTCGGCGCTTTCAAGCCCTATGTCGGCGCCGGCGTAAACTACACGATATTCTATAACCAGGATGTCGGCAGCGCCGATGCTCTCAAGGTAAAGGACACGTTCGGCACCGCGCTGCAGGTCGGATTCGACTACATGGTGGATCAGCACTGGGGCGTCAACTTCGACGTAAAGAAGCTTTTCCTGAAGCCAGACTTCGACGTCACGGTGGACGGTGCGAAGCTGACGGGGGAGGCAGCTCTCGATCCTTGGTTCATAGGCGCAGGTGTCACCTACCGCTTCTGATGGGAAGGCGAAGTCAGGTCGCTGAAGTTAAGGGCGCCTCGTGCGCCCTTATACCCTCCAAGGCCGTGACGCTCAGGACGGGTGAAATTGGCGAGACGTGTCTTCACTTCCAGTGCAGCAACACTCAGCGGCAACACCAACAAGCCCGAACCGATTGGTTTCGGCTCGCCGGCAGATAGTGAAGATTGGCTCAGCACCGATCGGCAATCCAGAAACCGGAGAAATACGCGGTTCTTGGCTTAAGACACTAATAGAGGATGTCGTCTGATTTTTCGCACGCGGGCAGCAGGTGTTAATCGTCACGTCTGGTGCTGTCGCGTTCGGCTCAAGTCACTTAATCCAGCCGTCACCATAGCCATGGGATAATTGTTCATGCCCCATGCTTGTCGCAAATCCTGACTGTGGCTCGAGGAGACGTTTCAACGCTGTTAATAAGGCAGTAAGAATGCCCTGAAAGACATCGCGAACAGTTTGGCGAGTTTTGCGTCGGGGGTTCGGGATGCCATTCAAGGGCAGGAGCGCGATGATGCAGAAGGAGGAGTTTGTGCGGCTTGCGCTGGTGGAGAGGCGCCAATGTGAGCGCGCGGTGCCAGCGTTTCGCCATCGGCCGAACCTGTGGCTACAAGCTCATCGGTCGCTTCCGGGCGGAGGGGTTGCGGGCCTTACCGAACGCTCGCGACAGCCGCGATGAGCCCGATGCGATGCAGCAAGCGATCGAGGCGGCCGCGGTTCGGTGCGGCGCACGCATCCGGCCTGGGCGGACGCGCGCGGAAGGACAAGGGCCAGGTCGCGCCCTCGACCATCACCGGCAATATTGCGCCGCAAGGGCCTGGAGCTCGGCCGCCCAGACGGCGGCGCCACGCAGCCCTTCATCCGCTTCGAACACGGTGCGCCCAACGTTCTGTGGCAGATGGATTTCAAGGGCTATGCGCCTTGCGGACCGGACGGCTGCATCCGCTCACCGTGCTCGACGACGAGACCGGCAATTTCTCTGTGGTCGAACACGGCTTGTTAGGTCCGATCGGTCCAACCATCGTTTTTGTTCAAGGAGGCGATGGTGGCGCTGGAGTGGACGATCACGATCGAGGGGAAGAACGAGTTCGGCGACGTTTGTCGTGAGGAAGTCCGGATTGCCAGGAGCTGGGGCCGCTTGTTTGACGGTGAGATCGGCTTCTCTCTTGAACAGGGCAAGAAGATCATGGCGGCGCTGCAGAGCGCGGTCGTGAAGCACGAAGCACAGATATACGCGCTTTTCCGTCGGATTTGCCCGGACTGCCATATATTCCGACCCGGTTAGGGACTACACAACTACACAACGCGCCGGATCCCGATGGCGGTCTCGACCAGCGCGCGCCTGCCGTAGCCGGTGGAGGCTTGCCATTTCATCCGGCCGTCTCGGATGATTGCCGCAATATGCTTATGCCAGGAGTCATGGGATTTGACCGATATAGGCCCACTCCCGCATTCCGATTGAAGTGATGGCATCCGGGACGGCGAGGAGTTTGTGCCAAGCCTCGCATGCGGCGTTGATGATAGCCTCATAGCTGTCGAAGACACGGGTGGAGAGCCAGTTCTGGCGCAGGTATTGCCAGACGTTCTCGACGGGTTCAACTCCGGCGCCCGCGACGGCACGACGCCGTCAACAGTACGGTCCGGACCCTTTTCGACGATTGCGGCAGGTCGGCTTGCTGGTCGGGCAACAGACGCGACGGCGGACCAGGCGACCATTGATCGACAAGACCTTCGGGACCTGCCGCATTGAACCGGTGCACCCAGTCGCGCAGCGTCTGACGATCCATCCCGCGGATCCGCGCCGCATCGGCCCGGCTCATCCCGTCCGAAACCGCCGCGATCGACAACAGCCGGCTGCTGTGGCGCACATCCTTCGTCATTCGCGCGAACCGCCGAAGCTCGCCAGCCAAATAGTCACCCCGAACTTCAATGCTGATCCCATCGCCGAATCTCCTTTCGGCAAATTGGAATCACGGCCTCCAAACGCCTCAAAATCACGAAAGAGTCAGCAACCAGGACCTTTGGTATTATTCCTTTGGTCGGGCGGTTGATCGCCGTTCGGTTCGACTGCGTTGACGCGTGGCGGAATGACGATGGCAGCATCGGCCCTATGGCCGATGAT
>NZ_JAMYPQ010000061.1:0-6056 GCF_040320455.1 Mesorhizobium sp. M0698 | reverse complement strand
TGGTTGGAATGGTGGCCGGCTTCATACCGGAATGGTGGCCGGTGTTTGATCGGAATGGCGGCCGGCTTCACGTCGGAATCCGCACCTGGACCAAGATCCGTGCACCAAGGCCGGTACCAGCCAGCTATCTGACTCATTTCTACAACGACGAGCACAGTGCGAGCTTGATCCAATACAGTTATTGAGCGGCTGAGATCTTCGACTTTGGACACGATCGTCTACGACGATGGTGGCACCTCGCCGCTTTCCCGCATAGCTTCTCATGTCGCTTTGTCGGGTCCGCGACACAGGCTGTTGAACCAATCTCTTGTTGGGCCTCAGGCTAAATAGCTGAATGCGATCACAAAATGCCGTTTCTGGCTCGATTGGCCAAATTGGCACGAGGTTTGCGACGTTGGTCTCGATGCTGCGGAAGCTGCCGACTAGGGCATTCATGTTGTGGCTGGTATCGCAATCAATCGAATGAAAGGAACATGTTAGGTCAGCGACGGATTTCTACGGGAAAGAGGGCATCTGCGGACCGGCAATAACTGGGCAACCTGCGCCTGACCGCGATCTCCGTCGTGACCGCGATCCCTTCTTAAAAGCCATTCTTCGACCTATCGCAGCACATCGATCAATCCCCGTCTCTGGGACTGAGACACTGCAGTCCCTCGTTGGCGCAGTGATCCATAGAAATAGGAAACCTGTAGATGAGAAAAGTCGTTGCCGCCAAACTTCATGGCATCACTGTAACCGACGCGGATCTGAACTACCACGGTTCAATAACTCTGGACCCAGATCATTGCGACGAGGCGGGTATTCTTCCGCTGGAATTCGTTGAAATCTGGAATAAGGCTTCCGGCGCGCGAATCAGCACGTATGTCATTTACGGTGAGAGGGGTTCTCGTTGCTGTGTGCTGAACGGAGCCGCTGCTCGCACCTGCCAAGTTGGAGATGAGATAATCGTTTGCTCCTCGGCATATATAGAGGAGCACCAGATCGTAGAGATCAAACCTCGAGTGCTGACGTTCAACCGGGACAATTCTGTCCGCGACCTTATGTTCTACGATGGTGGGATCAAGGATGATGGAACGATGACGTTCGCGGTTCGCGAGGGCTCTCCTGGCGGCAACGCCCTGAAAATCCCGAGTCGGGCCAATCGCTGATAGCTCATCGGGTGCACCCACCAGGCGGTGAAAGATACGAAGGGCAGAAGCGTCTCGTTAATCCAGCTGTTTGTTCGTGTTCCAAGCGCAACAACTACCTTCGATAGGCCCAGCACATCGAGGCCGCGCGCCCATGGCTGCAGGCCAAGCCGCAACACACTGTCCTCGACGGGAGACAAATCACAGTGGCTACATTCATCGAGATACGAGAACAGCCGGACGATTCGGATCGGAATGTCATCTTCGACGCTTTAGAAGTTTATAACTCAAGAATGACCGGCCCTTACAATCCAGAGTCTGTTGCAGTTCTCATCAAAGACTCCGGAAACGGCCGAACGGCAGGAGGCCTTTGGGCAAGGTGCTACTATGACTGGCTGTACATCGACTTAATATTTGTCCCGGAACAATTCCGCAATCGGAAAATCGGCACACAGCTAATAGAATCTGCAGAGAATTGGGCTCTTCGACGGGGATGTGTCGGAGTGTGGCTAGATACTTTCGAGTTTCAAGCGCCGGGATTCTACCAGTCTCTCGGATACGAGATCTTTGGTTACCTACCAAACTATCCTCGCGGATTCGGACGATATTTCCTTCGGAGGTATTTTCCGTGAGCGGTAGGGCCTAGAGGGTTGCTATGGCGAAAGTCAGGGACTAATCGTTCGCCTAGGGATCGGGTGACCTGTTTCGTAACATGCAGGTATCGAGGGTTGCGTAAGTTATCCTCGCACAGAGCCTCACACATAGAAGACGGACCATGGACGATAGCATCACGTATGTTGGTTTGGATGTTCACCAAGAGACGATCGCGGTGGCACTTGCCGATGCCGGTGGGCGCGACGGGAGTGCACGGATCATTTAGCGATCGTGGTGTAGGCGAGCTGCAATCTTAATAGCCGTTGCCGCAGCGATGCCCTTCAAGCACAATTCTTCCCGCCGCCATCGTATAGGAAAGATGAAATTCAAGGTGACGAACTGGCCCGGCGGGGGCTTAGCCAAGTGACGGAGTTTCGACCGGGATGACGTGAATAGTCTTTATTGTCGGACGATCGAACTATGTACCCGACTATTTCAAAGAGGGACAAAGGGTAAACAACATGCAATTAGAAATTGATGGTGGTTTCACGACGCCGGAATTCCAGGCCCGAGTCTCCCGCGCTCAGAAACTGATGGGCGAATATAAACTCGACGGGCTGCTGCTGTCGTCCATGGATAACATCCGATACATCGTCGGTATCGATTCCACCTTTTGGGAGAGCTACACACGTCCATGGTTCGTGCTCGTGCCCGCTGAAGGAGACCCGACGGCGATCATTCCTGAGATCGGCCACTCTATTATGGAAACGACCTGGGTGAAAGAATTACGGTCGTGGCCGTCGCCCCGCCCCGAAGACGAAGGTACCTCCCTTCTCGTGAATGCGATCTCCGAACTCCCACGACGTCACGGACGCGTCGGGGCCGAGCTGGGAATGGAACTAAGGCTGGGAATGCCCGTAGCTCAGCTGTTGGATGTCATCACCAAGCTGAAGGGCATCGAGATCGTCGACGGGGCAAATGTGATCTGGCAGCTGCGCATGATTAAGAGTCAGGCAGAGGTCGCACGGATCAAGAGAGCCATAGACATCACGGGGACTGTCTTCGAGGCCGTGCCAGACTTTGTTGAGGTCGGCGATACGGAGCGAACCATTCAACGGGAGTTTCGCGCACGTCTGAATTCCGGAGGCGCTGGTGCAATACCTGCAGTTATTTGCAGGTCCGACGTGGGAGGACCGTTCGAGATTACAGGCGGTCCTCGTGACCGTCCGATCGTCGATGGCGATCTACTGTTTATCGACACTGGCACGACATATGATGGCTATTACTGCGACTACGACCGGAATTACCGGGTTGGGAACGTGAGCGATGCGCTGCTGCAAGCACACGAGCGTGTTTGGCAGGCTAATGAGATCGGCCTCGAGGCCGCGAGGCCAGGCGTCACGGCGGCGTCGGTGTTCGAGCAAATGGCAAATGTTCTTTCTTCAGGCGATAAGAACCTTAACAGCAACGGACGGATGGGACATGGGCTCGGGCTCCGCGTAACCGAACCGCCGTCGATCCGGCTAGGCGACCAGACCGTGCTCGTGCCTGGCATGGTGCTCTGCATTGAGCCAGGCCTTGAGTATGAGGCCGGCAAGATCGTCCTTCACGAGGAGACAGTCTTGATCACTGAAGATGGGGCGCAATTGCTTACAAAGCGCGCACCTCGGCAGCTCCCGCGAATCGACTGATACTAGTTGATCGATGGGCGGGAGGCTACATCCAGCGCGTCGCATAGCCAGGTGAGCGGATCAGAAATAGCTCCAGTGAACCGATTTCCCGCCGAATGGCTGCATGTTCCAGTGCTTCGCAAGAAAACGCTTTCCCTCGCGAAGAAGCTATGTTGATGGGGCGTTGGTGCACGGATCATTTAGCGATTGTCAATGCCGCTCGAATTTTCCCCAAAGTGCCGAAGTAAAATTCCCCAGTTTCGCCGCTCAGGCTGTCGCGGAGGGGTGTCCATTTTTCGGCGGCCGGCCGCGCGGTCGTGATGGTGCGTTGAGCGTCGGCGGCGTGATGGAGGCTTTTGATCGCAGGTGTTCGGGCATGAGCTCGGCGTGTTGTCGGAGCCGATAGCTCGATCCTTCGATCTGGACGACGACCGCATGATGAAGCAGGCGATCGAGAAGTGCGGTTGCGACGACAGGGTCGCCGAAGACCTCGCCCCATTCGGCAAAGCCGCGGTTTGAGGTTAGAATCATTGCGCCCTTCTCATAGCGGGCGTTGACGAGCTGGAAGAACAGATTGCCGCCACCGTGGATGACGGGCAGGTAGCCGATCTCGTCGACAACGAGCAGAGCAGGCCGGCAAAAGAAGCGGATGCGTTCCTGCAGGCGGCCTTCGCGTTCGGCCCTTGCCAGCGCGGCGATGAGTTCGGCGAGCGTGCAGAAATAGACGCTCTTTCCAGCCTTCACAGCCTCGACGGCAAGCGCAATGGCCAGATGGCTCTTGCCCGTGCCGGGCGGGCCGAGGAAGTGGACGACCTCGCAGCGGGCGACGAAGCCGAGTTGGGCGAGCGTGAAGATTCGATCGCGGTCGAGCGAGGGCTGGAAAGAGAAGTCGAAGCCGGCGAGCGTCTTGATCGTGGCCAGGCGTCCCATGCGCAGTGCCGTCTTGATCCGGCTGTTCTCGCGCAGGGTCAACTCTTCCGAGAGGAGGATGTCGATGGCTTCGAGGGCGGCGATCTCGCCCTGCTCGAGCCGGCGTACGACATGATCGAGCGCTTCGAGCGCACGCGGCATCTTCAGGCCGACGAGGTCGTGGCGGATTCGGTCGATCGTGGATGGCGTGGTATCGAGCGCGTTCGTCATGGACGCTGCTCCTTCGCGATCACCCGGGCGACGGCATCGTAGAAGGCCAACGGGCGCTGAGCGACCCTGTCGCCTGAGCCATGAAGGATGACCTCGTCGTTCCTCAGTCTTTGTCGGCGCTTGTGGATGTGGATGTTGCGATGACCCGGCTCGACATGACGCTGATGCCGGCCTTCGAGAATGGGATGGGCGGCAATCAGCGCGCCGTCCTCGAAGATGCGAACCTCTTCGGCCAGCGTGTGTACCTCGACGACACGGCGCCTGGTGGTGTCGGGCACGCTGTAGAAATTGCCACCGACGCTGACCATGCCCTCCCGGCTGATGCGTCGCTCGAGCTTCAGGACCGATCGGAACGGAGCCAAAGGCAGCGGCCGCAGCGCTGCCCGCTCCTCGGCGAAAGCTTCGTTGACGACACGCCTTGTGGTGGCGTGAACTCTCGGATTTGCGACCGTGTCCAGCCAGTGACGCAACTGCACGTTCAGGTCTTCGAGATTGCGAAAGGACCGGGCCAGGAAGAAGTCCTCGCGAATGTAACGGAATGGTCGCTCCACCTTGCCTTTCGTTTTGGCGCGGTAAGGCCGACACGCCTTGGGATGGAAACCATAGTGGCGGGCAAGATCGACGAGGGCACGGTTGTAGACGATGCCGCCGGTGTCGTCTTCGCCGATCACAGCCGTCTTCATACGGTCGTAAAGCACTTCGCGAGGAGCGCCGCCCAGCGCCTCGAAAGCCCCAGCATGGCAGCGCAAGACAGTCGGCAGATCCTGGTGGACGACGAAGCGTGCCCAGATAAGGCGACTGAAGCCAAGCACCATGGAGAATAGCCAGACGATTCTCGGCGTGGTCGGCTCATCGGTAAAGACGACATTGAACTGGGCGAAGTCGACCTGCGCCTGCTCGCCGGGCGGGGTCTCGAAGCGAACCTCGTATCCACGTTCCGCTGCGGCAGGACGGACGTCGCGCAGGAAGTCGGTGACGGCCGTGTAGCCGCCGCCATAGCCGAGGTCCTTCAGTTCCCGGAAAAGCCGGCTGCCGGTGAGTCCGGGATATCGCGTGACGCGTTCGCGAAGATAGGCCGTGAAGGGATCGATCACCGCCTGACGCGGCTTGCGCGGTCCGTAGGCCGGAGCCTCGAGCCCGCGCTCAATGTATTTGCGCACCGTCTTGCGGTCGATCCCGCTCTCCCTGGCGATCGCCGACACCGACAGGCCCTGCCGATGCAAATCCAGTATCATCATCATCTCCCCGATCTTGATCACCGAAATCCCTCTCCCGACCATCAGGAGAAGCATCAACGATTACGCGCCGCCGGTCTCCCGGAGCGCGCTCCGGAAGACCGGCGGCAGCGCTATACTGGGGAAGATTCAAACGGCACTTCTGGGGAGTATTGAGCCGGCATCAACAAGCGATCTTGGTGTAGGCGAGCTGCAGTCTCGATAGCGGTTGCCGCAGCGATGCCTTCAAGCACAATTCTTCCCGCCGCCATCGTATAGGAAAGATGAAATTCAAGGTGACGAACTGTGCG
>NZ_JAMYPQ010000060.1:0-7100 GCF_040320455.1 Mesorhizobium sp. M0698 | reverse complement strand
ACTTCGCTCGTAAGGACGACCTTAAGAGCGCAGCCTCGCTTCCGTGCCATGCTCGCGCAAGGCGGCCCTCGCCGGAGGCGTACGACATGGTCGCGGGCGGTATCGATCTACCCATTTGTGGACTATCCGCGGGGCAAACGCCTGCGGCTTCCGCAATGACCTGCGGCGTTTGCTCGCAATCGATCTGCCTTGACGATCCGCTCTCGACTATGCCGCAAGAGCGGGGATTCTTGTGCACGTTCATTCGATCCTCCGAGAAGCACTGAAGCTTCGACAATTTCAGTCTTTTCGGCCCGGATCGGATGGACCTATAGAAAGCTCACAGCCAGCTTACCTGCAAGCCTGTCAGTCATGGAGTGACCTCACATCAAAACCGGTCGCGCAATTCACGTCAAATCGCGGTGTGGCTTGTCCAGACCGTTCCAGGCAACTGCGCAAAAGCCGCCCACAACGATCTTTGGATCGTTTGTCCAATACCTCCCGCTGGGGTGTTTTCACCGCAGTTTTCTTCTTACTGCCAGTCATAGCTCAAGCCGTTTTTTGAGCAGCCGGAGAGCTCAACGTGACTCCTGGCGCGGTCAGCCGGCAGATCGAATGCAATCGAGGACCGGCGTCCCGCTGTTTACCCGGTTGGGGCTGGCGTGGCTTCTGACAAGCGCGGGCGATGACCTTTGTGGCGTGTTGGCCAGCAGTTTCTCGCGAGCAGCGGATATCGTCCGAAATGTGAAGCGCGGCCGGTCGAAGAACGTCACTCTCGCGTGCTCTGATGCCCTCGCATCGATGTGGTTGATACTACGAATGCTTCTGGACGCGATATCAGGACATTGCCGTTGACGACCTGATTTCGGACAATCCTCGATACTGCCGCCGTGCGGAGGTCGAAGTACGGATCCGCTACGGGTTAGGATGTGGTGGAATGAACATGCTGAACTCCTCTTGGATGAAACAATCTACCCAGTATGGGGCCCGGGTTTGCAAGTAAGCATCGCGTCGCAACGGCGGACTACTTGGCCGACCTCCCTTTGCTATATGTTGACTGGGTGGATCGGGCGGGGCTGGCTGGGACGAGGTCTTACGGCGCGCGGAGGTGCCGCACCGGTCGACACGTGATCGGCGCTTCGGCAAGATCTTCGTTGGCGCTCCAGGCCGCTCAGGCGGACTGGATATTGCCGTTGGCTGGCATCGTCTGGTCAAGGCACCGATCGATGAAGGGAAATTGGTCAGACTGACAGATCTCAAGCTGCCGGCACCTGGCGGCTACTGTCTCACCCTAGGAATGATAAACGCAGGCTTTCCCCTGCCGCCGAGAGGCTCCGTAACCGGATCCGGGAAGTGGCGGCACAAGAACGAGGGACTAGAGCTCCCGTCCAGCGCGCCTCTGCATCGCCCATAGCTTAAGCGGCGCGCCGATCGACTTCAGCGGATCAGGGTATGCGTATTGCTTCAATCTCTTGTTCGACGTCGCAGCCAGGCAGTACGGCATCGTTCGTCTTTGCTCACGAGCGAAGACCTTGACGCGCCGATGATGGTTGCCCTCCCCGGCCACCGAACAGGATCGCGGCAACAGTGCGTCCACACGCGACGTCGGCTTGCCGCCATCAATTCGTTCATTTGAGCACAAGGTGCCCGCGCCATGGAGCAGATCCGCCGGGCCCATGCGATCCCGGTTAAGCGCCTCGACCACAAGCTGATCGAGCATTTGACGATGGAGGAGGTCAGCGCGATCCTCAACGTTCCCTATCTCGCGACACGGGCTGGCGTGCGCAAACCGGCGATGATGCACCTCTGCTTTGTCTGCGGATCCCCGAACTGGTCGGCGTCCTGACGGAAAACCTCTCACTTCAGCATCGCGAGAGCGTGACCATCCGAGGCAAAGGCCGCAAGGAAAGCTGCCAGCCGCTTTGGAAGGACACCACAAGTGTGATCTTCGTGGGTGGCTGAGCGTCGGGGCGAGGTCCGCGTGCCGGAACAGTTCGTCAGCGTCCAAGGTGAGCCGATGACGCGCGGCTCCGAGAGTGTGCTCGACAAGCCCATCCACAAAGCGGCCGAGACCTGCGCATTGCTGCGCAAGCGTAGCTTCTCGCCACACCAGCTCCGGCCGGGTAGATTGTGGCGCCAATGTCGTGCTCGACATAAGCGCCATAGCTGGTCGGTCGTTGTGTTGCAGGCCACCCCACGACGTCGCAAGGTCGCTCTGTGGCTCGGTCATGCCGACGCCCGAACAACGGAAGTCTACCTCCGCATGGATCCTTCCGAAAGCCGGGATCGGTCGAGGCGGTCGCCCCGCCAGCCATCTCGCCCTGGTGGGTCAATCACGCACGGTCATCGCCATCCGGCGACCATGGAGGCGATCCGCGCGGCGACCGAAGCCTACGGCCAGATCATCTTTGCCGAATCCATGTGCCGGCGGAAACGCTGCCCGAAGAATTGGTCGGGCTAGCGCCAACGGGATTGATGCACGTCTTCTATTCCGACAGCGGCTCGACCTCGGTTGAGGTGGCTCAAAGTGGCGCTCGGCCATTTCCATAACAGGGGCGGACCGCGCGACCGAAGCGTGGTGGTGGAACACAGTTATCACGGCGACGCGATCGGCACGCCGTGTCGACCTGGAACGGCGTCTTCAATGCCGCCAATCAGCCCATGCTTTTCGGCGTCGGCCGGCTTGGCTGCCGCCCCGGGCAATAACGATGCCGTGGACGCCCGTGCCGAGCAAGGCGCTCGATCGTGGCGAGGAGGCATCATGATCGAGAATCCTTCCTCGATGAATGGAGAAATGACTGGACGGGTGCGGCGTCGAACACGGAGTGGATTTCTATTTCCAGGCGCGAATGAAAGACGTGAGTTGAACCGCCACTCATAAGAACAAACATGAGATGAAGTAAATCGCGAGTTTACTTTTTTGCGATTGTTGATTGGGAAAGTAATGGTATCTGTGCACGAGCTTGAGACCTACTAACCTTTGAGCAAGTATTACCAGGGAGCAAACGGCCGATGGCAATTCCCGTTGCCCAGGGGCACGTGATCGCACCACCGATCCCGGGCCGGAGATTACGCCGCGATGAATCTATTGGAGAACCGGCCGCCCCTTGACCAGTAGAGGACCCTGATGAAGACGCCTCCATCCCCGCACTTCACCACTATAGACCTGACGGATCATCTCAATGCGACGCGCCGGGACTTGGATTCAGGGTTCGCTAAGAGCGCAGGTGACAACGATTGGAGCGACAGTCTCGTAGGGCCCCAAACGCTTCGAGGCATTCCATTCTTGTTTAGCGAAGCAGTCGGACCTGATACAATCGTGCTTCACCCGGGGGACACCCCTATAAGGCTGGTCCTGCCAGCAGACATAGCCACCTATATAGTGTTTGTTCAGGCCGTCAGAGATCGCCCCGCTTCTACGCCACCAGGTTTTGGCATCGTGCCGGACGACAGCCCATACAGGAAACCGATCGAGAGCAACGAGGTTGGTGGGTTGGTCTCGACGTACACGATCGAGTATGCCAACGGGAGCGCGGCTGATGTACCGATCATTCGAAGGCTCGGGATTCAACAGAGGCACGTCTGTTGGGGCGCGAGCCCCTTTGCGGCGATGCCGGCCTTGGGGCCGCACGTCCATGCGACTCATTGCGAGGACTTCCTCCTTGGAAGGGCACCACGGTTTGAAAATGGAATCACCGCGTGTCGCAACGAATCAGGGCGCCTCAGTGGAGGTGAAAACCTCTGGCTTTACGCTTTGCCAAATCCGCGTCCTCATAGCGAAGTCGTAGGCATCAGGTTGCGGGCGGAAAATGAGGCCTCGCTTATCTATGCGGTATCAACAACGCGGCTTTCGGAACATCCGTTGCGACTTCAAGGCCGGAGAAAGCTGAGAATGCGTCTTCCTGCCGGAGTCAACCTCAACGCCCTGGGAGAACTGGATACCGACGATCGTGGCGATCAAATCGGCATGGATTTGGGGACCGTGATATCAGCGCGCGCCGTCCTTGAGTACTCGCGGTCGGAATGGCAGAGCGATATTCATGACGTGCAACCGACGAGGTCCGAGTCAGAGATCATTGTAGAATACTCCGCTCACCCGGACGCTCGGTTATATATGCGCTCCCATGATCGCAGCTTGTTGGTTCGCGAGCTTCGTTCACTCGAATCTCCGCTTGCCTCAGGCCGCTATCCGCTTGAGGCTCAAGCCATAGAGCCAGCCACCAAGCCCGTACAGTTCTCGATAATTGAAGCGAGTACAGGCCTGCAAGTCGCCGCACGGCTACACATTCACGGTCCGCATGGCGAGTACCTTCCGCCAAGAGGACATCACCGGAAGGTCAACGTCGATGTGTTTCAAGATATCTCCGCCGAATTCGCGAATGATCTTAACCAGTATGCTTATGTGAATGGCGGATGCACAGTCGACTTACCGCTCGGTTCGGTCTTCGTGGAGATAACGAAGGGATTTGAAGTTCAGCCAATTCGTCGCATTGTCGAAATCGATGAGCAAACGGATAGCCTTATCTTCGAACTCGACAACGTGTTGCGTTGGCGGGAACAAGGGTGGGTTACTTCCGATACCCATGTTCATTTCCTGAGCCCGCAGACAGCGTTGCTTGAAGGGCAAGCCGAAGGCGTGAACGTTGTCAATTTGCTCGCGTCGCAGTGGGGCGAATTGATCCACAATGCCAGCGATTTCGATGGCCGGACGACGTTGGGAGCTAAAGACTTCGGTGGTGACGGCGAGTTCTTGGTGCGAGTTGGTACCGAGAATCGACAGCAGGTCTTAGGGCACATATCTCTTCTTGGATATCATGGCAAAATAATCGATCCGCTGTGCGCCGGCGGTGCGGACGAAGCGGCAATCGGTGACCCCTTGGAAACCACGACTGCAGAATGGGCAGAACGTTGCCGACGGCAGGGGGGACTCGTTGTAATGCCCCATGCACCAAGCCCACAGGCCGAGCGTGCGGCGGACATTGTTCTTGGCCTCGTGGATGCCATCGAAGTCATGACATTCAACCCACGAAAGTGGCAGATCGGCCCATCCGCTCTTGCTGACTGGTATCGGTATCTGAATATCGGCTACCAAGTGCCGTTGGTGGCTGGCTCCGACAAGATGGACGCAGCCTCATTGCTAGGCGGGATACGGACATATGCTTATCTGGGCTCCCGAGAATTCACATATCAAAGCTGGATGGGCGCAGTTCGCGGTGGTGACACGTTCATTACAGTCGGCCCGCTCGTAAACATGACGGTCGAAGGGCGACGTCCTGGCAGCAAGATCCAACTCCCCCCTGGAGGCGGTATGGTAGCGGTCACCTGGCAAATTGAGTCGGTCAGCGTTCCGCCGAAACGTGTTGAAGTGATTTGCAACGGAACGGTCGTTGATCAATTTCAGTATGATACGTTGGCGTGTCAAGGGCACACTTCGGTGCGGATTTCGGGATCGTGCTGGCTCGCAATCCGAGTTCGAGGTAGCGTCGCAGGGCGAGATTCGGATATTGCGGCCCATACGAGCTCCGTCTTTATCAAGGTCGGCGAGAAACCAATCTTCGCGACTGGCGACGCTGTGGCAATTCTTGCCCAGATCGAGGGATCAATCGCTTACTTAGACACCCTCGCTCCGAAAACCGACGAACACCGGCATTCACGGATGAGGGCTTCTCTTGAGCTTGCACATCACCGTCTGCACAACCAACTTCACCAACTGGGTGCCAGTCATGAACATACACCGGTCCACTCAGTTCATATGAAACGTGAGCATTAGTAGCGGCGAGCCGCGCCCGAGCAGCTTCGAGCTCCTCCCAACGCGGACCATCTGAATTAAGAGCGGTCGCCTCACGCGGGTCTCCAGAGCGGTCTGGAGACCATCGTCATCAGGATTTCATGCTCAGCTCCAAATGGATGCCAATTAGCACCAACAGAGACTTGGATCGGCGCGCAAAACGGACGCCTCCGCCTTCGGGCACTAGCCGGCGCCGCGCCCAAGTGGGGAGTTGATGCCGCAACCGTTTGCAATAGGTTCGAAAGGAAGGAAAACCACATGACCAAACCTGCTTTCAGGCTCCTCGCAGGAGCGACGTTCCTGGCACTGACGGCCGGGGCTGCCGAGGCACATGTCGGCGTCGGCGACACCAGCGGCTTCGCCCAAGGTTTCTGGCATCCCATCAGCGGGCTGGACCACATCATCGCCATGGTCATGGTCGGGCTCTATGCCGCCCAGCTTGGTGGCAGGGCGATCTGGCTCGTTCCTGCGAGCTTCGTCTGCCTCATTGCCCTCGGCGGAGCGCTGGATGTCGCCGGCATACCGGTGCCGTTGGCTGAACTCGGCATCGGACTCTCCGTCGTCGTTTTGGGGGCTGCGGTTGCGTTCGGGCTGCGGGTCGGGCCTGCCGCCGCCACGGCGTTGGTCGGCTTCTTCGCCATTTTCCACGGCCATGCTCACCGCATGGAAATGCCGGAGACGGTATCCGGTTTGGCCTATGGCGCCGGCTTCGTGGTGGCGACTGCGCTTCTGCACGCGCTGGTTATTGGGGCCGGCTTAGGACTTGGCCGGCAGACAACGGCTCGGGGGAGCACGCTGGTCGAATGCCTGGGCGGCGCGGCCTCGCTGGCAGGGGTCGGGTTGCTCGCGGGCATCCTGTAGAAAACGCGGGGTGGATGTATCAGACAGGGAATCCGTCTGGACTCGGCACAGCCGAACTGCCGGATTCTGCTCGTGGCCAAATTGGAATCCGAACCATGCCCTATGAAAACGCAAAAACCAGTTGCGGCAATCATAGGACAGAAGATCCGGTCTTTCGGAAAATGCACGGCGCCACGGCCTCCTGACTTTTATCGCAACCCTGAAACAGCGCTATCTTAGGGCGCAGGACGATGTGCATCAGGCCTCGCTTGCAATGGCCAAGACGTTCGACGCGTTCGACCTAATCAGACGCCAACAACGGCCGACCTGCCGCCGGCCTGGCGCCATTCATGGCAATTTCTTTGGCTACGAGGCGTGGGCGAGCCGGGCCTACGGATTCGCGGTACCCATCCGGTGAAGACCGCAGACGTGCGTATCCGGTGGCCATGAGCACCTGAGCACCGCGGTGCCGGGTCAAGCTTTCGATGGGGAG
>NZ_JAMYPQ010000059.1:0-7284 GCF_040320455.1 Mesorhizobium sp. M0698 | reverse complement strand
AAACCGGCACAAACCCGTTTCCCTTACGGCCGGTTGGGGGCCCCATGAAAATTGTTTTAGCCACTCTTGGCGTTACCCCCCCCCCCTCCCCCCCTAATGGCGGGGGGCACGGCGCGCCCCCGCCCGCCGGTACTCAACGCTTACTTCAGTTCGACCTTGGCGCCGGCTGCTTCCAGCTGGGCCTTGAACTTGTCCGCGTCGGCCTTGGAAACGGCTTCCTTGACCGGCTTCGGAGCCGCCTCGACCAGGTCCTTGGCTTCCTTGAGGCCAAGACCGGTGATGGCGCGAACTTCCTTGATGACGTTGATCTTCTGAGCGCCTGCCTCGGTGAGGACGACGTCGAATTCCGTCTTTTCCTCGACCGGAGCAGCAGCGGCCGCAGCGCCGCCGGCAGCGGCAACCGCCACCGGAGCAGCGGCGGAAACGCCCCACTTTTCTTCAAGAAGCTTCGACAGCTCGGCCGCCTCGAGGACGGTTAGCTTCGAAAGGTCGTCTACGATCTTTGCCAGATCAGCCATTGCAATGTTCCTTCATAAGGTTCGAACGTGTGTTTGTGATAGCGAGGAACGGCCTCATGCCGCCTCGTCCTTCCGGGCGTAAGCGCCGATGACGCGCGCGACCGAAGCCGCAGGCGCATTGACGATCTGGGCGATCCGGGTTGCCGGCGTGGCGATCATGCCAACCAGCCTGGCGCGCAGCTCATCGAGCGACGGAAGTGTGGCGAGTGCCTTCACACCGTCGGCATTGAGCGAGGTGGTACCCATTGCGCCGCCGAGAATGACGAGCTTGTCATTTCCCTTGGCGAAATCGGACGCGACCTTCGGCGCCGCAATCGGATCCTCCGAATAGGCGATCAGCGTCTGTCCCTTGAACAGCTCGATGATCGATGCGGAGTCCGTGCCCTGAAGAGCGATTTTGGCGAGACGGTTCTTCGCGACTTTGACGGTGCCACCGGCGGCGCGCATTTTCGACCGAAGGTCGTTCATTTGCGCGACGGTGATACCGGCGTAGTGGGCCACGACGACTGAACCAGCGCTTGAAAACGCATCATTCAGGCCCGTGACGAGTTCGCGTTTTTCCGCTCTGTCCACTGCCTATCTCCAGTTGACCCCTGCCCTCTACGAAGGACAGGCGTCGGGTTGCCTTTTTGCCGGCCGGGCCATCCAGTAACGGATCTCCCGAACGACGCTCGAGGATCCTGCCCCCTTTCGCCACACCTGCCGGCAAGCCGGACGGTGCGCAGACAAAAGGCAAACACGGTTCGAACCTTTCATTGGAGCTTTCGCTCCTTTGTCCGGTCTTCACCCGTCTCATGCAGGCCCGCATGAATTAAGGCCCACATCACCTAAGGCTTGGGGGCCGCCTGCAATCTCGGACAGGATGTCCGGAAGCCTTTCGACTTCCGGTACCGGGCCGCCGACAGGTCGGAGGCCCGGAATTCTTTCACGGATCAGCGTTTTAGCGGCCGATCCAATTGTTCGTATCAGGACGCTGCGAGCGTCGAGACGTCGAGCTTGAGGCCCGGGCCCATCGTCGAGGTGACCGACACCTTCTTGACGTAGTTGCCCTTGGCACCAGCCGGCTTTGCCCTGGTCACCGCGTCAGCGAAGGCGCGGACGTTTTCTTCCAGCGCCTTGACGTCGAACGAGACCTTGCCGACGCCGGCGTGAACGATGCCGGCCTTCTCGACGCGGAACTCGACGGCGCCGCCCTTCGATGCCTTGACGGCGGCGGTAACGTCGGTGGTTACGGTGCCGACCTTCGGGTTCGGCATCATGCCGCGCGGACCGAGCACCTTGCCGAGACGGCCGACCAGCGGCATCATGTCCGGCGTGGCGATGCAGCGGTCGAAGTCGATCGTGCCCTTCTGGACGATGTCGACCAGATCCTCGGCTCCGACGATGTCGGCGCCGGCGGCCTTGGCCTCCTCGGCCTTGTCGCCACGCGCGAAGACGGCGACGCGAACGCTGCGGCCGGTGCCGTTCGGCAGATTGACCACGCCGCGGACCATCTGGTCGGCATGGCGCGGGTCGACGCCGAGGTTCATCGCGACTTCGATCGTCTCGTCGAACTTCACCGAGGAGCGATCCTTGAGCAGCTTCAGCGCCTCACCCAAAGCGTACGCCTTGTTGGGATCGATGCCTTCGCGGGTCTTCGATACACGCTTTGCAATCTTTGCCATGATCTCAGCCCACCACTTCCAGACCCATCGAGCGGGCGGAGCCCTCGACCATGCGCATGGCCGCCTCGACGTCGTTTGCGTTCAGATCCTTCATCTTCTGCTCGGCGATGGCGCGCACCTTGTCGCGGCCGATCGTGCCGGCCTTGACCTTGCCCGGCTCCTTCGAGCCCGACTTCAGGTTGGCGGCCTTCTTCAGGAAGTAGCTCACCGGCGGCGTCTTCATGACGAAGGTGAACGACTTGTCCTGGTAGTAGGTGATGACGACCGGAACCGGCGAGCCCTTTTCCATTTCCTGGGTCTGCGCGTTGAACGCCTTGCAGAACTCCATGATGTTGATGCCACGCTGACCAAGCGCCGGGCCGATCGGGGGCGACGGCGTGGCCGATCCCGCGGAAACCTGGAGCTTGAGCTGGCCTGCAATTTTCTTAGCCATCTCTCTTCCTGCCTTTTCTCATGCCGTCTTGCCGGCGGTTGCAGTCTGGTGGTGCGGTCCGTGCGGCCGGCTAAAGCCGCATTCGCCTCCCACCCGTTTTTGGCCGCGCGATCTCCGCGCCGCCTTCCCTGCCGCCGAAACCGGTGCAGGGATTTCGGATCAGCCCTTTTCGACCTGTCCGAATTCCAGATCGACCGGCACAGCGCGCCCGAAGATCGAAACTTCCACCTTGAGCCGCGCCCGCTCTTCGTCCACTTCCTGGACGAAACCGTTGAAGGACGCGAATGGTCCATCCGAAACGCGGATCGCTTCGCCGATCTCGAACGTCACCGACGGCTTCGGCCGCTCGACGCCCTCCTGAACCTGGTTCAGGATACGCTGGGCCTCGGCTTCGGTGATCGGCACCGGCTTGGAGTCGCCCAGGAAACCGGTGACCTTCGGCGTGTTCTTGACGAGCGAGAACACGGCGTCGGTCAGATTGGCTTTCAGCAGCACATAGCCCGGAAAGAACTTGCGCTCGGCATCGACCTTGCGGCCGCGGCGGATCTCGACGACCTTCTCGGTCGGCACCACGATCTGCTCGATGTCGGCGGACAGGCCCTTCTGCTTGGCCTTGTTCTCGATGTCCTCGGCGACCTTCTTTTCAAAGTTCGAGTAGGCGTGGACGATGTACCACCGCGCGGTCATTTCAAGACTTCTCCGTAATCGCCGGACTTACTGTCCGAGGCCGAGGATTTTTTCGACCGCAAAGCCCATGGCCACGTCTGCGGTAAAGAAAAAGATCATCGCGATGACCGCGAACACAAGGACCATCACCGTCGAGATCATCGTTTCGCGCCGCGACGGCCAAGTGACCTTGGCGGTCTCCGCGCGAACCTGCTGGAGAAAGGTGAAAGGATTTGTGGTTTTCGAAGCCATATGCCGCTCTGTCTGCAAGACCCGTTGGCCGGGTCTCCTGGATGATCCCGCTGGCCGGGACGTGCCGCTTGAGCGTGCGTTCGCGCCGAATCAGCGCAATCATTTCGCCCATGCAAATCAGACGCGTAAAGCCGGCTTCCCAGCTCCACGCGTCGCGTGTCTGTTTCGTCTACATAAAACCGATTCTTGATCCACGCAAGTGGCAAGTGTCCGCTTTATGGCCAAACGCCGCCTCGGAACCATCCAGTCGTCCCGTCCCGGCTATGCGGCCCTTATGCCGCAACTTATGCCATATGGCAAGTCACAAGCCGATTTTCAAAGGCCGCACTGCAAAAGAATCGTTTTAGGTATCCATTCAAAGAATGGCACGGGCAGCAGGGCTCGAACCTACGACCTGCGGTTTTGGAGACCGCCGCTCTACCAACTGAGCTATGCCCGTATGCGCATGTCGGCGCAGCAGGCGCTTCCTAAAAGCTTCCGCGCGCTCTGTAAAGAGCGACGTGCGCTACCCGGCCTTCATCTTCGAAAGTCCAGGCGTCCTCCCGGCCATTTCCCGTCGATCCGTTGATTGCTGACGATCAAGCCGACCCAGGGACGCACGATTTTTGGGTCGGTCAGATTGATGTATTTTCCCACCAGCCCTTTCGCACCATGGCGCCGGGCATCGATGAGCCCCTTGCGCACGCCATTATGCCAATCGAACAGCAGGTAAACTCTCTCTCCCGCCGTCTTCACCTCGCCCCGGCCAGACTTCCATTTATCCTTGCTGTCGCCTGGAATCGTGGGATCGGCACCGCCGTTCCAACGGCTGGACCAGCTGCCTTCGATGGTGTCGTTGCGGTCGCGGTCGCTTTCGGTGCCCCAGGCCTCGGCATTTTCATCGCTTGCAGTTCCCTCCAGTTTCACGCCGGCGGCGAACGCCGACACCTCCTCGTCGTCGGGAGAGGGGACGTCCATGACGCCAAACGGATTTCGGACTCCGCGGTCGCTGTCAAAGACGCTGTCTGAATTTTTCTTGCCTTCCGATCTCATCGCAAAGCCTCCGGTTTTCAATGTGGCCCCGCCAGTCGACGGCGGTCTCAAGCCGTTAGCCTGGAGGACCGAAACCTCCATAGCAACCCGTTTTCCTGGCCGGCAGGTTTTCGACCGTTTGCGCCCGGTCAGGTTCCCGAAGGCGGCTTGTAAGGCCCGCCGGGCACGCCCCAACCCCAGGCCGGCATTGGTTCCGTCTCGGGATCGCAGGTCGGGCCCTTGTTGGAGTTCATCCTGGCCAGCCGCGATCCCCATTCGACATAGGCCATGAAGGCCGAGCGGAATTCGGGATCGTCAGGCAGGCCGACCTCGTCGGCGGCGTCGGCGAGAAGGTTGATCCAGCGCCGGCGCTGCTCCTCGGTCAGATGCTTGCCGAGATGGTGCATCACCATCTCGCGATGGCCGCCGTGCTTTTCGCTGTAGGTTTTCGGTCCACCAAAAACTTCGCCGATGAAAGCCGCGACGTGAGCGGGATGATCCGGCGACATGTGTTTGAACACCGGCCCGACGATGGGGTCCCGAGAGACGTTGTCGTAGAAGGCTTGGGTCAGGCGGTTCAGCGCTTCGGTGCCGCCTGCCCATTCAAACAATGTCGGGACATCCTGGCTCATTCGCGATCCCTCCCATGCTGGACTTCAACCGCGCTGGACGATAGCGGAAACATCGAGCGCCGCTCAACCTGCCTCGATGGCCAGTGCAAGGTTGCGCTAAAGCTTCGCCGGCGTCTCTGCCTCGGCGCTGGCGGACGGCAGAACGCGGCAGTTGTCGGGCTTCGGCGACGGCTTGCAGATGGTGGCGCCCGTCAGCGCGTCCACCGATTGCGGCCCCGTCGTCAGTCCAACCTTCAGCATTAGGTCGGGTTCGAGCTGGCGCTCGACCGAGCGCTGCTCGAGCGCGGCGAACAGACCGGGACCAATCGCCATGTCCTCGAGATAGGGCTTAATTATCTGCTGCTGTCCCATCAGGTACATGCCGAGCCGCGCTTGCGGACCGACAAACCGTCTGACGCCGCCGGCAAGCATGAGCGCGCACGCCGAATCGCATACCGCTCCCGAATCGACGGTCAGGCCGGCATAGGCGCCCTCTTTAGCCAAGCAACTCCACTCTCCCGGGTCGCAGCCAACAAAATCGGTGCGGGCGACGGCGATGTCGAGCTTCTTTTCGTGGATAAGTCGCCCCACCGCCAGAGCACTGAACAGGTCGCCTCCTTGTGAGCTGACCACCACCGGCAGCCGTCGGTTGCCAAGCATGGCGAGCAACTGGCGCAGCTTCTGCGGGGTCTGAGGCGCAATCGCGCCTTCGGCCGAGATCCATTCCGGGCAGTTTGGATTGCAAAGCGGGTTGCTGCCGCGGACCAGGACGAAGCGCATGTCTGCGACCTCCTTCGGCCGCGGGGTTTCGAGCCCTGCGGGTGCAGGCTCGGCTTTCGCCACCACTTCGCCGGCCGGCTTCGTGATATTCGCCGGCGCCGGCACCTCCCTGCAACTCGCCGGCAACGGATTGGATCGGCATAGCGTTGGCGCGATCAGCAAGTCGACGGCGTCCAGGCTGGTGACGAGATTCATTTGCAGCATGTCGTAGGGAACCAGTTGCTGGATGCTGCTGGCCGGCGTGCTTTTCATGGTCTCGAGCACGCCCAGGCCGATGCCCATCTCCTTCAGATAGGCCGCCAGCTTCCGCTCCAGCGGCTTGTTCATTTCGTAGGTCTTGTAGCTGCCGGCGTTCTTCCGGCTGACGACCCTGGTGCTGAGTATCTTCTTCTTGCCTTTCACCATGCGATAAGTGGTGCGGTACAGCAATTTCGTCCGGATATAGGTCGTGGTGATCTGATGGACGCCGAGAAAGGCCCATTCCCCGACCACGCGCCGGATGCCACCGGAAAACATCAACGGACAGGCGGAATTACAGATGGCGCCGTTGGCATAGGCATCGCCGAAATAACGGGCGCCCTTGCCGTCGTTTTCCTTGCAGTTCTTCATATCTGGCAGACAGCCGACGAAGCCGGTTTTACCGACAGCGATATCGAGCTTATTCTTGCGGATCAGGCGACCAAGTGTCAGCGCCGCTTCGACATTGCCGCCGGGGGAATCGACGACGATCGGCAGCTTTCGGCCGCCAAGCGCTTTCAGCGCGCGTTTGAACAGGGCCGGCGTGCCGGCTTCTATCGAGCCTTCCGCCGATATCCATTCCGGACAGGTCGGCTCGCAGCCCGGCGCGCTGCTGCGCACGACGACGAACCGCATCGTCGGGCCGAAATCCGGCGCGGATTTTTCCGGCGTGGATTTTTTTGCATCCGCCGCGAAGGCAGCGTGGCCCATGGCAAGCAACGACACCAGGCAGATCAGCCCTAGCGACCACCATGCCTGACTATGCAAACGGCGCCATGGAACCATTCGGGCAGCCCCCCTCGATGCAACCTATACTAGTTATGGCAGAGGCGCTTGCAACAGGATTTGAAGCAATGCGGTTAATCCATTGCCAGAATATCGGAATCAAAAGGGCGGCCCGAAGACCGCCCCTTTGCATCCGATCTCAACCGGCAGCGCCGGCGACTACTCTTTGATGGTGACGACGATGCCGGCACCGACGGTGCGGCCGCCTTCACGGATGGCGAAGCGCAGCTTCTCTTCCATGGCGATCGGCACGATCAGCTCGACATCGACGGTGATGTTGTCGCCCGGCATCACCATCTCGGTGCCTTCCGGCAGCGACACGATGC
>NZ_JAMYPQ010000058.1:0-8327 GCF_040320455.1 Mesorhizobium sp. M0698 | reverse complement strand
AGAAAGGACGACGGCCTTGCACTCACCCCCTTGACGGTCGAGCGATTAGACGACCCGCTTCGCGGGAGGGTCGCCTGGTTCTGAGATGACGCGTATTCATAGGCCTTGAGCAGGTAAAGCCTGCGATCCGACCATGGAGTTCCCTTCAACGAAAGGAACTTGCCATGGCTACCTTGTCGACCGACGCTCCGATCACGCCACTTCGCCAGCGCATGCAGCAAGACATGCTGATGCGGGGCCTGGGACCGCATACGCAGCAGGATTACGTTCGTCATGTCCGGCGCTTCGCCGCGTTCCTTGGCCGCGCGCCCGACACCGCAGCGCCCGAGGACATCCGGCGCTTCCAGCTGTATCAGCATGAGAACGGCGTCGGTCCTGCGACGATTAACGGCGCGGTCTCGGCGCTGCGGTTCCTGTTCACCGTGACGCTGAAGCGGCGCGATTTGGCGCGCGCGCTGGTGGTCACCCGGTATCCGCGCAAGCTGCCCGAGGTGCTGAGCGTCGAGGAAGCGGCGCGGCTGCTCGAAGCGGCGCCAGGCATCAAGTACAAGGCCGCGCTCGGTGTCGCCTATGGCGCCGGTCTGCGCGTGTCCGAGGTCGCGCATCTCAAGGTCGACGACATCGACTCGACACGCATGCTGATCCGCGTCGAACAGGGCAAGGGACGCAGGGACCGCAACGCCATGCTCTCGCCGCAACTGCTGGAACTGCTGCGACTGTGGTGGCGCGAAGGCAAGCGGCGCGGGGTGATGCTCCCGCATGGCTGGCTGTTCCCGGGGCGCAGTTGCATCGCGCCGATCTCATCGCGGCAACTGCATCGCGCGGTCCAGGAAGCAGCCGAAGTCGCCGGCATCCGCAAGCGCGTCAGCCCGCACACGCTGCGTCACAGCTTCGCCACCCACCTGCTTGAGCAGGATGTCGACATCCGCGTCATCCAGGTGCTGCTCGGGCACAGCAAGCTCGATACCACCGCGCTCTACACCAAGGTCTCGACCCGCACGATCCACGCGGTCGCAGGGCCGCTGGACCGGCTGATGGCGCTGATGGAAGGCAAGACGCCGTCCGGCTGAACCGGTGCGCGCCGACCTGGAGGTCGCCGATATCTTCCGTGCTGCCGGCCCCGGATACCGGGTCTCCCACGCCGGGCATCTGAGCCTGCAGCAGCTCAAGGTCATGTCGGCGATCGAACAGTGTCGCACCGCTGCATTGGGTGGTCATGTCGAAGCCTGTGCGGACTGCGGCCAATGGCGGATCGCCTATAACAGCTGCCGCAACCGGCACTGTCCCAGGTGCCAGGGCGCGGCCGCGCGTACATGGCTCGCCGAGCGCGAAGCCGACCTGCTGCCAGTCGGATACTTCCACGTCGTGTTCACGCTGCCGGCCGAGGTCGCCGAGATCGCGTTCCACAACAAGGCGCTGGTCTATGACCTGCTGTTCAAGGCGGCATCGGAGACCATGCTGACGATCGCGGCCGATCCCAGGCATCTCGGCGCGCGCATCGGCATCACCGCCGTGCTCCACACATGGGGATCGGCGATGACCCACCATCCGCATGTCCACATGATCGTGCCGGGCGGCGGCATCGCGCCGGACGGGAGCCGCTGGATATCGTCGCGCCCGGCCTTCCTGCTCCCGGTCAGAGTACTGGGCAAGTTGTTCCGCCGCCTGTTCCTCACCCGGCTGATCGCGCTGCACGACGCCGATCGGCTCGCCTTCTTCGGCACCCTTGCTCGTCTCGTCGAGCGGCAGGCCTTCCTGCGGCACCTGTCGCCGGTCCGGAACAAGCGCTGGGTGGTCTACGCCAAGGCGCCCTTCGCCGGGCCGGAAGCGGTGCTCGCCTACCTGTCGCGCTACACGCACCGGGTCGCGATCTCGAACCGCCGCCTGATCGCCTTCGACGAGGCTGGAGTCACCTTCCGCTACAAGGACTATCGCCGCGATGGTGTCGAGCGCCAGCGCGCCATGACGCTTGCCGCCGACGAGTTCATCCGCCGCTTCCTGCTCCATGTCCTGCCGCGTGGGTTCCACCGCATCCGTCACTATGGGCTGCTCGCCAGCTCCGCCCGCAAGGCCAGCCTCGCACTCGCGCGCGAACTGCTGAACGTCGATCTGCCGCCCCAAGACGACACTTCGGAAGAACCGGCTGACGTCCGCCGGCCTTGCCCTTGCTGCGGCGGACGCATGGTCGTCATCGAGAGGTTCGAACGGTGGGGCCAGCCTCGTGCACCGCCTGCCTCAAGAGCGCCGAACCGGGAGAACGCCCCATGACCCGGCATGACCAAGTTGCTCGTACGACCGCGCCACGCCGGCGCCGGTCAACAGGATCTTATGTGCACGTTGCCGTGGCGCTGGTCGTCACGCACACCAATCCCGTCGGAATCAACGCAACAGCCTCTGCGACCTGGCCCGGAAGCCGCTTCCACGACATGCCCGGCGCATCTTATGCAGAAGTTCGCGACAGCCGCTGGCGCACCCCGAGGCACAAATCCCCATAGGCAATCGCCTGCGGCCCGCGGGTTCCTGCATCAGAGACTTTCGTACGCCTGACGGCACCCGAAACCCTTCAGCAGAAGTGGACGGTCCGCTTCTCGGCCGAGAAGCTAGATTCCGGACGTTCGTTGAAATGAAGCGGTTGGACCTCTCTGCGCTGTGCGTCGGTATTGCGGGGGTGTCCCGCCAGCGGGATCGACGTTGGCTGGGTAATTTCTTGGCGTCGAATTATGAGAGCGCCGCGGGGTGGGGCGAAGCGGTGGACGGCGACGAAGTTCCGGCCTGACGAGTGCGGCGGCTTGTAGTCGGTCGCATTGACATAGCCGCGATCCACGAGAAGCGCACAGATTGCGAGCCGATCATGGATCCGTCGCACAGTTTTGGGCGGTGGCAGAGAAACACCTGCCGGAGGGACCGAGAAGACCTTACCAGCCCGCTTTGCGCGCCAGAGGCTCTTCGTCTCTCTCCCTTCTCTCTCGTCCTTCTCTCTGGAACGTTTCCCAAAATGTTGACACGGTTGTCGTCAGCCTCTAGAAAGATGTCTTCACCTAACGAAAGAGGAACGACAAAATGACCAACGTCTTTTCAACCCCAGACAAGGTGATCAACCGCGACAAGCTGTTCAAGGCGGGCCTGATGACGCTGGAAAAGGAGGGCTGGGAAGTCAGCCGCATCAAGGGAGCGGGCAAGTCCAGCGTCCGACGCATCACCAAGGACGGAGAGAGCAAGGTCGCTTCGATCCGGACGACGCAGAATACGTGGGTCGCCTTCCCGCGGAACAAGTCCGACACGGCATGGGGCACGCTCGAAGGCGCCGACATGGTCGTCGCCGTCTCCGTCGACGAGAAGGATTCGCCGCGCTTCGCGCAGGTCCACTTCGTCGAGGGCAGCGAAATGAGAAGGCGTTTCGACCGCGCCTACGCTGCCAGGAAGGCCGCCGGTTACAAGATGCCTGTCGGCCGCGGCATCTGGCTGTCGATGTACGATCTCGAGGCCAAGAGCCCGGTGACTCTCGTCGGAGCCGGCATCGGGCTGGACAACCCTGCCGTCGGGCGCATCCCCCTCTCCAGCATCAAGGCCGGGGAGCGGGACGCCGCCGAAGAAGCCGATGACGCCGAGGAGGCTGAAGGGTCTGGGGACGCGGACGAGGTTCCGCTGACGATCGCCGAGGCGAAGCGGCGCCTGGCCATGACGTTCGGGGTCGACCCTTCGGCGATCAAGATCATCGTCGAAGGCTGAGCGTCAGAAGCGCGTGCGGATTTCCTCGATGTCCGCACGTATGCCCTGCAGTTCGAAGCGCTCCGCATAGATCAGCTGCATGATATGCAGGGCCCACAGCCCCACCTGCCCGGTCATCTTCAGCCCCATGTCGAGAGGCATCCCGTCGGCTTGCAGGTAGATCGTGTCGAAGTGGACGTTCTCGCCGTCCTTGCGGATAGCGGAATTGATGGAGAACCCCTGCTCGTTCGGGTGCGCCCCGAAATCTATGAGCGTTTCGTAAAGGCGTTCGAACTGGCCGCCGATGGTCGCGGCCGCAGCCTTGATGTGCTTCCGGATCCTGTTGTGGGTGAAGTCGTCCCTGACCGCGTGTTTCGCGGCCGCGCTGTCGTTCCGGTTCATCCATCGCTGCCACCGCACCTTGTCGGCGCCGATGTAGAAGCCGTAGGCCGCATGCTCGAGGCAGAGCCGGAGCATCGCCTGCGCCTCGTAGAGCTGTCCGGCAAGGACCGCGCCCGCTGCCGCCCGGTAGGCCGCATGCGCGCGCAGCATGAACGTCATGGGCACGAACGGCCTGGGATTGGTCGCGCCGTGCAGGAACCTAACGAACAGGCCGTCGATCCTGATCAGGTCCGCGACGGCGGGACGCTTGTTGTCGAAAGTGGCGAACTGGTTGCCTCGGAAACTATCGAAGTAGTCCGTCAGCGAGTCCTGCCCCCAGCCGTCCGGAGACCTGGCTGGCGGCGGCGTCATTTCTTGAGTCCTTCGAGCGTGTCGGCGACGAATGCCCAGCCTTCCGGCGTGACATGGAATTCGCCGGCGTCGTCGTCGACTACCAGATGGCCCTTCTTGACCAACGCTCCCGCTACCCAGATGTCCGGGCGGTGCCAGGTGCCGTCCATCTCGATGCCGCGCAGCGGGATCCTTCCGCCCGAAAAGATGAGGTAGGACAGGAAGAGCGCACGGGTCCGGGTCGTGTCGTTCTTGGAGTCGTTATTGTCCTGGCCCCAGTCGCCGTACACCGCGAGGCTGTCGTAAGGCGCCGAGCTGAACGGCTTCGCCGAAGATGGCTTCTTGTCGATCGCCAACGCCAGCGCATCGATGATCCTGCTTGCAGTTTCCCTGTCGATGTCGAGCATTCGTCCCTCCGTTGTCGCTGTCGCGCCGGTGACCGAGACTCGATTTACCACATCAGGGGAGCACGAGCTATGAGAGCACCGGACGCGGTGTGACGGCGTCTTCGACGAGCACGAGCGGCTGAGGCAGGTGCAGGAGTGGCTGTCGGAGATGGCAGCGTTCAGGCTGGCGAAACGGCTGGAAGGCTGACTTGTCCCCCGCTCGTTACGAGCGGGATCAAGGTGATCAGGTCAGACTTGTCGGGCTTTCTCCTGCGCGGCCCCGCATCTCGCCATGTTGGCAGGATAGTTCCTGCGTCGGCCAATGCCACGCAGACATCCTTCGCCTCCGAGAACGTGAGTGCGAAACGCTCCAGGAGCCAAGGGGACACCTGCCCAAACGGAATCGGACGACCCTTCATGCGCAGCGCGTCCAAGAGCCATTCGGCCGCAGCATGCTTTTCCCTTTCGATCTGCGCGTCGAGCGTTGCCGTCTGATGAAGGTCTGCGGCCGTGAAGAATAACGGGCGGGTCTCGTCCTCCTCCTTGGCGAGCTTGGCCTCGAACCTCCGGAAATCGTGTCCCTTGAGCGCCTTCCTCTCGAGGCTGCGGTAGACCTCCAGCCCCTTCCAGTGGCGCGTGCCATAGGTGAGGCAGAAGTGGGTGCGCTCGGCGAGCTTCTTGATGGGCGTGGAGACGACGTACTGGAAGCCTCCTGCGTCCTTGAACTCCTGCCGGAACAGCTTCTCGGCGGCTTCGGCTGGCGGCAGGTCCCTTTCGATCCTTTCGGGCCACCCCGGGCGCAGGATGCCGTTGAAGGATGCAACGATCTTCGGATCGTTCCACGAAGTGAAGCGACCGGCGAAGTCGTACATGTAGTTTACGAGCACCTCGCCCGGCCTTCTCGTCAGCAGCGCCGAGATCTCGTCGAAAGGGTATTCGGTCCACCCGGTCGGGTCGATGAAGGTAAGCGTGAATCCTTCGGCGAAGCTCATGATATCCGGGATGGCGTCCTGGAACTGGCCGTTGAACGTCTCGACGTGGAAGCCGCTGGAGGGGTCGTGATGAGCGCGCACCGCGGGATAGAGCTGCCTGAACGACGAGCGCTTCTTTTCAGCGAAGAAGCATTTGATGACCGGCCTGGCGCCCTTGGCCGCAAGCTGGCGCTGGACGTCCTTGAGCACCCCTATCGCGATCATGAACGAGGTGTCGGAATAGTCGGCGCAGCGCGACTCCCAAGGGCCGGAGAAGCCGTCCACGTATGTCAGGGCCGGATAGCTGGTATCCTTGCCGCCCAAGGTGATCAGGGCGAGTTCCTGCAGGTAGTGCCTCAGTATGACGTGCTTCGCCGCGGTCTGTTCTCGATCCTTGTAAAGGTCGTCCATCCAGTCCCCTTAGCTATCCACCGCCCACTGTCATGACTTCCCGTGACTGATTCGCAGAAGGTAACTGGCTCCACTCTTCGCCGTCCAGTGTTCGACCGCCGCTTTTCGGCCTTATCCCACCCCACTGCTTGAAGAAGAAGGCTACGCCAGCGTCGTTGCACTGGTCGCGGACTTCCCTGACCCAGTCGGAATGCATGGGCCTTGCTTTCGGACCGCTCTCGCCGCCGACGATCACCCAGTCGATTCCTTTGAGGTCCATGCTGCCCATAGGCCCGATCAGCGGCTCGACAGACAGGAACTTGATGGAGGCGTTCATGCCCTGCATGTGCCTGATGCGCGACTTCCTCGAGCCGTCCTCAACCGACGTCCCGAGCCAGACGTGCAGCGGCGCGATGGAACCCGCGTATCGCCTGTTCACGTAGTCGCGTATGCGCGAGCTGCGCTTGGTCAGGATCTGGAAGGTGTGCCAGTCGGCCTTCTCCATCGTGTCGAACACCTTGTCCACGAAGGCGTAAGGCACGCCCTTGTGGAACAGGTCGCTCATGGAATTCACGAAGATCATCTTCGGCTGCTTCCACGAGAGCGGCGCAAGCAGCCGTTCTGGCCTGAGCATGAGGTCGAAGCCATGCTCGAAGGGATGCCCGGGCACGCCGCGGAATCGCTCGGAGAACCGTTCCGCATAGCAGTGGTCGCAGCCCGCGCTGATCTTCGTGCAACCCGTGACGGGATTCCAAGTGGCATCGGTCCATTCGATTGCTGTCGTGCCAGCCATGTGCTCACTCTGGAACATAAAGAGAACACATAGTGCATCGCGCGTGGTTAGGGAAGCGTTAATTCAGGCGTTGGACCGCGTCTTGCGTGGGGCGATATGTCGACGAAGCCGCGGTCACTTATAAGAACTTCAAGCGTAACCCGCAGGTCACGGGGCCCTCGTCTGTGCCACTGTCATCTGAAACAGCCTGAGAACACCCGATTTCGGTCTGCAGCCTTCGCGCCCTGCGTGATTTCTTGCTCACCGCGGCCAGTGCCGCAGGTCGTTACCCCGACTCCGAGCAATGTCCGCTCTTGGGCAGCGGCAAGGTTCGCGGGAACGGCCGACATGCGGCGCAAAGCGGTCATTGAGCTCTATTGAGAGCTTCGGCTCACGACGAGGAGTCCGCGATGACGCCGCCGGCATTTCTCCTCGGGTCTCTATCGACAGGGTCGCGGGTGCAACAATGTGTTGCACAACTCCGCTATCTGTAGTGCCCATGCCTGACCCGAACTTCCTCACCCCTGACGAAGTCGTCGCTCGCTATCGCTGCCAGGTAAGCGAAGGCACTCTACGAAATTGGCGTTGCATGCGAATCGGGCCATCGTTCCTCAAGATCGGCAAAGCAATCCTCGATCCGAGCGGCGAGTTGGATCGCTGGGACAAATCGATCCTGATAGTGTGCTGAAGGTTCTGCAAAAAGTTTTGGAGAGAGAACGGCGCTTGCTCTGAGGGGCGAGCGGCCATGGCACGGTGGTGACATTGCGATCACCGATTCCCGTGGAAGGGGAAGTGCCATGACCAATCGAGACGTTAGACTGAGCAGAGGCGAGTTGAAAGCGTTGCTGTTGTCGGATGAGGACGGCTTTCGCCAAGCATTGCAGAGTGTCGTGCAGGAGGTTCTTGAAGCCGAGATGACGGAGGCGATCGGGGCCGAGAAACGCGAGCGGACGGCGGGGCGGACGAGTTACCGGTCCGGCTATTACGAGCGCAAGCTGGTGACGCGGGTCGGGGTGCTGGAGCTTCGCGTTCCGCAGGATCGGGCTGGCCGGTTCTCGACGGAGTTGTTTGAGCGCTACCAGCGTTCGGAGAAGGCATTGGTGTCGGCGCTGGTCGAGATGTACGTGCAGGGCGTCTCGACCCGCAAGGTGAAGGCGGTGACGGAGGAATTGTGCGGCCACTCTTTCTCGGCCTCGACGGTGAGCGAGGCGACGATGCGGCTGGATGAGGCGCTCAAGGCGTTCTTCACGCAGCGGCTCGAGGAAAGCTATCCGTATCTCATCTTGGACGCGCGCTACGAGCGGGCTCGCGAGGCGGGCGTGATCGCCAGCCAGGCGGTGCTGGTGGCGATCGGCGTGGATTGGGAGG
>NZ_JAMYPQ010000057.1:0-8731 GCF_040320455.1 Mesorhizobium sp. M0698 | reverse complement strand
AGCGCGAGCTATGACATCACCGTCTGCTGCGGCGTCTTCACGCTCGGGCATGTCCGACCGGATGGGCTGCGCGAACTGGCTCGCGCATAAGCCATTGATGCTTCCCGGCGGTTCTTCGCGCAGCCGCCGTCAACTGCAAAATCGCCCGAAATTGTTGCGCCGAGTCCATTGTCAAACAGGGGGTATTCATGCCGAAGAATATGGTGTCGAAACTGGACGACAAGCTGCGCGCGAAACGCGAAAGCTTTGACAAGCTTCCGGTGGTTGACATCGCGCCGCTTCTCGATGGCACCAATAAGCAGAGGGTGGCCAAGGAGATACGTTGGGCGTTGTCGAACACCGGGTTCTTGTATGTGAAGAACCACGGTATTCCTCAGGATTTTGTGGATTCGGTATTCGATGTGAGCCGTCGGTTCTTTGATCTTCCCATGTCGCAGAAGATGACATTGCACGTTAGCACATCCGATGTGGCCTTCCGCGGATACATTGAGCCGTTCGGGGAGAACACCGACCCGGGCAAAACGAAAGACCTGAAGGAGTGCTTTGACTTCGGACCTGAACGTTCGACCCTGGAAGGTCCGTTCTTTGGCCCCAACCAGTGGCCCTCAAGTCTGCCCGAGTTTCGGGAACTGACATACGGGTTCCACCAAAAGATGTTGGATCTCGCGAAAAAACTTTTGCAGGGCATCGCGCTCAGTCTGGACCTGTCGGAAAGCTATTTCGAAAGCCTTATGCGGAACCCGATCAGCATTCAGCGCCTGCTTCATTACCCGCCGCAGAGGGGCTATATTGGCGAAGAGATCATCGGTATTGGTGCCCACACGGATTACGGCAATCTGACCATCCTGGCGCAGGACGACGTGGGTGGTCTTCAGGTCATGAACCGAGATGGCGATTGGGTCGAGGGCATTCCGATCCACGGCACATTCGTAATCAACATTGGCGATCTGATTCAGCGGCTCACGAACGATCTCTACCTGGCGAACATGCACCGCGTGGTGAATAGATCGGGCCGCGAGCGATACTCGATCCCCTTCTTTATCGACGCTGACTTCAATGCGATCATCGAACCATTGCCCTCGTGTGTCACGGACAGCAACCCGCTTCGCTACAAGCCGGTGACTTGCGGCGAGCACAAATTCGGGCGCTTCGCAGCAAGTTACGCTTACTTGGCCAAAGCGTGATGTGAGCGGACAGGCACTTATGAGACCTGTGCGCGGGTGTCTGGACTGGTGTATTGATCTGTGATTCTCTCAATCACAATGGATTGAGGGATGCGATGTCACGTCGGCGCATTGGTCAGCAAAAGTTTGGTTTTGCTGTTGATCGCGGCCGGCATTCGTCTTTGGAAACGCTTGCCAGACTGGTTGACTGGGTGCCGATCGATCAGGCCCTTTGTGTGGTTCCTGCTCTGCGAAGGGCGAGCCTGCCTGGCCGCCAGAGGCCTTGTTCAAGGCGATGCTGCTGTCAATCTGGTCCGACTTGTCCGACGTCAAGCTTGCCGAGGCGCTGGACGACGGAGGATCGTTCCGACGGCTGCGGGTTTTCGGTTTCAAGAGCCGACACCTGAGCGAACGGCTTTCGTGCGTTTTCGAAAGGCCCTTGTGGCCCATCGTCTGGACAAGATGTTCGACGAGATCACCCGCCAGCTCAGGGCCAAAGCGATTCAGGTGAAGACCGGTACGCTTGTCGATGCGACGATCATCGCCTCGGCCAGTGAGGATGACGAAGAGGGCCATTGGGTCAAGCATAAGGGCCGACCAGCGGTTCATGGCTTCAAGGCCCATGTCGGTGCCGACGCCGATACAGCTCTGGTCGAGGAGATCGCTATCACGCCCGCCAACATCAACGACGGCAAGGCCGGTCCCGATGCTCTGCCTGACAACCTCGGCGAGGTGTTTGCCGATAGCGCCTATCGCGGCAATCATTTCGGCGACGCGGTGCGTGCCAGGGGTGGAAGGCCACGCATCGTCGCCACAGGCATGTGGGGATGGGATGAAGCCGAAACAAAGGCACGCCTTGAGGCCTGGAACCAACCAATCCACCGCATTCGTGGCCGGATCGAGAAGATTTTCGGAACCTGGAAACGAAGCTACGGCCTTCGCCGGATGCGATGGCGAGGGCTTGCAAAGGCAGGCGTTCAAATTCGCCTCACCGCCATCGTCCACAATATGAAACGCAGATTGAAGTCATCGTCATCGCTATGGCTGGATAGCAGCAAAAACACCACTGACGCTCACACGAGAGCGTCAGAAGACACAGCCGACGACGTCGGCGCTGATATCAGGGCGCCCTTTACCCTGGAAGCCGAAAAGATCAAACCAAAATGCTTCCCGCGCACAGGTCTCATTATTCACGTGCAATGCCTGCCGCGCTTCATTCCGGAGAGATACGACCATTCAAAAGTCCTTGGCGAGCCAGTCCGCAAACAGGCGGGCTTTCGAAGTCGCCCGCCGATGGATTTCAGATAAAACGCCATGGGTGAAGGAATACTGTAAGGCACAGCGACGATGGCGGCGCGGTCGGCGACAAAGGTCAGAGCCTTCGAGCGCAAGCGCACCGTCAAGGAAGCTGTGTCCCGAGCATCTGCTGCACGAACGCGTGGTCATTGCCACTCCGTCGAACTGGCCGTGTCGCGGTTGCCCGAAAACTCGCTGTCATCCTATATCGCATGTGTACAGCAAGAACCCGGTCTCGTATCGGCATGAAATGGACAACGGACAAATGAAGAAAGAGTTTCGCCCACAAGGGTGATCCTGTCGTTCCCGTGGGGACGATGGGCAACGCGATCTCGTTAGCAGGCACGATCCTGGGCGAACTTTCCCAAATCGTTCAACAGATTGAGACGCCTCGCTCTCCTGACCCCATCATGCGGCGGCCCTGCGCCGACCGCGAAGAGAAGCGAGTGACCCGCGGGGCGACACGGTCCGAAAAAAACGCAGCAGGAGCTTGATCTCAACAACCCCAATCAGAGAAGCCTGCTAGACTGAACGCGAGAATTTCGCGTCTCGCCGATGCGAGACGATCGCGCAGCCGCCTGCACCCTTCCCATGTGACGGCGCGCGGCTCTGCTGGGCCGAATCTGTTGGCGCTGTTTGAGAAGATTGCCCAGCATTAGCCGTTGAACCGGCAGACCGAGCGCCACCACCGCGCGGGCATTCGATCTGAGCCTCTGCACGCTCGGGACCAGGTCGGCGCCTGTGCCGCGGTGCTGAAGCCGGTGCACGCGATGATCGAGGCGCATGTGTTTGCTGCGAAACGTCTGCATGTTGACGGCACCACCGTGCCGATCCTGGTGAGCGGCAACGCCGATTCCGGTCGCAGCTAGCCCTACGTCCGAGCTTCTACGTTTCGTGGCTGACTTCGCGCGCTGACCACCTGGGCATGGAAACGGTGGCCGGATCCCACCTCGTCAATGTGACGATCCGGCGCGGGCCTCCACAAACCTTGCGCCCGAAGCTGGACAAGAATGTCGGAAGCCCGACGAAACTGTCGCCAGAGCCGGGCCGTCGGGATGGGTGAATGGTGCAACTAAAACGGTGCGCCAATTCGGCACGCAACTTGCTGGGGCCTTGACGGACGGCCGCAATCCGTCACGAAGGCCGGTGGTGATTGATCAGTCTCTCTGCCGATCTGATTGGAGCGTTCAATGGACCATCGCTATTATGATCTCCCGTCCCTCGCTGCCCTCGAGGTATTCGAGTCATCGGCACGCCATCTCTCGTTCAAGCTTGCGGCTTCCGAGCTTGACGTGACGTCGGGAGAGATCCGTCGGCAGATCAAAGCCATTGAGGACGAGCTTGGGGTTCCGCTGTTTGTGAGGCCAGGAACCGGCGTCATGCTTACCAGCGCTGGCAAAGACCTCTACAGCGTGCTGGCAAGCAGTCTTTCCAAGGCGTCCGATCTCGTGAGGACCATTAAACGCGGCGATCGTTCCCGGAACGTCACAATTGCCGCCACAGATGGGGTTCGCTGATACCGCGCATGTCGCGCTTTTGGGCACGGCATGGTTATATCACAGTCGACCATATGATTTTTGACAGCTCGCGCGATTATCAGCGTGCTGAAGTCGAGTTGCGCATCCGCTATGGCTGCGGCTCATGGCCCTGACGAGACAGCGGAACTGTTGTTTGGCGATGTCATCTACCCGGTCTGCGGTCCCGGCTTGGTGCATCGCATGGCAAGAACGATCTTCGCCATCCTTCGGGACTGCACGCGATATCAGCCGCAGGCGGCCGCCTGAACGGCTTAAGGGATGGTCAGTGCAAAGTGAGGTGATGGCGAACGAACGGAGACGAAGAACCAGGACACCCCGATCAATCCGAAGCACCTCGAGCGCGCTCGATTGAGTGGGACCTGCTCTTCAAGCGGACATTCATCAGGGCGCGAAACGATCGCGCTGCACATTCAGATGCCGTATACATGGCCGCAACCTACCTGTTCACCAGAACCGATCCGAAGTCCTTGACCCGCAGGAGCCATCCATACACGGATTGAAGTCAGGCGAGTATGGCGGCAGGAACAGGAGCCGCGCGCCAACCTTCTCGATCGCCTCGCGCACGCCGCTGATCTTGTGGGCCGGCAGGTTGTCCATGACCACGATGTCACCGGGGCGAAGCTCGGGTGCGAGAACCTGCTCCGCATAGGCGAGGAAGGCAGAACCATTCAACCGCAGGCCGGCCGTGAAGGACGGCCGCCCGGCATCGTTCGCCGCGCAGGCTGCGTCCGCGCAACCGCGCCATCTTTGTGGAAGCCGCGGTCTCATCGATGAAGATCGGCCTCTCGGGGTCGAGATCGAGCTGATCATCGAACCAGGTCCTGCGACGGCGCAGCACATCGGCGCTGCTGTTCGGCGGCGTCCGTTTTTTTTTAAACGTGATGCCGCGATGCTCGAGGAACAGCCAGACCGTTGACGGCGCTACCCGACGTCGCGCTCGGCGGCAAGGCGCTCGCCGATCTCGGCAAACGTGAGGTCCGGCGCGTGCTCGATGAGGCCAAGAATGAAAGCCTCATGCGTCGCCTCGCAGTCGAAACAAACTCAACCGCTGGGTTACTCGCAGGAACGCTCTTTATATTCGGCGAGACAAAACAATACCAAAGTATCCCCGCTTCGAATGGGAAGTCGCTCAGCAGAGGGAGGTATCGATCATGAATGAAATCACTGATAATGTGAGCCGCCGGGCCTTCTCAAGGCCGGCAAAGCTGAAGCCTTCAAGGTCCGCAAGCAATCCACGGGCGAGGCGAGCCGGGAAGATGGGCGCCCGGTACCTGAATGGGGCGGGGCCGAGAATGTATTGCATCACAAAAATGGAAGCGGCAACCGTCGATTTCAAGCCGGTTGAGGTCATTTCGGCTGTGAGTTCCACGCGCTGTCGCTGTGCGCAGAACGTCTGCAACAGCGCCTTTCCCGAACCGTCAGCAAGCCGGGACGAGGCAGAGCCGTCTTCCGTTGAGCGCCGAAGCTCCTGCCGCAAGCGCGAGCGCATAGAAGGGTCGCAGCATGGACGATATCGCGTATTCACCGACTTCCCCCTGGAGTGCACCCCTCGACCGAGACAAATAAATAGCGGACAGTTTCTGGATTGCAGGGACTGGAAATGGTTGGAAGAAAGCCGACATTTAGCGAAGAAGAGAAACTCTCCATGCTCCTGCGGATGCAAAGCGGGGAGAACGTCAGCCGGCTGCCGGATGAACTGGGTATTCACCGCCAACGCTTATATGCTTGGCGTGAACAGTTGCGGGTGTGTGGCAATCTAACGCCCAGCCGACAGGGGCGTCCAAAGAAGCGGCCTCCCGAGGCACCACCAGATCGGCAAGCCTTGACGGCAGGTTTTGCACTGTCGGCTGAACAGCGTCGTGCCGATGGGTTGACAAAAGCCCGTCGCCGCATTGTCGAACTTGAACGCAAGATTGGGCAGCAACAGGTTGAACTTGATTTTTTTCAAGAAGCCTTGCGGCATGTCAGGGGCAGTCAACAGCAGAAAGACGCACCTGGCGGTGCAGCGTCTTCGAAGTCATTCAAAAAATGACAGCCCATGTGCCGCAAGGCTCTCCAGGAATTGAACAGATGTGCCGTCTCGCCCGTGTCAGCAGGCCCGGATACTACCGGCATTGGCGACAGTCGGCGCCGCGTCAGGAAGAAACTGGTCTGCGAGATGTTATTCAAAGGCTGGCCTTGGCCAACCGGCACTATGGCCATCGCCGGATCGGCGCCCTTCTTGGCCGCGAGGGTTGGCAGGTAAACCACAAACGTGTGTTGCGGGTAATGGGGGCGGAAAACATCGTGCACCACCCCTGACCATGGTCATGAGAGTTTGCACAGGGACTCTGTCCAGATCGTCCGGCCTCGGAGGTGGTCGATCGCCATGCCCAGCGCCGAGCGCTGGCCGTTGGTATTGACGTCAAAGGCTATGATGACGCCCACTGGCAAGGTGCGCCCGCCGCGGCGCACCTTCAAATAGATCCCGTTGATCCACAGGTATGCCCACTGCTATCTCATGCCTCGAGGAAAAAAACTAGCCTGGCGGTTGAGTTTATTTCTCTGCAACGCTCGTTAACGCCGACTATAGTCCATGTAACGAGAATGGCTCTGTTTCGAATGGGAAGAGCTCAACCAAAGGGGAATCAATCATGAAAGATAATGGCAATCCGAGCCGTCGGGCGTTTCTGAATACCGCTGCCGCGTTGGCGGAGGCATATTTCGCTGCTGGCATGCCATTGTCGGAAGCCATCTGGGCAACCCAATGCAAGATGCTCAAGGCGCATGGCCCCGTGACATCGTTAATCTCGATCCGGCCTTTTCCAGGGTGGACCCGATGAAATTGACGGAAGACCGAGCGTAGGCGTTTGGATATCGAACGGCACTCGTTCAGGCAAAAATTCTTACAAGCGGAGCACGCGATCGGAGCAAGCGATGTCCGACTCCAGGAGCTATCAGCTCTTCATCAACGGGGTGTGGCGAGCCGGTAGTGACGGAACCACTCTGCCGGTGATCAGTCCACAACCACTGCAGCTGCCCACCTTGGCAAGCTGCGCATCTTTCGCTTGGATATTGGAGCAACGTTTGGATCATGCAGTTGAACGGTGATCAGAGATTAGAGGCTTATCGGCGGATGCTTCGCATCCGTCGATTCGAAGAAGAGGGTATGCGCCAATTCAAAGGTGGCAAGATTCCTGGTCCCTTCCACGCGAGCATGGGCCAGGAAGCAGCTATCGTCGGTTCATGCCTCGCCCTTCGGATCGATGACGCCATGACCGGGACGCATCGTTCACACGGCCATCCGATCGGAAAGGGTGCCCATTTGGACGCGCTCATGGCCGAGGTGATGGGTAAGGAGGGTGGCATTTGCAAGGGGCGCGGGGGTTCAATGCACCTGGCAGACAGATCGGTCGGGATCATAAGCGAATCGGCTATCGTCGGAGGGGGCATTCCTCTCGCCACGGGGTGCGCGTTCAGCGCCATGGTAAGGGGCATCGACCAGGTTACGCTTTGCTTCTTTGGCGATGGAGCGGTGAACCAGGGCACATTCCATGAGAGTCTGAATATGGCGTCGCTCTGGAAGCTTCCGGTCATCTATCTTTGCGAGAACAACGGCTATGCAATCACTACCTCGGTGGCACAAAGCCACGGTCAGCCCGCCATCGCGCTGCGAGCGGCAGGTTATGGCATGCCTGGCGTGACGGTTGATGGGCAGGACGTGAGCGCCGTGTATGAAGCTGCGGCGCGGGCTGTCACGCGGGCACGCGCGGGCGAGGGACCCACGCTCATAGTAGCCGACACCTATCGGTTCGATGAGCACAGTTTCGGACTGGTGATCCCGGGGGAGCCTTATCGATCGATCGAAGAAGTCGAAGGCTACAAACGCGACTGCGATCCGATTGTACTGTATCGCGCTGTGCTGCTCGAAGAAGGCATAAATGAAGAGAGTCTCGGAGCAATTGAAGAAGAAGTGACCGAAGCCGTAAAGCAGGCTGTGAGGTTTGCTTTGGTTAGTCCCATGCCTCGGCCAGACACGTTGCCTGACTACATGTTCAACTCGCCTGTGGCGGGAGCTGCGGGCTGAGCCCGAGAGGAATTGATCGACATGCTAACTGATGCGCAGATACTTGCTCCGACCTCCGGCGCCTATGTTCAGATGACCTACCTTGAAGCGCTGATGCAGGCGCAGATGGAGGAAATGGATCGTGATGAGCGGGTCATCCTAATGGGGGAAGACATCTCGGTATATGGCGGTGACAAGCTTGTTGAGCGATTCGGCAAGCACCGGATTTGGGACATGCCAATTTCAGAAGGCAGTTTCACCGGCGTAGGAATCGGAGCTGCTATCAACGGGTTGCGACCAATAGTAGACCTCGAATTTGCCAGCTTCGCCTATCTCGCCTCAGATCAGATAATCAATCAAGCTTCGAAATTGCAGTATATGACTGGAGGCCAGATCGACATTCCTATCGTGTTTCGTTGCTGTATGTTCTCCACAGGGTCCATGGCGGCGCAGCATGCCGACCGGCCCTATCCGTTTTTCATGAATGTGCCGGGCCTCAAGATCATCAGCCCGACCGGCCCCGCCGACATCAAGGGTCTTATGAAATCGGCCATTCGGGACGGCGATCCTGTGCTCGTCTTCGAAGAAAAACGCCTGTGGCCGCTCAAGGGCGATGTGCCCACAGATCCGGATCATGTCATCCCGATTGGCAAAGCGGATGTGAAGCGCGAGGGAAAAGACGTAACCCT
>NZ_JAMYPQ010000056.1:0-9295 GCF_040320455.1 Mesorhizobium sp. M0698 | reverse complement strand
CATTCACGTACCCTTCAGTCCGGCCCTCGAGAAGGATTTCTACCCGACGAAGGATCGCATCATCGCCGCCGTTCGGCGGCTGCTCGGACTGCAAATTCCGAGGGATGTCGCCCCCTCGTTCCGAGAATTAACCGCCCCCTGATTCCGAAATGATGCCGCGCCCTCGGAGGGGTGTATGGGCGTGGTGCTCTGCTGGTGAAATGTTGCTTCTTTTGGGTTGTCCGGGAGAAGGAATGAAATGCCTGCGGAGAGATTGGCGATGCGGCGTGTCCGCGAGATTTTGAGATATCGATTTGAAGAGGGCCTTGGCCACAAGGCGATCTCGTACAGGGTCGGGGCTGCGCCCTCGACTGTGCGCGAAACGCTTCGCCGGGCGGAGGCTGCCGAACTGGCTTGGCCGTTAGTGGACGAGATCACCGACGCGGTCCTGGAGGCTGCGCTCTAACGGGACGAAGACAGGGCACCGTCGCAGTGTGGAGCCGGACTGGGCTTGCGTGCATCGCGAGCTGAAGCGCAAGCATGTGACGCTGCAGATCCTGTGGGACGAATACATCGCTCGCCACCCCGATGATTACCGCTATAGCCGCTTTCGTGATCTATAAAGGGGCTGGGCATCCAATCTGCCAGTAACGATCCGGCAGAATCATGTCGCCGGCGACAAGCTCTTCGTCGATTATGCCGGCGATACGGTGACGGTGATCGTCGACCGGCTGAAGGGCAAGACGCGCCATCGCATCTGTTCGTGGCCGTGTTGGGCGCTTCGAGCCTATCCTATGCGGAAGGCGCTGGAGTGAGGACACTTCCGGACTGGCTGGGGTGTCACGTCAATGCACTGGAAGCGTTCGGCGGCGCGCCGGCTCTGTTGGCTCCCGACAACCAAGGCCGCCATCATCAAGGCCTGCCGTTACGACCCGCAGGTAAACCGCACCTATGCCGGTATGGCCGAGCATTATGGCAGTTCGGTGCTGCCGACCGGCCATGGCGGCCACGGCGGTGCGAATTGTCGAGCGCTGGCTTCTCGGCCGCCTGCGCCATCGTGTCTTTTACAGCCTGGCCGAGGTCAACGCGGCGATCGGCGAGTTGCTTGCCGATCTGAACGATAGCCGCGTGCTACGCCGTGTCGGCTGCACGCGGCGACAACTGTTCGACGAGATCGACCGGCCCGTGCTCAAGCCGTTGCCGGCTGAGCGTTACGTCTTTGCTGAATGGCGCATTCGGCGCGCCGGCCTCGACTACCAGTCGAGATCGACCGGCACTATTACTCGGTGCCATACCGCTTTGCGCGGGAGCAGATGGAGGCGCGCATCACGGCGACCACCATCGAGCTGTTCCGTAAGGGCGAGAGGATCGCCGCCCATCTGCGCTCCAGCGGCAATGGGCGGCACACGACGGTGTCGGATCACATGCCTTCATCGCACCGCCGCTTTGCCGACTGGACGATCGAGAGGATCACCCGGGAAGCTTCCGCGATCGGCCCCGATGCGGCCTTGCTGTGCCAGAAGATACTGGCGGATCGGCCGCATCCCGAACAAGGCTTCCGCGCCTGTCTTGGCGTCATCCGGCTCGTCAAGGGCTTCGGCCGCGAGCGCGTCAACGCCGCCTGCGGCCGGGCGCTGGAGATCAACGCCCGGACTTATGGCTCAGTCCGTTCAATCCTCGACAATCACCTCGACCGGGCATCGTCGCGCCAGGCGACGGCTCGCGAGCCCATCGACCACCCCAATATCCGCGGTTCCCGCTATTACCACTGAAGGAGAATGACATGCTTGCACATCCCACTCTCGACCGGCTCAACGCCATGGGCCTGACCGGAATGGCCAAGGCGTTCAATGAACTGGCTGCCAATGGCGAGGCCGAACAGCTATCGTATGGCGAATGGCTGGCCCTGTTGCTCCACCGGGAATGGAGCTGGCGCTATGATCACAAGCTCGGCGCCCGCCTGCGCTTTGCCAAGCTGCCGCCATCAGGCCGCCCCCGAGGATGTGGACTATCGTGGCGATCACGGCCTCGATCGAGCCTTGTTCCTCAAGCTCACGCGGGCGACTGGATCGATGCCCATGACAATCTGGCCATCTGCGGCCCATCAGGGGTCGGCAAGAGTTGATTGGCCTGCGCGCTCGGGCATAAGGCCTGCCGGGAGGACCGTGCCGTTCTCTATCAGCGTGTCCCACGCCTGTTCGCCAACCTGGCGCTCGCCAGAGGCGATGGTCGCTACGCACGCCTGCAACGCACGCTCGCCCGCGTCCAATTGCTGATCCTTGATGATTGGGGCCTTGAACCACTCGACGATCAGGCCCGGCACGATCTCCTCGAAATCCTCGAGGATCGCTACGGCCGCCGCTCCACCATCATCACCAGCCAACTGCCCGTGTCAGCATGGCATGACGTCATCGGAAATCCGACTTATTCCGACGCAATCCTGAATCGCCTCGTTCACAACGCTCATCGCATCGATCTAAGGGGCGAAAGCCTGCGGCGAAAGCAGCCGCAAAAAGCTTGACACATGAAGCATACGAAATGACAACAATCAACGCCAGCAGAGCCCTAGCCCCAGGGGGCGAGATCATCACGGAATCCGGGGGCGCAATCATATCGGAACAAAGGGGCGGCTTCGTCGGAATCGGCAGCTCTGACATCCTCGAAGACTCCGACAGAATGGAAAGCAAAAATGACAACCCACATCGTTCATCGTTCTACGATTCCGGCAATTTCTCTGAGGCCGAATAGGGGTTCTTTGCCCGTCCTATTCATGAGCCTTGTGGTTCGAGCGCGGCTGAGCGTTCGGTCATGCAGGTGTGAGGCGTCGTTTTCACCGCGTTAAACAAACATTGCTTCGGCCAGCAGCAGCCTGCGTCTCATCTGACGAAGATCCTCGATTGAAATCCAGTGTCTCCCGCCTAACTGAAGGCACCCACGGGATCGTTGCATAGGATCCCTTCGAAGAGCGAGCGCCGGGTTATGACGCCGGCGGGCTCTCCACTGTCAAAGACTGCGATCAGATCTCCCGCATCCGCAGCTGTCCTGATCACTGTCGCGAGCTTGTCGGCAGTCTGAACACGCGGCAGCCCGCAGAATTGCTCAACAGAAAGTGTCGCTATGCTTTCCCGCCGCTGCATGATCTTCCGGGCGGTAACGAGATTGAGGCGCGAAATGCCGGAGACGAAGTCAGCGACATAGCTGTCCGCAGGTGCG
The DNA here is from genome assembly GCF_040320455.1 of Mesorhizobium sp. M0698. Lineage (NCBI taxonomy): Bacteria > Pseudomonadati > Pseudomonadota > Alphaproteobacteria > Hyphomicrobiales > Phyllobacteriaceae > Mesorhizobium > Mesorhizobium sp. M0698. The sequence goes on along the minus strand of NZ_JAMYPQ010000056.1, from coordinate 6,103 downwards.
GTGACGATATCTTCCGGCGTTCCCACTTGAACGAATTTGCCATCTTTCATGATCGCAATATGATCGCCAAGGCGAATGGCTTCATCAAGGTCATGCGTGATAAAGACCGTGGTCTTCCTGACCACCTTCGTGAGCTCCAGGAACTGCTGCTGGAGCTGGCGGCGAATTAGCGGATCGAGCGCCGAGAAGGGTTCATCCATCAGCAGGATTTGCGGGTCGGCGGCCATGGCGCGCGCAAGGCCCACGCGCTGCTTCATGCCGCCGGAAAGTTCATCCGGGTAGCGGTCCCCCCAGCCACCCAGATCGACGAGGCGCAGCTTATCCTCCGCGACACGTCGACGGTCTTCTCGGGACCTACCGCGCAGTTCGAGGCTGAGGGCGACATTGTCAAAGACAGTGCGGTGCGGTAACAGCGCCATGTGCTGGAACACCATGCCGACCTGCTCGGAACGGAGCTTGCGCAGCTCGGTTGGAGAAAGATCGTTGATGACCCGACCGCCAATCTGGATCTCGCCTGCAGTCGGTTCGATCAACCTGTTGAGATGGCGGACCAAGGTCGACTTGCCCGAGCCTGACAGCCCCATGATGCAAAAAATCTCACCGGGCTGGACCGAGAAGGACACCTTGGCGACACCAACGACGCAGCCGAACTCTTCGAGGATCTGGTGCTTGCTAGCGCCGACGTCGCGCGCTGCCGCGAGAGCTTCCTGTTCGCGCTTCCCGAAGATTTTCCAAAGACCGGAACACACAATTGCGGCTGAAGTCATTAGCGGAGCTCTCTCATAATAGAGGGCCGGAGATAGGACGGTTACTTCGCGGCCGTCGCTTCGGCGATCCACTGATCCCACTCTGTTTGGTGGGCAGCGATCCAGTCCGTGGCGTGTTTCATGATCTGTTCGTTGCTCTTCTCACCACTGAAAATCAGGTTGTTTTCAGCATTGACGTCTTCAATAGGAATCTGGACTAGTTCAAAGAACTTCTTTGCTTTGGGGTTGGCACCCAACCAAACCTTGTTTGCAACGATCTTCTGATCATTTACCGGAAAACCGAGATTTCCGATTCCTTCAACGACCGTATTTCCTGCCTGCCCATCGGGTAGAGAGGTTTTCTTGACATTGAGCCAAACAACTTCCTTGCTTGGGCGGAGAATGCTTGATAGCCATAGCGGCGTAAAGGTGTAGTAAAGAGTAGGCTTTCCAGCCTTGATGCGCTCGATTGCATCAGGAATAATAATGAAATAGCCGCCCTGCTTCTGCTCGACGGTATCACGTAGACCGTAGGCGTCGAGCTGATGCTCGATTACGCGTTCGCAGCCCCAACCTGGTTCGCAACCGTAGAGATCGGCCTTGCCATTTCCGTCGATATCAAAGAGCTTGGCCTTTTCGGGATCTTTGAGGTCCTCTAGGAACCTGATACTGGTCTGGTCCGCCGTTTTCTTATCGATTAGATAACCCTGAATGCTGTTCTTGGTTATTGTGCCGACGCGCACCAACTTCTCGTCGCCGCCCGCTTGCTTAAAGAACGCGTTATGAAGTGGGACCCAGAGGATGGGGTAGAAGTCCAGGTCGCCATTCGCGACGGCAGTGAGAAGAAGGGGCAGTGCGGGAACCGCCGTAGGGTCGGCAATGTCATAACCCAGTTCTTTGAGGCCTTGATCGACGACATAGTTCTGGAAGAGACCTTCCGGAACTCCGTCCCACGCGGGCTTCGCCTGGTCGGCGAATGCGGGGGCGGCAAAACCGACTAATACCAGCGCCACCAATACCGATTGAAGTTTCATCGTTCCCTCCTTGTTTGTCCCTGGAGCACGACGCTCAGGCACTATGATTAGTAAGACGTGTGAAAGAGTTGGCTTTCCGCCGGAATGTTCAATTGAGGCGTGCCGTACGCTACAGACAAAGGCGAAAATCAATCGGCAGGCGATTTATTGGCGAATTCATCTTGTGATTGGTTTGAGGTAACCTCGTCGCCCCGACGACCGTCCCGCTTTCCGCGTTTGGTGAGCCCGACAACACCTCGGATCATGCCGACTGGTCCCTGAAGCCAAATCTCTCCAGGCCGGCGCTTCTGCGTAGACAGCGAATGCGAGAAGCGATCGAGCACAATCGCCAAGGTGACGATCCCAAGCCCGCCAACTGTAGCCAGCCCGATGTCGAGACGGCCGATCCCCCGCAGCACCGTTTGTCCTAGTCCGCCGACCGCGATCATCGAGGCAACGACTACCATCCCGAGCGACATCATCAATGTCTGATTGATGCCCGCCATGATCGTGGGAAGCGCGAGCGGCAATTGTGCCTTCCACAGCAACTGGCATTCTGTGGACCCAAATGCCCGCATGGCCTCGACGACTTCTTCGGGCACCTGCCGGATACCCAAGTTGGTGAGGCGGATCAACGGAGGGACCGCGTAGATGACGGTCACGATCACGCCCGGCACATTGCCAATGCCAAACAGCATGACGATTGGCACCAAATAGACAAAGGCCGGAATCGTCTGCATGCCGTCGAGGATCGGGCGCATGATCATGAACACTCGTTCGCTTCGTGCCGCCCAAATGCCAAGTGGAAGCCCAAGTGCGAAAGCAACGACGAGCGCCGTCAGCACAATCGAAAGCGTCGTCATGGAATCTTGCCAGACGCCAATGAAGCCAAGGAAAACAAGCGACCCAAGGATGGTACTTGCCAGCCGCCGCCCTCCAACCTGCCAAGCCACAAGTCCGGCGAAGATAATGAATATCGTCGGCGAAACAGAATTAAGAACGAAACCAAACCACTGCAGCAAAGTGTCAAACGGCATCTTTACGGTTTGAAAGAACGGCCGATAATTGTCGACGGTCCAGCGCAACCCGCTGATCATCCACTCCGCAAGAGGGATTGTGCTACACTTGAAGGGGTCCAATATCCCACAACCAGACATTTTGCCCTCCTCCTGCCTCGGCGGCGCCTCTCTGCTCCAGTCGCATTGCTCTGAAAGCTTCTCCCCTAGGTGGTCTTAGCACCGCACGAGCAAAGCCGGTTCGGAAAAAAAGGCGTACGGCCGGTTGAGTTTTTTGCCAGAGTAGCTGGTGAGCGCGGTAACGGAGCGCTACGCGCGAAGCGAGCGGGCAGAGAAGTCGCGCATTCTCGATGAGTTCGTGGCGGTGAGCGGCTTTCACCGGAAGCATGCGATGCGCCTATTGCGCAACGGACCGCAGGCGGGCCGTTCGGGGCCGCGGCGGCTTTATGACGATGCGGTTGAAGCCCATCAGTACCAAGTTCAAAGGGGGTAAGCAGCGCGTCCGGCAAAGCGGCTTGTGGCAACTTCCGGATTTAGGCTGTCTTCATTAATGGCTGTCTTAGGAGAAACCTCAAAATATCTCATTATAATATTATTGTAAATTCGGTCACAGACGTAAATAAGACCGACTTTAGGAGCCGCACGTAGCGCCCGTTCGTTCGTTGTTCGAATGAATGCGGTGACCTTATCAAGACCTAAGTAATCAAAAGCAAATTTTATTGCTGCTCTACCGCCCTCACCAGCAATTCCTTTACCGGACGCCTCGAGGTTTAGGTAGTATTCAAGTTCTACGTTTTTTGGATTTTCGGGCATGTTTGGGCCGCTGCGCATCAATCCGCAACTGCCAGCGAACTTTCTATTTCGGTCTTCGCTTTTGATGAATACCATCCATAAGCCGAAATGATTGTGCTGCCAATGATCAATGAGCCTAAGCAGTTCAGCTTTCGACTGCTCTATCGTCGGATAGACTCCCTCCCCGACGGCGTTTACCACGAGCGGATCGCTACGAAGTCCATGTAGAAGAAGCTCGTCGTTATGCGACGGCGGCCTTAGGATTAGGCGCTGCGTTTCTAGGATGTGCATGAGAAGCTCCTTTCCGAGTGGCAGTTAAAACTGAGCGGCACCCACATAATCTCCTAAAATGCGCGTTCCTTGGGTTAAAGTTTTAAGAAATTCGCTGAGTGTCTAAATCAAAACGACTGGTGCAATTTCAAGGTCTTGCGAGGGCGAAGCGTGAGCAAGCGGATATGTGCGATGAAGACTCAGGCTTCGGCGGATGCGATGGTTCGTTTGAACTCCTTGGCCAGTCTGCGGCATCTGCCGAGCCAAGCGAATGTTCTCTCCACCACCCGTCTGCGGGGATACGAGCACTTTTTTGTGGTGTCCTGGCGCCAAAGCAAGGGCGCAGTGCACCAATCAGGGAAAGCGAGAATAAGGACGCCCGACGGCGCTTGCAGCCGATGCACCGCGCTTCGCCAAAGGGGGGTCGCACGCGCGGTAGAAGAATACCGCGTGCAGAGCACAGCGCTTGTCGATCTACATGATCTGCGGCTAAATGTGTGCCGACAAGTAGTCGCGGTCGGCTGGGTGCGGAGCGGGCAAGGCTCGGCACCGGGCGGCATCGCCATCTCGTCGGGATCATATGAATCAAGCGTGCGCAAGGGAGGCTACCCGCGCAAGCGACTCGTCAAAAATTGCCAAGGCTTCGTCGATGATCTCGTTCGATGCTGTAAGCGGCGCAAGGACGCGGATGACGTTATGCGCGGGTCCGGCCGAGGCGAGCAGAAGACCGTGCATCGCGGCGTCTTCCACGAGTCTCGCCGTCAGCGCTGTCGCCGGGCGTTGGGACATTGCATCGTCGACGAATTCAATACCGATCATCGCGCCCAATCCGCGCACCTCACCGACAATTGGGCAATTGGTCCCCAGGTTGAGGGTGCGGAAGCCGGTGGTAAGGCGCTCGCCGATTTCCATGCTGCGGGCAGCCAGGTTCTCCTCCTCCAGCACGTTGAGGGCGGCAAGTGCCGCTGCGCATGCAAGGGGATTGCCGGCGTAGGTGCCTCCGAGTCCGCCAGACGGTGCAGCGTCCATGATCACCGCCTTGCCGATGACAGCGGCGATTGGGAGCCCGCCGCCGAAACTCTTTCCCAGCGCTACAAGATCCGGCTCCACCCCTGAATGCTCGATGGCAAAAACCCGGCCGGTGCGAGCGAAGCCGGACTGGACCTCATCCGCGATTAGGACGATGCCGTGGGCGTCGCACAAAGCGCGCAGACCGCGTATGAACTCCGACGGCGCCGGCAGGAAACCACCTTCACCCTGGACCGGTTCGATCACCATGGCTGCAACTTGGTCGGGCTCGATCTGCGTCTCGAACAGGTCTCGAAGCGCTTGAAGAGCCTCGTCTGCGCTCGGGCCTCGATAGGCCGAAGGAAAGGGCGCGTGGTAAATATCGGTGGGGAAGGGGCCGAAGCCGCGTTTGTATGGGTCGAGCTGTGAAGTCATCGCAAGGGTCAGTAACGTGCGTCCGTGAAAGCCTCCTCTGAAGACGACGACACCCCTTCGACCCGAGTGGACGCGAGCGATCTTTACCGCGTTCTCCACCGCTTCTGCGCCAGTGGTGACAAGCAGGGTTTTCGCCGGCGTGGCGAACGGAGCTATCGCGTTGAAGCGTTCCGCGAGACGCACGTAGCCGTCATAGGGAATGCTGCCGAAGAAGGTATGGGTGAAGTGCTGCAACTGCGTTCTGACTGCATCAACCACCTGCGGATGCGAATGTCCGACCGCAAGCGCGCCCATGCCGCCGATGAAATCGATATACCGGCGGCCCTCCGTGTCCCAAATCTCCGCGCCTTGGGCGCGTTCCGCGCATACCGGAAACGCACATGCAACGCCGCGCGGCAATGCGCGCTCACGTCTCGCGTGGAGTTCTGCGCTCGATCGTGCCATCATGCTGCAATACACTCCCCTGTACAAACACGCGTTGCATCGGCTGCCAGCTTCGCCAGCGAGATTTGCTGTAGCGTCGTCATGGCCGCTCCTGCGTTGGTGCGTTGGCCTTCTCGGGCACTTGGAAAACCCAGTAATGCGCGTTCTCTTCGGCGACGTATCTGCTGTCTTTTAGACACTGTACCAGCACAAGGACGCCCGCATCCTGCAGACGCCGCACCTCGTCTTCAAAGGATGTGGCCTCCGCATAGCTCTTGCGGGTGCTTGCGATGATGAATCCGTTCGGGCGCGTGACGCGAGCCAGTTCGCGCAGCCCATCCGGTCGGACATGCCCGAGCGTGAAGACGCCGCAGCAGACGGTGATGTCATAGCTCGCGCT
>NZ_JAMYPQ010000055.1:0-9418 GCF_040320455.1 Mesorhizobium sp. M0698 | reverse complement strand
ATCGCCAATGGCTGGCCAAACAGCGCTATCGAGGCGCTCATGCCTTGGAACTACCACCGCTGAACGGCATCAGCTACCCGCTTACGGTACAGGTAGGCATTGTGACGGATCTTCGCCTTCTTCTGGGCGCTGGTGGGCTGATGAAGGGCGGCTTAGGGTCATGATTTCCCGCTGCAATGACCGATGAGTCACAGACGCTGCATTTCGCGCTAGACCGCAACTGCGGTATTCTCGATCATACGCTCAGCCATCCTATTCGCACCTCGTTGCCGCCGTTCGCCGCACCTATCGATCGGAGGCCTTCCAGCCTCGCGATAGCCGCGCTATGTGGCTGCACACAACCTGACGACGAACAGGAGCAAGATTGGACATAGAAGCCAGCACAAGATCGCCCTCCCCCGGTCCTTGCTCGTTTTCATGAGAAAACAATCGAACTGAGTGCTGCGGGGATAGCGAGGTCGATTTGGCCCACTTCAGAGCGAAGTCGGCCATAAGCCATTGATATAATTTTGGTGGGCCCTGAGGGTGCTTGGAAAGTCAGAAATATCAAAGGCTATTCGACAGTGGGACTGTGTTGCGTTACTATGCTCTCCGGTCTTTTCCGGTTGATTTGTCCCACCCTGATGCCGATTGCGGTCATTCGCCGCTGCCTTGGTCAATTCCCGATTCCACAAGCATCCGGTCCTGAGTGGGCAGACGGCCTTCCTAGTGGTAATTAGTCAGCGACACGTTGACCGTTCTCGTCATGCGGGTGAAATCTACGTTCGACCATATACGTCGTCGAAGCGAACGATATCATCCTCGCCGAGATAATCGCCGCTCTGCACTTCAATGATCACCAGGTCAATTCTGCCTGGGTTCTCCAGCCGATGCTTATGGCCGCAGGGGATGTAGGCTGATTGGTTTGTCGCCAGGAACAACTCCTGCTCGCCATTGACGATTTTCGCGGAGCCGCTGACCACGACCCAGTGCTCCGAACGATGATAGTGCATCTGCAGGCTCAGCCGCCGACCGGGCTTCACCTCGATGCGTTTGATCTTGAAGCGCTCGCCTTCCTCAAGAACCGTGTAGGTACCCCACGGCCGGTGTACCGTGCTATGGACCAGGTGAGCTTCATGTCCTGAAGCCTTGAGGCCCTCGAACAGCTTCTTGACGTCCTGAACGCGGTCGCGGGATGCGACAAGCAAAGCGTCCGGGGAATCGACGATCACCAGATCGCTGACACCGACCGTGCCGATGACGCGCTTGTCGGAGCTCACATAGCTGCCGGTCGTGTCGACCATATGCACATCGCCGCGTATCCTGTTCCCGCTTTCGTCGGGGGCGATCAAATCGGCCATTGCGTTCCAGGATCCGATGTCGTTCCAATCCATGTCGCAGGCAACCACGGCAAGTTTGTTCGTCTTCTCCATGACAGCGTGGTCGAGCGAGATTCGCGGGGCGGAGCCGAAATGCTCAGGCGCGAGTTCGATTTTGGCAAAGCCTTCGCCTTGACTGAAGCGCCCGTTCTCGTAGCTGTCGGAGGCGGCCTGGATCACCGCGGGGCAATGCGATGCCATCTCGTCGAGCATGGTTTGTGCGCTAAAGCAGAAAATGCCGGCGTTCCAGAAGAAGCGCTTGGACGCGACATAGGCTTTGGCTGTGTCCAGATCCGGTTTTTCAACGAAACGGACGACTTTCTCACCATCCGCTTCGATATAGCCGAATGCCGTGTCCGGTCTGGTTGGGGTGATGCCCAATGTGGCGATCCGCCCGAGCTTCGCATGTTCGATGGCCCGGCACATGACGTCTAAAAATGCAGGCAGGTTGCCAACCATGTGATCGGCTGGGAAGACGCATAGAATCGCGTCAGGGCCTTGCGTTGCCTTGGCATGGATGGCGGCTGCCGCAACGGCTGCGGCCGTATCCCGGCCTTCAGGCTCGAGCAAAAAGGTGCGTGGCAGGACCACGGAATCTAGTTCGTCGAACTCGTCCTTGGTAAGGAAGAGGTGTTCCCCAGATGTCACGGCGACGAGTTCCACTACGCCCTTTATCGAACCGACGCGCAGCACAGTGTGCTGAATGAGAGAATGTCCATCTGCTACTTTAAGGAAAGGTTTGGGGTGCGATTGCCTCGAAGCGGGCCATAGCCGCGATCCGGCTCCACCGCTGATGATGACGGGAACCACTTTCATTAAACAACCTCGATTTCGTCTCTGGACGTCATTGCCCGCGCCCTTAGCGTCAGCGTCACGACCGCCGTCGCTCTAGGATGGTCTTGCGGCGCTCCGAGTAACAGCGAAGTTCTGGCGCGTTGCCGGACGGCCGCAGATGAATGATCTCGTCATTCTGTATTCGTGCCCTAAGGCCGTTGGTTTCATCGACGTCGGCAACAGTCCCGAATGGAGCCAAGAACTGCTGCAGTGTGTCCGGATCCTCAAGCCTGCGGATCAAGCTGAGCAGCTGCGGGACATTTAGCGTATGCCATGGCCCGCCTCTCGTGGATTGCGGTCGATGTCTCTATGCCTGTTCGTTCCATTTGCCGAATTGCCCAGGTAGCGGTCTTAATCAAGATGAGAGACTCTTTGGCTGCCTTCTATCAAAATCAAACGACTTGGGTCCTTCAGATCGAACTCAATTACCCGCGGTACGAAAAGGCGTGCATATCGTGTAAAGGCGCTCGTCGGAGGAAACCGAACTACAGTATCGCAGCGCCCGAGAAGATACATCTCAACGAGGGCGGAAATTGCGCCGTCCATCCCAAGTGCTGCAGTGTGTAAGGGGCCGTCTTGATCGGATCGGAAATGCTTGGGGACGGTGAGAAGATCGGGAAACTTGGCCGACAGATGATCCAGGATTTGCGCGCTGTCCGTGCACAAGAACAGCCGCACAGGCTTGGGGTGCGGCAACGCTTTAGCCTTATCAACCGCAGTGCACACTTGTCGAACGGCGAACTCCGGATCGGCCCAGTAGGGCGCATGGTCCATGATGTCTTCACCGTTACCATGTCGAACATGAACCCCGATGATGCTGTGCCCCTCAAAACATTCTTGGTAAATGGCATCTATGCGTGTTTGAATTTCAGACCGAGGCTTGACACTCTGGAAGACCTGCCGCTCGGCATCCTCATCGCAGCGCCACATCAAGCAAGCGTCACACACTACTGTGTTCGCTTCGACATCGTGTTCGGCCTGAAAGAGCTCGCCCAACTCGTCGCGCTCTTGGAAAATCTGCTCATCTGGGCGGTAAAGGCAGTCGATCGCTGGCCTATTCCACCACTCCGGGAAGAATGGACCCGGGAAGGAAAAGTCGTTGATCCGGTCGTCGCAAATAGCCGGTACGCCAGCGATGTCATTGATCGGTTGGAAGAACACCGGAAAGGCATTTGTGAAGGGTTGGTCGAGATAGCAGGACCCGCGCCAGTCGACGGCTAGCGTTCGTCCCGACCGCTGAGCGTAGCGCCAAGCGGCCGCCAGCGACCACAGACAATCACCGAACCCCGTACGCCTCTGAGAGACGACGAACCTGCGCTTTACCAATCCACTGACCTGCATTTTCGGAAATCTCGTTTCAGAGACGAGGTTGCATCTGACTTGGGATCTCTTAATCGATACTAGTCGACCGTTACGCCGGGCGATTTGGTAGAGGCTGCGCGTGGGGCAGAAGAGCTCCTCAGCACTGCCTATCCTTATCTCTGTGACGCTCGCAAATCTTGACGCCGGGTACACTCGCTTCCGGTTTAAATTCAGCGTTCTCTAATGCGCCCGGCGACATGTGTAAAATTGATTGCGTGAATGTGGCCCATCCATGTGATGGATACTAAGGCGTTCCTTGACCATGAGCCTCTGCTGACGTGGGGCCGCGCTTTGCTAAGCGAAACAGCCGGTCGAGGCAGTCCACAAAGTCCCTTTTTCAAGTCCAATTCTTAACTGCCTCAACGTAACATGTCATTTGCGGGCGTTTCCTGAAGGACGGATGTGCAGGACCCGCCAGCCGTCGAATGTCAGGCGCAGGCCATCCACGTCATTTATGGCCATCATGGCGTCCGGTCCCATCGAAAGATGCGACACGGCGCCCTCTGACGCTTTCAAGTGCGCCAACATGGCGCAACTCCTGCCGGATAGCTTTCGAGCCGGCTGGACTGAGCGACTGGCACGCGATGCTGTGCGACGATGGCCGGGAGAGGAATTTTGGCGTCTGCAGCCATGTGGAGGATCGTTCCGACGGTTCTGCGGGTTCTCGGTGTCAGAGCGGACACCTGTGCGAACCCGCTCTCGTCCGTTTTCGACAGGCCCTTGAGGTTCATGACCCTGTTGTTCGCCGAGATCACCCGCCAGTTCAGCGATCCAGGTGAAGATCGGCACGCCTGTCGATGCGGCGATCATCGCCTCGGCCAGCGAAGATGATGAAGAGGGCCATTGGGTCAAGTACAAGCGCCGACCAGCGTTTCATTGCTTCAAAGCCCATTTCGGTGCCTACGCCGATACGGCCCTTGTCGAGGAGATCGCCGTCACGGCGCCCACACCGAGGACGGCAACGCCGTTCCTGATGCTCTGCCCGACAATCCCGGCGAAGTGTTTGCCGACAGCGCCTACCGAGGCAATCATCTCGGCGACGCGGTGCGCGCCAAGGGTGGAAGGCCGCGCATCGTCGCAACCGCTATGTGGGGGCGCGACGAGGCCGAAAGCTCGACGCATGGAACCAACCGATCCACAGAATTTGTACTCGGATCGAGAAGATCTTCGGCACCTGTAGCCGGATGCGATGGCGAGGGCTGGCAAAGGCGGCCGTTCAAATTCGCCGCACTGCGATCGCCTACAGTATGAATCACAGTTTGATGGTCGCCTCGTCCCGCCCATCGTTGAAGCCCAGCCACCGTTTTCGGGCTAGCGCGCCCGAAATTCCTTGGAGGTCAATACGTAATGCCCTACCCGGCTTTTCGCCGCCGTCTCAGATGTGCGGTTCGCCCAAGCCCCCGACTGCCACGAACTTTGTCTTCGCGCGGAGCGAAACCTCGCGCCCACGACTTTGTGCCGCCGATGGTGCCGCGCTGCCCTGTCAAACAATCCATTTTATGGATGCACCTCATCCAAACAATCGATTTCACTGATCAAAACAATTTCCATTAGAAGACGCTGAAGCAGGCAAAGATTACTTGGTCAGCGCAAAAGAGGGATGGTGGAGTTCTAGTGTGGGTTGGACCCACATGCTCGCCATTTTATCTGGGAACTGCTACGTGCCCTGTTGGCGCAGGGCAATACGATTCCACTGGCCACCCACTTCGTGGAAGAAGCGGAGCGGCTGGGCAACCGACTGTGCGTGCTTGAGAACGGATGTAGAATCCCAGAAGGGCGTCCTAACTCGCTGATTGATGAGCAAATCGGGTGCGACGTGATTGAAATCTATGTCGCTCACCCCGTGAGCTGAGTTCGGCACTCAGGCCGCATGTGCGACTTAGGCAGGTTAGCGGCGAGACTCTGTTTTGCTATGCCTCGAAGCAGGAGCAGGTGTGCTCGCTGGCTGACACTGTCAATGACGAGCTCCGCGCCGCATCTGTCGAAATCCTACCATAGGGTATGAGGCGGGCCGCCGGTGTGGCGAGCCAGATTCGAAACTTCAACTACCATAGAGCAGGAAGAAAATGGGCGAGAACAGGAAAGTTGCTCTGGTTACGGGCATAACGGGACAGGATGGTGCCTATCTCACGCGTCTTCTGCTGGAAAAAGGCTACGTCGTTCATGGGATTAAGCGACGTTCCTCTTCCTTCAACACGGGTCGCATCGAAGACATCTACCAAGACCCGCACGATCCCGATCCGCGCCTAATTTTGCATTACGGTGACCTCACTGATGCGACTAATCTCATCCGAGTAGTTCAGGAATCCCAGCCAGACGAGATTTACAACTTGGCCGCTCAGAGCCATGTCCAGGTGTCGTTCGAAACGCCGGAATACACAGCAAACGCCGACGGTATCGGAACATTGCGACTTCTTGAGGCGATCCGCCTTCTCGGTCTGAAGGACAAGACCCGCTTCTATCACGCCTCGACTTCAGAGCTCTACGGCCTCGTGCAATCCGTACCGCAGAACGAAACAACGCCCTTTTATCCGCGCAGCCCTTACGCCGCCGCCAAGCTCTACGCCTACTGGATCGTGGTCAACTATCGCGAGGCCTATGGTATCCATGCTTCCAACGGCATTCTCTTCAATCATGAAAGCCCACTGCGCGGCGAAACTTTTGTGACGCGCAAGATCACCCGCGCCGCCGCTGCTATCTACCTCGGCAAGCAGGACAAGCTTTATCTCGGCAATCTCGATGCTCAACGCGATTGGGGCCATGCGCGTGAGTACGTGCGTGGTATGTGGATGATGATGCAGCAGGATCAACCGGATGATTACGTGCTGGCGACGGGCAAGACGACCCCTGTCCGCCAATTCGTCGAATGGGTTTTCAAAGATGTCGGCGTCGAGCTCGAATGGCGTGGTGAGGGAGTCGACGAAAAGGGCTATGATGTCGAGACCGGCAGATGCCTAGTCCAGGTAGACCCACGCTACTTCCGCCCCACGGAAGTCGATCTTCTCCTGGGCGATGCCACCAAGGCGAAGGAGAAGCTCGGCTGGGTGCATGAGACATCCGTGCGCGAGCTCGCCGCGGAAATGGTGCGGGAAGACCTCAAGGTCATGCAGACATCGGTAATCATGAAGGAAGCATAATGTACGATCTGAAGGGAAAAGCCGTGTGGGTCGCGGGCCACAAGCATGGTGGGCAGCGCTGTTGTAGGCCGCCTCGCGTCTGAAGACTGCAAAGTTATGGCCGCCCTGACGTTTCCCCCAAATTTTATCCAGTCTTGAGTTCGTTTCCGCGGGTGGATTTGCCCTGATGGCCAGTGGACGCGACGGGTGCTGGCGCGGAGCGTTTCACGTTGCGCAGCGCGAGCGACCGTCGCGGGTTGAAGGTCGATGCACATTCGTTGGGTGTCTGCCATCCGATGTGCGAGTGCGGACGCGCGCCGTTGTAATCGGCGCGCCATACATTGAGCCTCGCGCGGGCCTGGGCCAGGGACGTGAACCGCGTCTCGTTGAGGAGTTCATCGCGAAGGGGGCCGTTGAAGCTCTCGCGTTAGGGTCCTAGCCAACCTCCGACTGTGAACTCGCGGAAGCGATTTACGGCAAGCGCACACAGCAGCTCGTCCACGGCGTTCGTACATGAAGTTTGGAAACTTATAATACTGGTACACACCTCCATGGGGGAACATTATCTCCAATATCTCAGCGATTACCGGATAGCTATCTGCCTTCACCTACCTCGGCCTAGTGCAGAATCTTGGCCGAATGAACTCGGCGCTCTTGCTGCACACCAATGGTCCGTCCCGCGCGAAGTGCGATCATACCGCCGCAGCTTACCTTCAAATCCGGCACTGGCGAGGATCTAGATCCAAGCCGACGGCGCCGGGGATCAAATAAAAAGCCGCCGACCGAAGCCAGCGGGCTTGATTGGGATGGCCCGCGCGGACGGTCAAGGCTGCGCCGGCCGACCATGGCGGAGGGACCACCTTGGTCAACGGCACGGCCCGATGACGGCGTGCCGATGTACCACAACATGCGGCGAGATAGAGCCTTCCGGCGTCGCGGAAAAAAAGCCCGCCGGTTTTGAGCCAGCGGGCAAGTTCTGGAGTGGCTGAGATCAACCCAGCATCAGTCAACGACCGGCGGAAGAGTTGGTTGCAGTGGATGCCAGCTAGCCGCAGCATGCTGTGAATCGTAGCAATGTGAAAAACAAAACTCTGGACTTCTAGGTCGGACTCGCCCCAATATTTGTTTGGGGGAATTCACATGAAAATTGGAGCACTCATCGCAAGTGCAGCCCTGTGCGTCAGCGGCTGCTCTACGAGCACTGTCGTGTCGGACAGCGATCTCACGGCAATGAATACCGTTGCGCTATGTCACGTTCTCGCCAGCAGCACGGACGAACAGTATCGTAGTCGGGTAGCGGCCCTTCTAGTGCGCAGGCGCGCAACAGCAGAGAAGTGCACCAGGCTTGTGAAAACCGACAATGCTGTCGCGACAGGAATAGCGGTCGCGGCTGTCGGCGGCGCAGCTGTGGGTGTCGCTGCCAACAACGGCTATGGAGGCGGAACATATTACCGGCCACCGCCACCACAAATCTATGGCGTCGCGTGGGACCAATTCTATGGCCAGAACTACAACGTTATCTGGCGCTGCCGCGACCGGTCCACCGGGCGGTTCGTTGACGATTACTATTGCGCCGGCCTGCCCATGGTCGACAGCGCATGGCCGGGCTGGTCGGCGTAGCGGATGAGCAGGCCATACCGCAAATATCGATCCAATCGGTGGCAGAGACCCACCGGTGCCAAGCTGTGGCGGCGCCAACTTGCGAGCGTGCCGGCAATGCTCAGTCTTACGGCAGCGGCGGCAGTGGCTGCCTTCCTGGCGCCGTCGGGCGCGCAACGCAGCGACGATGCATCAAAGGCCAGCCCACGAAGGGCGGCGCCCGCCTTGCTTACCGGTGTCGCATCCGTCATTGACGGCGATACGATCGAAATCCACGGCCAGCGCGTCCGCTTCAACGGCATCGACGCGCCAGAGAGCCGACAGCTGTGCCGCGATGCGAATGGCGCCGAGTATCCTTGCGGCCGGCGATCGGCCGAAGCGCTGGACACTTTCCTGGCCGCGTCGAGGCCGCTCGAATGCACATTCGTGACGTGGGATCGCTACCACCGCTTTGTCGGCGATTGTCGGCGCGCCGACGGCACGGGCGTGGCCGCCTGGATGGTCCAGCACGGCCAGGCGCTGGATTGGCCTCACTACAGCCAGGGCGCCTATGCGGGGCAGCAGGCGCAAGCCCAAGCCTCAAAGATCGGCCTGTGGGCCGGGACGTTTCAGGCACCCTGGGAATGGCGCGCTGCGCACGCCGACGGCGCGGCGCCGTCGAGCCGCCCACTGGGCATCATCAGCCGTAAGCTGGTCGCGCAGAGCGGCTATTCTTGCGAGCCGCGGAGAACGTGCAAGCAGATCGGTTCCTGCGACGAAGCCAACTGGTACCTGCAAAACTGCTCATGGGGCGGAAAACTCGATCGCGACAAGGATGGGATCCCATGCGAAACACTCTGCTAGCTGAAATGCGCGCTACGGCCTGTTCGGCTTTCCGCTTACACCGATCTAACGAAGACCATGCATGGGCGGCGCGGTCTGCTAACCCCATTTTTTGACGAGGTATTCTATATCTGAAGGGCAGAAAAAGTTATTGCGACAATAGAGAGAAGACGCCTTAACTAAGACTTTCAAAACCGTTAAGTGTATGCTGCCAGGCGATCAAGGCGTGATGTCGCCCTGTCGGGGGGGGGCGAGTAAAATGCAGACTGTGATGAGTCAAAAGCTGGCAAGCTATGGCCAGTGGACCTACCGTGGTGCCTGGGCCCT
>NZ_JAMYPQ010000054.1:0-9520 GCF_040320455.1 Mesorhizobium sp. M0698 | reverse complement strand
AGGGTTACGTCTTTTCCCTCGCGCTTCACATCCGCTTTGCCAATCGGGATGACATGATCCGGATCTGTGGGCACATCGCCCTTGACGGTCCACAATCGGTTGTCTTCGAACATAAGCACAGGATCGCCGTCGCGAATGGCCGATTTCATAAGACCCTTGATGTCGGCGGCGCTGGTCGGGCTGATGATCTTGAGGCCCGGCACATTCATGAAAAACGGATAGGGCCGGTCGGCATGCTGCGCCGCGTTGTTCCCCAGCGGGTACATACAGCAACGAAACACGATAGGAATGTCGATCTGGCCTCCCGTCATAAACCGCAACTTCGACGCCTGGTTGATAATCTGATCCGAAGCGAGATAGACGAAACTGGCCATTGTTAGGTCGACGATCGGTCGCAATCCGTTGATGGCAGCCCCGATCCCCATCCCGGTAAAACTGCCTTCTGAAATCGGCATGTTCCAGATCCGGTGCTTGCCGAATCGCTCAACAAGCTTGTCACCGCCATATACCGAGATGTCTTCCCCCATTAGGATGACCCGCTCATCACGAGTCATTTCCTCTAACTGCGTCTCAATGAGCGCATCAAGATAGGTCATCTGAATATGGGTGCCGGGCGTAACGGCAAGTTTCTGGACATCAGTTTGCATGTCGATTAATTCCTCTCCAGCCCAGCCACGAAGCTGTTATGGCCTGCAAGGGGCGATTTGAACATGTAGTCGGGCAAGGTTTCGGGGCTAGGCATGGGGCTGGCCAAAGCAAATTGTACAGCCTGCTTGACGGCTGCGGCGACTTCGTCCTCTACTGCTCTCAGACTGTCTTCATTGAAGCCTTCTTCTAAGAGCACGTTGCGATATAGCGAAATCGGATCGCGGTCGCGTTTGTACCTCTCTACTTCTTCAACCATTCGATACGGTACGTCCCGAACAACCAAGCGGAAACTGTGGTCATCGAATCTATAGGTGTTAGCTACTATGAGAGTCGGCCCCTCGCCCGCGCGTGCTCGCGTGACAGCCTGTGCCGCAGCCTTGTTCACGGCGCTCACGTCCTGCCCGTCAACCGTTACCCCTGGCATGCCGTAGCCCGCCGCCCGCAGCGCAATGTCCGTCTGCCCGTGGCTTTGCGCCACCAAGGTGGTGATTGCATAGCCGTTATTTTCGCAAAGATAGATGACCGGAAGCTTCCACAGCGAAGCCATGTTGAGACACTCATGGAAGGTGCCCTGGTTCACCGCTCCATCGCCAAAGAAGCAAAGCGTAACCTGATCGACGCCTCGCACCTTGGCGCTGAACGCGCACCCTGTGGCAAGAGGAATGCCCCCTCCGACGATAGCCGATTCGCTGATGATCCCGACCGATCTGTCTGCAAAGTGCATCGAACCGCCGCGTCCCTTGCAAATGCCACCCTCCTTTCCCATCAGCTCGGCCATGAGCGCGTCCAGATGGGCACCCTTCCCGATCGGATGGCCGTGCGAACGATGCGTTCCTGTCATGGCGTCATCGTCCCGAAGGGCGAGACATGCCCCGACGATAGCGGCTTCCTGACCCACGCTCGAGTGGAAGAAACCAGGAATCTTGTCACCCTGGAACTGGCGCACACCCTCTTCTTCGAATCGGCGGATGCGAAGCATCCGTCGATAAGCCTCTAATCTCTGATCACCGTTCAACTGCATGATCCAAACATTGCTCCACTAGTCAAGAAAATAGATCTGTGATGGCAGAGGACAAGTCCTGTGAATTCATCGGTATAGTGTTATCAACATTCCTGTTTCTCCAAGATCCGGAACAAATGGCTTTTCGACAAGCTATTAGCCCCCCCGCAGCTACCCATTAGTAATGGAATTGACTTCAATTGGCTGCTGTGCGGCCTCAGCTTTGGCGGACTTCAGCGTCTCAAGGATGTTTGCGGCGACGAGACGCCCATATGGGTCGGTCTCGCAGTTGTCGGAGAAACTTTTCTCCCCGAACAACTGCTCGCCACGCCATTACTGATCGGCGGCGTGACGCCAAGACCGCATACCGAAGCCGAGATTGTCCTTGGCGACCAGCATGCCCATCTTGCGCATGAACTCGCCCGAGCCATCCGGGATGAGCTTGACCTTCTTGAGACGCAAAGCCTTGCTCCACGCGTTCATGACGAAGGCATCGGGTGACGAGGGGAACGCTCTTTTTCGAGGTCACAGCTATTGCTCCTTTGAAAGAAAACTGGCGCATTGCTTCTCGGTTGGGACTGACGCAAGCCGAACTCAGCAGGCATGCCGAGGCATAAGATGAGACTTTGCGGCTCCCACCTCGTTGGCATCCGGTTGTAAGGGAGGTCTTGGCTCCTCGTCGTCGCCACTCGAACGACCACGTCGGTACGGGTGATTTGAGTGCCTTCGGGCGGCTCGGGCCGACCTTCTTCGCTGATGGCGCTCGAAGGGACATCGATGATGCGCTTCTCGTCCTCGAGGAAACAGGTGATGGTGATCGGATGTGTCCGCGTCGGAATAGCAGTGTGATGCGTCAACTGTGGGAATGTGCAAAAGCCCAGGTTGGCGGAACTGAGCCAGCGCATTGTAGGGCGTTGCGAGTAAGACGCCGACCTTGGCTTGGGTGGCCCTTTGATGAACTTCTTCGGCACGCACATGCTGATGAAGACCGGTCAACGCCAAATCGGCG
This sequence comes from Mesorhizobium sp. M0698, assembly GCF_040320455.1. NCBI lineage: Bacteria > Pseudomonadati > Pseudomonadota > Alphaproteobacteria > Hyphomicrobiales > Phyllobacteriaceae > Mesorhizobium > Mesorhizobium sp. M0698. The sequence continues at coordinate 6,863 of NZ_JAMYPQ010000054.1, read as the reverse complement.
AGCGCCACGCGTTGGCGCGTCGGCCTTGGATCAATCATACGCAATAAAGTTGCCGAGGACGGACCTCTGGAGTGAACCATGTCCCGATGTTCAGCGGGAATGGGGACGGTCTTCTCAGGCGCTTGTATGGAGCTTTGCGGTGTCAGCAATGACTTGTGCCTAGTCTTCTAAGTGCTTTCTATGGGTTCCAGAGAGTCTAAAGCAAACGCCGCGCCAATTGGCTTAACGCTAGGTGATCACATGGCTTTTGCAGCGGCGAGGCGTCACCGGAAGACATCCGCAAACCCCCTTTGGTTCGAAGCTGGACAAGAATGTCGGAAAGCGAATGAAAGGATGGGAGCCGGGCCGGCACCACGGACAAGCGGCGTGACCTGCCCCTGAAATGTCCTCGCTTTGAGATCGGTCTGCCATACCGGTAATTTCTCTGGGGTCAGCGGCATGCAGAAGACCCGGTTGCGGCTTGAATATTGCAGGCACGGTCGGTTCAGGCTATCGAAACGGTGCCCGCAGCCTGTCAAACGGCGTCTTCCATCCTTCGAAAGCCCGGCTTCCAAGTCAATTCTGCTTGTTCATCCTGTCCGGTCCGAGGGGCGCACTCCATTATGGGGTCAATTTTGCACGCCGATTCACACGCAGCCGGTTGCGAAGTTCGCCATTGATCTCCGTCGCCCCGGATCTGCGCACATGCGCACCGTGGAGCTACCATCGCATCTGCTGCTTCTTGATCATCCGCTTGCCGACAAGTGAATTCACCGCAGATTCGGCGAGAGTGGTGGCGACGCGAAGCCCAGCCCGGTAGCGCTTTCCATAGTTGACGATCGCACTGCGTTGAAGGACATAGGTCAGGAGCTGCGCGCCAAGGCTGTGACAGCGGTGCGATCGAGAACTCGCCTTCTTGCTGCGAAACCCTCAGTCTCAACAGGAGACTCTGTAAGTCGCTGGATCGCGCGATCGACCTGCCCATGCCAGAGACTCCATTTCCTGTCGATGGAGGAAAGGATTTCGGGGAAATCGGATCGGGATCGGGCCATGTGATCGGCGTCTGCTGCATCCGGCAGATGTCGCCAAATTCGTTCCTGCCCTAGCAGGCTGTTGAAGAAGTCAGGCTCTTTCGCAAACGAAGCCGGAATCGTCGGCATTGTGGATGTAGAAGTGGCCGACGAGGCGACCTGCAGTGCCAAAGACAACCCAGCCGCGGCCACAGGCTGGGTCGTTCTCATCATGCCCCTCCCACGAGAATTCCGCGCAGGCTGAACCATCGCGGGTGCCATAGCGGACATCGAGGAAGCCCTTGAGTGCGCCAAAGGCGATCTCGCCATCCGCCGAGCCTTTGAATGTCAGATGGGCTTCCTCGACGAGATCGAGGAAGTCGTTATCCCAAACATCCATCTCGATGATGCGCCAGCGGTCGGCGAAGGCCTTGGCGAAGCCGGGAACCTTGGCCATCAGCCGGTCTCCGCCATAAGCTTTGGCAGTCGCACCAGATTGTAGGCAGCGGCTGCGAAGGTGAAGGCCCATCCGACACGGTCGCGGCCGCGGAACCTGGTCTTGTGCTGGCCGGCCACGACCTTGATCCAACCGAACGCCTCTTCGATGCGCTTCCTGATGCGCTGGCTGACGGCATAGCCGCCATGTCGCGTCGTGCGCCTGTCGATCGCGGAACTGCGGCCGCTCGTGTTCTGCGCTACATGCGGCGTCACCCTCATCGAGCGCAGCTCATTGACGAAGTCTTCCGCGTCGTAGGCCTTGTCGGCGCCGAGCGTGATCGCCTGTGGCCGCTCCGCTCGAGGTTCGATCATGTGCAGTGCGGCCACCCGCTCAGCATGTCCGTCGGCCAGTGTCAGGCAGGCGTCGACCAGCAGGCCTTGGCGGTTCTCTATCAAGCCATGTCCCATAAAGCACAGCTTGGCCTCCTTGCCTTTGCCCTTGCGATAGAGCCGGGCATCCGGATCGGTGGTCGAGGCATGTGTGTCGTTAGAACGCTTGTGGCCATGTAAGTCCGCTTCCGCGTTTCGCCCGCCCCCTTCAGCCGGTGGCTCGCCATGACCCCCGCTTGGGCCGTCCGTCGGTTTCACGCTCTTCATCGACGCCCACGCCTCGATCAATGTGCCATCGACCGAGAAGTGGTCCGTAGACAAGCTTCGTCACCTTGGGCTGCGCCAGCACCGCAGCAAGGAACTTCGTCGCGATGTCGCCCTCCAGCAGCCGGTCGCGATTTTTGGAGAACACCGAATGGTCCCAGGCCGCGTCATCGACGCCGATGCCGACGAACCAGCGGAACAGAAGGTCGTATTCCAGCCGCTCCATCAACAGCCGCTCCGAGCGGATCGAGTAGAACGCCTGTAGCAGCATCGCTCGCAGAAGCTTTTCTGGCGGGATCGAAGGTCGCCCAATCGGCGAATACAGCGCCGCCAAGTCCCGCTCCAACGCCGCCAGCGCGTCGTTCACAATCGCCCGAATGCGGCGCAACGGATGATCGCGCCGCACCCGAGCCTCGAGATCAACATAACTGAACAGTTTGCCAACAGTTTGCCAGACCGTTCGTCTCCACCGCGCATGCCTCGTTCTACGAATCTCTCCGGAGACACTGAATCACGCTCACAGCCCCGCTGCGAGCCACTTTTTCAACAGCCTGCTAGATCGTGATCGCCCATTCCACGGCCATCGCTTTGTCTCCGAACAAAACGACGCTGATGGACTGCTCGGGCCTAACAACCCCTATTCGACCCCAGAGAAACTACCGGAATCGTCCGATGTACGACATTGTTAGACATGCGACCGAGCCGGTTTAATCCATTGCCTTGAATTTGACACGTTTTTGCTTTGGCGCGCATATTGCGTTGTGTCATCCGCAAAGGCGTCACCGACCGACGCTAATCGTGCGGAGAATGTCGAAATGTTACCACAATGCTGTTTGCCGGCCTACGTCCGGCCATCCTACAGCAGGACGTTCCAGATGCAGAAATTTCCCATTTCGGATTCGTCTCGCGGGGCTTCGACGGCTGCTTCATCATAGAAGACGCGACCGACTCCGAAGTTAGGGAAATTCGTCGAGGCCGGTGTACGGATGTCGAGCTTGAGAAGGCCAAAAACGCTTAGTGCGCTCGATGATCTTCGAACACGACAGCCAAGCGGGAATGGCCATCATGTACGGGCAGGACCTTGCCATCGGCAGGACTGTGGAGGACGTGCAGGAATGGCCGGAGAGGGTCCGCTGGGTAACGGCGACCCAGGTGCAGGCGGTTGCCAGACGTATCTTAGTCCTGACCGATCGGTGGCGGGATATCTGCTGCCGCGGGAAAGCGCCTCGATATTCAACCCGATTGCCCCTGAGGGCCTCTAAGCGTGGGTCGACCCGAGAAACAGACAAGGGGTCTCGCAGTGTACCGGGACAACAATCCCGCCGCAGGTACCGGAAATGCTGAGGGGCATTTTGTTGTACCTGATCCCACGGCACCGAGCCAATCGAGGCAGCGCTAGCCAAGCATCCACCAGCGAATTCAAGATGGCAACCCAGAGGAGCAAAGCCATGATGCATCCCGATCTCATGAAGTGTTTTGATCTTACCGGCCGTTCGGCGCTGGTCACCGGCAGCGCGCGAGGCATTGGTCTGGAAATTGCGCGCACGCTAAGGATGGCCGGTGCCTCGCTCATGCTGACCGATCTCGACCTCGACGCTACCAGGAAGGCCGCAGCCGATGTAGGTCCCGACGTCGGCGCACTCCGCTGCGACGTTAGCGATCCGCAGTCAGTGCGCGACCTAGCCGCAGCGATCGGCGCTTGCCCGGATATTCTCATTAACAATGCCGGCGTTGGGCGCGAGGGGCAGACGAGAGATACAAGTGACGACGACTGGCGGTTCGTGATCTCCGTTAACCTCGACGGCGTGTTCTATTGTTGCAGGACTTTCGGCGCGGCGATGGCCGAGCGCGGTTCGGGCAACATCGTCAATATTGGTTCGATGTGCGGCTTCATCGTTACGAAGCCGTGGGGCGGCCCAGCCTACCACGCCAGCAAGGCTGGCGTGCACATGCTCACAAAGACCTTCGCCTGCAAATGGGCAAAATCGGGCGTTCGCGTCAACGCGGTCGCTCCAGGATACATCGCCACGAACATGACCAGTAACCCCAATCCGACCCGGGTCGAACTCACGCCGGTAGGCCGCTTGGGCCGCACGGAGGAGATCGCAAATGTCGTTCAGTTTCTAGCCAGCGACGCCTCCAGCTACATGACCGGCGCAGTTCTTAGCGTGGATGGAGGGTACACGAGCTGGTGAGTGCAGATAACGAGGATACTTAAGGGCCACGTACGTCCTTCTGCCAAGAGGCCGGTAATTTCTCTGGGGTCGAATAGGGGTTGTTAGGCCCGAGCAGTCCTTCAGCGTCGTTTGTTTGGAGACAAAGCGATGGCGGTGGAATGGACGATCACGATCTAGGGCAGGGACGAATTTGGCGACATCTAGGCATGGCTGGGCGCGGGATCGAGGGCGGATGGTGATGGTTTGTCATCGACCAAGACCTCCTTAACCAGCAAGCGGACGATTTTCTGGCGGTCGGTGATGTCCAAAGTTTCTGCCGATTAGCGTAGTCGTTGAAGGAAAGCGGTCAATGTCTCGGCCAATCGCAGGACCACCATCCGGTCCGCAGCCTGATCGCGATCGTCTGCAACTCGGCCTTCAATGTATTCGCGGGCTCACAGTTCAGGCATGCGAGAGCGCAGCTCGTCCAAGGACATGAGGTCTTCCTGAAAGGCGGTTAGGAGGCGTTCCAGGCTTTTGCTGACACGCGTGACGTCGCGTTCGACAGCCTCCTGCCGTTTTTGCGTTGGCTTTGCCGTTGCTAGGCAGGCGTATCCCATTGCAGCGACCGGCGTTGCAGCGAACCGAAATCGTGGATGCGATAGTTACGCGACCGGAGTCGCGAGATCGCTACCATCTCCTCGCTGGAAAGTTCGAAATCGAACAGGTCTATGTTTTCCGCCAGCCATTCCTTGCGCTCGGCGCGCGGAATGGCGACCAGGCCTTCCTGCTGCACTTGCCATCGTAGCACGATCTGCGCTGGGCTTTTGTCGTGCCGCTTCGCGGAATCCCCTATTGCCGCGTCCTCGAACAACGCTCCGCCTCGGCCGAGCGGGCAATAGGCGACCATCGCCATGCCGGCCGCGCGGCAGGCGGCATGGACCTTGGTCTGATCGAGATAGGGATGATATTCGACCTGGTTGGCCACAAGCGGGGCATCCGACAGGTGCACCGCCTCCGCAAGCATGCCGGTGGGGAAGTTCGATACGCCGATGTGCCGCGCCATGCCGGAATTGCGAACCGAGTTCAGCGCCTTGATGGAGCCCGCCAGCGGAACTTCCGGGTTCGGCCAGTGGATCAGCAGCAGGTCGACCGTGTCGAGGCCAAGGCGCTTCAGGCTCTCCTCGGCCGATCGCTCTAGGTCTCCCGGGGCGATATCGGTATACTGGACTTTGGTCGTGACGAAGACGTCGTCGCGCGGTATGTTGGAAAATCGCACTCCCTCGCCCACCGCGGTCTCGTTTTCATAGTACGCTGCGGTGTCGAGATGGCGGTAGCCGAGCGAGAGCGCATGCGCGACCAACTCCGAGCACAGTTCGCCTTTGAGCGTCCAGGTCCCAAGCCCGATCACCGGGATCGCCGCGCCGTTCACCATGACGTTATGCATAAGACCCTCAAATTCTTTCCCCGCGCCCGGCTTTCCTATCAACAAAGGTGGACCGGAGCTTGGCGCCCTCTTCTCTAAAGCTATCAACCAGCCCCCAGCGCTCCCGAACGGAAATGGAGCGGCTCAAGCTCATTCCAATCTGTCTGGATCTGAAATGGTGTCCCTCAGGCCCAGCAGGAACTTGCTTGCTTCGACTCCATCCACCGCGCGATGGTCAACTGAGAGCGTGCAAGTCAGCATTGTTGCGACCCTCGTTCCGTTGAGACGATCTGCAACCACTCGCGGCTCTGCCTTCCCTACTGCCAGAATGGCACATTGTGGCGCGTTTATGATCGCGTCGAACTGTTCGACCCCATAGCCGCCAAGATTGGATATGCTGAAAGAGCCGCCAGATATCTCACTAAGCTTCATCGCGTTGCGACCTGCTCGCTTGGCGAAATTCTTTACTTCCGCGGATATTTCCATCACCGACTTGGCTTCGGCACCGCGCACCACGGGGGTCGCAAGGCCACCTTCAACAGCGATTACGACCGAAATGTCAGCCCTGTGAAATCGGTGGATCGCAGTGTCCGTCATCTGACAGTTTAGGGCGGGATTGTCGACCAACGACACCGCAACCGCCTTGAGGAGACAATCATTTACAGATATTCTTTTTGTCGGATCCACTTCGTTGATCGCTGCCCGCCAACGCAAAAGAGCATCAATTTCCAGGTTGGCCACAAGGCGGAAGTGAGGAATCATCTGATTTGCCTGCGTCATCCGAGCGGCTATGGCTTTCCGCAACGGCGTCAGGGGGACCTCGGTGAACGAGTGGGACATCAGGCTTCAATCGTTCCGATGACCGCGTTGATCTCTACCGTTGCACCTTCCGGTGCAACGATTGTTGTCAAAATACCGCTCGCGGGCGCTTCAACTTCTACAGTGGCCTTGGCTGTCTCGACTTGAACGATAATTTCGCCTTCACTGACGGCGTCTCCGACACTTTTCACCCAGCGAACGATTGTAGCTTCCTCGATACCCATTCCACTGGAGGGTAGGATAATGTCCGTTGTCATCTTTGACTTCCATTCTTCTCAGAGTTTTCGAAGATCTCAGAGCAGCCGCCGAACGGCGGCGATGATGCGATCCTTCGTCGGGTAGAAATCCTTCTCGAGGGCCGGACTGAAGGGTACGTGAATG
>NZ_JAMYPQ010000053.1:0-9663 GCF_040320455.1 Mesorhizobium sp. M0698 | reverse complement strand
CGACAGCGGAAATGTGGACGAAAACATCCGGACCGCCATTGTCGGGCTGGATAAATCCAAACCCCTTGGTGCTGTTGAACCACTTCACCGTTCCAGTCGGCATATGCGTATTCCTTGTAAAGTTTGCAACACGTTCTGGTTCGGCATGCCGGGCCGGTTCATAGTATCACGCAGCAATGCGAAAGACCGCAAGGCCCGGAGCGACACGCCTTGGTAAGCGCATCATGCAGCCAGTGGACTGGCCGCGACCAAGCGGCAGTCGCAAAGGCAGACGAAACTAACGCACCACATGGTGAACCTTGCAATGAGGAGTCGGGCGCCGGCACCTCGTACGATCGCCATCGTCAAGAGGATCGAAGCGTTAATCACTCCGACCAGGGCCGATGCGATCGATCAGGCGAGCGTTTTGCTGGATCAGTTCAAAGGTGAGTCAGGAACAACCGCCCGCTCTAGTCGTCGGGGCGCTTGAGAACTCTGAAATCGCCCGAACGTGCGCTTGGCTCTGCATCATAACCCTTTGCCATGAGCCCGCGTTGCAGCAACGCCCGTACTGCCTCAGCACGGTTTGGCAGTCTGTTCTCAAACCGCCAAGCATCCAGGACAGCGCGCTCCTCCGCATTGAGCATGAACTGCAGACGATATGTTCGCTTGGGGGCATCCACTTTTTCAGCTCTCTCATTGCGTCGGCAAACAGTTTCTGCGTCAGTTCGCTCACCGAGATGACGTCTGTACCGGCGGTATCCGGCAGGTGTTCTGCCATCCATTTGTCGAGGAAGTTTATCCCGCGTGTGCTCATATCGCCATAAGCTGGACCAAAGCTTTAAGTTCCAGCAGACGCCGAAACCATCAACGGTCGAACCGGTCGATCCAGACTGAAACTTGTGTACGGATTCGTACTCATGCGGACTTAGCGCCAGATATCATTGCTAGAGACAGGGATTAGTAGGATATTTGGCCATCGCTTGCTGACATCAGGGCGCAAGCGACTGAGAGATGCGCGTGCTCTTGCCCCGATAGGGAGGCGACGAGCATGGCTCAGCTCCAGCAATCAATAATTCGCAATCGTCTGCTGACGTCTTTGTCGCCTGACGACTTTGCACTGGTGCAGCCGCATCTTGAGGCGGTCACATTTGAGTTGCGAGAACATCTGTTCAGAGCCGATCAAACAATCGCGCATGTGACCTTCCCAGAATATGGGATTGCATCAATCGTCGCCGACACCGGGGAAGGACGGTTTGAGGTCGGCATGGTGGGATCGGAGGGTTTGGTGGGTACAGCTTTGGTGCTGGGCGTGGACCGCACGCCGCACTCCTGCATGGTTCAGGCTGCGGGCGAAGCATTCCGCATTGGAGCCGGAGACCTACACGCTGCGATGGACCAGAGCCCCGCGTTGCGCGCGCTCCTTCTGCGCTTCGTGCATACCTTTATCGTTCAAGTCAGCCAGACGGCCTATGCCAATGCCGGCTACTCCATTGAGGAGCGGCTGGCGCGATGGCTGCTCATGACGCATGACCGGCTGGAGCAGGATGACATGCCCCTCACGCATGAGTTCATGAGCATCATGTTGGGTTCGCGTCGGCCCGGCGTCACGATTGCGGTGCAGATGCTGGAGAGCGTCGGCGCGATCAGAGCCACGCGTGGAAACATCACGCTTCGGGATCGCGAGAAGCTGGAACAGATTGCTGGCCAGTCCTACGGCTTCGCCGAGAAGGAATACTCCAACGTGTTCCAATTCCCGATCAAGCGAGAGAGATGAGTGGCGGCCTTGCGCTACTTCCTGAATGTTCGCTATCGCGGTCGGATGATACCTGACGCCGAAGGCGACGAACTGCCAGACGATGAGGCTCTACGCGCCCATGCGCTTGCCAATGCGCGGGACCTCGTCTTCCGCACACGCATGTACACGATCCGCAGCTGGTTCGACTGTAGTTTCGAGGTCACCGACGAGAGCGGCAGAGTGGTCCTCGTAATGCCATTCGACGAGGTGCTTGGGCCAGCTTAGCCGGTCCGAAACGCGACTGTTCGGTATCGTACGAAGCCTTGAAGGCCGCAACAATCCCTGCCTAAAATCTTGGCTAAGTACCGGGAGGATACATGGCCCCGCTAGCCCTTCTCTTCCCTGAAGTCTTGCAAAGAGGCATGCCGCAGATCTTCCTCGCCGCGCAAGTGCTTCACGCGGCCGATCAGCCCTGGCTTCACCCATTGCGTCGCCGGCCGCTTCATGCCCTTCGGCGCAAGGCCTGCGTGTTCCTGGACGCGCTTCCCGACATAGCGCCATGTGCCGCGTTCGGCCATCAGGGCCCTTGCCAAGGCCATCATTGAAACCGTCGAACGGCTATCTCGATAATTCCGGCCGTTCCTCGCGAAATCCGGTAGCGAGATTTTTTCATACAAGGCCCCACAGCGAACACTCAAAAGGCTCAAAAGGGTCGGCAGCTTTCGCTGTTCTCCCGCTGTTTTCAGTGGCGAGACCTTAATCGGAAGGGAGAAAGGCATATGGGCCTGGTTTTTACTGGCGAAGAGCGAACCACTGAGCGGTTCGAGTTGGTGCTTGAAGCCTTTGATGGAACAGAGCGCGTCCTCGTCGTGACATCGACCGAAGCGATCGAAGACTTCGGCCTGGATGCCGTCCGTGAAATGGCATCTAAAAAGTACGATGCAGGGCAGTTGGACGAGACCGGCCGCGTTAGAGTTCTGACTAGCGACCTGCAAGGTAAATAGCCCGCCACCGTGAGGCAGCGTGGCTCGACCGAGCGGCTCACTCGCGAATGAAGCCCTGAGGTTATTTGTTGTTTTTGAGGAGACGAGCTTCCCGCAAGATCGAGCTGCGATCGAAGCCGACCAGCGATGCTATCTCGCGTATTTGTTGTTCGGTGGCCCCTGACTCCCGCGCAAGATCGCTTACTATTTGGGGTTTCATGGCGGGGCGCCCTTTTTCTTCTGACATCACACCAAATGCCTCGTATTGGGCCAAGAGCGCGATGGTCGCTCCTAAGCGTCAGCGGCCATGTTTTGTTGCTGACGATCTGCTATTGTACGCTTTCGGACAGATTTCTGCCAGCGGGCTAGGAAAGATAGGCCTAGCTCTCATCGTCGAAACCCAGCAGCGAGGCATGGCGTATATATTTGTGCTCGCCGCGGAGGTGCTTGACGCGGAGCTTCACCTCTCCCGGCTTCACCCACTTGGTCGCAGGCCGTTTCCTAATACCCTCGGGCTTGTGGGCGGCATGATCCTGGACGCGCTGCCACAACCGCTTCTTCATGTCACGGCTGAGCGAGATAAAGGCTGTCCCGACATATTGCCCCGGTGCCAGGCTGCGCCAAAAGGGCCATGGCGGCCTTACCCGGCTCGTTCTCGACGCCCATCAGCTCATATTTGTTGATGACGAAACTCTTGGTCTTCAGCCAGTCGATGGTCGGGCCGCTTCGATACGCGCTGTCGGCGCGCTTGGAGACGATCCCCTCTAGCCCCGCCTGGTCGGCGCGATACGGTCGGCCGCGAACTCTGCTCCAACCCCAAGGTCCGCAAGATCAGTTTCACGGGCTCGACGGAGGTCGGCCGATTGCTCATGCGCCAGTGCTCGGACCAGATAAAGAAAGTCGGTCTAGAGTTGGGTGGCAATGCGCCTTTCATCGTCTTTGATGATGCCGACATCGATGCTGCCGTCGACGGTGCAATCCAGGCCAAGTTTCGCAATGCCGGCCAGACCTGCGTTTCCGCGAACCGCCTTTACGTCCAGTCGGGCGTTCATGATGCGTTCGTGGACAAATTCGTGGATGGTGTCCGCCAGCTTCAGGTCGGCGACGGCTTCGATCCAGGTGTCGCCATCGGTCCGCTGATCGACGGGCATGCACTGGCCAAGATCGAACTTCACATTGCCGATGCCTTGGCCAAAGGTGGCGCGATCCGATGTGGCGGCGGCCGGATCGGCAGCGACGGCACGTTTTTCCAGCCTACGGTCCTCAGCGGCGTCACAAGGTCACAAGGGAAATGACCGTGGCGCAAGAGGAGACCTTTGGACCCTTGGCGCCGATTATCCGCTTCGAGGATGCCGATCAGGTCGTGCGTGAGGCCAACGACACGATCTACGGCCTTGCCGCGTATTTCTATGCTTCAAACCTGAAGCGTGTCTGCATGGTTGGGATCAACACGGGACGAATGTCCTCAGAAGCCGCGCCCTTCGGCGGGATAAACAGTCCGGCATCGGGCGGGAAGGTTCCCGCCACGGCCTCGAAGACTATCTTGAAATGAAGTACCTCTGCATGGGCGGCATCTGAGGCGGCGGGCGGCGACTGCCGCGATGAAGGCCAGCGGACGGCCGGACGCCACGAAATCGACCCGCAGTTTCAGATTCGTGGAACAATCCACACCCAGTCTGCCTCATAAAGGGCCCGGTTTTCCGCCTATTTTTTTGGCGGTCGAACGTCGTCAATTGCCTTTGTCACTGTGGCGGAACGCGGCGCGATAGCCGGTTAGCAACAAGCTTTGGGCGTCATTCTCTCTGGCGGAATCGACCCCTTCCGACAAAAGCCTGACCTTTGCCAGTCTTCTACGGGCCAGCGTTCGCGCCAAAAGTTCAAAGCCGCGTCCGTAACATTCAACAATGAAAGCCAGCGTTATCAGGTCGAGCAGAAAGTCGTCTATCGCATGCGTGAGCGCACCAGACCTTTGTTCAAGCTGAAGCAGCAAGGCGCGCGCCTCTTCGATCACGGCCCGGCAATCGTCTGCGTCTATCAGTGAATCGATCCTGTCAAACATCTGCAAGCGTCCTCACTCTCCCTAAGCCACACGCAGCGCATCGAACGCCGCTGATGAATGAGTTTCCAACAAAAGCACAGGGTCGCGTTTCGCGAAAAGGCATCGCTCGGCAAAGTGCGCGTTGATGAAGCCTGGTGCGTTAAGCGACAAGTGAATCCGACCTTACCAGATATCTTCGAAGGCGAGTGAGCCGGCCCACGCCTGCGTGCCGCAACCCTCAATGCCGAGGAAACTGTTCTGCACTCGCCGGAGGCAAACAGTTCCTCTCTATTCTTCCAGCCGCCACGGTTCAGCCTAGATTACATGGGAAGCGCTAATAACGGAAAGCAAAGGGTTCGCAAAATGAGTAGGGTGGCTGGATCAAACGAAGATTTGGCTGCACCAACGACCTTTGGGCCACTTTTGCAGCCCACCTTTCGTTCGATCTGGCTCGCGACGCAGGTTTCAAGCCTCGGCTGGTTAATGCAGACTGTCGCCATCAGCTGGCTGATGGCGACGATCTCGACTTCCGATCTGATGGTTGCGTTGGTGCAGGCTTCGTCGAACCTGCCCGCTTTCGTCCTGTCCGTTTTTGCCGGGGCTCTCGCCGACAATTTCAGCCGGCGCCGGGTCATGTTCGCCGGTCGGTGCCTTATGGTGATTGCGTCCGCGATGCTGACCGCGTCCGTGGCGCTGGGCTTTGTCAGTCCGTGGATGATCCTCGGCTTCAGCTTCTTGATCGCAAGCGGCGGTGCTCTCAATGATCCGGCCTGGCAAGCGTCGGTTGGCGATATCGTGGATCGACGCGATGTTCCCGCTGCCGTCACCCTGCTTTCTGTTGGCTTCAACACCGTCCGGACTGTTGGCCCGGCGCTCGGCGGCTTTGTGGTTGCCTCATTCGGCCTCATGGCGGCATTTGCCGTGACCACGCTCACCTATTTCGTACCCTTGACCACTATTTGGCGCTTCAAGTGGAAGGTTCGTTCTTCGCCACTGCCGCGTGAGCCGATGAGGACGGCGATCTATGATGGGCTGCGCTTCACCGCGATGTCATCGGAAATCAAGACTGCGATCGCGCGCGGTACCCTCTTTGGCTTGGCGAGCATCGCCATACTCGCGCTGCTGCCGGTGGTTGTCCGCGACCAGCTGGGAGGAGGCCCGCTTGCCTATGGCGCGCTCATGGCCGGCTTCGGGACAGGTGCCGTCTTCGCCGGCCTCTCCAACAGCCTGTTCAGACGGAGCTTGTCGCAAGAAAGGCTGATGAGGCTCTCCTGCGTCGCCTGCGCGGCGTGTTCTCTCTCCCTGGCACTGACATCTTCGATTGCGGTGGCGGCAATTGCACTCGCCTTGGGTGGCGCCGGCTGGGTCACCGCCTGGTCCGGGGTCGGTGTGAGCGTGCAGCTGGCGAGCCCGCGCTGGGTCGTGGGGCGCACCATCTCAATCTACTATGCTTTGATAGATGGTGGCATCGCGCTCGGCAGCTGGGTGTGGGGCACGGTGGCCGAAAACCATTCGTTGCCCTGGGCGCTGGAGGGCTCCGCTGGAGCCCTGTTGATCGTCGCTGCAGCCGGCGTTCTGTTTCCTCTTCGCGAGCGCCGCGAGTCCGAGCCCGATCCTTTGGAGGAATTCGACGCCCCAGCTGTCGCTCTCAGTTTGAAGCCGAGAAGCGGCCCGATCGTGGTCAAGATCGAATATCTGATAGCCGAGAGAAATGTCGAGGCCTTCCTCGACCTCATGCGGCAGCGGCGTCATGTACACAGCCGCGTCGGTGCTCGGAACTGGACGCTCCAGCGCAACCTTCAGAAGCCTATGCAGTGGACAGAAACGTTCCGAACGCCGACCTGGACGGACTACCTTCGCCTCAATCATCGTCTGACGGAAGTGGACAAGGAACTGGACGAGCGTGTCTTTCAGCTGCACGCGGCCGAGACCCCACCTCAAATGACACTTTCCATCGAGCGGCCGACAAGCTCGGCCCGCAAGCCCGAGCACTCAGCTTTTCGCCATCCCCGTCATTGAAGCCTGGCCGGCATCTCTGTCATCAATCGATGGCTACGAGCGCGACCGGTCAGCCCCCGACCTTCAAGACCATCGACATCGAAGCGGCCGCGAGTTGCCTATAAAACATCACTGCACTCTTATTGTTTGTGACGCATGCGGGTGGTGAGCGGTTTTCAAAGGCCTCGTTTCCTGCTGACAAAGTTAGCTTGGACCACTGAATTGCCGATCGCTCTCGGATCCTGGTGCGAGTATGAAATCAAAGACGGGCTCAGGCTGGGCAGGCTTTGGCTCCCGCAGAACAACCGGGTAAGCTACGATCGCTTGGGCATGTTCAGCGAGCGCGGCGGGTGTCATTCCCAGTGCTTTCTCAAACAGGCCGCCCGGCACTCTCACCACCTGACGAAAAAGCCCTGCAGCTCTTGTAGCATGGCGCGCCGCAGCGACCCGCTTGCCCTCGCGGATCTTCACCCCGGCCGCCGCCAACAGGATCAGCCCCTTGAAGAACAGGCGGTGCTGAGCGCTTTGTTTGGCAGCGTGCCAAAGAGGCTCCCAAGCCTCATGCGCTTCCCAGTAGTAGCCGTGGTTGAAAAGATCGATCCCCCATCGAAACACATCTGAGCCGAGCGCTTCGCCAACGGCGACCGTCACCGGATCTGTTCGGTAACTATGGCCCAAGGGATCGCGCACCGGATGCGGATGTTTGCCGGGCAGATACGCATAGCTCGGGAAACTCTTTTCGGGCAGCAAGCGAGGGCGTGACATAGACCCAGCAAACACGAAAGCGCGTTAACGGGCAATTCATGCTGAGCGCGCCCTGACACGCAAGCAGTCTTAACCGGCTTTTAAACCGTGCCGAGATTGGCAAAAACGCGCTTTGCGAGATACATGACGCGGGGTAAGCGGCTGATGCAAGGAGGAGATATGATTCTGCGACTGAAGGAGCGGCTCGGCAAACGGTTTGAGGAAGAAGTCCAATTCTTCAAAGGCTGGCAGAAGGACAAGAAGGGCGTGGGAGCCCTTATTCCCACTTCGGTTTATGCGGCACGCCGGATGGCAAGCGTGGTGAATCCACGGTCAGGATTGTCGATTCTGGAGCTCGGCGCGGGAACTGGTGTCATCACAAAGGCGATCCTGGCTAGGGGAATCAAGCCGCACCAGCTGGTTTCAGTCGAATATTCCAACATTTTCTACAACTGCCTGGTGCAACGCTTCCCGAATGTGGACTTCAGGTTGGGCAACGCATTTACGCTGGACGAAGCTTTGGGTGACCGCAAAGGTGAACAGTTCGATTGTGTTGTAAGTGCAGTCCCACTGTTGAGCTTTCCAATGGAACAGCGTGTCGCGCTGGTTGAGGATCTGCTTGCCCGCATTCCTGCCGGCCGGCCCCTAATTCAGATCACATATGGACCTCTGTCGCCGGTGATCAAGATGCCAGACCGTTACGTGGTTTCCCACTATCACTTCGTTGTCCGCAACATACCGCCGGCACAGCTCTGGACTTATCGTCGAGCAGTCTAGCCAGATCTGGACGGTTTCCTTCTCTGAGGGTTCCGCTGGGTGGTGGCCTTCCACCCAAACAGGATGTGGACAGAGCAGGGGCAGACGCCAGATTGCCAAGAAGACGAAGCGGTCCTGGTTTGATTTGACAGACGAGCGGTGGGTGCAGTTCGGACAGCTGATGTCGAAGCCTCGACGTCGCGGTCGTCCGCGCGAGGTAATTCCGGGAGGTTGTCAGGGCAAGCGCTAGACTAGCGCTGGGTGAAGCATCTGTTCGCCAATGGCGCCTATGGCTCAAGCTCACGGGCACCTGCACTTGATGGTCGAGATCATCCGTCGATTCGACGGTCAGAATAGCTCCAAATTCTGCCGCAGGGTGGTCGAGCGAACCTTCGGCGCGGCTACGGGTATCGATGTCTCTCAGCTCCTCCCTGAATTTCAAAACCGACTCAGAAAGGCGTCCTTCTTGGCGAAATCGGTGACGTGGTGCCGCAAGCACGGCTATTCTCGGACGGCGGCGCTAAGTTCGCCGGTCGCACGGACGGGCCAAATGCGCTTGACAAAGCCGCGCCGGCCCGTTCAACCTGGGGCATTCACCAGGGGAGTCCCGGCAAGGGGCTGAGATACTGCTGGCTTTCGCGGCGCAGTGACCCGTTGAACCTGATCCAGTTCATACTGGCGTAGGGACGGTGCAAGCGCTTTGCGGGAGTTCACGCCCGAGGTCCTGTTTCGGCAGGTCGACAGAAGCGTCTTTTCATCCTTCCGGCACAGAACTGGGTCTCCAATGCATGAGCAAAGGAGCCTCAAGATGAATGCCCTCACCCCCGCCGTGTCGACGGGACCGCTGCCCGCCTCGCGGAAGATCCACAAGCCCGGCACCATCCACCCGCAGATCAAAGTGCCGATGCGCGAAATCTCCGTCCATCCGACGGCCGGCGAGCCGCCCGTCACCGTCTACGATCCGTCCGGCCCCTATACAGACCCGACTGTCGAAACCAGCATCGAAAATGGCCTTGCACGGCTTCGCCATGAATGGGTCGCCGCGCGCGGCGATGTCGAAGCCTATGACGGCCGCCACGTGCGGCCAGAAGACAATGGGTTTGCGGCGGGCGAGCGCCTAACACCGGAATTTCCAGTCCGCAACCGGCCACTCCGGGCCAAGACCGGCAAGGCGGTGACACAGTTTGCCTATGCGCGCGCTGGCATCATCACGCCCGAAATGGAGTTCGTCGCCATCCGCGAGAATCTTGGTCGCGAGATCCTGCACGGCAAGCTTGAGCGCTACGGCGAGGCCTTCGGCGCGGCGATCCCCGACTTCGTCACGCCTGAATTCGTGCGCGAGGAGGTGGCGCGCGGACGCGCGATCATTCCCGCCAACATTAATCATCCCGAGAGCGAACCGATGATTATCGGTCGCAATTTCCTGG
>NZ_JAMYPQ010000052.1:0-10217 GCF_040320455.1 Mesorhizobium sp. M0698 | reverse complement strand
GCCAGATGTTCGAACATCGCCGCCACATCTCAGGTGGCCACCGCTTCCGCGATTACTTCATGTTCGTGCATCGGGCGCAAAGCGGACATCCGCGGCGAATTTGAACCGAATACCCCGTCATCCCGTGTTCATGATTTGTGCTTCGAAAGTCGCATAAAAGGCAATGTGGGGCTGACCATCGCAGAAGGTCAATTATGGAGGTGGCACGCTAGGCCGCGCTGTCCTTGACTACTCGTAACTTGTGCTTAGACAGCGGTTGGGGAGTGGCTACCTTGCCTTCGCCGCTTGTATGCTGCGCGAACTCGGCTATGGGACAGGGTCGGCCGAGCAAATAGCCCTGCATTTGATCGCAGGCTTCCGCGCGCAGAAAGCTCAGTTCCGCATCCGTTTCGACGCCCTCCGCCAAGACGGGGAGCTTGAGACCTCGAGCAAGCCCGAAGACCGCGCGCATGACGGCGGCCGCCTCGTCGCTGGTATCCACCGCACGGACAAGGGACTGGTCGACCTTGATTTTGTCGAACGGGAAGGCCCGCAGGTTTGACAGCGATGAGTAGCCGGTGCCGAAATCATCCATCGCGATCTGGACGCCAAGGTCTTTGAGCTTGTGCAAGACCGCGAGGGCCCGCCCAATATCCTTGATCAGCGAGGATTCTGTAATTTCCAGCTCAAGGCGGGACGGGGCCAGGCCGGTTTCTTTCAGAATCTCCTCGACCAGCTCCGGGAGATTGCCGCCATGGAGTTGCACGGCCGAGACGTTGACGCTGAGTCCCAGTGGCCGGTCCCACGTCGCCGCCTCGGCACAGGCCATGCGCAACACCCATTCGCCGATCTTCAGAATAGCGCCGCATTCCTCCGCGATCGGTATGAACACCGTCGGGGCGATGGCACCTCTCGTGCCGTGATCCCAACGAAGGAGCGCTTCGAAGCCGAAGACCCTATTGGAGTGAAGCTCTGCTTGCGGCTGAAAGACGAGACTGAACTCGTTGCGCGAGATCGCATGACGGATGTCGTGCTCGAACTGACGTCGATGGTGTAGATGCTCACCCGTTCGAAAACGCGATAGATGCCGCGCCCTTCCAACTTGGCCTCATAAAGCGCCGCGTCAGCATGGCTCAGAATGGTCGCGCGATCGAGCGCATCGTTCGGGAAGACAGCGATGCCGATGCTGGTCCCGAGAGTGACGCCGGCGGGTAGATTCGCGCCGGTCTCGTCGAAAGCGTTCAAAATGGCTTCAGCGGTGCGCGTCGCATACGCTGGGCTCGGCAGGCCTGGAACGATTACGGCGAACTCGTCGCCTCCCAAGCGCGCGACCATATGCTCCGGCTTGAGGACGTTCTTAATCTTCTCGGCCACACACTGGAGTACGGCGTCCCCGATGAGATGGCCGAAGAGGTCGTTAATCTCTTTGAAGCGATCGAGATCGAGAAAAAGGACGGCAAGGCACCTGTCGGTCCCACGATGCGCCGCGAATTCGGCCTCCAGCTTCTCGTTGAAGCTCGTGCGGTTCGGGAGCTTAGTCAGGGGGTCGTGGTGAGCAAGGAAGTGAATTTGCTCCTCCGCCCGCTTGCGCCCGCGGATATCGCGCACCGCCACGACCTGATGCTGCTTACCGGCATAAAGGATGTTGTGTCGGATCAGCTCGACCGGGATCATACTGCCGTTGGTTGCGCATAGCTCCGCCTCTAGCGGCTTTCGGGCGGTGGCCGTGAGTTCGCCCTGCGAGACGGTGGGGAAGAAAGACTCGAGCGAGCGGCCGACAGGCTGAGAGCCATCGACACAGGCAAGGGCGGCGAAGCTGTGATTGGCAGCCACGATCATCGTCTCGTTGTACACAACCAGCCCCTCGACGGCGGCGTCGGCCAGCTCTTGCATACGCGCCCTTTCCCCAGCGCGACGAAGATCACGCAGATCGAGGACAAGACCGACAAGGGCCAGAAGAATGATCACGATCGAAGCGAGCGCAAGTCCGATTGCCATCCATTCCGCTGGCAGCGCCGTGCCCGAAACGCCGATGCGAGGATCGGGCACGATCGCGGCCGCGCCCATCGCAGTGAAATGATGGCTGCAAACCGCGACCGTCAGCACCAACGCCCCGAGTGCCTTCCACCTGATCGTGTTGGCCCGAAGGGCAACTGGCAACGCTGCGGCACCGAACAGTCCACCGAGGGCGATCGACACTGCGACGAGCGGCATATCCCAGACGACGCGGCCCGCGATCTCGAAGGCAGCCATGCCAGTATAATGCATTACGGCTATACCGCCCCCCACGATCATCCCGCCGATCCAGCGTGCATACGGAACGCGGGGCGACATGCCGACGGTGAGGCCGGTTCCCGTCAAAGCGATCGCGGCGACCAGCGAGAGGATCGTCAAGGCGATATTGTAGCCGCTCGGCACTGCGGGCTGGAAGGCCAGCATGGCGATGAAATGCGTTGACCAGATGCCGAAACCGGTGGCGACCGCGGCTACTGCGAGCCAGATCCGTCGCATTTCGCGTTCGCTACGCCCGACATGATGGAGGAGGTTGACGGCCGTGAACGAGGCCAGGGCACAGACCAAGGCCGCCAGCGCAACCAGACGCAAATCATGCTGCGTCGCAATGCAGGTATAGACCTTCAACATGCTCTTCCCCGAAGTCGGTTGCGAGCTTCGGAGAGAAACCTACGGTCAAACCTTGAAGAAATGCTTATTAGGGCAATTCAACTTGACGACTTCTTACCTGGGATGGGCATTCGCGCGACCGCTTTAGGGCGCTGTTCCGACATTCACTCAAAATCAAAGGCGGAAAGATGTCGGTCTCCACGCGTTGGCCAGGGCTGTAACTGCCCTTGGCGTGCTCGGAGGAACGATGTGCCCATCGCAGTGTTAAATGGCGAAAAGAGTTGAGGCAGTACAGATGGATGATCTCAAAGAGACGGCATTGATCGCGCGGCTTGCGGCGCGGCACGAGTTGTCAAGGGACGCGGTAGAAACCGTGCTGCGTGCCCTGCGCTCGGGCGGCGGTTCCATGGCGCAGTTCAGCCATGCCGAATTCGGCGGCATGTCGCAGTGGTCATCAGGCATGACAATGGTCGGCGACATGTTCAACGATGCGCTAAGGGCGAAGCTGAACGCGGTGGCCACCGATCCCGTAGCTTATCTACGGGAGAATCCTGAGGTCGCCCATAATGAACCTGCCGAAGTGAGCTATAGATCGCAGCAGCAGGTACGTGAAAGTTCGCCGGGCGGACTCGGCACACCCTCATCGACCGGATCGCAGAACCATTTGCCCTACGCGATCTATCCTGACACGCGGCGACTGGTCATCGAGGATGCCGGGCAGCGTACAGTCTACGACACCGGCAATCACGTTATCTCGGGGATCGCCCAGGCGCAAAGTACGGATGCAACACTGACATTCCGCAGCCAGAACGGCCTTGTGCGGCTCTCGGAGCTAAAGGTTTGCCCTATTAATGCGTCGCGGTGATGCTCGCCCCCCGCGCCATTCACCGCAGCGCGAGGCGCCTCAGCACTGCCCTCGGCCGGAAGTCGGGTTGGACGGACCTTCATATCTGGCCTCCATCTTCGCCTTCAGGTGCGGAAACAGCACCCAGCCCGCCGCCTGCGGAGATTGGGACGCCGTCCGCCGTGAAAGAACTCTTCCGGCATCATCTGCTGGGCGATCCGCACCAGATCACCGAGCGCAGAGCGTATCTGCGGCCAGGGATACTCGGAGCATCCCTCCCAAACCTCGCCATTGCGCAACACGGCATCGAGCTTGCCCGCCACACCTGCGAGGGTCGTGGCAGGCGTTGTTGAGAACGCTTCCAGCAGATCCTCCGCGCGCTCGCCAGCTTCGCGTTCGGCCGTGAGTGCTGCGGTGTAGCCGCCCTCCTCGGCAACCGCATCCCAGCGTGCCTGGTGCGCCGCGAAATCTGCTTCGGCCTTCTCACGGAGAGCCGCAATGTCCGGCGCTTTGCCGAGCACTTCATTGAGCGCCTCGATCGACTCCAAAATCGCGGCTGCCTCTTTCGGCGCGCTCTCGGGTAAGTGGTCAAGGCCGTTGCAAGACTGCACCAGTTGCCCAAGCAGCCTGCGCAACCTGTCCTTGCCAAAATCGCCATAGATGAATCGCCTCAAGCCGATCGGCGGCAGCCTTACCCCGGGCCTCTCGCAATGCATCGTAGTACTGGCTCAACTCCTGCATGCACATCTCAAGGTCGAAAGCGGTAGCATCTTGGCTAGCCGCAATGGCGGCGACATCCTCGATCGTTCCGTTACAGGCCGCGATTGCTTCCAGGTAACGTCGCGACGCTTATGGCGCGAAACTCAAGCCATCCAGGTTTCCGGCCGCCCGTCTCGATTGGTGGTGCTGGTAGGTGGCGGTTGCGAGTTTGGCTCCGCCCCGAACCAGGCCGCCAATCTCGCGCAGCAAGGCTAACAATTCCCGCAGGGACTTTACGACATCGGTAACGGTTCCCGGGATCTCTATGGTGTTCGTCGGGCCAGCCAAAGGTGCCTCCGCCAGGAAAATCTCCTCCCATCCATCGAATAAAGATTACGCCTGCAGGGCATTCACCAGCCTCAGGGTACGGCGGGTGAATCCCGTCAGCTCGGTCGCGTTGTCGGGCGTGGCATCCGAGGTGTCTTCGCCGTGGTGGTACTGCTTGGTGTAGTCGTTGATCTGATCGAGCTCGTCATAGAGCGCGGCGGCCGGGTGCGTTGGCCCTCCCGCTCTGATTTTCTGCACGATGTCACCCAGCCAATCCGATGCCGTGAAGTCAGCGGGGTGTTTGCGCCCTTACGCCGGACGAATTTCGTGCCCTACGGCGCTGATCATGACTAGGACGCTCGCTTGGCAGGTAAATCTACTGAGGCCTGCTTCGGAGGCAAAGCACAAGTGTTCACCCGTAGTCCCGCAGTTCCATCTGAAGGCGTCGTTAAGGCGCGATCTGCGGCGCCGATGTGCCGCATCGGAGCACGCGCTTCGGCAGGCGGCTAGTTTTCTCCCAGGATCAACACGCCATAGTTCAGCAGTCGAATGTCGAAATGAATGAAGGTGCCAATCTCGATCTGTCCTCTGCGCCCATCCTCCAGAACCACCTCGTAAACAGGCGGAGAAGTGTCGCGCCTCCTAAGTGGATCCTGTGCCTGGTTTGCGCCGGCTCCCGGGGGCAAAAGCCAATACAGGTGGAAGGAGTTGTCGACGAAGCCGACCCGACGAATTTCCTTGGGCGATACATCCCGAATGCGCTTCGATGGAACAATGATCTTTATCGGGTCGCCGTCGAACGTCGTCCAGAAATCTGGTTTTGTCTTGAGCTTCGCGACGGAATGGAAATTCGGAGCTCGGGTGATGAAGTGGTCGATGAAGACGTCCTGAGCGTCGCCATAGACGAGATAGGCCATCCCTTCGGGATAGTTCGAATCGGGCTCGAACTTGTGAAAGTGGATCACTCGGTCGATCCGGACCGGTGTCGCCTCTTCGGGAAGGTCCGGAACGGTCACGCCGTCATCGGGATGTCCGGCATCCGGATAATACTCGACCGTGGCATTGGGCAGCTCCTTGATCGCGCCATTGGCTATGTCGACCAGTGAGATATGACTATGGAATATCTGCACGCGCCCATCATAGCCGCCGCCCTTTGCACGCATTTGGTCGTACGCCGCAACATGTTCCGGCTTCATGAAGCTGGCTTGCAGAATGATCTGGAAGCGATGCCGCGGATCAGCGATCACCGGTGTGTGCGTCATGTACAGGCGCTCGCCACTCCGCCCACCGGTCACGAACCCATGCAGATGCCGGAGCCCTCCATGGCCTCCGTGACTATGGTCACCACTACCGGCATGGCTGATGGCTTCTCCACGGGGCATGTTCTGCTCGACAGACGCGCCTTCGGCAACGGTAACAACACCCTCCATTCCTTCGTGGAAGCGACACAAATAGGGAAAGCTCCCAACGTGGTCGAAGAAGACAGGGCTAGAGGTTTCGCCAGGCTGCAACGCCCCCGGATTAAAATAGAACGAGGCGTTGCGAAGCGTCTCAACTGCGTGAGGGAACGGGTCGCGGTTCGTCCATACGACGAAGGTCTCCGGTGGAATTACAAGCGTCGGGAACGTGCTGTTCTGGATCTCTGCGATGACGGTCTTAACCATGTCCTTCCTCCTCAAGGTGCTTGGCGCTGAACCAGATCCGAGCGGCGCACCTCGCTTTGCCCCGATCTGTGAATTCGGCCTTCCGATGCCCACCTGTTGTCCGCCCAGGCCAAGGACGAAGTTACCGATCCATAGAATGCTCGCAGGCGCCGCACATCCTGCTCGAACCAAGAGCTCAACCAAGCCTTGTAGTGATCGGCACCATCACTTTCACCCACAGACCGGGACAGCACATTCGAAACCACATGCGCTGCCATAATGCCGGACATCATGGCTCGCAGCACGCCATGCGACGAGGCGGGATCAACAACGGCAGCCGCATCGCCGGCGATAAAATACCCGGGACCGGCGCAGGCCGGCACGATGCGCCAAGTCACATCGGCGCCCCTGACTGGTTTGTGCCACTCGACGCCGGGCAGAGAAGGGGCCAGTCCGGAACGACAATCGTCTGGCTCAAAATCCAGTCTTGTCCAAGTGAACGTCCGGTTTCCAACCTTTGCCGTCCAGACCCAACCGTGCTCGTCTCCAACCAAAGACGGGATCACCTCGCGTTGTCCGGATTGCCCGATGCCGTAACCATAATGGGCGCGCAGCGGTGGCGAGGCCGTCATTTGCGCAAGTCCCAGGGTTCGGCGAAGAAAGCCTCGCATGCCCGAAGCATCGACCACAAACTTGGCGAGGTATGGTTCCGAACACATCAGGCCTGAAACACGGCCGCCCGAAACGATTGGCCGTCCAACAGCCGCTTCTGGTTGAAGGACTCTGACGCCAAGGCAGCGAGCACGATCGATCAAGATAGCGTCGAGCCTTTCCCGTGAAATCTGGTACCCCAGCCACGGACCACCGGAATCTGAGCCGAATTGCGCCGACGAGTGCCTGCCGGCCCAAACTGTCGTCTGCCCCTCATGGCGCACCTCGGCGTTTGCCACTACTTCCAGCGCGACGCTGAGTTGCTTGAGGATGGGCTCGGCGCCTGGGTGCAACGTCTCTCCGGGTCGATGGCGGGGAAATTTCGTCCGCTCGAGCAAGACAACACGCAGGCCGCACTGAGCAGCCCATATTGCTGCAGCGGTTCCGGCCGGACCTCCACCAATGACAAGAACGTCTGACGCGACACTCACCTGATAACCTCAAAGGAATTTCAGCGCCGCAATTCATGAATCTTCCAGGATCCATCCTCCAACTGATGAAGCACAATCGAGGGATCGACAAACAACAATACGAGGAAGTCGAAGGGCACGAATACCTTGTCGAATTTCTTCTTGTCCTCAATGGTCTTCCCGTCGTGGCGGAACATTACGAACCGGTAGAGATAAGGCCATTGCACGTCGCGGAGTGTCGCGTGGAGAGCTGCCTGTAGATCGGGATCCGCCCGCTCTGCATGGCGAAACGACAGGACGGACCATTTCGCTTTGTCGATACGGCTTGTAGCCCCCACCGCAGCATACACGCGGGCCATGGCGATCGTCCTTGCGACATATTCCTCTTTCGAAATCTGCCCGATGACGTTGATGTTAAAGCCCTTTTTCAGAGCGATTTCGACATAGTCTCCGTAGGCAAGCGAAGGATATTCGATAACCTTTTTGCTCCAATCAACGACCGGCCCTTTGATCCCATCCCAAGGCGTCGATCCGTCGACACCGATCAAGTCATCTGTCAATGGTGTTGCCGTGGCATACCCGCGGCCAGGACCAAATGTTCGCGTGATGTCCGGCGCGACCGCTGGCCAAAACGAACTCAGCGCCGCGCAAAGCTTGGTGTCTTCAACGAATGGCGATCCAAGTCCGTAAGTGTTTAGGAAAGTCGTTCCAGGTGCCAGCCCGATCCCTGTGTCTGTCGGATCGGCTTCCTGCGTCCGGTCGTACGACACGTCCCAGCCCGGAGCAAAGACCCCTGCGGCGGCGTCTGGAAGGGTCGTCGCGCGTCCACCGGTAGAGCGCAGCAGCCGGGCGATACGGCCTGTCCCAGAGCCGAGGTCGCCGACGATTGCCGTCATTGTATCGTCATTTGGGTCAAAGCCTGCGCCCAACAATTCTAGATTGGCTGCGTAGCGTTGATCCGACAATGCTTCCGGCTTGCCTGGGTTCTCCGGCCATAAGATACTCAGTAATACGGGCGGCACCGATTGCTCGGTCCACTTCATCAGATCGGTTTGATTGACCGCAGGATAAAAATCCGGCGTGGCGACAATCGAATACGCCGGTAGCCGGCGCGGGATCTCGAGCGCGAGTTCCGCGCACTCAACGTCGATCCAGCCGTCTCCAGCAAAATCCAAATAATGACGTGCGTGATAGCCACCCTTTTCGATCGTTTTCAGAAGATCCTTTGATCCGTTGAGGTCGGTCTCCTTTCCGCTTTTATCGATCACATGCCGCACGTGAAGGTATTCAGGTGCAGCCCGAGCACCACTTGCCTTCAGTTTCAGGTTTAGGCTGGATTGATAGATTGTCCACGGCGTATCGTCCGTGGTCTCAGGCACACGGAACGTCAGCGGCTTGCCGTGATACTCCGCGGGCTGGATCATCGGGCTATGTGGAGTTGGCGTCAGGTGCCAGTTCCCGAAGTTGGGATCTTTCGAAAACTCGGCAATTCCCTCAGAGAAGATGAACGGCGACTTGCTGATGTCTGGCTCAGACCAACCGCTTTGGTGGCCGTTTGCACCAAAGAACAGATGGGCGCGCCTGATTTTTTCGTTCACATGGTTAGCGGACAGACGAACCTTGATCTCTCGGTCGCGAATGCATTCCTGGCCATCGAACAGCTTGTGAACAGGTATCCAG
This sequence comes from Mesorhizobium sp. M0698, assembly GCF_040320455.1. Classification (NCBI taxonomy): domain Bacteria; kingdom Pseudomonadati; phylum Pseudomonadota; class Alphaproteobacteria; order Hyphomicrobiales; family Phyllobacteriaceae; genus Mesorhizobium; species Mesorhizobium sp. M0698. The sequence goes on along the minus strand of NZ_JAMYPQ010000052.1, from coordinate 1,302 downwards.
AAGCTGCGGTTAGCATCCGAGACGCTGCGTGCCTGCAGGGCAGGGGGTGGCAGCGGCGCTCCCGCATCCCTTGTTCGTCTGCCAGAAGCGGCAACCGGCTTTGAATCTTCCTCAAGGAAGCGCATGGGCCCATGCCCGCCCTTGCTCCCTGGCAACAGTGCTGCGATGTAAGGTGCGTAGCGGCAGGGTAACACTCCAATCTCGTTGGGATGCTCTTCGACGAAGGGAAGGTAGCCCCTTGCCGCCGGCAGATATTGCGCCTCCTTCGTGCCCACGCGCGCGACGCCGCATCGCGCGAAGCACATGTCTGCGTGTTTGCGGTGAACCGTATCAATGCCTGGCCTGTATTCCACGGCGAATACCACAATCGCCAAGTGAACCCCACCGGTCCGGACGAACAAGTCCTCCATTGAGGGAGGGCGTACGCCGAATACATAGTTTTCGACAGCCTCGATCTCCGCTGGTGTCGGGAAGGCGTTAAGAGGCTCGTTTCGACCGCCCTTCGGGAAGCTTACAACGGCCGGTGATGCGAAAGCGTGAAAAAGCAAGCTAAGTGCCGGCTGGGCCGGCTCGATGCCGCGCGTTCCCTCCACGGCGAAATCCTCAAAGCCCGGAAGTGTACGATCGACGTCTAATGGCTTGACGAGCTCCTCCGCAAGGCTAGAAGCCGAGATGTCCAGGCCATGGCAGTTCATTAACTCGCCCCAGCCTGCATCTGCCAGCCGTCGGCAAGCGTCGGCAACGCGCTCGATGAGTCCCGCTGTCGCTTTCACCCCGAGATTCAACTCTGCCGAAAAGGTCTTGTATTGCGCGCCAGCCGGGCCACGCCCGTCCGTCCCGCGAAGCAGCCAATTCTCAGTTGCCATTACCCGCATATCTCCCCAAAAGAGGCTTAGAAGGAAATCAAACTTCGCTGCGTCATGGTCAATGTGAAAAGAAGATCTGAATCATGTACACCTTATCACCGTATTTCGTACCAATTTGGTCGACGATGTTGTTGCAACGTCGCAGTCACGTCGCTAGCTTTTTCGCAGGACGTTCTCGTTAAAGACTGTTTGACTGCAAAAAACCGGTCGGAGGGCGGTGGCTCTCCCTAGATCAGCTCGTCCCGGACGCAGTTTACAAGCGACCGAATTATATGGACGGCAACTCCTTGTTAGGCAGATGCGCACCGCAGGCTCCTATTTCCTTCGACAAAAGGCAGTTGAGGCCCTCTCCGAACCAGCAGCGAGTTGTCGATTCCAAGAATCTTGCGCACGCTCGCCAGCGCACGCTCATTCACCTCGATGTATGCGACGATGT
>NZ_JAMYPQ010000051.1:0-10476 GCF_040320455.1 Mesorhizobium sp. M0698 | reverse complement strand
CCCCGCCCCCCCCCACCCCACCCACCCCCCCCCCCCCCCCCCCCCCCCCCCCCCCCCCCCCCCCCCCCCCCCCCCCCCCCCCCCCCCCCCCACCCCCCCACCCCCCCCCCCCCCCCCCCCCCCCCCCCCCCCCCCCCCCACCCCCCCCCCCCCCCCCCCCCCCCCCGCCCCCACCCCCCCCCCCCCCCCCCCGCCGCCCGCCCCGGGCGCCCCCCGCGTCGATGAACACGTTTATTCGCCGAGCTTGGATAGCGGCATCGCTATCACGCTGAGAGCCTGTTATGCTGGTCCAGCGTTTGATCGCAGTCTTGATCCGTGCGAGCAGCTTGTGAGGGATGCAACCGAACGAGGCGCTGCTCCCACAGTCGTCGCAGGCCCTCCATCACAGCGTCACGCTTAGCCTGATCCGGCGCAATTGTATTGAGGAGATCTCCCAACATGGCTTCGCCCTCAATCCGCATCAGCAGATTAAACAAGTCGTGTGAAATTCGCACACTGTCACTGTTGAAGTGGGTCGTGCTGATCTCGCAGTGAGTTTCCCGACGATCTGGCGCTTTGTAAGCGCGGGTTTGATGGAGGGACACATAGGGCGGCAACGAAACCGCAAGCGCAGTCCAATCCTGCAGCGTTGCAGCCCGCTTTTTTACCAGGAAGGGCCCGACCACAAGTCCATCCAGCTCTGTCGTCAGAAAGGTGGCAATCGCGTCTGCAACCGAATCCACGATCGGTTCGGCATTGTTGTTAAAGGACGTATTGAGCAGAATTGGAGTGCCTGTGCGCTTCTTGAACGCATTGATGACCTCCCAGTACGCGGGATTGGCGTTGTGCGATACTGTTTGCAGGCGAGCGGTACCGTCGACGTGCGTGATGGCACCGAGCAAGGCGCGCTTTGAGTCACGCACGCGAACGACGAAATTCATGAATGGAAATTCGTGCCTACCGTCCGGGAGGTCGAAAAATTCGCTCGCATCCTCCTCCAGCACAGATGGCGCGAAGGGCCGATAGCCTTCGCGCTTCTTGACCATCGCATTGATCCGGTCCTTGTTTGCGGCGGGCCGAGGGTCGGCAAGAATGCTGCGGTTGCCCAGCGCACGTGGCCCAAACTCCGAACGACCCTGCACCCAGCCGATCACGGCGCCGTTGGCGATCCAGTCGGCTGCACTGCTTGCCACGTCATCAGAGCGTTCAACCTCGAGATGTCCGGCCCATGCATTCAGTTCCTGTTGCACGGCGCGCTCGCTCCCGAGATCAGGACCCCAATAGACCTCCTGCAGTCGCTCACACGGCGCGGGGCGGCCCATCTCGTTAGAGACTATCAGCGCAGCTCCCAATGCGCAGCCAGCGTCGTGAGACGCGGGTTGCACGAAGATGTCTTCGAAAAGCCCTGAATACAGCAGCTTACCGTTCATCGTACAGTTGTGGGCCACCCCCCCCGCCAGGCACAACCGCTTCATGCCGGTGGCCTCACGGTGATGCCGGAGAATGTGGAACACGATCCGCTCAAGCGCTTCCTGCAGTGACGCACTCACATCTCGATGCTGCTGGGTGAAGGGCATTCCCTTTCGCCTGACCTCGATATTGCGGAGCAACGCCGGACCGATGCGGTCGAGGTGAACACGGTAGCCACCGCCGTTGGCGGAGAGCTCGTAGAACTGCTCGAAGAGCTCGCGATAGGGAGCGGGGTCGCCGTAGGGCGCGAGTCCCATTACCTTATACTCGTCGAACAAGCCGTAGCCGAGATAGCGGATCGTCTCGAGATAAAACAGCCCAAGAGAATTGTTCTCGGGGAAAGCCTCGAGTTGCGTAATTTCTGTGCCAGACCCTACCGCCAAGAGGCCCGATAGGAAATCACCAGAGCCATCAATCGCTAGAATGAGACTTTGTTCGAAGCCCGACATTGCAAAGGCGCTCACGGCGTGCGCCTGATGATGACTTACGAATGAAATACGCGAACTGTCCAACTTAGTGCCGAACTCACGCGTTAACAGATCCTGCACCAACGTTTTAGCATCCAACGGAATGGAGAGAATGTCCGGGTGGGATGCGGACATACCTTCAAGCATGGCGTTGGCATAGGGCTCGCTGGCGTAGAGCGCGACACGATCAATGTCGTTGAGCTGAACCCCCGCCGCTGACAGACAGTATTGAATCGAACGAATTGGGAGCTTGTTGGAGTGTTTCATCCGATTGAGGCGTTCCTCTTCGACGGCTGCTATCACCCGTCCGTCTCGGACGAGCACCGCGGCGCCATCGTGCATAAAGGCGTTCCGAAGCTCGAATCGGTTTTCATGGACTTGGTCAAGTCCGCCGCTAATTCCTAGACACAGCATTTCTTTCTCCACATAGTGACGGGCAAGCCAAATTGGCCTGCCTCCGTTTCCAACTAAATAGGCCGCATTGTCGCTTGCAGCTGCAACCGCCTGTCAGGCATCACCGGCATCAAAGAACGCCTCATAACGGGTCCGCCTGAATCAACATGAGATGCTTCGATCGTGGCGCCTGCCGTTCCATGACGCCGAGAGCTTGGCTGGATCACCGCGCCGTGAACTGGCCCGATTTCATTCCCCGAAAGACCGTCGCACAGCGAGTGACACGTGCTGCACTGTCCACCTGCTTCCCGGTCGCACATCCGATAACGCCTTCGGCTGTGCAGGAGGCCGCATCGCGTCATGCGTCGGCCAAACATGGCACCGACTGGAAGCACGGCAATACCGCGTAGATGTAAAGTGCGCTGATGTTGTATGGTAGCGCTGCCGGCCGGGTCTCCAATCCGCTGCCCAGACGAGCCGACCGGATCTGCCTGCGGCAATAAGCCCGCCCACAAGCAGAATCGCGCTGGGCAGCGGGCTCGCCTGCAAGACTTCGCAGCTCAGGAACATTGGGGACGACTAGCGTCGAACCGCCGACATGGTCGGCCAGTTGCAACTCACTTCTCGGCACGACCTCCACTGCACGTCAGGGCGCATGGAAGATTTTCTCCTTGGATGGGTGATCGGTGCGGACGTGCTTTTGTCCATGCAAGATTTCCGAAGAGTTATGAAATCGTTTGTTTCGATCAAAGTCATCCACGCTATGAATAGCTGACGGACATGCGCTTCAAAGGGCTTCAGGCTTCCTGGATGGCTACTCCGATTTGAAGCGCGTGGCATTCCATGCGCTCTGTCACAACATTTCAGCAAAGGGTATGAGAACAAACCCACACTTCTTTTTCGAAATTCGCTTCGAGCATTCGGGATGAGGTGCTGGGCGATTCACGCAGTCCACGGATCGAAGAGCTCTATTCCGAAGCCTTCGAAATCCTTCATATTACGCGTTGCCAGAGTGAGCTCCTGGGCAATCGCTGTGGCTGCGATCAATCCGTCCATTGACGTCAGCCCGCGGCCGCGGCGCTTCGCAAGACCCATCAGATCGCCCCAGGCCAGAGCAACCGGCTCGTCGACGGGGAGGACTCTCTGCTCGAAACGCTGAGGCAGGTCTCGGGCAAGCCATTCGGCCAGCGCCTCACGCTTCCGACCCTCGCCCATGAGAGCAACGCCGCGCCGGATTTCCGCGATCGACACCACGCTGATGAACGAGCGATCCTCGTCGAGCTTGTCCAGCCATTCCAGAACGCGTGCGTCCGGCGCCGGCCTTGTCACCTCGGACAGGACATTCGTGTCCAGCAGTAGCCTCACAGCGGCAGATCACGCGGTTCATCGCGTTGACGCTCAAGGTCGAGTTCCGCGCCGCGTAGCGGCGACTCCAGCAGAAACTCCGCAAGCGTACCCTTGCGCACCGTCTTGCGTTGCCATTCCTCGGCGGAGACGACAACGACGCTTGGCCTACCGTTGCGCGTGATCGTTTGCGGCGCCGCCTGCGCACGCTCGATGACTTCCGACAGCCGCGCCTTGGCCCGAGCGACGGTCCAGTTGGCATCCTCTTTTGGAGCAGACTGCATTCTGGCCTCCGTGACCATTGTGACTACGGTGACTATATAAAAATGCATAGTGACCGCAACAGGGGAGGGGGACTTTTTTCTAGAGCCCGGACGCCTTGGTGAGATGTTGTCGCAAAAGTTGAGTTCTGCGACGGTGCAAAAGTCAGTTGCAAAATCGTCGCGACAAAGGCTCGGCAGCTCCCCGAAGTAGCCATTTCAGATTGCTTGCAGGTGCGGATAAAGTCCTTTATGCATCGGCACATGATCAAGTCCGCGCCCATCGCTGCAATCTATTATGCGACGCTTCCATAAGGAGCGGCGCGTTTCGATCATGCCTTGAAACAAGCCGCCGTCAGGCGGCTTGTTCATTGAGAGGACCCCCTGGCGGCAATACCAGCAGGATTCCCTATGGCACTTCCCGATTTATCAACCGGTCATTCCGAACCATGTTCGGCCGCTTTGAAGACGCTCATTGAGCGCGGCTATGTAAATCAAGGGACCGACCTGCCGGGTGTCGATGCCGCCTTTGAAGCAGGCGTCGTACCCGCTTACGCTGGTTTCGATGCGACGGCTGACAGTCTTCATGTCGGCCATCTTCTTCTGATCATGGCGCTTCGTCATCTTCAGCAGACTGGCCATAAACCCATCGTTCTCATTGGGGGTGGGACCACCCGCATCGGCGATCCCAGCTTCCGTTCGGAGGCGCGGCCGATGCTGACGGACGACCGGATCGCCGCCAACATTGAAGGGATCAGAAAGGTCTTTGACCGTCTCCTTGTCTTCGGAGACGGCCCGACGGATGCCGTGATGGTGAACAATGCCGACTGGCTGGACAGCATTCGTTGGATCGACATGCTGAGAGACGTCGGCAGGCATTTCTCCGTCAATCGGATGCTCTCTTTCGACAGTGTGAAGTCGCGGCTGGAAAAGCAGGAGAACCTGAGCTTCTTAGAATTCAACTACATGATCCTCCAAGCGTTCGACTTCCTTGAGCTATCCCGCCGGACCGGTTGCCGTCTGCAGATGGGTGGAGCCGACCAGTGGGGGAACATCATCAATGGCATCGACTTGATACGGCGGACGGATGGAAAGGAAGTCTTCGGAGTGACTACGCCGCTTCTGACGACTTCTTCAGGTGTCAAGATGGGTAAGACGGCTGCCGGAGCTGTGTGGCTCAACGAAGATCGCCTTTCGCCATACGATTACTGGCAATTCTGGCGTAACACGGAAGACGCTGATGTCGTTCGGTTCCTGAAGCTTTTCACCGATCTGCCGATGGACGAGATCGAGCGATTTGGACAGGCTGAAGGAACCGAGCTAAACGCCGTCAAAGAACGTCTGGCCAACGAAGCTACGGCCCTGGCACATGGAACTAACGCCGCCAAACAGGCGGAGGCCACGGCTAGCCAAGCATTTGGGCAGGGCGAAGCCGCAGAGGGGCTACCGACGCTTCATCTAAATGACGCCGAGGGCTTGGCCGGAGTAGCCCTTGTGGATTTGCTGGTACGCGCCGGATTGACCTCCTCCAAAGGGGAAGCGCGAAGGGCGATCTCGGGACGAGGTGTGCGGATCAACGGCAACTTCGTCGAGATTGATACAATGATATCGTCCCAAGACCTCCCGATCCGGCTTTCGCTCGGCCGGAAGCGCCACACTGTTGTAAAGTAGGGTTTCAGCAAATGCTGTCGCAGAAATTCTGCCCGCTTAGCGGGGTGGGTTCAACTGATCCCTGCAACACACTCCGCGAACTTTTCAGCTGGGGTTTGATAAAGCAAGGTCTTTCGCGGCCTCTCATTGAGCTGCCGTGCGATCGCGCTGAGCTTAGTCTGGCTGTGCAGGGATAGATCGGTTCCGCGCGGCAGATATTGGCGCAGTAATCGGTTGGTGTTTTCGTTGGAGCCGCGCTGCCACGGCGACCGCGGATCACAGAAGTAGACCTCGACGTCGGAGGCCAAGGTCAGGCGCTGGTGATCGGCGAGCTCTTTACCTCGGTCCCAGGTCAACGACTGGTACAGTTCGCCGGGGAGTTTCCGTGCCTGTTTGATCAGTGCCGAGACGACGCTTTCGGTATCCTTGTTGGCGACCTTGACCAGCATCCCTTCAGCACATCTTCGACGGCATCTGCGACGAACATGGCATCGAGCACCGGCTCACAAAGATCAACCATCCCTGGGCGAACGGCCAGGTCGAGCGGATGAATCGGACCATCAAGGACGCCACCGTCAAGCGCTTCCACTATGACGATCACGATCAACTGCGCCGGCATCTCGCCGACTTCATCTTAGCTTACAATTTCGCGCGCCGGCTTAAGACCTTCAAGGGCCTAACACCCTACGAGTTCATCTGCAAAATCTGGGCAAAAGAGCCCGAACGGTTCCGACTCGATCCCACCCATCAAATGCCGGGACTAAACACCTAGCCTCCACCTTCGTTGCTTCATTGCTAATGAGCTTAGCAGGTGTTCGATGGTAAGCTCGCTGGTTTCTGCGGGTATCGCCCCGAGCGGCTTGAACGCACACGCCACAGAGCAGAGATCGGTCCATTTTGTTACGAACGAACATCTTGCTTCCGGTAGAGCTTTCTCGAACCAAGGTCCGAAAAGGGTCGCGAGCTGTCCGGTTCCCATCTGTCTCAGTAGGGTGGACAACCGACATGCAGCGGTTACCCGCCCATGCTCGTGTGTTGTTGGTTTGAAGGCTGAGGGTCTGTCACTATCCACTTTCCAATCATACGAATCGGATCACTGTCTTCGTGGTCGATATGGCAGGGCTGCTCGTGTCGTCCTGCACACTCGCGATCGTTCCCAACTTGTCCCGGGGAGCCCGTCTTTACGGGGTAATCGAAAACGTCGTGACAGATGCCAACCATCGCCGGACTGGGCTACTGGGCTGGGCCGCGCCGTCCTTCATGCCGCGCTCGACAAAGCATGGAACGCCGATTGCTACAAGGTTCTGTTGGCGACTGGATCTCGGAGGGAGTCCACTCTGCGCTTCTATGAAGGTGCAGGGTTCCAGCAAGGCGGAAAACTTACTTCGAAATTCGCCGCTTGGAGGACGCTTTGGGTCGATTTTCCACCTTCCCTGACGGCCCGGAGGGGTGGGAATCGGCCGCTCGCGTCGTCCCGGCTGCCTAGCGTGGCGGATGAATTAACAGCCAGCGATTTGGCTCTTGCTCGACGAACTCTTTCTGGACGTGCCTGAGCACGTTCCGCTGCCCGGCAAACGGAACCATGTTGACCGCTTGATCGAAGGGGACCCACTGAAACTCGCTGTGTTCGGCATTCAGTCGCACCGTCTCTGTCGACCCCGCGAAACCCACGAAAACCGGCAGGAGGCTAATGGCGTCGCGGTCCGCTTCATAGAATTGCTCGCATATGTCGGCCGAATAGAGCCTCTGCAGCGTCAAGCCCGTTTCCTCCTTAGTCTCTCGCCAGGTCTTCCTTACGATCCGGTCATGGGTCTCGACCACGGCATCGGCGACCGCCGCCTCCCATTCCACGGCGCAAACGGCAAGGATCGCCCAGCGTCGATCCGAGCTGATATCGCGCAAGCCATCGGTGAAATAGCGCTCACCCTGCCGACGCAGGCGAGCGATGCGGTGTTGCGGATGCCGGCGAGCACTTGCGGATCAAGACCCACCGCGCAGGAACTCCAGTCGGTCAAGCAGCCGGTTTGCCGCCGCGGAATTGTTGCCGAGCTCGAACTTGCGAAGCAAGATGAAGCGGCTTATGTACCGGCCAACATTTCGGTCAGAAGCCCATCCAACCGCTCGCGCGCACCAGCGTCGGCCGGCGCAGCCGATGAGGGCGAGATGAGCGATCCCGCAATCCTGGCATTTCCTCGGCGCGATACCGGTCGAGCCATTTGCGAACCGTCCGCGGGCAGACGCCTGCGGCTTTGGCGACGGCCTCAGGCGTCTGTCCGCTCTCGACCTGCATTACAATTCGCTCTCGACCGAGCGGCGTCAGACGGGTACTCTTATGGATGTTCATCCGGTCCCACTGGAATCACTGAAGCTTCGACAACCTCAGCTTTCCCGGTTCGGACCGGATGGATAACCTTCTGAAAGCTCACAACTAGCTACCAATGCGATCAGCTTTCGGGCTATCGGGGCATCCAGGGAGGATGGGTATGTTCTTGGCTAACGGCCTCAAGCTGCGGGACCGCGGGTGCACCCTGGCACTGATTTTGGCGATCATATGTGTATGTGCGCCTGCGCTGGCGGCAAACGCGTCGGATCAGGCGTGCCGGTCCATCGCCAAGCTCACAATTCCAAGCGTGATCTTTACCGAGGCTAGCCTTCAAAAGCCGCAGGAGATCCCCGCAGATCCCTTCACTGCATTCACCGGCGCCTCGCCTCAGGCGGTAAAAGTGGGCGGGCACTGCCTTGTCCGAGGTGTTATCGGGAAACGCCAGGGGGTCGATGGTCAATCATATGGCACCCGGTTTGAGGTGCGTCTTCCGACGACCTGGAACGACATGTTCCTTTTCCAGGGCGGCGGCGCAGTTGATGGCTTCCTGGCGCCGGCCGTCGGGACCATTCCTTGCCGGAACTCGACCGCGGCTCCCGGGCTCTTGCGCGGCTACGCTGTTGTAAGCATGGATGGCGGGCACCCAAGCCCCGATCCGGCTTTCGGGGTCGATCAAGCCGCACGCATTGATTTTGCGTACGCCTCCATTGGCAAAGTCACTTCGATCTCGAAGCAGGTGGTGGCCAAGTTCTATGGGGCGGCTCCGAAAAAGTCGGTGTTCATGGGATGCTCGAATGGCGGTCGTGAGGCGTTGATAGCGGCTCAGCGATATCCGCTCGAGTTCGACGGGATTGTTGCAGGTAGCCCGGGTTTTCGTCTCAGTGCCGCCAACATTGCCCAAGCCTGGGATACTCGCGAGTACATGAGCATCGCTCCCAAGGATGAGGCCGGCCATCCCATTCTATCCCGCGCCTTCTCCCAGCAGGATCTGAACCTCGTCGCCAACGCGGTTCTCGCTGCCTGTGATGCCCGCGATGGCATTGAGGATGGCGTCATCAACGCCTGGCAGCAGTGCCGGTTCGACCCAAAGGTCCTGTCCTGCCAAGGCGATAAGACGGACAGCTGCCTCACGGCTGGTCAAGTGCAGGCCATGAGCCGCGCGTTCGCGGGTCCGGAAAGCTCCGATGGCGAAAAGCTTTACAGCGATTGGCCATATGATACGGGCGTTGCGGGCGCGGACTGGAGAATGTGGAAGCTGGGCAAATCCCCCACTTCCCAGTCGGATGCAAACAACATCGTTCTGGGAGCCCGCTCGCTTCAATACTACTTCATGACGCCCCCGGCGCCGAATTTTGACCCCCTGAAGTTCGACTTCGACAAGGATCCGGCACGCGTTGCGGATACGGCCAAGCTCAATGATGCGACCGGCACGTATCTCGCCAGCTTCGCTGCCCACGGTGGAAAGCTGCTCTTGTTTCAGGGACTTTCCAATCCGGTCTTCTCGGCCAACGATCTGGTGCGCTGGTACAAGCAAGTCGTCGAGGTCACAGGCGGCGGCGATTTGGAAGCGACTCGCCGTTTCGTGCGCATGTTCATAATCCCGGGGATGACCCACTGCGGCGATGGCCAAGCCTTCGACGACTTTGATCCTTTGGCCGCCATCGAGGGCTGGATAAACCAAGACAAGGCTCCGGACTCTCTCGCGGCTGGCAGCAAGGCATTCCCTGGCAAGCACCAGCCGATTTGCGCTTATCCCACTCAAGCTGCCTATGACGGTAAGGGAAATCCCGATGAGATCGCGAGCTATTCGTGTCGGGGATAAGAGACCTCGTCATTTGTTCGCTTCAATCTGCGCGCATTCCCGGAACAGGTCTCCCGGACCAAGGATCGGTTGGAAAAGCTAAACCCGGAATTTGTGGGCCGTGCCATAACGCAGTTGATGATCATGCCTGACTACGAAGCGTCGGCCGCCGATAGTCTGGATACAGCGCTCGCTGTGCTCGATGAGGTATTGTTATCGCCTGAGATCTGACCGCCTCATCCCAGCGGACAAAACGGGGCAGGGGAGGGGGCTTTTCAGAGCCCGGACGCCTTGGTGAGATTGACGCGGAAACGATCGCGCCGGCGCTGATACTTTCGAGTCATCTCGGCCGAGGCGTGACCGAGCTGCTGTTGCACATAGCGCTCATCGACCTCGGCCGAGGAGGCGAGGCCGGCGCGCAGCGAATGGCCAGCAAACTTTTGACCGCGTTCGCCCTCCGACAGATCGCCACGCACGCCGGCTGCGAGCGCCGTGCGCTTGACCAAGCGTGCGACCTCCTGGTCGTTCAAGCGATCGGCACCGACGGCTCTGCCTTGACCAGCAACGCGCCGGAACAGAGGTCCGTGCGCAATGTGCGCCAGTCTTAGCCAGGTCTGCAGAGCGGCCACCGGGCAGGTGGCGTCGGAGGAGCCGCGGCCGACCTCGACCTCGCGCCAGCCGGTTTTGCCGCGCAGGGTCACCAGTGCGGATTCCGACGTGAAGCCGGCCGCCATTCCGATCAAACACCGGCCACCATTCCGGTATGAAGCCGGCCACCATTCCAACCAA
>NZ_JAMYPQ010000050.1:0-11171 GCF_040320455.1 Mesorhizobium sp. M0698 | reverse complement strand
GCAAATTGAACAGGCAGACAGAAGGAGTGTTCCCCGATGAAGTTCAACTTTTGTAACTCTGGTCGTAGGTCAGCCTTAGGATGGCCGGCGTATATTAGAACCTCATGACGGCGGCTCGAGTCGAAAAGCAATCAACGAGCGGAGAGGCCGTCGCGTTCCTTGTGACTGCGGTGGCGCGGTGAGGCACAAGGCTCAATGCGGAGCGCCAGCGGCCGCGATCAGCGCCTCGTCGAGAATCCACTTCAGCTTCGCCGAGCCTGGTAGCTTCATCTGCTTGCCGTTCTTACTTGCCAGGAACGACATGCAGCGGTCGCAGTATGCCATGCGGGACCTTCAATATGTCGCCGTATGTCGCCGCGTCGGATGGCCAGGAAGCGGCCAGTGCCAGTTGGACTTTGTGATGGAGCGGCGCAGCGGCGAGCGTCCACGGGCCGTTTTCCTTGCGCCGATCTTCCGCGATCTTGGCCTTTTCCACGCATCGCTGCAGGATTTTTCGCGAGGTGAATTGAGACCCGCCACGATGCTGATCTCTGCGACGGTCAAGGCCCGTTTCGGCGGGCTCTACTCCGGAACAATGTCCTCTTCTGAAAGTTTCCTTAGATCGCAAAGGAGATTCGAGATGTCAGAAAGCCGCGAATGGTTTGTCCAATGGCTTAGAGATGCCCATGCCATGGAAGAGCAGGCCGAAACGATGTTGAACGGGCAGTTGGGTCGCATCGAGAACTATCCGGAGCTGAGCGACCGGATCCGACAGCACCTCGACGAGACGAAGCAGCAGGCTGCCCGGCTGAAGACTTGTCTCGATCAGATGGACGAGGGTTCATCCACGATGAAGGACGCTGGCGGTAAGCTGACGGCGATGGCGCAATCGCTGAGCGGCGTCTTCGCTGGAGACGAGGTGATGAAAGGATCGCTCGCGAGCTACACGTTCGAGCACATGGAAATCGCCTCCTACACGATCCTGATTGCCGCTGCTCGATCGCTCGGCGAAACGGAGGCTCTTCGGGCTTGCGAAGAGAATCTGCGAGAGGAAGTCGCGATGGCGGATTGGCTGAAAACCCGTCTTCCCTCAACAACCGAGCAGTTCCTTGCGCGGGCCGAAGCGGACAGCGACAGCGCCAAGCGGTGATCGGGTAGGAACGTAGTGACCGCGAACTGGGTGATCGGGATTCGTCCGCTAGCGCGTCCCCCTTCGTGAACGCTGGGCAACGAACACGCCTAGCAGGCGGTCGTCGAGCTGCGCATTTCGAGAAATTGCAACGACGAGCGATGCTAATATTGCGGCGTCGTCACTTAGAGAGTCGAAGCGTTCGCCTGCGCAAGCCTGGTCAAATACGCATTGGCAATAGCCAGATCGGAAGGGCTAGCGCAGCGCTCGGCGAGATCAAGCTCGAGTGGGCGTGTTAAAACGTTCGAAACGAGGTCGCGATAGCGGAATGCCCGAGAACGCCCCAGATGACTGAGCAGTTGCGTGCGCGGGCACCGGCAGCGCCAAGCCGGATCGGAGAAAGTTCGTCCTGACAGCGGACAGAGCGCGCCGTTGCGCTCACGTTATGGGGTCGGCAGCACTTGCACGGTTTTCGGGGTGAATTCCGCTTCAGCCGGTTGCGGGCGGTTTCACTGAACGCCGTGACCCGACGATCATCATGCTCGAGGGGTTGTTTTGTCCGATCTTGTCCGCCGTGCGCATCGTCATCGCGCCGTCCGTGGTTGCCAGAATATGCAATCCGATGGCATCCCGTCTGAACTGGTCTGGACTCGATAACTGAGCGCGGCATCATGCTTTGCTTCAGGACGACTGTTTCTCTGCAATGACCTCTGTCTACGCTGTTCCAGTTCGGTCGGTTTCCATCCGGTCATTCAGACGTCGTTGATACGCAAAGCCGACAGCCGCGGCGACTGCCAACCCTGCCGCCGCCAGAAGGAGTTTGTCCTGCGTATGCTCATCGCCCGATGCGTCTTGAACAGCTAACCAAGCGTCATCCAAGGGCCCGGGTGCTCTTGCGGCAGTCTCGCCCTGGTGCTGCCCATCGCCGCTATGGCGGATACCCGCAGCCAGACGTTCTGTCTTCTCTTTAACAGTTTCCTTGGCCACGCCGGTCAACTCGGCAGCTTCGCGTTGTATTTTGCCAGCCGTTTCAACAGCGAAATCACTGACGCTTTCCGCCAAATCGCTAGATTGCTCCTTCAGGCGCTCCTTGGCGTACGATAGGTGATCAACCTGCTGCTCGCTGGGTGGCCGGGCTGAATTGGTCCGCAACAAGCTGATCAATCCCGCTCCGACGAGTGCGGTTGCGATCGGCGGATGGCGGAGGAAACGCCACCCCAAACCGGCCCCAATCGCCAAAGCAGCGCTCGGATTGGCAGCCGCCTTGGCCTTGAGATCGTCAATAATCGCCTGCGCCACCGATTGCATTGAGGCTCTTGCTTTCTCCACCAGCGCATCCTTTGCCTCAAGCGCTTCGTGTTTCAAATCATCGGTAAATTCGGAGAGCGTGTTTGGCGACCGAAGTGTCGACAAGTCCTCGGCGAGCTTAGCCCGGGCAGCCTCAACTTCGTATTCAAGATGCTCAAGTTGCGGATCGGCCATCATAAATCTCTCTTGCCACCGGGGCGGGCAGGTTTGCTCGACCGAGCGTTGCCCGACCGCTGCGATTTGGCCGTTATTCCTTCCGAAGGGGTGGCGCTGCCCGGTTGCAGCTTGGCGGCCGGAGTGGATGAACCGCTCGATCCACTTGGGCTTGGCGAAGGCGGCTGCACGGGTTCACTTGATTGCTCTTCTGACAAGGCGCTTCCAAAGGCGCCCGCAACGTCCCTTGCGACCTCCTTCAGGCCGTCCGAATTCAGCCCATGTTCCTCGGCGGCGCTTTTGAGCCGTTCGCCCGCCTTTGCTGTCGAGGACTTCAAGCGTTCCCCAGCTTTTTCAGCAGCATCCGTCAATCGCTCTCCTGCTGGGCCGAGCGTGCGCCTCTCGACATCGCTGGCCGGCAAAGCAGCAGCTATAGCGGCACCAGCTGCGAAGCCGGCCAGAACAAAAGCCAATGGCTGTTCTTCCACCATGCGGCCAATCGTGTCTTGCAACGTTGATTGGGCTTGCTGCACCACGCGCCCTGACTTCTCGGATACGGAGCGACCGGCCTGTTCTGCGTATGACGCGGCGGATGATGCGTACTGACTTGCGGTTTCACTCACCTTCTCCCCAATGCCGGCTAAATTGTCGCGCATGGCCTCTGCTGTCTCGCTAGCCTCTTCCTGCGCTTTGGACGCCCCGCCGCTGGCGGTGCGTACGTGCGGAGCATTTTGGCGCCCGTCGGTTGCACGGGATTGCTCGCGATGCCCGGCACTTGAACTGCGGCTGCGCATTAGCAGCGCGCACCCTGCTGCGACGAGCAGAAGGCCTTCGGGATTGTTCCTAGCGGAGCTGAGAAGCCATTCTTTCGTTCCAAAATCCTGGACCTGTGAATTGCGGCTCATGTTAATTGCTCCTTGGTTGTCGCAATATCCTGCTTTATTTGGCTTATGGAGTGTGTCGGCAGAAGTTCTTTTTGCGCATCAGCGCGGCCCCGATAGTAGGCGAAAGCAGCGGCGAGGGCCGTTGCGGCCGCGACGATCAGACACGACCAGTGCAGGGCCATCCCTAAGCTGGCTATTCCAAGTACGAGGGCTTGCACTAGAAGCAGAGCGGCGACCACTCCCAGCACGCCAGCAGCAGACATCCACACACCTGCTTGGAGCTTCGTTGAGACGTTGGCGGACAGCTCCGCATGCGCCAGGCGCAACTCTTTTTGAAAGAGGTCCGCGACGTCCGCCAACACTGCCGACAGTGCTTGAGGGAGAGGCGAATTCTTCAGTTGTTCCTGTGCCATCAGATCAGTTCGCTCCCTGCCGCCTTCCCTTGATGGACTCTGGTGCGGGAGGCGCGCTCTTCAGTGTGCGGAACGTCAAAAAGCCCGCTACGGCGGCCAGCCCAAACACCAAACCCGGCTTGCGCCTCGCCAAATCGGACGCTGCAAGAACCAGCTGATCGACGGACCTGTCTCGCAGGTCGTCTGCGTATCCATCAAGCCTATTCGCGAAGGTGCGCACGACCCCAGCGACTATCGGTGCGTTTGCGTCGAGGTCCTCGGCCGCACGCTTGGTCGAACTCGCCAGTTGGCCCATCACCTCGGCGCCGCTGCCGACCTGACGGTCCAACATCTCCTTCACCTGATTGGTCACGGTGGACGCGCCACCAACGGCCGCCCGTTTGGCGGTTTCCGCTGCCCCTTGCGCTATGTCGGACGCTTTGGATAACGTGCCGCTTACGGTCGCTCCTATGTCTTCCGAGGTACCGTCACCAGCTCTTACCGCAGTCGGGGGACGCCGTTCAGAATTCCGGTTGTTCATGGTTTCCTCCATTCGAGGAGCAAACGGAGGTAAGGCACGTTGGTTCCAAATGAGTGACTATCTGTGGTGTCAAGTTGCGTTTGCGAACTCGTGGCGCGCATCGCGTGCTTTTGCATTGGGAATGATGGGTAGCTTGCGGGCGGGCGCAATGCGAATAGTCATCTTTTCCTTTCCTGTCTG
Source organism: Mesorhizobium sp. M0698 (assembly GCF_040320455.1). Taxonomy (NCBI): domain Bacteria; kingdom Pseudomonadati; phylum Pseudomonadota; class Alphaproteobacteria; order Hyphomicrobiales; family Phyllobacteriaceae; genus Mesorhizobium; species Mesorhizobium sp. M0698. The sequence continues at coordinate 6,605 of NZ_JAMYPQ010000050.1, read as the reverse complement.
AAGGCGCGGGGGGATCATATCTGGCGACGGTGAGCGCGATGAGGAAGAGGATGGAGCGCGGACCTTTACGGCCGCCGCGCACCGGTCTTCGACCGCTGCGTCTGCCGCTGTCATTGGCGATCGGCGCCAAGCCCACGAGTTTGGCGATGGCCTTATTGGAAAGGTGTCAATCTCGGACAACTCGGCCATCAGGAGTACGCGGGGCCCTTGACCGAACCGAAGACCTGATCGAGACAGGCCCACAGCGGATCGTCGTCGAGTAGCGAGGCGATCTCGCCCTTCAAGTCGGCGGCTCTGACGCTTGAGCAGAAAAATGAACCTCGTCGAGGCTGGCGAGGTTTCGGCATCGGCGACGATGCTTTTGCGTTGCTTCTGGATGGTGAGATCGCCAGTCACCTGGGCAAGCCGGGCGACCAGCGCCTTGAGCCGTTGCTCACGCTCGGCTGCAGCCGCTTGACGATGGCGTGCAAATTGATCTGCGCGCTACGCGTTGCGCTCGTCCAAACGCGACTGCTGGTCGGCGGCATCGGCCGGTCCGCCCAGTGTGTCGGCGACCGTGGCACCTCGCGCACCCATCGGCTGCTGCGCACCTGTGGTGGTGTCCATCGCTGTCTGATGCTCCATCTCGGAATTCAGCTCCGCACCTACAACCAGGATAATCACAGAAATCCAAGTCCACATCATCAAGCCGATGACTGCCCCAAGAGCTCCATACGTGGCGTTGTAGTTGGCGAAGTTTTCAAGATAATAGGAGAAGCCTATCGAGACTGCGATCCAGACCACAGCGGCGAGGAAGGCGCCCCATGTCGCCCATTGCCACTTTGCCCTTTCCCGGCTGGGTCCGTAGCGGTAAATCAGCGTGATCCCGACGCCCACCATGATCAGCATCATCGGCCACCGAAAGATCCGCACAAGGGCTTCGGTCCAGCCGCCGAGGTTCAGCAGCACAAGCATGGCCGGCACAATCCCCACCGAGATGATAAAGCCGATACCAATGAGGATGGCGCCAAGTGTGAAGCCCAAGGCCAGGAGATTCAGGTGGATGAAGCCGCGCTTTTCACTCTCCTCGTAGGCGATGTTCATGGCTTCGAATAGCGTCTTTATGCCGTTACTGGCGCTCCACAGTGCGACGGCAAGGCCGAAGATGAAGCCGAAGCTGAGCGCGCCAGCCTTCTGAGCGGCCAAGGACGCAAGCTGAGATCTGATAATATCCAGACCTCCCGAAGGCAGTACGCCGCCAAGGAACGCAATGTGCTCAGCGATGGTCTGAGGATCGGCGACGAAACCATAGATGGACACGAACGCGGCAAGCGCTGGAAAGAGGGCAAGAAGCAGATAGAATGCAGCCCCCGCCGTGATCAGCATAACACGGTCCTCGGTTACCTCAGCAAAGACCCGCCACAGCACGTCCTTCCAGCCGCGGCTGGGAATCTCTGACGGCCATTCGGCATTGCGTCCGCGGCTCTCCCGTTCGGCCCGCCGCTCAAGTTGCACTTGACCTTCGTAAGCGTCCTCGGTTGTTTTCTTCGACATGGCCGCCGGTCCGGAGCATCTTCTTCGCGGGGCAAACGTATAATAGCGCCAAAGGATGCAGGTGCAGACCTGCGCTTATAAATAAACATCCGCCGCCTGCAGCAACACCTGCGCCATCCCCACTTGGCCCTTCGGCTCCCATGCCCATGTGGCGGGGGATGCGACGGCTGAGCGTGCATGTTGTCGGGACGACGCAGCCTGATCTAAATCCTCATTGCGCTGGATCATTTTAACGACACCCACGTTACCAGCCATGATCTCACTCGCGCCTGAACATCAGTTCGTCAACGCCGGAAGCATTCGGCTTCATGTCGTTCAGGCCGGGCCTGCCGAGGGTAAGCCGGTCATGCTCCTGCACGGCTTCCCGGACTTCTGGATCGGCTGGAGACGGCAGATCGGTACGCTCGCTTCCGCCGGATATCGGGTCATCGTTCCCGACCAGAGGGGCTACAACACCAGCGACAAGCCAGAGGGCATCCGCGAGTACACGCTCCCCAAGCTCCTCGGCGATGTCGTCGCCCTGGCCGACGCGCTCGGCATCGGAAGGTTTCACCTCGTCGGCCATGACTGGGGCGGCATCGTCGCTTGGGCCGCCGGGGCAAAGTTGCCTCATCGCCTGGACAAGCTCGTCATCCTGAATGCGCCCCATCCCGAGGTGCTGTTTACCCATGCCCTGCGATCTCCGACGCAGTTTCTGCGGAGCAGCTACGCGGTTTTCTTCCAGATCCCCTTGCTGCCCGAAGCCGTTTTGGGTGCGCGCCGCTCGGCCTTGCTCGCACGGGCACTCAGGACATCCAGCCGGGAAGGCGCCTTCGAAGAAGAGGAGATTGCAGAATATCGGCAGGCTTGGGAGCGGCCGGGGGCGCTGACCAGCATGCTCAACTGGTATCGCGCCTTGCGCTTTCGCCCGAGCCTGAAGGAGCGGATCACGACGCCCACTCTTGTTATGTGGGGGATGCAGGACCAGGCTCTGGAATCCGGGCTGGCCAAGCGCAGTCTCGCCCTTTGCGACGATGGCCGCCTGCAGACTTTCGAGGAGGGGACGCATTGGGTTCAACGCGAAGAGAGCAACGCGGTGAATGCGGCGCTTCTGGCGTTCCTGGAGGGCTGAGGAACTCAAAAATGGATAGAAACTGGGGGCAGCGTCAGATGGAGCCGGAGGAGGCCTGCAGGGCATTCCTGGCTGCTGCAAAAGAGGAGGGGACATTACAACTAGCTAAGTTGGATTGCGGTATAAGGTTCTATTATCTCCGACCAACACCGCGCTTTGCGGAGTAGATCGACAATGAGATCGACATCGTCCGTCGCCCTGACATCCCCAAGCGTGACTTCGTCGGTAATGAAAAGAGCGGTCGTGCATCCGCCCACAAATATCAGATGCTCCCGAAAGTCGCTTCCCAGCGCCTCGGCTACTATCTGTAGCATGTGGAGCAGCTGGCCTCGGATGGTAGTCATTTCTTCAGAAGCCTTTCAGAAAGCCGCTCACCGGCAAGGCCCACCTCCCGCTGGTTTCCGAGCCGGATCGCATCGACAAGCGCAAGATATTCGTCCAGCCGCTCATCTTTCGGAACAGCTTCAGGCACGCTCTTAAACAAGGGCTCGATCGATTGCCCCATATCCCGGCCTTCCGCAAACGGCCAGATGTGGATGTACTCACCGCCGCTTATCAGCAGTCCTTTTAGCATTGGCGCGGCAAAGGCCGTCGGCATGCCGCGCGTGATGCCGCCCGCCTTGCGGGGAACACAAATTTCAGTCCGTGGACGATAAAATTGTGTAGATTGCGGCGATGGGGATTGGCTCGGCCCGTATCTCGATCTTTGATGGCGAGTCCCGACGAGAGGCTTCGCTTGATGGAAGCGTCAATCTCGTTTTGCTGATCCCGAGTAGCGATTCCAGGCCGCGAACTGAGTACGGGGCCCCGCCCGAGAAGCTCCAATGAAGCTCCCCGGAGCCAACTTGCCCCTCCTGCTCCTGCAAGCTCACGAGCTTCAGAAGCACCACGATATCCTGACTTCTCATCCCATTCATGCGGTGTGTCCTCTGTCCTAGGACTAAGGACATAAGACCATATCAAGGTGTATGACCCCAGTGCAGAGCGAACTCAGAAAACATCAAGTTCTGGCAATGGCTTGCGCCGTCTCACTCGGCCTCAGCAAACTCGAAAGCCAACTCTCCGCCAGCGAACTGGCCGGGACGAACCGTCCTGATTTCGCTGCCGACCTCCATGATGATGCCGCAGTATTCTTGACCCATGTGCATGGGGCTTCGACATTCTGGATCCCCCTATACGGCCACAGGTCCGAGCCGCAAATGCAGGTCGCCGAGAGCTGGATGATGGGTCAGTCGGATGAAGAACCTTCGGGTCGGCGACTTCATCGCAGCGGATATCGCCAGGAGACGCTTTCCGCCTGAAGCCCTCGGCAAGCGTAGAGAGCTCGCGCTTTTGTTCAAAAATCTCGCGGCGCTTCGCACGGACGCTCGGCTGTCTTCGCGTCCGGGACAGCCAGGACCCACTTATCCGACGGTGAATTTCTGCGCTGACCAAACAGTGCGGCTGCACCTTATCAAAAATCGCGATCAGGATTGCGCGGAGAACTGGGCTTGATGAGCAGATGATTCTCCGTGGTCTCTTCGACCGCGAGTGTCTCGGCTCGACGGCATCGGTCTTGGCATCGCGATCCCTCACGCTCTGCTGGGCACGATCTCTTCGCCAGTCGTGTCTTTGACACGCTTGGTCCAGCCCGTTGACTTCGACGGGCCCTACGACGATCAGTCGATCTCATTTAGACTGTGCAGCCAGGGCCTTCTCACGTCCAGGCTAATAGCCCGTTTTGAGGCGTTTCGGCTGCCGCGGGAGAAGGCAGTATTTCGGCTTCAAGTGGGGCGGCTCTTCAGTGTTAGCGAGGCCGGCATGACCTCACATCAGATCTTCAACCATCCGCGCAATTTTCCCCAGACCTGCGGTGGTCCCTCTTGTTCTAAGGAGTCCCTGTTCAGCCGCGGCCGCCTTGAAGGCCTCGAGCGCAGCTTGCTGGCTGCAATGCCCGGCGAGGGACTCCTCGACCATTCGGATCGCGTTGAGCCGCCCCGGCTTTCCCATTCTAGGCCATGGTTGCTGAAGCACCTTCATTGCGTCGGCTATGGACGCGACCACCGTCAGGTTGCGATTGAGGCAGATTGTAATTGGACTGAAGGCCCGCATTCTTGTCGCTCCCCACGATTGAACGCAGCTAAACGCGAAGACAAGGGCAGTGGTTGCATGAATGTGGATTACCGCGAATTCAAAGAATCGCTGGCCGATGCGATTGAGGCTGAGCTGGCTCTCCTTGGGCCCGGCACTTTGCCTAGCCGGACCATCCTCTCGTCGTACAACAGGACCCGGCCGGCAAAAAGCATCTGTGCACCGTCCGACGCCGCGAACTATTTTTCGAGCTCGTCACGCCGCTTGCCGACGGCTTCTCAAGCACACCGCGACGAATTCGACGGCTGTGAGGGAGGAGATGAAAAGATTATGGTCGTTTCGTTGGGCCGTCCTTTAGAGCAGGGGCTCCGAGGCGGTTTGTATCGAGCAGATGTCGCATCAGATCTTGACCTGGAGATCGGCTCCGGCAGCGGGATCGGCGCAGCGCGGCAAGGATGCCACGTTCCTTCGGCGGCCCACCGGCGATGGTCTGGCTGACGGCCCCGCGAAGGCGCGAAGCATCGAGGTCTTCTTCTGCCAGTCGGGCGAGCCAACTTTCTTTGGCTGGGAGGCGGTGCAGTGCTTCGGCTCGGAACTGTTGACACATGCGCCAGGCTGGCAGACCGGAAGCGGCGGCGTGCCCTGACGTCATGGAGACTAGCCTCGCTTCCGAAGCCGCAGATTGTGATCTCGTTGGCTATGCAGAGCATCCAGCCGTCGTTTTGATCCGTTTCCGTCATCCAGAGCCAGCGACCATCCATGAGATCCGTCTCAAACGCTTAAAAGCCGGTGTTGCCCCGCCGCGACTGTGTGGAAATCAGCCATGTTTCAAAGTCGGAATGCTGGACGAACTCGACAAGGAACTGGAGCGACGCAAGCACTGCTTCGTTCGCTACGCCGACGACTGCCCTCTATGTTCGCAGCGAGCGTGCGGGCGCACGGGTGATGGCCAGCGTCGAACACTTCCTCGACAGGCGTCTGAAGCTGAGGGTCAAGATACGGAAGAGCGCGGTCAGCTTGGGAGAGGAGCGTTTCATAGTCTGGTGGGGCCTAATTCGCCTCGTAGTCCTAGTGGTCACCTATCGGCGCTCACCGGTCCCCTGAAGCGCCCGATAAACGCTCCGCTCACTGACCCCCAGTTCCTTTGGCTATCGCTGTTCTGGTCATGCCCTCGGCATCCAACTTCACGATCTTGTCGCGCTTCCCCATCGCTGTTGGCTTCCGTCCTGGGTACTTGGTCTTGTCGCCTTTTGGCGGCATCGATCCCGATCCGTTGGCGCTCCAGCATGACGCTACGCTCAAGGCCATCCGCCAGTATCTGGCCCTTCTACAAGTGGCGGCAGGCCGAGATCGTGGCGGCGGCCGAGCCGCTGATGCCTGGCCACCAGGCCTTTATCCGCATCATCAACCGGCGCGATCAGGCCAGACCTTTGATACGCCTGTTCGTGGCCTCCACGCTCATATCGGCGCAGCGGGCGCTCGACATCACTAGAGCTCATTTGGCAAGCAGCCCGCCGCTATACACTGGCCGTGTCCAGGCGTGGGCGTGGCCTTTCCGCTTGGGTATTAGGGTGCGGCCTGCCCGATCGGCCGTCCCTCGATCGACCCTGAGTTGCTGATCCGCATGCGGATCGTCGGCCAGCTCGTCCTCGACTCGATGAGCGAAGTCGTCGACGCCGTGCGCACCGGGAAGACAAGCCTGGAGCTGTAGCGGCATCGCCTGTCCCGCCCCGGTGTCGTCGCTTCGCTGGCGCCACGGTGAGAACGCATAGATCTGGTCCAGTATTTTCAGCATCAGAACGTTGAGCTGGCGGGAACTTGCTCGCCAGCCGAGTTGAGTTCAGGCGGTGGTCGGGGGAGATCAGCCAGCCACACGCTGGTGATTCCAACC
>NZ_JAMYPQ010000049.1:0-13062 GCF_040320455.1 Mesorhizobium sp. M0698 | reverse complement strand
GTATCGATGTCCTAATCATGCGCTTGCGCCGAAAGCTGGAGGCTGATGCGGCCAACCCTCGCCTGGTCAAAACATCCCGTGGCGCAGGGTACTTCTTCAACGCTGACGTAGATGTTAGCTACGGAGGCACGTTGGCCGCGTGACAGTGAGCTATGCTGGAGATTGGGGTGACGAGGCTGATCAAGCCTTCCAACAGTACCAGCCTGATCAATTACGGCGAGAGCTACCGGTCCGGAGATCGCATCAGCGCCTCTCTGCATATGCACGCGGCCGCCTGAATTGCCGATTTCGCTCAGCTGCTGCTGAATGGCGACGGCTTGCGGCGTATTCAGGGCCCTCTGCGTCTCCGCTGGCCACAACAGCGCTGGGGAATGTTCATTGTTGGGACGACTCACTCGGGTGGCAGGTGGTTGCCCTGGTCAAGCGCATCCGGCGAAGGGCGGATCTGCTGTTCGCTGGCAGCCAAGACTGGGGGCGGCGGCCCGAACTCCGGCGTCCCAGAGCTTGCGAAAGCCTCCGACACGCTTCTGTTGAGGTCATCCCGTCCAGCGGGCATCCCTGGGTTGCTGAAAAAAGACGAGGCGGCTTGATGACCCTGCCCTCGCTGAAGCACCTCGCGAAACCCCTGTTCCAGTCGCAGAAGCTCCTCTGGATCGGTTGGCGGCTCGTCAGCTCGACCATCGAACAGCGGCCGGAGCGCCTCGGACACGTGCTGCTCAAAGCCCGCTCGCCGGGCCTGGACCGCTTGCCCGTCTTCCAAGCCGGCGTCCTGCACCTGCGACAAAGCTGTTACACGGGATGGATTGCTATTTCGCGGGTCCACACTAGCCTCACATCAAACTGTATCGTCAAAGTCCTGCGCCAATTCACACAGCGGGTCATCGAGTTGAGATTCTGCGGAGAGCGCCTCCTCTGCTCCCATCAAGGGCGCCGGCTCCGGGAGGGCGCCTGTCTGGCTTTCAAAGATGCGTTTCAGAATGCGATCCGAGAAATAACGCACCTTCCTCAATTTTAATGGTGGCAGACCTTTGATGAGAACAATCTCGTAGTCGTCATCGAGCAGCCGAACCTGTTCGGGACGCAATAGCGGTGCACCTTGATGGGAATTCTGAATGGTCCAGTCGAACGTTCGCGCCTGGCTGTGGGAAATCGATTTGGCTTCAAACGTGTATTCACCGATGGCCTTGGAAATGTAGTTCGGAGTCTCGTCATCAGCCGTGGCCATGAACACTTGCAGTCCGGTATTGCTGAGAAAATTCTGCTTGCCAGCCTCTCCATAAGCTCCCGTCAGTGCCGAAAGGCTTTGGATGATGAGCATGAAACGCCCCTTGTAGCCCGCGATAGTCGTGATTGCGGTCTCGATCGCCTCCAGCTTACCCAAGTGCTTGAACTCGTCGAGCAGGAAGAGAACCTCGTGCTTTTCATCCCGGCGGGCCAGCGACCGCTGCAGAATTGAAACGATTTGCTGAAAAAACAAGCGTATCAAAGGCGCGATCACCTCAAGGTCGTTCGGACCAACGCAAAGATAGATGCACGTTCTGCGACGGCGAAGATCATAGACCGAAAAGTCCGAGCGACTTGTGGCCGCCTTTACAGCGGGATCCGCCCACAGGTTGAGCCCGCCATCGCCGAGCACGGAAGTGTAGGAGGTTAGGATTTTCGTATCGTTCCCCGCCATGTCGTCGAAGATGCGTTGTGCCTCTTTGTTCTGGGTCTCCATGGCGAGTCGCGCGAAGAGCTTAAACTTCTCCCCCGGCTGGGCGAAGAGGTCATAGACGGCGCCGATTGTTGGCGTGCCCCGCTCGATGCAGGCAAGGATTCCCGCGACAAAGATATCTCGCGCGCCGCTGACGAAACCTTCCGCGCCCTCCCCCTTGGCCGTAATCAGGTTTGCGGCCAAGCGGCGGGCTTCGGTGAATTGCTGCTGTGGAGGCAGCGCTATAAGATCCAACAGCGGATTGTAGCAGTTTGTGCGCCGCTCCGAATCCAGCGGCGCGAATTTAAACACGTCGTCACCTGCGGCTTTGCGCGCCCTCGAGGTGAGCTCAAAGAGCTCCCCCTTGACGTCCAGAGCTATCACCGAGCCTTTGAATGTAAGTAGCGTTGGAATGACTATGCCGACGCCCTTGCCAGCGCGGGTCGGTGCAACGATGAGGCTGTGAGGCTGCTCGCCATTTGTCAGGTAGTAGCCAGGCCAGAAAGGGCCACTTGTCTTCCCAAACACCGGCCCTGTCACGCCACGGTATCGTCGCAGATATCCCGTGCGTCGCATTTCATCCACTCGAGCCCAACGAGCCGTCCCGTGGTGTTCGAGCTTGCGGCGCAATACGATCTGCTGAATCAGCAAGACGACCGCGGACGTCGAGAGCACGATAGCCGCGCCCCGATAGAAAACGGGGGTTGCGAAACCCAAATAGAAGGGCGTCTCAAACCAAAAGGCACGGACATCAAACGCCATCAGAGCCTCGCCGCTGCCGCCGTGGCGGAAGGTTGCGTAAAGACTTGCCGCACAGAAGCCCACGGCGAGTGAGCACGCGATGCTAATGGCTATGTTGGGGGGCGTCGTTTTTGTTGAAAGCATTGTTCCATTGCCGGATTAGCCGTAGCTAATGCTGCGCGTGCTTCAGAGACCGAACCGGCGTCGCGCGATGTCGCCGCTCGACAGATCGATGCCGCAGTGGGTGGTGCGATGCTTGCAGCGCATCACCCGGCAGACGTGGGTTTTGAAAGTTACACTAAGCAGGTACGTCAACGGCCAGCGAATTGGAAACGGCAAGGCCGTAAACGGATTTCGGGAGAGAAAGCGTCACTGTACCATGGCCGAGACCTCAACGGCCGGAGCGATCTCTGCTTCTGGTGGCCTCCATTAGGTCCTCTCGGGCGTGATTGAAGGCGTGGTTTATGGACCGCCCGATTTGAGCACCCCGCTGCAGCTGTTCATAGGAGGTTTGCGGGCCTACTGTATCACGGACTGCAGCCTCAATACCTGCTATGTGGCCGTCCAGATTCGCACTCCGTTCCTCTGCTGCATGCTGCGGCGGCGGCATGTGCGGCAAGATGTCTTGCATGCCGGGAAAAACTGAGTGAGCTTGGGCCTGTTGATTTGCGTCTAACTGTTGATACATGTTGAGAATAGCATTGGATGCCATCATCCTGACATTGCCATCCGGATCAGAAGAAGCCAATCCAATGGCCTGATCAAGAATGCGAGATTTGTTTTCGTCAGTAAACTTACTGAAGTGTGGCGCAACGTAATAAGCTCCGAGAGCTTGCGACGGCGGATCCATGTTGCCAATGCGATTAACAATAGCATCTTGCAGCCCTGGCGTTAGGTAATCGCCTAGATTACTGGCCGCTCCGACTTTCTGCAATGCTATGTCATCCGTGCTGTACCCCAATTCGGCTGTTAATGTCGCGGCCAGATCGATGGCTGATCGTCCAAGCCGATTGGTCCGCCTTTCAAATCTCGCGAGGTCAGTTTCTGGCCCGGGTTGAGTGCCCCGAACGGCTGTTCGCTCGTGCGTCCCGAGGCCTTTGAAGCCCCCAAGATTTCGCGCTGTATCGCGCGGGTTAGCGGTTACCAGCCGTTCTGCAACATCGCTCAATGGCCCCTCTGGAACGTCACGGAGGCTACTGCTCCCCACGCCTTGAGATGATCTTGCAGCTGCACGTGCCCGTTTGTTATCGCGATCCATTGCTCGCCTCCAAAGTAGTTATTCTACCCAATGAGGTTACCACCGAAGCTTGACCTGCTAAACCGATATGATGTTACAGTTGTAGTATGGCAAAGGGTTCCCAGCTCTGTGGGTCTGCCAAGTGCCCGTCCAAGCCGAAGAAAATACGATGAAGCTGGCATCAAATGCGATGTGAACTGCCCCGGGCATTCCGGTGGCCGTTTCGTTTGAGTCACGCGGCTATGGCTGGTTCATCCAACATGGCGTAGTAGCGTTCCTCGGCTTCGGCCGGCGGGATGTTGCCGATGGGCTCCAGCAGCCAGCGATTGTTGAAGCAGTCGACCCATTCGAGCGTGGCGAACTCGACGGCCTCGAATGAGCGCCAGGGTCCGCGTCGATGGATCACCTCGGCCTTGAAAAGACCGATGATCGTTTCCGCGAGAGCATTATCGAAAGAGTCGCCGACACTGCCCACTGCGGGTTCGACGCCGGCCTCCGCCAAGCGCTCGGTGTATTGAATGCTGACGTGTTGGGCGGATTCAACCGGTCGTCGCAACACCAAGGGATTGGAGGTTGCAATGACGGTTCACCAACGCGCTTCAGATCGGTGCACTCGAAAGAAGCTAGATTCGCCCGGGCGTCCGCCTGCCTGGCAGCGTGAGAATCGCTTCCGGTTCTGGCAAGCTATTGCCTTGGGACATTCGAGCGAGGAGGCCGCACTGGATGCCGGTACATCAACGCCTCTTGGTCCGCGCTGGTTTCGGAGTGCAGGAGGGATGCCGCCAACGCATTTGGCGCCGTGGGCGAAGCCGCCTTCGGGGCGATATCTTTCTTTCGGGAGCGCGAGGATATTGCGCTTGAGCTTGCCAAGGGAATCGGCATCCGGGCCATTGCTCGTAAACTAGGTCGGCCGCCGAGCACAATCTCGCGGGAGGTCAGGCGCAATGCCGCGACGCGCAGCGGCAATCTGGATTACCGGCCAGTGCCGCCCAATGGCACGCCGATCGTGAGTCCCGGCGGCCTCCTGGCAAGCTGGCGGTCAATCCGGCTCTGCGTGAATATGTTGAGGAGCGCTTGGCCGGCAAAGTCACCAACCCCAATGGCGCCTCATTCGAGGGCCCCAAGGTGGGTATGGAAAAAACGACAGAGCCGGAGGTGGTCGGCAGCCTGGAGCCCCGAGCAGATCGCTAAATCGGCTTCAGATCGATTACCCAGAGGATCAAACCATGCGGATCAGCCACGAGACGATCTATCAGTCCTTGTACATTCAAGGACGCGGAGCATTGCGCCGAGGACTGACCGCATGTCTGCGTTCAGGCCGAGCGTTGCGCGTACCGCGCGAACGCGCGTACCGCGCGAACGGGCCCGAGTTCGCAACAAGTCCTTCATTGGAGACGCCCTTATAATAAGCGACCGTCCGGCCGAAATTGCCGATCGGGCTGTCCCCGGACATTGGGAAGGCGACCTCATCCTTGGCCTCGGAAGCTAGGCGATCGGTACGCTCGTGGAACGAAGTTCACGCTTCACAATGCGTGCTTCACCTGCCGCGCATGCATGGCTATCAGCAGAGCCTGCGCATCAAGAACGGTCCACCACTTGCAGGCCACGGCGCTGAAGCAGTCCGCAGAGCCATAGCCCGATCCATGGGCAAACTTCCCGAGCAGCTGCGTCAGTCGCTGACTTGGGACCATGGAGCGGAAATGGCGCAGCAGCCGACCTGCGCATCGACACCGGGCTCGAGATTTACTTCTGCGATCCCCAAGCCCGTGGCAGCGAGACTCCAACGAAAACACCAATGGCTTGCTGAGACAGTACTTTCCAAAGGGCACGGATCTCAGTCGGCACACAGCCCGGGAACTGGACGCAGTTGCCCATGCTATCAACACAAGACCGCGCAAAACGCTCGGCTGGAAAACACCTGCCGAACTCCTCGACCAGCTCCTTGGGGGACAGTATGATGCCGGTGTTGCGACGATCCGGTTGAATCCGCCTTGGCTGCCTCTATCGCTGTGATGGATGAGCCCGCCTCCCCGCGCGGGCCGCCGATCATGGAGAGCCTGTTCCAGGGCATCGAGAACGAAGGCTGCATGCGCCGTCCGGCTCACCCGCCAGCCGACGATCCGACGGGCATAGGTGTCGATGACAAAGGCGACATAGACGAAGCCCGTCCAGGTCGCGACGCAGGTGAAGTCGGAGACCCGCAGCATGTTCGGCGCCGGAGCATGGAACTGGCGGTTGACGTGGTCGAGAGGGCAAGGTGCGGCCTTGTCGCTCACCGTAGTGCGGATCGGCTTGCCGCGGACGATGCCTTCGAGGCCCATGGCCTTCATCAAGCGGGCAACCGTGCAGCGGGCGACCTCGAAGCCCTCGCGACGCAACCGCCGCCAGACCTTGCGAATGCCGTAGACGCGGAAGTTCGCCTCAAACCCGTCGGACCTCATCCTTCGAGGCTGTATCCCATCTTGCCCGAGCCGACAGCCGGCAGGGGTCGACGCGCTTGGCGACATGGTCGTGGTAGGTCGACGGGGCGATCGGCAGCACCTTGCAGATCGGCTCAACCCCATGCGCCTTGCGGTGATCGTCGATGAACGCGATCGTGGCCTGAACCGGCGGTCGAGCTTCGCCTGGGCAAAATACGCGGAAGCCTTGCTCTCGTTGGCCTGCGAAGCTCGCGGCTCTCGCGTTCCAGAGCCTTCAGTTTCGTCGCAGCATCCGTGGGAACTCCGGCGCGCACGCCGCCGTCACGCTCGGCTTTCTTGCAGCCGATCTTGGCGGCGATCGATGAAACCGCCGCCCACCGCGACGTATGCTCGCGTTCGTGATCCAGAACCAGCCGCACCGCGGGGGGTCCGGACCTCGGGAGAGAACTTGTTGGTCGCCTTGCTTGTCATGGTTCCACCTTCTCAGGAGTTGGAGCCTCCGATCAACCCGGGGCGGCACACAACAAGGGTCACGGATCAATCTGGGCGGGAACCCTAGAGAATCAGCCCTCAGAGCCTTTGGTAATAGACCGACCCCTCGCACCTGTTTGGGCTGGGTGTACAAGTCAGGTTTTCATCAGGTTGGACGAGTATGTCTGGCAGCCAGAGCGCGACCACTTCCGTGCCCGCCCGCTCGTCTGGCAGACACACAAAGGAGAAAGATATGCCGTCAGCTACAAGCAGCGCCATCGTTTCCTGCCGCAGATCATCGCCCATCCGGTCTGGCCCTCCTTCAGGTCCCCTTTAGCCTGTGTCTCGTCGAGGAAATGGCCCGGGAGCGGGATCGTGGTTTCGTATGAGACAATCCGCCGGTGCGGCAACAAATGCGGTCCGCATACGGAGCCATTACCTCGCGGCACTTGATATTGCAGTGCAGCAAAGGTAGAGGGCCGCCCCTTATCGGAGTGTCGTCCATGGTCCTTACCAATACTGGTAGCGAGGCAGAACCCGTCGAACAGTCGAGCCATCCGGCAATCGAACAGCAAAGCCCCAAGGTGCTGATGCTAGGCGCGCTCGGCGTTGTCTATGGCGATATTGGCACCAGCCCGATCTACGCGTTCCGTGAGGCGCTGGTGGCGTCGTCGGGCGGCAATGTCGCCGAGCGCGGCGATATCCTCGGCGTGCTGTCGCTGATCATCTGGTCGCTGACGATCATCGTCACCATCAAGTACATCATGTTCGTGCTGCGCGCCGATAACGGCGGCGAGGGCGGCGTGCTGTCGCTGATGGCGCTGGCGCGCGGCAGTTTCCCCAAGCGCTCGGCGCTGATGCTCGGCATCGGCATCGTCGGGGCATCGCTTTTCTTCGGTGATGCCGTCATCACACCGGCGATATCGGTGCTGTCGGCGGTTGAGGGCATGAATGTCGTCACGCCGACCTTCCAGCCCTATGTCGTGCCGCTGACACTGGTCATTCTTGCCATGGTGTTTGCGGTGCAGCGCTTCGGCACGGGCGGGGTAGGATTGGTGTTCGGCCCGGTGACGGCGGTGTGGTTCCTGGCAATTGGCCTTTCCGGGCTCAACCACATCATCGCCGATCCGGAAATCCTGTGGGCGGTGAGCCCGCACTACATCGTCGCCTTCCTGATCAATTCGCCCGACGTCGCTTTCGTGACCATCGGCGCCATCTTCCTCGCCGTCACCGGCGCCGAAGCACTCTATGCCGATCTCGGCCATTTCGGCCGCAAGCCGATCGTGCTGGCCTGGCTGGCGATCGTGTTTCCCTGCCTGCTGCTCAATTATGCCGGGCAAGGCGCCTTCGTGCTGGCCAAGAATGGCGTCGTCGGCCATCCATTCTTCGAGATGAACGAAGGCTGGACGCTGATCCCGATGGTCGTGCTGGCGACGGCCGCGACTGTCATCGCCAGCCAGGCGGTCATCTCCGGCGCCTTCTCGCTGACCCGGCAGGCGGTGCAGCTCAATATGCTGCCGCGCCTGGAAATCCTGCACACCTCGGAGAAGCAGTCGGGCCAGATCTACATGCCGCGCGTCAATCTGTTGCTGGCGCTGGCGGTGATGCTGCTGGTCGTCGGTTTCGGCGAATCGAGCAAGCTCGCCTCCGCCTATGGCATCTCGGTGACCGGCAACATGCTGGTGACGACGGTGCTGCTGTTCGTCGTCATGACCCGGATCTGGAAATGGCGGCTGTGGGTGGCGGTCGCCATGACGGCGCTGTTCGGCTTCATCGATGTCGGCTTTTTTGCCTCCAACATCGTCAAAGTGTTCGAGGGTGGCTGGGCTTCGCTGGCGGTGGCCTTCACCATTGTGCTGGCTATGTGGACCTGGGTGCGCGGCAGCCGCTATCTGTTCGACAAGACCCGCCGCAACGAAATCCCGCTCGATTTCCTCGCCGGCAATCTCCTGAAGAAAAAGCCGCAGCTGGTGTCCGGCACCGCGGTGTTCCTGACGAGCGATCCACTCAGCGCGCCAACCGCGCTGATGCACAGCCTGAAGCACTACAAGGTGCTGCACGAGCAGAACGTCATCCTTTCGGTGGTGACCGCGCCGCAACCGGTGGTGCCCGACAGCGACCGGGTCAAGATGGAGACGGTCAACGAGCTGTTCATGCGGGTGACGCTGACCTTCGGCTACATGGAGCAGCCGAACATCCCGCGCGCGCTGGCGATCTGCCGCAAGCAAGGCTGGAAGTTCGACATCATGACGACCTCGTTCTTCCTGTCACGGCGTTCGCTCAAGGCCTCGCCCAATTCCGGCATGCCGGTGTGGCAGGACCGGTTGTTCATCGGCCTGGCGCGTACGGCGGCCGACGCGACGGAGTACTTCCAGATCCCGACCGGACGCGTCGTCGAGATCGGAACGCAAGTGACGATTTAGGGCATGCCGCGGTTGAGAAGAATCGGTGCTGTCACATTGATTGAGCGGTAAGGAAATTCAGGTAGCAGCGCGCCCGGCACTGTAAGTTTCAGCGGCTTGATGCAGCGATAGCTGGCCGGGACGGCTGTCACGCTGTGGCGACACACGCGATTTTGTTCCAGATTTGCATGGGGCGTTACGCAGGTCTCGATGTTGAGCCGATGACAGCGCATTGCAGGGAAAGTGAGCAGGTCGGCAATCGGATCATGGATGGAAACGAACCGCTGAAGCTGGCGTGCCGACTTGAAGCGTTTCATGATCCTTTCGCGTCGTCGGGTCGGCTGGTGCGAATTTTCCGCTCGATTATTCAGGCCTGTGTGCGACCGGTGTTCGACGCCGGGCATGAGGTCGCGCATGGCGGCATCATAGGATCGGAGCTTGTCGGTGATCATGATCCGTGGTGTCCGCCCTTGAGCTTTCAGCAACTTGCGCATCAGACGCTTTGCCGCCTTGGCATTTCGGCGGCTTTGTACCAGCACTTCGAGGACGAAGCCGTCCTGATCGACGGCACGCCAGAGCCACTGCTTCTTGCCACTGATAGCCACGACACATTCGTCGAGATGCCATTTGTCGCCCAGGCAGCCGGCTGATATTGATCTCCTGGGCGGAATGCCGTCCGAATTTCTCCGCGCAGCTTCGAACGGTCTGATGCGTGACGATGATGCCGCGGGCCGCCAGCATGTCCTCAACCATGCGCAGGCTGAGCGGAAAGCGAAAGTAGAGCCATACCGCGTGCGCAATGATCTCGGCGGGAAAGCGGTGGCGACCATAGAGCGGATCACGAGCAACTTCTGACATGGCCCAATGTACGCACATCTTCATAAGCTGTCGGTTGACTTTACGATGCCGCGCCAAGCGAGCAGCATCCGGCCGGCGGGGCCGACCCCGTCTCCCGGCCGTGAGCAGAACGGCATCGCGCAGGTGCCGCTTCATCCTCGACGCGGCCAGCCTGCTTTGCCGTTACCGCCGCCGCCGAAAGCGCCAGGCGTTGCCGCCAGGCGCCGATCCGCCGGCAGCGGTTCGCCGATGATCCGATTGCCAACCAGTTCCACTTTCCCCCAATACCTGCGTAACGCCGCCATGCAAATCTGGAACAAAATCGCGTATGTCGCCGCAGCATGACAGCCGTCCCGACCAGCTATCGCTGCATCAAGACGCTGATATCTTTACAGTGCCCGCACGCCTCTCGCGCGCCAACGGCCAGTCGGGTGTCGCGAATGAGGCGCGCTGAAGCCATCCGGCTCAGCCGATCATGGCGCTTCGGTTGCCGGGTTCGAGGTCGTGGCCTCTGCCGCTGCGCGATTCTAGCATTTGCGCCTTGGAGAGCTCTGCTTCAGCCTCGGCGAGGCATGGCTCGGCTGCGGTTCTCTGCCGCAGAAGGTCCGATTGCGAATTCTTGACGTTGTCACGGCGTAGGCGAGCGGCCTTGGCGAACGTCGGATAAGCGAAATGATTGACATCGGAGATGCCGGCCTTCGTTTCCTCGGCGTTTAACTGGAAGTCCAGTTCTCGCGCCATGCGTTCGAAATCGGCAATCATGATGTCTAGCTGGTGCAACTGTCGCCGCTTCTCATTCACCTGAAATTGCTTCAGTCGGACCAGATTACCTCGTGGCTTCATGACTCGGTACTCCGGTACCCATTTCGTCCAATCAAACCGCTCTCTCCCCTTAACGTTAGGCCTACAGCGACTCTCACGTTTTCTGCTGCGAGCGGAAACATATTTTCCAAAATCCTTGGCCGATGGCTATGAGTTCAATGGCATCGACAAGCATGCGAGCGGGGGACTTAAGGGGCGGTAAAAAAAGGCGGAATAGGGCGATTTTCACAATGTCTGCATATGAACGCGTTGAGACTGCGGCGGGCTTGACACACAAAGCAATCGTCAAGATTTGCGACATGGACGCCGGGGGCATGAATACGCCCGCCGTCAGCTACACGCCCCCCGATTTCCGCCGCCTATTATCGCCCACGCGGTCTGGCTTTATTTCCGGTTTCCGCTGAGCCTGCGCCTGGTTGAGGAAATGCTGCTGGAACGCGGCATCGTGGTTTCGTATGAGACAAGTCGCCGGTGGGGCATCAAGTTCGGGCTGGACTGCGCTCGCTGCTTGCGCCGCAAGCCGCCGTGCCGGAATGATGTCTGGTACCTGAACGAAGTGGTCGTCACCATCGCCCGGCAAAAAGCTTTGGTTGTGGCGCGCCGTCGACCAGGATGGATATGTGCTGGACGAAATCGTGCAAAACCGCCGCAACACCAAGGCCGCCAAGCGCTTGCTGACGCGGCTGTTGAAGAAGCAGGGGCTCGCGCCGAAGCGCATGATCACCGACTAGCTGCGCTCGTATGGAGCGGCAAAGCGACAGGTGATGCCGGACGTCAAGCACCGGTCGCACAAGGGGTTGAACAACGGAGCGGAGAATTCCCATGTGCCGCCGCGAAAACGGGAGCGGATGATGCAGGGGTCCGATCGCCGGGAGGCCTGCAACGCTTCGTCTCGACCTTGTCAGCCCTCCGCAACCTCTTCGTCCCGCCCCGCCCCAAACGTTCTGCTCTCGCCATACATGTTCATCGCCTCAGCGCGATGGCGCTGGTGATATCACGACGCGTTTGTACCGCTCGACCTACGCCACAGGTGCCGACGCTGTGACGAGCTTCGTCGGTCGCGTGTCGAGTGACGGCACCGGGGACAATTATCGTCGACCGCAGTCCATTGCCCAGACCAAGGCGCTTCTCGGCGTCGGCACGATGGCAAATCGCAGCGTCACGATCTCGGCCGCTGCCCCTTCTGGCGGCGTGGACGGTGATTTCTGGGTGCAGCCGTAATGGCCCTTTACGTCAAAGCCTCCGGGGTCTGGGGGGCGGCCAGCGCCGTATGGGTGAAAATCTCAAGCCTCTGGACCAAGGCTCGACAGGTCTATGTGCGCAGCTCGGGCGTCTGGGAGAAAATGTTCCCGATAGATCTGGTCTTCAATGGCACTCACGAAGACTCGACTGCCACGACCGTTTACACCCACACCAGCATTCCGCTTCTTGTCGCGCCACACGCTAATCGTCGTGTCATCGTGACAACTGAGACCACTGACACCGAAAGTGCAGTGACCGTCAACAGTATGACGATTGGGGGTGTGGCTGCCACCCTTCTCGCTCAGGTGGAAAGCATCTTCAATTCTGGTGTGGTCTATCTGTCAGTGTGGTCAGCCCTCGTGCCAACCGGTACGACGGCAACGATCGTGACCACGTATAGTGAGAGCGTGTTCCGTGACTACATGTCGGTCTATACGACCACCAATTGGGATGGTGTGGTGGGCACTGTTGCCTCTGACAACAATTCAACGGGTGGCCTGACAACGACCGTCAGCATTGGTGCCCTGGGCGCAGCGATCGCAATTGCGGGCAACGCCACCAAGGGGGCATCGGCACTGCGACATGGACCGGGCTGACCCAACAGTTCTCAAACACACCAGTCACGAATAGAAACCACAGCGGAGCAATGGCAATAGCTACCGCCGCCCAAGCTGCCCTCACCGTAACCTGTGCCTACAGCACTACTCCAGCACTTGCCGCACTGCTGGTGGTTCCGCGGTGCGCAACTCCTGACTGGCGACGGCGTCGGCGACATGCCTTACGGACTCGTATTGCCAGAGCTTGTAATCGTCGACAAACCAGCCAAGTCGGCTCTCGATCGCCGTAGCAAGCTCGTTATAGTCGAGGCTGTCGAGGCCGAGATCCCGCATTCTGGTTGTCATCGACACCTCTACTTTTTCGGCAACTAGAGCGTTGAGGGTTTTGAGAACCAGTTGTTCAATTTCAAGTAATGTCATCACTAATACATGCCTTTTGCTTGCAGATTCAGGTAATGCAACCCTGATCGGGGCGCAACCCCCAAAACGAGGTGTGCCGTTGAAACATGTTCTTGTCATTGACGATGATGCCGCAATGCGGCGCCTCATCGCCGATGCATGCCCTGAAGGTAACCGCAGTCCACGATAGCAAGCAGTTTGACTATGTTCTTTCACGTGAGCCAGTCGATCTCGTGGT
>NZ_JAMYPQ010000048.1:0-13562 GCF_040320455.1 Mesorhizobium sp. M0698 | reverse complement strand
GGCCTGTCGCAGTCGTAGGCCAAGCACCAGGCCCAGCGTCAAGGCGGTCTCAATCGCGAGATCGGAATGGCGCGGCTGACGCCGCAGGTCTTGCGTCGTGGGGCAGCCCAACCAGCAACCGCTTCCGGCATCAGCCACAGGGTCAGGCTGCCGGGCGTTCGCGTAGCCCCGCCTCATATTCCGCACAGTTCGTCACCTTGAATTTCATCTTTCCTATACGATGGCGGCGGGAAGAATTGTGCTTGAAGGCATCGCTGCGGCAACCGGCTATCGAGACTGCAGCTCGCCTACACCAAGATCGCTAAATGATCCGTGCACCAACGCCGAGCGGGTCTACTTACCCAGACAACGTGACATCGCCGCCGGTCTTCAAATGCTCTCTTCCCAGAAGAAGACACGTCTCTGACCCGGCATGTTTCATTTCACTCCATTGATTACGATGTCAGCCACAACATTAATTCCAAGTCGGCAGTTACGCAGCCTCGCATCCAACTCGCAAACCTCGTGCCGATTTGTCCGATCGAGCCGGAGAGAGAAATTTGTTATCTGACTTCAAAATGTTGCAATAAATCCTTCAACTAGATTCATTGAGTCTTCATGACCGCAAATCGCCGACACTGGTACGATGACCGCAGAGTCTGAGGTCAGGCACGGCAGAAAAATGAGGCGGATTTACGCTCAGACCGCTACGGGGGGAAAGCCAATGGCAAGAAAAGCGCTCATCCTGCTTGAAGGTCACCGGACAAGTGGCCTGCTCTACGTCCAAGCGGCCAAGCGCCTTGGGCTTCATCCAATCACCCTGGCAGCTGATCCAACCTTCTACGACTATCTTGCGGCGGAAAGTGTTGAGGCAGTGGGTGTCGATACAGGCGATCTCGGTGCGCTGATTCGTGAATGTTCCGGGCTCCGTGCAACCTATGATATTGCCGGCATTACTGGCTTTGCGGATTTCGACGAGTCGGTCTATGCCAGAGTTGCTAAACTCTGCCGGCATTTCGCACTACCGGGACCGAACCCCGCGTCCATTGAACGATGCTGCGATAAGTTCATTCAACGTCAGCTCCTCGCGCACTCCGGCGTTCCAGTACCTGCTTATCGCTTGGCGACGGATGCGACGGAGGCGGAAAGCTTTGCCGCGCAGATCGGGCTGCCGGTGATTGTCAAGCCAGCCCTGGGCAGCGGTAGCAGTGGTGTCCGATTGTGCCGAAACGCCGATGAGTTGGCCGAACACACGACCTATCTGTTGGGCGGGAAGCACATATGGCGATCTTCGCCGAGGATACTGATCGAAGAATTCGCACAGGGCCCCTTTTACAGCGTCGAGATAATGGGAAATGAGGTTGTTGGGGTTGTCGCGGCTGCTTTCGGCGCCCCACCGCATTTCGTATTCCGTGAGACGACCTTTCCGGCCCCGCTGGGGGATCACGAGCACAAACATATCGCCGAAGTTTCGCTGAGCTGCTTGGGAGCTCTCGGTCTTGGGTGGGGGCCAACGAACATTGAACTCCGGTGGACGAAGCGTGGCCCGGTCGTCATCGAAGTCAATCCGCGTCTTGCTGGCGCGCTCGAGCCTCAGCTGGTCTATCTGGCTTGCGGTATCGACCTCATCGCCGAGCACATCAAGCTTGTAATCGGCGAGGAATGTGATTTGCGCAGAAGGCATTCGCACACTGCGGCCGCGCGGTTCCTGATTCCTGATCGCGACGGCATCCTCGATTGGATTGGTGGCGACAGTCAGGTGGCTGCTGTATCTGGTATCGTCGAGGCCAAATTGTATGTTGAACCCGGGACACCGATCGTCACGAAAGGCGATTACCGAGACTGCATTGGACATATCCTGGCTGTTTCACCCAGCCTTGCTCAGACCGAGGCGATACTTCAGCGTGCCGCCCATTTAATAAATTGGTCGTTGACGCCATTTCCGGACCCTTGACGAATAGGTACAATCTGAATAGTCCCCGAATGAATCGGACACGATCTCCATCTTGATAAGGGATAGGAGTAATGTCGTGCATGACCGGTAGCATTCCGAAGATTGAGATCCTGAACGGCCGCGAGCAACGGCGGCGGTGGTCAACGGCCGAGAAGCGCTGGTCGTCGCCGAGGAATGGTTATACGTTCTGGCTGAGGCGACGAGGAACTGTCACATGGAGGCCTCGAAAAACCTCCTCATTTTTATCGGTTCGAAGGGGCGGCTCGGCTGCATATCGAAAATGGGCAATCCGACGAGCTCGCTGCTCGTATATGGCGAAGTCGGTCTTGCGGCGCGTTAAGGGAAACGACAAAGCGCCGCGATGGCTAGTCGCCCTTTTAGCGCGGCGGCCTTTCAAGGTCGTCGCGATTGCGCTCGCCAACAAGATGGCGAGGATTATCTGGGCACTGCTCATCAAGGGCGGGACATATCGAAATACTGGTGCGGCAAGCGGCGCAGCAGGAGCCTGAGCCGAACGGGCGACCAGGACGGATTGGCCGGCGCGACGCCGGATAGAGGCGAAGTGCACAATTAGACGATGACCCACGGGACGAAATCCCGAGGCGAGAGAGGCCGGCGCGACAATGCGCTTACAGCGCGTCAGATTGATCAGCCCCTCGCATCGCGAATTTCATCGAGGCCAGTGGTCTTAGACCGCGCTGAAAGACCGGACAAATGACCGCACATATCCCGCTGGATGAAATGTCTAAAAAAGCGCTTGCCCGCGTGGCCGTTCCACATATGCCGCGCCACATTGCCACGCTGGATCGGCTCTACGAGGTCGTTAAGCGCCAGCGTGGCAGTGACTGCCTTGACTGTCTGATCGCCGAGGCCGACGCCGACGCGCTTGAGCATTGCCTCGTGGGATTCCTCGCACAGCTCCCAACGAGGCCGATGTCACGAAGGTCGATAATACGTCCACCTGGACGTCCCCACGTGCTTCGATTTGCCAGGAACGCATCCGGAGCGCGGGCTTTGGCGATCGAAGCCAAGCTCCTGAGGCTTGACACGCTGTACCGGCAGCTCGCGCCAAACCGCCGAGCCGACTTCCGGCCGCGTCGTGGCGAGGCCGCACTCCTGCATGCAACTCATTCAAGCAGGGACCTCGATCCCGTGGTGGATAAACTCTTTACTGGCTAGACATCGAAGAAACTGACGACGGAGATACGCGTTGGGAGTGCCCAGGATTGAAAACCGAGCCGTTCCGACGCCAGCTCCCGCTCCCGCCGGAGATCATCGCGCTGGAGCAGAGATCCGAGGGAACTATCGCGGACGGGTCAATTGTCCTCACTTGCTGACTGATCTCCCAGAAGGCTAAAGACGTCTCATCGTGACCACAGTCCGGTTTGCGATAGAACCTATCAACGGGCATGGTGTGGACGCCTAAATTGCTGCGTGGTGCTACCGGCCTTTGTGAAGGAGGATGACATTGTGCTGCTTGAGC
Source organism: Mesorhizobium sp. M0698 (assembly GCF_040320455.1). Lineage (NCBI taxonomy): Bacteria > Pseudomonadati > Pseudomonadota > Alphaproteobacteria > Hyphomicrobiales > Phyllobacteriaceae > Mesorhizobium > Mesorhizobium sp. M0698. The sequence continues at coordinate 10,146 of NZ_JAMYPQ010000048.1, read as the reverse complement.
TTGAGCCAAATGGCGTGGATCTGTGGCTCACTTATTTTGACGAAATATCAGCGCCGGACATTTTGAGCTTCTACAGAAATGTCCTCACCGAGGACGAACGCGGTCAGGAGTCGCGGTTCCATTTTTCGTATCACCGCCGTCGTTATCTAGTGACGCGGGCAGCAGTGCGTTCGGTGCTGTCCCGCTATGTCTATGTCGAACCGCAAGACTGGCGGTTCCAAAAAAATGCGTTCGGACGTCCGAGCATTGCGAACTTGCCGAACGGCGTTCCCGATATCGATTTTAACATTTCCCATACGAAAGGGCTCATTGTTGTTGGAATCGTGGGGGGAAAGTTTTTCGGTATCGATGTCGAGAACGTACGACTGGGGTCGTCTCTGCTGGATATCGCGGATCAGTTTTTCTCGCCAGAAGAGGTGGTAGCACTCGCAGCGGTGCCATGTAGCCAACAACATGGCCGCTTTTTCGAATATTGGACCCTGAAGGAAGCTTACATTAAAGCGCGCGGACTTGGCCTGGCCATTCCTTTGCACTTGTTCAGTTTTCACTTCGGCCCAACAAACACCATCACGATGAGCGCGCGTGAAGAACTTGAAGACGCGCCGACGCGTTGGAAATTCTGGCAGCTCCGGCCGAAGGAGGACTATCTGATCGCTGCTTGCAGCGAGCAATCCGTCCCCGGAGCTTTCAAGCTGACGGTCCGCGAGATATTTCCTTTTATGTCAGAAAGAGCAATTGAATGCGTCCCGTCGAGGACATCGCCATAAAATAGTGTGGATCGGCGTCGGAGCATGACCCCACCCACCACTGAAAGTTGAATGGCTTATTTTGCCGATCGGGTAACTGCGGCAGATTTCCGGGCGGAGGGGGTTTGCGGGCGAGTGCGTTCGTGATTCACCATTTGCGGGCCTCGAGGCACAGCTCAAGAAGGGCGACAAGGCACTGGTCGGCAACTCGGCCTACCGGCGTGACCTCAAGGCCAGCGGCAAGAACTTCAAGATCGATGTCGGCAAGCTTGCCGAGAAAGCCGGCTACGACGGCATTACTGTGGTGGGGACGAATGCGGAGTTGACCCCGCTCCAGGCTGTGCTGCGGTATCGCGATTTGCTCGAGGTCGAGAGACTGTTCCGCGCCGCCAAGGCGACGCGTCGATCTGGTCGAGCGCAGTGATCTCGGCGAAGGTGAGAACGCTGTCGGGCGCGGCGTCTGGCTTGGCACGCGCCGACATAGTGACGAAGAATATGCGCCAACTGACCACCGCGATGAGGGCGAGGAACTTGGCCAGCCTCTCGGCGGTTTCGAGCCTTGCCTCCTCCGCACGGCAGCCGGACTTCATGACCTTGTGGAACACCTCTGCCTTCCAGCGCAGGGCGTACCAGCCGAGCTTTTCGGCCGCCGCGGAGAGATCTTCGACCGGCAAGTTGGTCACCAGCTTCCAGTCGATCGGCTCGCGACCGGGCGGCGGATCTTCTTCGAGGGCGTGAATGTAAGTCAGAACCTGCGGACTGTAGCGCTTCTGCTTGCCCACCGGCGGCAAGGTGTTGATGGCGGCGAACTTCACGTGCAGCCGGGTCGTCTCGTTCTGATCGACCGTAATGCGATGACGTCCCGCCCAAGGCGTCGCCGCAAATTGGACAAAGACGCGATGAGCAGGATCGTGTGGGGCAGCATCGGCAGCTCGCTCGGCCAGCCTGTTCGTTTGCACCCGCACGATGAAGCTCGTACCAAGGTCTTGCGCCGTGCTATAGAGCTCGTAGATATCTCTCTCTCAGTCATCCACATGCACGCAGCGCTCGGGCGCGCCAACGAGCGCGATGGATTGGCGCAGCTTCTCCAGCCAGCGGTAGCTCTCTTTCGTCTCGATCGGCACGCGTGGGATTGATGTGCCGCTTGAGCGCGAGCGTTCCCTTGAATTCGTTCGTGTCCAGAATTTCACCGCGGTCAGAGGCCGGTGAGGGTGACGGCCAGGCTCGAATGCATCAGCATCCCGCATAAGGTCAGTACGGTCGGCTGCCAGCCTTGTAGCGCCCGGCGTTGATGGTCTTGGTGAAGCCGATTTTGCCCGGCTGCGCGCAGCCGTAGATAAATTCGGTCGTGTCCTGCAGGATAAGGATCGGGCCTTCGCTCGCCGCGACGCGCGCCGCGGTCGCGGCGAAATGGCCGGCCAGAACGCCATGTACGGTCACACGCGGGTTGTCAAAGAAGCGGTAGGCCGCCTTCACCGCCGCCCAGTCGCCGCAGGCCACCGGGATTGCGTCCTCGGCGCAGCTGACATCTGATCCAGCAACCGTCGCAACCGACGGGCCAAACGCTTATCGGGAAGGGCCGCCGTAGAAAGCTCTTCCTCCTGCCAAGCGGCTTCGCCGCTGCTGGTCTTGTCTCGCATCCGTGACGCCTCCGTGATTCGGCGTCACAGACAGAATCACGGCAGATTCATACGCGGCAATAAGGCCCCGCTGACGATCTGGGTAATTGAAAGCTACGCCAAATGGATACCGAAGGCCTCCAGAAGGTCGCGCCGCATGTCGACACGACCCAGCCGCCTGAGCCTGCCGTCCTCCCAAGCTACCGCCTCGGCGAGGGCGCGATGGATATCCAGTCCGATGATGCGCATGCCCGTTCCTCCTTCTTGGCTCGGTAAAAGACGGGAGCTGGCGGGCAACACGACATCTACTGACCCGCACTCGCAGCGCATCCGGGAAAGTCGCGAGGGGCGGTCATGTAAGGAGCTCGGGCTCTCAGCCCACTGTCTATTGACGGCCTGCCTGCACCTTCGTGCTCCCGGTGCCCCACGTCCTGGATGGGCTCACCATGAGGCCGTTCCAAAACAAGAACAGCAGGACGAAAAGGCACCACAGATCACATACCAGATAACGGTCAGATCGAACGCATGAACCGGACCATCAAAGAGGCAACCGTCAAGCGCTTCTACTACGAGAGCCACGACCAGCTTCCCAGCCAGCTCTGCGACTTCGTTACGGCATACAACTTCGCCCGCAGGCTCAAGACCCTCACACCCCGAGTTCATCTGCAAGGCGTGGATCACTCAACCCGAACGCTTCAGGCTAAATCCGCTCCAGCAAAGCCGGGACTAAACATCTAGACGACGAGGTGCTGACCGAGGTTGGCGAACTCCCCAGATCCCACGAGGCGTTGATCACCGCTTGGGCTAAATGTCGACCATATATCCGCTCCGTCAGGTGGCTTAATGCCTCTCAACGAGTTCTTTCACTCTCTGTTTGCGGTGCATCTCAGCGCGCGCCCAGCGTTCCCGTATGTCCGCGCATTTCAGCTGCGTGTCCCGAAAGAGCGTTTTTGCTGCGGAAAGCTGGGCGTCGGTTGATCTTGTGCCGGGTCCTCCGCCGAACTGCAGAGCGTCCCTGCACTCTTCAGGACTCGCCGGCATCACATCAGCGAGGTGGGTGGCCAGCTCGCTTCGGCGCTTCGCAACGCAGCTATCCCGAGACGCGCGCGCGGCGATCTCGCCAATTTGTGTGTGGGCCTTCCTGAAAGGAACGCCTCGCGACGCCATTCGTTCGGCGGCGACGGTCGTCATCGCTAAGCCGTCTTCCAGATTTTCCCGCATCGATGTCGCATTGAACGCCATGAGCTTAACGATGAGTGACGTGAGGGTGATCGCGCGTTTCAGGGCATCTTCCGCAAGGCCCAGAGGAGAGCAGCCGTAATTGCTTGCTTCGATCGAGTTGCTGAAAGGCGATTTGCAGGTTGCCGTTGCCGCAGACATGTATGCGCCGATCACGGTGCTTGCCGATCCCTTGATATGCTCAAGCAGAAACGGGTTCTTCTTTTGAGGCAGCATGGAAGAGCCGCCGGCAAGATTGCGAGGAATGTCGATGATCGCGAACTCGCGCGTCGTCCAAACCTGCAGGTCCTGGGCCACACGACTGAGCAAGATTGAAACGCCAGCGAAGACTGAAAGCCCCTCCAGGTGATGATCGCGGCTCGCGACCGCATCAAGTGAGTTGAACGACGGCAGTTCGAATCCCAGAAGAGTTGCGGTTTGCAGGGGATCTATTGGTATACTAGTGCCTCCGCCCGCCCCCGCCCCCATAGGGCAATTCCTGATGTCTTCCAGGAGGCGATGAAGCCGCTGGCGCTCGCGGTCGAGAGCGAAGAAGACCCCGAGGAGGTAGTGCCCTGGCGACCCTGGAAGTGCGATTTGGTATTGACTGTACAGCGGAGCCACAAGTCTTGACGATTCTTCGGCTCGCTGAAGCAGGACATCTTGTGCAATTCCTATTTCTTGCGAGATGGAACACGCGGCGTCTCGAAGAGCGAGGAGAGAGATGGTCGCGTTCAAGTCGTTCCGGGATCTCGCCAGGTGCAGCCAGCCCGCCTTTTCCGGGCCTGCTCTGGCGACAAGTTCGGCCTCATAAGCCAGATAGAGGCCACGCGGAGCATCACGGCCGTCCAAAGATTGGAAGCCCTCGCGTTGGAGATCCAGGACATTCGTGAGCAGGTCTGAAGCTACCGCTCGGCTGACTAAGGCCTTGTCGACGAGCATCACCAGATGAGCTTCGTCTATGGCCGCTTGGAATTGCAGAAGGCGACCGTCCCGCGAGATTTCGATAGGCGGAGCGAGCAGCTTCATCGCATCGGGATGCAAGGTCCACATGCCCTCGCCGGGCCCCGGGTCTATCTTGCTGTCCGATGCGCTAGCAGTCGGATCGATGTCGATCACAACGGAATCGATCATCCGTTCAGCTGCCGTGACAGCGGCATCGAGTTTATCAGCAACGCCTATGGCATAGGCTACTCGGTCTCTGAAGTCGCCATTGATCTGTAATTCCTTCCCCTCAGATATCAGAAGACCGACGTCGGGCACGGTTGGCTCCGGGGTTCGAGAAAAGCCCAGACGTTTGAGCTTCCCAGACACCTGGGCAAGTCGGAAACGGATGGCTCCCGCCCCTGCGATCGGCCGTGGAGGCGTGAACCCTTCTCCCGCATAAAGTCTAATCACCATGTCAAGGATTGACGTGCCCAAGGCGTGCGACAGCATGACTGGTATCATTCCTCCAGCCAGCCTAGGATTGACCTCGATGATGACGGGGCCCGACTCCGCCATCACGAACTCTACATGAGCCGGTCCGAACTCCAAGCCCAGGGCCGATACTGCACCAGCGGCAAAAGAACCCAGTTCCTTGAGGGACGGATCCGGAAGCGGGGCCGGGAAGTCGTGCCCCACCTCGACGAAGCAGGGAGGCGGGCCTTTGTGCTTGGCAAGAATTCCAAGGCAATGCAGCGTCCCATCGTAGGCGATAATCTCTGCAGAGTATTCCTTACCCTCTATATATTGCTGGATGAGGATGTCGGGGCTGGCCAGATCCACTTGATCCAACAATACGTCCTTTGCACTCTCAAACGCCTTGATGGCGGCTGCGGCACTGTCGCAAAGCCTTACACCGCTACTGCCGCTCCCGGAGACCGGCTTCACGACCACGGGGAGAATAGCTTGGGCAAGAATGGTCTCCATGTCTCTGAAGGATGTGGCCAGCCGAGTTTCAGGGACCGAGATTGATTGTCGATGCAACTCGGTCGCTTGTTTCCATTTGTTCCGGGACGTAGCTATGGCCTCCGGACTCGCCGCAGGGAACCCGATCGCCTTCGCGGCCCTTGACGCTGCTTCGACAAAATAATCCGACGACGAATATATTCCTGCTAGCCTCGGTAAGTTGGCGGCGACCTCAATGAGTTCATCCGGATTCCGTGTTTCAGCTTCGATCACTCGACCGACAGACGCCTTAAGAAAGGGATAGCGGGAAGGATTGCGCGTAACGAGATACGGTTCAAACCCTAGGACTCTGGCCCGCTTCAGCAATAGCTCGCCTGTCCCTGTGGTGTTGCTTTCCACGAAGAGGAAGCTACCTCGGTTCATCAAACACCTCCAACGCGTTTAGGACAGCTTCCCGGCTTCTCCGGCTCCAACAATATCGGTTCCATGGCGGGAGAGCAGTCGAGGGATGCTCCTCGCTAGCCGGAGCGTCCAGAAGAACACCTTGATCAAAACATCCGTTCTGCTTAAGCCACTCGTCGTCGTAAACAGTTTCGAGGTAGCGGTGGCCTTCATCTGGACCTATGACGACTACGGTTTCGTTTGGAAACTGCCGAGCGCGCCAGCGCCCAACGACGTAGCTCGCCCCGGAGGTCGGGCCGGCAAAAATGCCATGTCGCTCGTGGAGCGCACGCGTTGCAGCGAACGCGAGCGAAGCCGATGTGAAATGCACCTCGTCATATAGTTCATGCTTGACGTTCTTGGGGACAAGACTGTTCCCCAGTCCCCGCAATTTCCGTTCGCCGTCCGGCTGGCCAAAAATGACGCTGTTGAAGGTGTCCACTCCAATCAGGCGGGCACCAGGTGCTTTTTGGCGGAGGCGCTCTATTGTTCCGCAAGTAGAGCCGCCTGATCCGACAGACCCCACCAATGTCCCCCCGGCGCCAAGCATCTCCGAGATCTGGTCGGCGAAGTACTTATAGGCTGCCGGGTGGTCAGGTGTTTCGTATTGACGGGGCCAAAAACAGTATTGGCCTAGTTGTCTCATTCGAGTGTGCAACGCGTCCAGGCGGCTTCTTTGATACCCACCCTCCCTCGCCTTTTCAGTTACTATGACAACTTCTGCATTCAGGGATTTAAGCCTGTTTTCCAGTCCCTTATCCATCACTGGGTCCGTGAAGATCTCAAGCTGCAACCCAAATTCCCGGCAAACTACAGCCAATCCCAGCGCGAAGGTTCCACTCGACGTCTCCAGAACCTTCGCGTCAGGCGTCAGAGTGCCTCGAGCCAATGCTTGCTCGATAATGTACTTCGCAGGGAGAAGCTTCATGAATGCGAACTGCGCGAGATAAAGATTTGTTCCACACCTAATAATGCGGGGGAATGCATAAGCAGCAGAATAGCCGGAGAATGGTAGGAGTTTGCGAATGGTGTCCATATGACTAGCTCATCACCATCAATTCATGGTCAGATATATTTTTGGCGAGGTGTCGAACGGCGATACATGCTCGATCACCGACCGAAGCTTCCGTGGGAAGTCAGGCGCCATTCGATCGAGCAGGATGCCAATCATCGTACCGCTGTGCGCGACTACGACGCCGAGCGCGCCAGTGTCCTGGGATGCTTTCAGCATCGCGTTCAGATGTTCCTTCGGAGCGCGCTCCTGATGCAGGAGCGCACTGGCTGTAGCTATTCTGCCGATTGTGGCGGTGTCACCCCTCGGAATTGCTATCCGCGCGCGGCCGAGCAGTTCGTAATACTGGGTTCTGTGAGCAGCCGAGATTTCACCTCGCCGTTGATCATAGTCGACGGTTTCGACCGTTCCGCCTTCATCGAGGCCAACAATGGCAAGCGGCGGCATTTGGCCAAGGAAGGAGAAAAGGCTACACGACCGCTGTTGATATGCGACCACGCCGGGGTACATCACCCCGTCGGATGGCTCGATTTCCGCCATGAGATTCTCGATCAAGGATGTCCTGACTCTACGTTTAAAGCATGAGGCAATTGACCGTGCAGTCGCAACAAGATCCGCAGACGAACTCGCCAGGCCTTTGCCTTCGGGGAGTTCCGATTGCAAAAGGAGGGTTCCTCCTGAGACGCCGAGCGCGACCACGAGCTTTTCACCCAATCGTTTGGCTTTGACTTTATGTGGCGGATAAACGGTTACAGATCGGGTGCCTACAATCGGCATGAAGTGGGCCCGCGCAAAGAGCGCGATGGGCATCGTAACCAAGAAATGGCAGTCACGGGGAACGGATCCGATCGGCAACTGGCCTTGCAGCAACTCGCCGAATGTGCCGCAGCAAAGAGCGCTACCCTCGCCGGAATGATTCCCAGGCGGCGGCCCATCCTCGGCGATGCTTTCAGCCGTACCTTCGCCATCGAACGTCTGGTGATACATGTAGGGCTTCCAGACTTCATCGGCTGCTGCTTTTTTGAGTTCTGCAGTCTTGCTCGTCCTGGTTCCTGCAGGGCCGATGGAATGGGTCGGATTCTGGATCGACATATCGCCTCCCTTCAGGCTCATTAACATGTGATTTGCCGCTAAGAGACGAGACCCAGATCATCGAAACAGGGCTCGCGTTTCGGTGTCGACCATGGCGCGATGCTTGCGGCACTTAACTTTCTTGCATCATGGCCGCGTGACCCGCCGTCCTCGGGGGGCTTGACGCTCTGCCTGTCGATCACAGTCGCCCAGGCGCTGGCCTCTTTGCTGATTCGCTCGCGATGGTGGTGGCGATTGTGCAGCATCTGTCGTGTTGATGTGGATTGTTCGAGCAAGCTTCATGTAGACCTCCTCGGCTGAGACTGCGAGACCGCTATGGTCATAACAGTTGCTTCACCGTGTTCCATGCAATCGGCGTGCCACGAGAGGTCGTGCGAACAAGCGGCGCGACACCCATGTGTTTCGCGCCGTTACGGCGGATTACTTGTGCCTCGGTGTGTCGGGTCCGAACATGGACGTCTTCAACCCGACAGGGCTGTCAAAAAGGTGACGTCACGGGACGGGTGGTGGCTCAACAGCACGGTGGTCATCGTTCTTTCCGGTATGCTCTATGGTTAGCCAAGCCAGCCCGAATGAAGAGAGACCACCCGATCACCCGACGCCATGATGAACCTTCGCGCTCATGAGGAAGAGAAGAAGAGCGCTGGTGCCGATCTTCTACGCGAGATAATTGCCTTTGCCGCCGGGCGACTGATGAACTTGGAAAGCCCAGTAGTGCGCGTCCTCATCCCCGATGTATCTGCCGTTGCGCAGATATTGTACTGGTGTAAGGACGCCTGCCTCCTGGAGACGCAGCACCTCATTTTCAAACGATGTTGCGTCCGCATAGCTCCTTTCAGTGCTTACCACCACAAATCCGTTCGGGCGCGTCACGCGGGCCAACTCGCGCAGCCCATTCGGGCGGACATGTCCGAGTGTAAAGACGCCGCAGCACACCGTCATATCATAGCTCGCGCTGGAATAGTCCGAGAGCGGTCTCTTGAGGTCAACATCGCCTTGAACATTGCGGTAGGTGCCGGTTTGCCTCGCCATTTCGGCCATCGTCTCGCAGAGATCAAAGCCGTCGATCAAGCGGAAGCCGAGATGAGCCAGTTCAACACCAACTAGGCCTGTACCGCAGCCAGCGTCCAGGATTGCTATGGCTGCTCGCTCTCTGCCGATATAGGCCGCTTGCACGGCGCCCGCCAGTTCCGCCACAATCAGGGGGCCGCGGTAGTGTTCGCGCTCGACGTCCAGTTCGTAGGAACCGGTCCATTCACGATAATATTGGATCAAGCGATCGGCGTCACCGTCGAACGCATGTGACGCCTCGATTCGCCTTTTGCGGGCTTGTCGAAATGCGTTCTGTCCGGCCAACGTGTCCATGTATTCCTCCGAGTGGAGTAGATGCAAGCAGGCCACCTCAGAATCTGAGGGCCAAGAACTGCCGGTTCATAAAACATGGTTCGTCCAGTACTTGATCATCATCCGTTTGTAGCTCGTCGTTGCCAAATTTGTCCATTTAACACCTGATCAGTAGCTGCGAAGGAGCACCCTTAGTCGTCTTTCGAATCCCAAGGAGCGCCGTGGCTAGCTCGCCGGTCTCAGCTTCGACAAGGCTGTCATCGAGCCACTGATCTCCGAGAGTCCGCGGACGGCCTGACTAGCAAAATTCACAGCAGCAAGTTGCATGCCGGTTGGGCGCCATGTGCATTACGCCCTTCGTCACACCGGCGTAATGCAGGAGACCAGTAATTTCTCTGGGGTTGAATACGGCGTTGGTGCAGGGATCTAAAGGATGGCGAATATCGATCTTTGATAATGTTGGCTATGCGACTTGGCTTGCGGGAACGGATTTTGGACGTGCGCAGCCAAGTATGCGGTTGAGGATGGCGCCGATGGCGACTTCCGTCTGCTGAGCGTGAGACGACCGACCCCGCAGTCGCCGCCCGATGATGAACTTGTATCGTCCGATGGCGGTCTCGACTAGCGCGCGCCTGCCGTAGCCGGTGGAGGCTTGCCATTTCATCCGGCCGTCTCTGATGATTGCCGCAATATGCTTTCGGTCGGGCGGTTGATCGCCGTTCGGTTCGACTGCGTTGACGCGTGGCGGAATGACGATGGCAGCATCGGCCCTATGGCCGATGAT
>NZ_JAMYPQ010000047.1:0-14297 GCF_040320455.1 Mesorhizobium sp. M0698 | reverse complement strand
ACCACGAGATCGACTGGCTCACGTGAAAGAACATAGTCAAACTGCTTGCTATCGTGGACTGCGGTTACCTTCAGGGCATGCATCGTGAGATACTCGGCGATGAGGCGCCGCATTGCGGCATCATCGTCAATGACAAGAACATGTTTCAACGGCGCACCTTCAATCTTGAATCCCCTTGTCTAAACCTGTTGCCGAGCAACCCTGGGGCACCGACCCAGAACAGCTGCTCCTTGATACCACTCGCCGTTGCGTGCGGCCAATGTGAGGCCGTGCTCGTCCTGTTCTTTTCATCCCCAGCGAATTGACCGCACCAAGGCAGCCCGTGGCCACCAGACAGGTCCAAGCGCCGACATGACCCTGCCGTGTGGTCCTTCGCTTTTTCGCTTCGAGCTCCCCCGTTGGTGCAGGCCTGCCAATATCACTCAAGTTCGACCTCATGGATGCCAAGTTTCCTGCTATGCCGTTGCATCCTGGTCATCCTGGAGTTTGCGGACCTGGATCATCTCGATATCCTCCGGCTCGTGGATCCAGCTCGGACATGGTTGAGCAGCGCGGCGTTTGGCTTGATCGGAGAGGCGGTCGGCGGAAGAAGACCGTGATTCGCTGCAGCGGCCTTGTGCAAAATAGTGTGTCTCCTGCCAAGCCGGCTTCGTCCAAGGTGGCCGGCGGCCTCAAATGCTGTTCGGCGACCGGCAGGTCGCCGGTTGCGGTGAACGTCCGGGCTAACATTTCTCAGTTACTGCAACTCCTCCATCTTGAGCGTGTCACTATGCTTGTCCATTGCGCCGTCGGACTCCGTCAATGACGTGCGGTTATCTGCCGATGGGACTGTGCATGATCCACCCTTTGGCGGCGGCGGCCGAACAGCTGAACGAGGCTCGCACCAGGATGGGCTGCGCCGCCACGTCTTCCCAGTTGACCCTCGCCGCCGCGGATTTGCGCCTTCGAGCCAGCTTCACGGACGAGCTCGCGTCTCAAGCAATGATCTGAGTGTGCAGGGCCGCGCATGGCTGCTCTTTAAGGACCGGCAGCATACCGGCAAAGTTGGGCCGCTTTATCGCCTTAGTCGATTCCCCACGGTGATCCCGAGCCTGAACAAGCCCGCCAAGCTCCCCATTTTGTCCTTGGCTTGGCGCTGACAGAAGTACCATCCATGACGCCAAAGTCGCGGCCCACACTCCAGGAGCAACGGACGGCCGGGACGAGCAATCCTGTACAGGAGTCATTGTACCAAGATGCTCCGGATGTCGCTGGCTGATCGGGCCCGCGCCACCCACGCATGCGCAAGATGCTCACCCACGCTGATACGAACACGGTCTTTGCTTCAATTGAAACCGAAAAGCTGAACTTGAACATCACACAGTAACAAACCTCCCCGATAAGCGCGTGCCGGACAGGGCCAGAACCCGTCCGGCGGCTTGGAAAGGTAGGTGATAGGGAATGTTTATTGCAGCTTGGCCGCTGGCCATCGTCCTGATGACATCCATGTCACTCCCAGCCGAGCCCGCGCCACTTTCTCCGCGTGAGTTCCGCAGCCTGTCGCGCAAATGCGCCCCCTGGGTTGCGCCGTCCACCCTCGCCGCGATTGCCAAGATTGAAAGTGGCTTTGAAACGCTGGTGGCTCATGACAACACCACAGGTGAGCAGCTTCGCTGGATAGACCACCTGGAAGCCACGCGGGGCATCAAGGAACGCCTCGAAGCACAACATTCTGTCGATGTTGGATTGATGCAGATAAACAGCAAGAACTTTGCCATGCTCAATCTCACGCCGGAAAGGGCTTTCGAGCCCTGCGCCTCGCTTTCGGCTGCCGCCCACTTGCTTGAAAGCCGGTATGCCGGCGGCACCACTGCTGTGGCACAGCAACTGGCGCTTCGCCGTGCCATCTCGGCCTATAACACGGGCGACGTCACGCATGGCTTCGCCAACGGTTATGTACGCAAGGTCGAGTCGGCCGCAAAGGACATCTCAAGTCTCCTTGAGAGAACGCTGGAGCCGACTGCTCGAGATGTGCCGCACCTTGAGGCACCCGGTCGGAAAGCCGTGCCGCCTCTGCTCCAGCAGAGCCAACAGGCCAATAGAAAGAAGCAGCCCAACCAAGATTCTTGGGACATCTGGGGCTCGTATCAGCCAGACCGCTCCGGGGCCGATCCCTCCGATCCGACAGGTAGCCAGGCTGCGAAAGCACGGGAACCCTCGAACCCGAACAAACTCGTATTCGATTGAAACATGGAGATGCAATGATGACGCCACTCAAGATACTTCGTGCGCTTAAAACGCGTGTTCCTTCGCCTTTTTCCATGCTGCGCATAGCGGCTGAATATGTACCGGCCGCTGCTGCAGGCGCGGCGTGGACGGTCTTCTACAGCGGGCCAGCCGCGGCTCAGGTGACCGGAGGGACGGATCCTGCCAAGATGGTCCAGAATATCTGCACGTTCATACTTGGCCCCTTTGGACAATCACTGGCCGTGCTCGGGCTCGTAGCCATCGGTATCTCTTGGATGTTCGGTCGTGCTTCACTTGGCCTGGTTGCGGGTGTCGTTGGAGGGATCGTCATCATGTTCGGGGCCAGCTTCCTGGGCAAGGCGCTCATAGGCGGTGGCTGATGAGCGACCGGTTGGAAGTGAGCACCCTCTATGTGGCGGCGACGCGCCCCGCACTGTTTCTGGGGGTGCCGCTGACGCTGGCCGGATTGCTCATGATGTTGGCTGGGCTTGTTATCATTATCCTTCAGAACCCGCTTTACGAAATCGTTCTCGCGCCACTCTGGTTCGGAGCACGGCTGGTTGTTGAGCGTGACTATAACGCGGCAAGCGTCGTGCTGCTCTATTTGCAGACGGCCGGCAGAAGCGTGGACGGGCCGGTCTGGGGAGGCGCAAGCGTCAGCGCCAATCCGATCAGAGTGCCGAAACGCGGAAGAGGAATGGTGTAATGTTCGGCGCCAGCGGCCGGACCGAGAGGTCTGGCGAGATCTACCTTCCGTATGTTGGTCACGTAAGCGATCAGGTTGTCATTCTGGAAGACGGATCGATCATGGCCATGGCACATGTGAACGGTCTGCCCTTTGATTTGGAAGACACTGAGATGCGCAACTCGCGCTGCCGCGCGTTCAACACTCTCTTGCGCAACATCGCCGACGACAATGTCTCGATATACGCTCATCTTGTGAGACACAACGATGTGCCGGCGCCGGCGCCGCGCCAGTTTCAAAGTGCATTCGCTGGCAGTCTGAGCGAGGCCTACGAGCGTCGTGTGCTGTCGGGAAAGCTCTTTCGCAACGATCACTTCCTCACTTTGATCGTGTCCCCCCGCACCGCAATCGGCAAGATCGGCTTGCGGATTGCCAAGTCCCGCAGACGGAATGAGCACGATCTAGCCACCCAAATGCGGAGCCTGGAAGACCTCTGGCACATCATTGCTGGCGCACTCGGCGGTTACGGTCTGCGCCGGTTGGGCATTCGAGAGAAAGGCAACGTGCTCTTCACGGAAATCGGCGAGGCGCTTCGGCTCATGATGACTTGCCGGTTTCTTCCGGTTCCGATGGTTACCGGCTCACTTGGCGCCTCGATCTACACTGACCAGGTCATCTGCGGGAAGCGGGCGCTTGAGATTCGAAGGCCCGGGGATAGCTCCGTCGGATCATTGTTTTCGTTCCGTGAATATCCGGCGACGACGCGGCCGGGCATGCTAAATTCCTTGCTGTCCGCCAACTTCCCGCTTGTCCTGAGCCAGAGCTTTTCCTTCCTCACTCGCCCACAAGCTCATGCCAAACTAAGCCTTAAGTCCAGCCAGATGACGAGTGCCGGCGACAAGGCCCTCACCCAGATCAATGAACTTGCCGAGGCAGAGGACGCACTGGCAAGCAACGAATTCGTGATGGGTTCGCATCATCTGAGCCTGTGCGTCTATGCCGACAGCCTCAATACCCTTGCAGATCGCGCAGCAAGTGCCCGCGCACGGCTGGCCGACGCGGGCGCCGTTATCGTCCAAGAGGGCATCGGCATGGAGGCCGCATATTGGTCCCAACTTCCGGGGAACAACAGGTGGCGCACGCGCCCGGGGGCGATCACCTCACACAATTTTGCCGGGCTCGTCTCATTTGAGAACTTCCCAAGCGGTTCCAGTTCCGGCCACTGGGGCAATGCTGTTGCGCGCTTTCGCACAAACGGTGGAACTTCTTTCGACTACATCCCCCATGAGAATGACGTCGGCATGACGGCAATATTCGGGCCCGTTGGCAAAGGCAAGACGACGCTGATGACCTTTGTCCTCGCGATGCTTGAGCAAAGCCTGGTCGATCGCAATGGTGCGATCGTCTTCTTCGACAAGGATCGGGGTGGTGAACTGCTGGTGCGAGCCACGGGAGGGACATATCTTGCGTTGCGCAGAGGCGCTCCGAGCGGCTTGGCCCCTCTGCGTGGACTGGACAACACCTCCGCCTCGCGAGACTTTCTACGCGAGTGGTTGATGGCCCTGATCGAGAGTGACGGCCGTGGTCCGATCTCGCCGGAGGAAAGCCGTCGGCTGGAACGCGGCATTGTTCGTCAGCTTTCGTTCGAACCCCCTATGCGCTCACTTGCGGGCCTGCGCGAATTCCTATTGCACAGCCCCTCCGAGGGCGCAGGAGCACGGCTGCAGCGGTGGTGTAGAGGGGGGGCGCTTGGATGGGCTTTTGACGGCGACGTGGACGAAGTAAGGCTGGATGCCTCCATTACGGGCTTCGACATGACGCAGCTCCTGGAATATGAGGAGGTCTGTGCACCGGCCGCCGCATACCTTCTGCATCGAGTGGGCGCTATCGTCGATGGTCGTCGGTTCGTCATGAGCTGCGACGAATTTCGATTCTATCTACTAAACCCCCAATTCTCGGCCGTTATCGACAAGTTCTTGCTCACGGTCCGCAAAAACAACGGCATGTTGATACTCGCAACGCAGCAGCCTGAACACGTTCTGGAATCGCCTCTCGGAGCTAGTCTCGTTGCGCAATGTATGACGAAAATTTTCTACCCATCACCGACGGCGGACCGCTCTGCGTATGTCGATGGCTTGAAGTGCACTGCGCAGGAGTTCGAGGCAATCCGCCAGGGAATGGCAATCGGCAGCCGCAAGTTTTTGCTCAAGCGCGATAGCGGGAGTATTGTTTGCGAATTCGATCTTGGGCAGATGCGCGAGTACGTAGCCGTACTCTCGGGGCGGGCCAACACAGTGCGCTTTGCCGACCAGCTTCGTAACCAGCACGGAGACGCCCCAAGTGGGTGGCTCGACAAGTTCATGGCCCGGTACCACGAAGTTCAAGACTGACGGAGGAATATTCATGAAATTTGCCAAACTTGCAGTAACGACCCTTGCTGCTTCCCTTCTGCTTCACGGACAGGCCCGTTCGCAATTTATCGTCAGCGACCCTGTAACAGAAACACAAGCGACCTTAACAGCCCTTTCCAATGCGGCGATCCTTGAGAGGTCAATCGAGACGCTCGCTACCACGATTGAAATGGTGACAATTCTAACGTCGTCATTCGCTGTCACGGGACTGCTAAGCTCACTGAACCAAGGAAATCACTACCCGTCGAGCAATAAGCTGGAGGAGCAGATGTTTGATGCTCGGGCGCCAGCTTCGATTATGGCCCGTAACATTGCGAAGGACCCAAATCGGATAGTCAACGGCACCGATTCAGAAGCGAAACTGTTACAGGGACAAATCGCCGGGGCCGCCAATGCCGCAGCTATTGCAGCCGACACTTTGGGCATGATGGACAAGCGCCTTAAGGATAACGCCGGCACGCTTGGTCAGCTTTCCCGCTCGGGAAATATTATGCAGGCCACCGTGACCAACGGTCTGGTCCTCAAGCAGATTCACGATGCGATGATCCAAAATGTCCAGGCCACGAGTCTGCTGACAATGGCCACTGCACAAGGGAGCCTTCACGCCGTGGAGGAGGCCGCCACGCAGCGTCGCGAACATCAGGACACCGCTAATATGTTTAGCATCCTCCCGTAAACCACACAGAGTTCATCCTGCTAAGCTGCGCTGATCAGGGACACATCAGGCTCACGCCATGAATTTCAAAATTCCCGCGCCATTCACGACTATACACACGATCTTTCATGGGGCCTTCACGTCCGGGCTGCACAAAGTGCTTGAAAACATCCAAGAGGCGGTCAGTGCGCCTCTGGTTGCGTGTGTCACGCTCTGGATAATAATCCAAGGCTGTCTGGTCATGCGTGGTCAAGTCGATGCGCGCGGGGGTATCTCGCGCGTAATCATGGTGTCGATTGTCGTTGCCCTTATCTTAGGGCAGGCCAACTATCAGCAGTACATTGAAGCGCTCTTCGACGACACGATTCCGAGGTTGGCTCACGACATCAGTGGCAGCGACTTGCCCTTCATCGGAATCCCCCAGAAGCTCGATCTCATGTTTGCTTCAAGCCAGTATGTCTTTCAGCTGATTGCTTCCGAAATTGGGCCTATGAACGGCCAGGACATACTTGCTTTCGAGGGAGCGCAATGGATTTTCTACGGCGCGCTGTGGACAGCGTTCGAGATCTACGATGCCGTTGGAATTCTGACGAAGGTGCTCTTGACGATCGGCCCCCTGGTCCTTGTAGGCTACCTTTTTGATCACACTCGAGACATAGCCACCAGATGGATCGGCCAACTGCTCTCGTACGGGCTGCTGCTTCTCCTCCTCAACATCGTTGCAACGATAGTAATCGCTGCCGAAGCAGTCTCGCTGGCAGCCATGCTTTTGATGATCAAATTCTCGGGCACGACAGCAGCCAAGATCATCGGGCTTTACGAGCTCGACATGCTTTTCCTAGCTGGTGACGCTCTGATCGTCGCGCTTCCGACGATCGCCAGCAGCATCGCCGGCGGCTCTTGGGGAGGTGCGAACCGACCTCTTAACAGCCTCAATCGCCACTTTGCCAAAACGGCGGGTGGTTAATCAATCGACAAGCTCGGTGCCAAAAACATGAAATATTGCCTACTTCTGTCAATCCTCGCTTTGGCCGCCTGCAAGACGAGCCATGGGCTTGCGACATGCGCGGGTGCCCCATTCCAACTGAACGTGGGACAATGGGAAACCACCCCTGAGGATCTTCAGGTCGAATGCGCGGAAGAGCCAAAGTGAAAGTTCCTGAACATGCCCTTCTGGTGGAGAGAGAAACGCTAGCCGCCCACTATAAGAAGGTGGAAGCGTTTCAAACTTCACGAGCGAAGTCTGCGCGGCGCCTGTCAAAGGCCCTGATAGCCTTTGCCGCAGCGGCGGTCCTAGGAAATGTTGCCCAGGCATTTACCATTGCTGCCATGGTCCCGTTGGCCAAGCTCGTACCTGTGTTCCTCTGGGTCCGGCCGGATGGGACCGTCGACAGCGAAGTGTCAGTCTCTCGACTGCCGGCAACCCAAGACCGAGCCGTCATAAATGCTTCGCTGTGGGAATATGTACGCCTGCGCGAGGGGTACACAGCAGATACAGCCCAATACGCCTATGACCTCGTATCCAGTTTCAGCGCGCCGGCTGTGCGACAGCAATATCAAGATTTCTTCAACTATCCGAATCCCACCTCGCCGCAAGTCACGGTCGGCAAACGCGGCAAGCTCGAGGTCGGGCATATTTCTTCAAACGACATCAGTCCGGACGTTCAACAGATCCGTTACAAACGTACGCTTGTTGTCGATGGGCAGATGCCGATAGTGACCACCTGGACAGCTACCATCCGCTACGAGCGCTTGACGGGTCTGCCTGGGCAATCGAGGCTCACCAATCCGGGAGGTCTACTCGTCACTTCCTATCAAAGCTCGGAAGATAGCGTATCGAACCTGGGCTATGTGCAGCCATGACAAAAAGAGCGTTTCTCGCGCTGGTCTGTTCACTCTTCTTAACGATGGAAGCGTCCGCGGAAGACACACCACTTGCCGGCAAGCATGATGCGCGCATGCGCTACCTGGCTTACCGTCCTGACGAAGTGGTGCGCCTGTCTACCGCAGTGGGGGCAACGCTGGTTGTCACATTCGCGGCCAACGAGACAGTCGCAGCCGTGGCCGTTTCCAATAGCAAAGACCTGGCTGCGCTCCCGCGCGCCAACTATCTCTTTTTTAAGGCTAGCCGGATGCTCCCGCCGCAGCCGGTCATCGTGCTGGCCGAGAGTGAGTCCGGTACACGGAGATACGTCTTCAGTATTTCAACGAGAGCGATGCCAAAACTCGATGAGCAGCAACCTGACCTATACTACAGTGTGCAGTTCACCTATCCTGCTGATGAGGCTGCTGCTCAGAGAAAGGACGCAGAAAGGCGCTCGATTCTTGGTCAGGCCCGGGCGAAAGTGCTGCGCGACGAGAGAGTTCAGGATTTGTTGAATCGGCCCGCCGCAACTACCAGTCCGGACGAAAGCAATTTTCACTACGTCGCAAAGGGCGATCGATCGCTGGCGCCGCTGGAAGTTTTCGATAATGGCTTTACCACCGTATTTGGCTTCGCAAGCAATTCCCGCATACCCTCCCTCTACATTATCAATCCCGACGGCAAGGAAGCCGCTGCCAATTACACGGTCAAAGGAGACTATGTTGAAGTATCCGCAGTCGCCCGGGAATGGCGTCTGAGAGATGGCAATACGGTCTTGTCCATTTTCAACAGGGCTTATGACCCTGTGGGACGAGCGCCAGGGACCGGTACAGTGACACCCGACGTGTGGCGCGTTTTGAAAGGCCCGGCCGATGAATGAAACCGGCCCACAGTCGGGACATGATGTCCATGCCTCAGGATCGATGGTCTCGGAGCCGGCCCGCCGGCATGTTTCGGGATTGCAGAAGTTGGCCGTCGCTGCTCTTGTTCTCATCTCATCTCTATCGCTCATCTGGCTCGGCGGTCGTCCCAGCACACAAGACGAGCCAACTCAGCCAAAACCTCCAATTGTCGCCGACGCCGAGCCATTCCGCCCCGTGCCGATTGAGATTGCTCCCGAAGCTCCAGCACCCGTACAGGCGGCGCAGGCAGGAGATCCTGCGCCATCCACGCCGCCTCCGGCGCCAGCTGATCCGCCGCCGGAGGAAACACCAATTTTCGCCTACAGTGGCAGCGGTCAAATGCCCAACGACGGTCAGCGGAGCGAAGACAACCATAGGGATGCTCCCGCGACCTCGCATGAGATTTCAGACGCTGGCGATCTGACGGGGCGATTGAAGCCAGATATACAGGAGCCAAGCCGGGCCACACTTTTGCCGCACCCTGATCTCGTGATTACCCAAGGAACGATAATTCCCTGCATTTTGCAAACGGCAGTCGACACAAATTTACCGGGTTATGTGAAGTGCGTCTTACCTAAAGACGTCCGCGGCGCCACCAACAACGTGGTGCTTTTGGATCGCGGGACGACCGTGATTGGCGAGATCCAGCGTGGTCTCCAACAGGGGGATGCGCGTGTCTTCGTGCTGTGGACGCGCATCGAAACGCCTGACCATGCCCTCGTTTCGCTAGCGTCGCCGGGCGCTGACGAGCTCGGCCGCTCCGGAATGCCTGGCACGGTGGATAATCACTTCTGGCAGCGCTTTGGCGGAGCAATGCTCATGAGCGTCATTCAAGGCGCGTTTCAGGCCGCCGGTCAATACGCTGGCAGCTCAGGTGGAGGAAGCGGCATCAACAGCTTCCAGAGCAACGCCGGACAAGCCGTTGACACGACCCTTAGAGCAACGATCAACGTTCCGCCAACTCTGAAGAAAAACCAGGGAGATGCTGTATCGATCTTTGTGGCTCGGGACCTCGATTTCTCAGATGTATACGATCTTAGACCGATCGCCGTGGCGCCAGCCCCCCAACATCGCCAACGCCGGAGAGACAACAATGCGACCGGAGGCTGACCCTCAATTGCGTTTGCTTCTCAACCCTGTTTTGAAATGGCTTGAGGAGCCAAGGACCGAAGAGGTCGCTATCAACCGGCCTGGGGAAGCCTTTGTCCGACAGGCCGGCGTTTTCACGAAACATCCGCTACCGCTATCTTATGACGATCTGGAGGACATCGCGATCCTCGCTGGAGCGCTGCGCAAGCAAGATGTCGGACCGCAAAGCCCCCTCTGTGCGACTGAGCTGCCGAACGGAGAGCGGCTGCAGATCTGTTTGCCGCCCGCTGTTCCCTCAGGAACAATAAGCCTGACGATACGGCGTCCCTCAAGTCGTGTGACCGAACTCAAGGAAGTTTCTTCTCGCTACGAATACTCGCGTTGGAATCAATGGCGGTCACGAAAGGAGCGCCAAGAGCGGCAGGACGAAACGATTCTTCAGCACTACGACCATGGTGACTTGGAGCAATTTTTGCGAGCATGCGTTTGCGGGCGGCTCACGATGCTGCTTTGCGGACCTACTGGAAGCGGCAAAACGACAATGAGCAAGACTTTGATCAACGCTATACCCCCGCAAGAGAGGCTGATAAGTATCGAGGACACGCTCGAACTTGCAATCCCGCACGAGAACCATGTCCGGTTACTCTATCCGAAGGACCGAGCAAGCGTAGGTGCGGTGACAGCCGAGCAACTGTTGCAAGCCAGCTTGCGCATGCGCCCTGATCGAATATTGCTTGGCGAGATGCGCGATGATGCTGCTTGGGCCTACCTTAGCGAAGTCGTCTCCGGCCATGCGGGATCAATATCAACGATTCATGGGGCGGATCCGGTCCAAGGCTTTAAAAAGCTCTTTTCACTCGTCAAGAGCAGCCCGCAAGGAGCTGCTGTGGAAGACCACACGCTTCTTGACCTGCTGTCGGCTGCCATTGACGTCATTGTGCCGTTCAGTACCCACGGCGACGTGTATGAGGTGGGGGAGGTGTGGCTCGCCGCCGATGCCCGGCGACGCGGAGAGACAGTAGCCGACCTTCTTAACAAGCACTAAGGCTAGAGCACGTCGGGGATCGGTAAGTCGTTTGTGATACGATGGCGTAATTTGTTCAGATTGAACGTCCACTTTGATTTGAGGGAGGTGGATAATGGGAGGAGGACTGGGCGTAGACCTTCGGTCACAAGTCTGAAGTCTTCGGGCGCCCTTTCGGCGCGGCAAGTTGCGGCACGATTCGACTGGGTGTATCGAGCGCGTCCGCTGAATTGCGCGGGCGACGCTCACCGAGCTGGTGCCGATGCCTGCTTCAAAAGCGGCATCCACACCCGGCAGGTCGTACCCTTGATTTACCTAGCCGCGCTCAATGAGTGTCTTCAAAGCCGCCGAACGTGGTTCGGAATGACCGGTGGTAAATCGGGAAGTGCCATATAGGGAATCCTCCTGGTATTGCCTCCAGGGGGTCCTCTCAATGAACAAAGCCGCAACCTGCCTTGCGACCTCAGCTGGAGTTTGCGACGCAACCCATAGGAGGATCGATGCGCAGAGAAATCGCAGGCAGAGTCGGTGGCATTGTGGGCTGGCCGACCGACGGTTTCAGCCCGTCAACAGGTCTTCACGTGTTCCATCCCCGACTATTGCAGGCGTGCGGCTTGCATGCTCCCGCGATCACCCATCGGAAAGAGCGTTACGAACACTACGAAGAGTTGCGCGACTTCCGCTGTCGCCCCGGTCTTACAGCGGACGGTGACCTGTCCGACCTTGATAGGACGTGAAATGCGAACGCTGCTCATTGATCATCATGTGGATCTTACGCGCGCTGTGCGAGTTGCGCTCGGGGATAGCGGTTTTGCCGTTGATGTAGTTGGCAACCTGGAACAGGCGTCGAGGGCATTTTGTTGCGCAACCTATGAAATTCTCCTGCTGGAGTTGGCTCTGCCAGATGGCGATGGCTTGGGCTGGCTGAGACAGCTAAGGAGCGACGGGCATTCAGTTCCAACCCTCATTATGAGTAGCATCAACGATCTCGAGAAGCGAATTGCAATTTTCAACGGTGGCGCGGACGACTTTCTGCTCAAGCCCGTCTCTTTCGATGAGCTCATCGCCAGAATGAGAGCCATTCTGCGCCGGTCGACACAGGTGACCGACCCCATCGTTGTATTTGGCAATCTCAATTTCGATCCGATCGGCCGACAGGTTTCCGTCTCGGGTCATCCTCTGAAGATCGCACGCCGCGAACTATGTATTTTAGAGCATCTGCTTATCCGTGCAGGCCGCATCGTGCCTCGTGCGCAGTTGGAAGATCACCTCTATTCGTTCAACGACGAGGTATCTGCCAACGCGCTTGAAGTCGGAATCTATCGCTTACGTGGACACCTGAGTAGGTCAGGTGCAACGCCACGGATCACGACCGTGCGCGGCATTGGTTACCTTCTTGAATTGACTGAGGCGGCATCCGCATAGTTGGTCTAAATTGAAAGAACAGACTGCCTGCCCGTCGTCATGTTGAGCTTGTGGCCATAATGGACATCGCGGCCGCCCTTGACGATGGTGTCGGCATGCGGTTCGAACGGCTCTGTCGCAAACCTTTTGGTAAGCGGAGCATGGCAAGAAAAACGCCTCAGCTGTGGAGGAGCACGTGATGTTCAACGGCCGCCATTTCGACCAGTCGGTGATCCTGCTGTGCGTGCGCTGGTACCTGGCCTACACTCTGAGCCTGCGCGATCTGGAAGAGATGATGGCCGAATGCGGCTTGAAGGTCGCCCATTCCACCGTGCATCGCTGGGTCGCCCACTTCTCGCCGTAGCTGCTGGAGCGCTTCAACCGGCGCAAGCGTGTGGTCGGCAGCAAGTGGCATATGGACGAGACGTACATCAAGGTCTGCGGCCATGGATGTATCTCTACCGCGCCATCGACAGCCTCGGCGACACGGTCGAGTTGTTCTTCAGCGAAAACCGTGACCTGGTGGCGGCCCAACGCTTCCTCCACAAGGCGCTGACGCGCCATGGCCGGCCGGAGCGCATCGTCACCGACGGCAGCCAGACCAATTACGAAGCGATCCTTTCCTGCGACGCTGAAAGCCGGCTGCGGCAGCGATCGCGGCGACCGCTGAAGCCGATCCGCATCCGCAATAGCCGGTATCTCAACAATCGGATCGAACAGGATCACCGGCGTATCAAGCGCCGCATTCCATCCATGCTCGGCTTCAAGTCGCAGGCGAGCGCCGTGGTTATCCTCTCCGGCATCGAGATGATCCACATGATGGGCAAGCGACAGGCGAGGTATGCCTACAAGTCTGTCGATCGCTGTTTCGATATCCTCGCTGCCTGACGGACAGGCCGAAATGGCCGTTCACACCCCCATTTCCAGGTTTGCGACAGAGCCTTTTGTCGGCGTTGCCGGCTTCGAAGGGCCGGTGCGCGCCGAGCGCATCAAGATCACCCCCGGCCACCTTGCTGCGGCCACTCGCCGAGTACGAAGCGGTGGTCGGAGGGAGCTGGTGATGACGACGCTAGATCATGACCTGCTGATCGCAATCCTGGATCGGCTGAAGTTGGGCAAGGCCACCCACGCCTGCTCCGAGGCCCTCCAGGGCAATGGTCTGAGACCTGGGCTCAAGCCCTTCGGCGAGGAGAATGAGACGCCGCTGGAGCTCGGGTGCAAGCGCTGCCACGCCCGCTCCGAGGCCCCACAAGGCCGAAGCGCAGTCGTCGGGGTCACGAGGCCCCTCTGCCACGACGACGAGACGCTGCTGGAGCCCGGTTGCAAGGGCTCCACAGATGGCCTGAACCTGGATCCGCCTTTCTTGAGGCGTTGCGACTATCATCGCGGCGACACGCAGCTCTTGATTTGTGTGCGACATCCTCAGCAGATCCATCGGGCTGAGCCGCTCAGCAATATCAACGAGAATGTCCAGCGGCAGATCAAGGATACTCAGAGGAGGAAACCCTTGATCTTGAGGCTCAGAGCGCGTCTGCTCCACTATAGAACAGGATGATTCACCGGGTCCTTCAACGCCAGCCGCCGGTCCGATGAGAGAATTGTCCCTGATATCACGCTCGATGGGGTTAAATGCCGAGATGGGCGCCTTGCCACGCTCCTCAATGCCCCTCATGATTCACCGCCTATAGCTACCAACTGAATGAATCATCGTGATTGTCGCGCAGCGGAATCCTCAAGGATCGGGCAGTTCGTAGGGGGCGCCGGTTTGACCAGGTTGAGCCCGCGAATTGCTCGATCGGACAAGATCCTAATTCTCGACCATGCGGTGAGGCTCGAAGGAGATCCTCGGGACGCACTCCAAGTTGTCGATCATGTTCGGCACACAAGGAAAGGGCGGCATTGCTGCCGCCCTTTCCGCTGTAGGTTGATAGGGGCTGGATTAGAAATCCATACCGCCCATGCCGCCCATGCCGCCGCCGCCCATGCCGCCAGGCATGCCGCCGCCAGCCGACTCCTTCTTCGGAGCCTCCGCGATCA
>NZ_JAMYPQ010000046.1:0-15649 GCF_040320455.1 Mesorhizobium sp. M0698 | reverse complement strand
CTTCCGGCGCCGCATCGATCTGGTCGTAGCGCTTGTATTCGCCAAAATACTTGGTGATCGCCGCCGTCAGCGACGTCTTGCCATGATCGACGTGACCAATCGTGCCAATGTTCACATGAGGCTTAGTGCGCTCGAATTTACCTTTTGCCATGTGATCTCTCCATTCCTGCCAGCCCGTGCGGGCCTTGAATTAAGTTACTGATGCAACTCGTTTCGAGTTACGCGTATTTCTTCTGGACTTCCTGGGCGACCGCGGTCGGGACCGGCTCGTAGTGGTCGAACTGCATCGTGTAGGCCGCGCGGCCCTGGCTCATCGAGCGAAGGTTGTCCACGTATTTGAACATGTTGGCGAGCGGCACCATCGCGTTGATGACCACAGCCACGCCACGGGCTTCCTGGCCCTGGATCTGGCCGCGACGGCCGTTCAGGTCGCCGATAACGCTGCCGACGTAATCTTCCGGCGTCACCACTTCGACCTTCATGATCGGCTCGAGCAACTGCACGCCAAGCTTGGGCGCTGCTTCACGGAAGCAGGCGCGGCCGGCGATTTCGAAGGCCAGAACCGACGAGTCCACGTCGTGGTAGGCGCCATCGATCAGCGTCGCCTTGACGCCGATCATCGGGAAGCCGGCGAACGGGCCCGAGGTCATGACGCTGTTGATGCCCTTTTCGACACCGGGGATGTATTCCTTCGGCACAGCGCCGCCGACGATCTTGGTTTCGAACTCGAATTCGCTGCTTTCCGGATTCGGCTCGAACAGGATCTTGACGCGGGCGAACTGGCCGGTACCACCGGTCTGCTTCTTGTGCGTGTAGTCCTGCTCGTGCTTGCGGGTGATCGTCTCGCGGTAGGCCACCTGCGGCGCGCCGACATTGGCCTCGACCTTGAACTCGCGGCGCATGCGGTCGACGATGATGTCGAGGTGAAGCTCGCCCATGCCGGAAATGATCGTCTGGCCCGATTCCTCGTCGGTCTTGACGCGGAAGGACGGATCCTCGGCGGCCAGGCGGTGAAGGGCGAGACCCATCTTTTCCTGGTCGTTCTTGGTCTTCGGCTCGATGGCGATCTGGATGACCGGATCGGGGAATTCCATGCGCTCGAGGATGACCGGATGCAGCGGATCACTGAGCGTGTCGCCGGTGGTGGTGTCCTTGAGACCAGCGAGGGCGACGATGTCGCCGGCAAACGCCTCTTCGACGTCGGCGCGCGAATTAGCATGCATCTGCAACATGCGGCCGATGCGCTCTTTCTTGCCCTTCACGGTGTTGTCGACCGAGATGCCCTTGGTGAGCTTGCCCGAATAGATGCGGGCAAAGGTGAGCGAACCGACGAACGGGTCGTTCATGATCTTGAAGGCAAGCATCGACAGCGGCTCGTTGTCGTCGGCGTGACGCTCGATCTCGGCGTCGGTCTTGGCGTCGACGCCCTTGATGGCCGGGACATCGGCCGGCGACGGCAGATATTCGACGACGGCGTCGAGCAGCGGCTGCACGCCCTTGTTCTTGAAGGCCGAGCCGCAGAACATCGGATAGAACTTCACCGCGATCGTGCCCTTGCGGATGAGCGCACGGATCTCATCGTTGCTCGGCATCTTGCCTTCGAGGTAGTTCTCGAGCGCCGTTTCGTCCATTTCGACGGCGGCCTCGATCATCTTCTCGCGGTACTCTTCGGCACGAGCCTTGAGGTCGGCAGGGATCTCGACGATGTCCCAGGCAGCGCCCAGCGTCTCGTCGCGCCAGACCAGCGCGTTCATCTCGACGAGGTCGACGACACCCTTGAACTCGGTCTCAGCGCCGATCGGCAGCTGCATGACGACGGCATGTGCACCGAGGCGCGAACCGATCATCTCGACCGAGCGGTAGAAGTCGGCGCCGATCTTGTCCATCTTGTTGCAGAAGATCATGCGCGGCACGCGGTACTTGTCAGCCTGGCGCCAGACGGTTTCCGTCTGCGGCTCGACACCGGCATTGGCATCGAGCAGCGCGATGGCGCCGTCAAGCACGCGCAGCGAGCGCTCGACTTCAATGGTGAAGTCGACGTGGCCAGGGGTGTCGATGATGTTGAAGCGGTGCATCTTGCCGTCGCGACCCTTCCAGAAGGTCGTGGTCGCGGCCGACGTGATGGTAATGCCGCGCTCCTGCTCCTGCTCCATCCAATCCATGGTGGCAGCGCCGTCGTGGACTTCGCCGATCTTGTGCGACTTGCCCGTGTAATAGAGGACGCGCTCGGTGGTCGTCGTCTTGCCGGCGTCGATGTGCGCCATGATACCGAAATTGCGGTAGTCTTCGATTTTATATTCGCGGGCCATGGGAGGTGCCTCTTCAGTCTCGTTCGCGCTTTACCAGCGGTAGTGCGCGAAAGCGCGGTTGGCTTCTGCCATCTTGTGGGTGTCTTCACGCTTCTTGACGGCGGTGCCGCGGTTGTTGGCCGCGTCCATCAGCTCGCCGGAGAGGCGGTCGACCATAGTGGTCTCGTTGCGGTTGCGGGCGGCGGCAATCAGCCAGCGGATGGCCAATGCCTGACGGCGCTCGGGGCGCACGTCGACCGGAACCTGGTAGGTGGCGCCGCCGACGCGGCGCGAACGCACTTCCACATGCGGCGCGACATTGTCGAGCGCCTGATGGAAGACGGTGACCGGCTCCTGCTTGGTCTTGGACTGAACCTGGTCGAGCGCGCCGTAGACGATGGTCTCGGCAACCGACTTCTTGCCGTCATACATGACGGCGTTCATGAACTTGGTGACGATCAGATCGCCGAACTTCGGGTCCGGATTGATCTCACGCTTTTCTGCACTGTGACGACGGGACATTTTTTCTCTGCCTCAATTCTACGCGGTGGCCTGGATCCCGGATCGTCGCTTGACGCCGCCCGGAACGACCTTGGCTACGCTTCGGTCACTTCGGACGCTTGGCGCCGTATTTCGAACGGCGCTGCTTGCGGTTCTTCACGCCTTGCGTGTCGAGCACGCCGCGGATGATGTGGTAACGGACGCCCGGAAGATCCTTGACGCGACCGCCGCGGATCATCACCACCGAGTGCTCCTGAAGGTTGTGGCCTTCGCCGGGGATGTAACCGATCACTTCAAAACCATTGGTCAGGCGGATCTTGGCCACCTTGCGCAGCGCCGAGTTCGGCTTCTTCGGCGTCGTGGTGTAGACGCGCGTGCAGACGCCCCGCTTCTGCGGGTTCTGCTGCATGGCCGGGACCTTGTTGCGCTTCACCGGCGCAATGCGCGGCTTGCGGATCAGCTGGTTGACGGTAGGCATTAAACCCTCTTGTCTCTCAATTCCGTGTCTCGCCCGGTCAGGGCCGCTCAAAGCGTCATTTCCATACGCAAATTCGGGCCACAAACCGCGCCTCGCGGTCTTGCCCGAACAAATCGCAGAGGAAGCGGAAGCCGCTTCATGCACGCCGGAAATGTCTTTTCGCTCGTAAAACGAACCCTGTTTGAGGCAAACTCCAAAGCGTGTCGCTTCGGAAGCAAGAGCCTCACATCGGTTCTGACTGGGCGGCTTCTACTCGTATGGCCACTGTCCGTCAACCCCGGAGCGGCAAATATTGCGCTGAACCCGAGGCTTGGCAGCCATGCGAAAAGCGCATGTAATTTTCTTGCGTCGTTTTTCAAGAGGAAGCCAGAAAGTGACCGGCTTGCGGCTGTTTCCAGGCCGTGCTTCGTGCGAAAAGGCGGCATGAGCAGCCCAAAACCCCTCGCCCGGAGGTACGAACCCGTGAATGACAATGAGGAGCGCCCGGTCACCATTATTACCGGCCGGGTGTGGAGGCGCAAAGGCGGCAAGGCGGAAGGCGTGCATGTGATGCTGGTCGCGCCGGACGACGATTCGGCGGTGCGCCGCGCTCTCGAATCGCTCGCCGCCGAAGGTTATGCCGAGGCCGAGCTCGATCAGATCGGCGACATGGACGGCGTGCCCGACGAGGAGCCGCATCTGTCCGCCTATCAGGGCGCGCTCGAAGGCGAAGTGTCGATCGTGACGTTCGATGTGCCGATCTGAAGAGATCTGAATCGCGGTCGATCTCACGGGCCGGCGACAAAGCCCGGCGACTTGCCCGGCACAAGTTCTCTGCTAAGAAGCGACCTCTGGCAAAACCAAGCACACTCAACCTGCGGAGCTCCCATGTCCTCTAATCCCATCAAGCTCGGCATCGTCGGCGTGGGGAAGATCGTCCGTGACCAGCACCTGCCGGCGCTGGCGAAGGACCAGGATTATCGCCTGGTCGCCGCAGCGAGCCGCCACGGCAAAGTCGAAGACATCCCGAATTTCCCGACGATCGAGGCGATGCTCGACTCGGTGCCGGAGCTCGAGGCGGTGTCGCTGTGCATGCCGCCGCAGTTTCGTTACGACGCCGCGCGCTTGGCGCTGGCGGCGAAAAAGCATGTCTTCCTGGAAAAGCCGCCCGGCGCCACGGTCAGCGAGGTCGAAGACCTGAAGGCGCTGGCGACAGCGAACGGCGTCTGCCTGTTCGCCAGCTGGCACTCGCGCTATGCGCCAGCTGTCGAAGCTGCGCGCGCATTCCTTGGATCGACAACGATCAGGTCGGCCGCCATCAATTGGAAAGAAGACGTGCGCCGCTGGCATCCGAATCAGGAATGGATCTGGGCTCCCGGCGGCTTCGGCGTGTTCGATCCCGGCATCAACGCGCTGTCGATCGCTACCCACATCCTGCCGCCGATGTTCATCAGCTCGGCAGAACTCGATTTCCCCGAAAACCGCGCGGCCCCGATCGCCGCCCATATCGCCTTCCGCACTTCGAACGGTCTGCCGGTGACGATGGAACTCGACTGGCGTCAGACCGGCCCGCAAAGCTGGGACATCCTGGCCGATACCGAGGCCGGATCGATGGTGCTTTCTGGCGGCGGCTCAAAGCTCGCCATCGATGGCCGCGTCGTTCACGAGGAGCCGGAAGCCGAATATCCGATGCTCTACAAGCGCTTCGCCGAGATCGTGCGCGCCGGCACCTCCGACGTCGATCTCGCGCCCCTGCAGCACGTCGCCGACGCCTTCATGCTCGGCAAGCGCAATGTGGTCGAGGCGTTTTTCGACTGAGAATACTCGGCTCTGCCTTCGTAGCGATGGCCGTCGACGTTTGTCGGCGGTTCAAGATGGCGAGGGCGGCGTGACAAGCAACCTATTCGTCAGCGATTTCAAGGGTTGTGACTTTAGCAGTTTCTCGTCGATGTCGTTGCCCGACAATGCGGTACGAAATAATGAATTCCATCCTCGATGCAATGAGGTTCAAGTCGTCGGAAAACTTTCCGTCAATCGAAAACAGCAGCTTCAAGCGACGCTGCGACGGGGCGCTGGCATGATCGAGCCATCCGTAAACACGGAATGCGCCTTGTTCTCCCCATGCACGCTGTTGCTGCCAAGACGGTACCGAAGGGTTGTCTGCGTCCGATATGTCATAGACAGCAACGCGGCCGTCGTGCGTTGCTGTGACGGCATCGACCATAATCAAGCTGCGGCTCCAGTTGGTAACCGTCAACGTTGCGCGGCGAGCATGGCGGTCTCTCGTTATGACAAATTCGGGTTCTGCGTCACCAACAGTGAAGGCTGTTTGTTTCTGCGCCTCACGGGCTTGAGCGGCAAGATATGGCAGCGCAACGGCCGCGCCGACAAATGCAGCCCAGCCACTCAGAGCCCCAAACCATTCTCTCAAACAGGCTCCTCCGATTTCGTCAGGTCGACAATAGCCAAGGCTAGTGAAGCCATTCACCCAAACGAACACCGAGAGCGCGCCCATGAACCCGAACGCTATCCCCAGTGCCAAATTGCCGTCTTTGTCTCCCCTCATAGACGGACGCATATCACGCAATCCCGCGAAATAGCGAGGGCTGCATGGACATGCAGGTTTCCCTGATTCATGGCGCCATCGTTCATGGCGCCACCGATCAAGATGGCCAACGCCGTCATGCTCGGCAGGCGCAATGTGGTGGAGGCGTTAGTGGGCGTCGGCCGGATCGCAGGTCCGGCCGCTCACCGCCTAAGTTCAATTGACGATCGCTATTGCAAAGCCGTCATAGCCCTTGGCGCCAACAGTCTGGATCGCGGTGCCTTCCAGACGTTTGTCGCTGCCGATGAACGAGAACGCCGCGCGTGCCCCTTCGACATTGGCATCGCGACCATCTTCATTCACCACCGCGCCGTCACGGATGACATTGTCGCAGACGATGACGGTCCCCGGCCTCGAAAGACGCATGGCCCAGGACAGATAGTGCGGGTTGTTCGGCTTGTCGGCGTCGATGAAGATGAAGTCGAACGGCCCGGCATTCTCGGCGCCTAAGGCCGCAAGCGATTGAAGCGCCGGTCCGACCCGCAGTTCCACACGGTCAGACACCCCTGCCCGTTCAAAGTTCGACCGCGCGACACTGGCGTGGTGCGGATCAAGCTCGAGCGTCACGACCTTGCCGTCCATCGGCAATGCTCGCGCCATCCAGATTGTCGAATAACCGCCCAAGGTGCCGATTTCGAGTACCTTCCTCGCTCCCTGCATTCGCGCAAGAAGTGAGAGCAGCTTGCCTTGTGCCGGGGAAACGTCGATAGGCGGCAGGCCCTGATCATGGTTGGCCGCCAGAACGGCATCAAGAGCGGGATCCGCCTCGAAAAGAGCTTCGACAATGTAGTCGTCGACAGCAGCCCAGATCTTCCTGCTCATCGTTCTCCTCCGATCCGATTGGGGAACCA
This sequence comes from Mesorhizobium sp. M0698, assembly GCF_040320455.1. Classification (NCBI taxonomy): domain Bacteria; kingdom Pseudomonadati; phylum Pseudomonadota; class Alphaproteobacteria; order Hyphomicrobiales; family Phyllobacteriaceae; genus Mesorhizobium; species Mesorhizobium sp. M0698. The sequence continues at coordinate 8,947 of NZ_JAMYPQ010000046.1, read as the reverse complement.
CAACGCGAAAAAGGGGCCACTTGGGCCCCTTTTTATCTTCTCTTGCTTGCGCGCTTACTGCGCGGCGTTAACCATGTCGGTCAGCATCGGCTCGGCGACCTCGACGCCGGACGCCTTGCGGCGCTCGTCGATGATCAACTCGTCGCGCGAGGTGGCGATGCGCCGGATCTGGCTCATCGTACCGCCGGTACCGGCCGGGATCAGCCGGCCGACGATGACGTTTTCCTTCAGCCCCTGCAGCATGTCGGTCTTGCCGGCAACCGCAGCTTCGGTCAGCACCCTCGTCGTCTCCTGGAAGGAGGCGGCGGAGATGAAGGACGGCGTCTGCAGCGAGGCCTTGGTGATGCCGAGCAGCACCGGCTGGCCTTCGGCCGGCTTCTTGCCTTCCTCGACCAGGCGCTCATTGACCTCTTCCAGCTCGATCACGTCGACGTGGTCGCCCGGAATGTAGGTCGAATCGCCCTGCGTGGTGATCTCGACCTTCTGCAGCATCTGGCGAACGATCACCTCGATGTGCTTGTCGTTGATCGACACGCCCTGCAGTCGGTAGACCTCCTGGATTTCGTTGACGAGATAGGAGGCAAGCGCCTCTACGCCCTTGATCGCCAGGATGTCGTGCGGCGCCGGATTGCCGTCGAGGATGTAGTCGCCCTTCTCGATGACGTCGCCGTCCTGGAGATGGAACGGCTTGCCCTTCGGGATCAGGTATTCGACCGGCTCAAGCGTCGAGTCATGCGGCTCGATGATGATGCGGCGCTTGTTCTTGTAGTCGCGGCCGAAGCGGATCGTGCCATCGATCTCGGCGATGATGGCGTGATCCTTCGGACGGCGTGCCTCGAACAGTTCGGCCACACGCGGCAGACCGCCGGTGATGTCCTTGGTCTTGGCGCTTTCCATCGGGATACGCGCCAGCACGTCGCCGGGGCGAACCTGTGCGCCCGGCTCGACCGAAAGAATGGCCTCGACCGAGAGCAGGAAGCGGGCGTCGCCGCCCTTCGACAGCTTGCCGACCTTGCCCTTGGCATCCTGGACGACGATCGCCGGCTTGAGGTCGTTGCCGCGTGGCGTCGAACGCCAGTCGATGACCTCGCGCTTGGTGATGCCGGTCGATTCGTCGGCGGTTTCCTGGACGGAAATGCCATCGACCAGATCCTCGAATGCCACCCTGCCCTCGATTTCGGTGAGGATCGGGCGGGTATAAGGATCCCACTCGGCGATACGCTGGCCGCGTTTCACCTTGTCGCCATCGTCGACGAAGATGCGCGAACCGTAGGTGACGCGGTGCGTGGCGCGTTCCTTGCCGGCTTCGTCGAGGATCAGCACCGCCATGTTGCGGCCCATGACCATCAGCTGGCCGTCGGAGTTGCGCACCACGTTGCGGTTGCGGATCTCGACCTTGCCCTCGTACGAGGCTTCAAGGAACGAGGAATCCACCACCTGCGCCGTGCCGCCCATGTGGAAGGTACGCATGGTGAGCTGGGTGCCCGGCTCGCCGATCGACTGCGCCGCGATGACGCCGACAGCCTCGCCCTGGTTGACGGGCGTGCCGCGGGCCAGATCGCGTCCGTAGCAGACCGCGCAGACACCGACCCTGACCTCGCAGGTCAGCGCCGAACGGATGCGGACCGACTGCACGCCGGCCTTTTCGATCAGTTCCACGTCACGTTCGTCCATCAGTGTTCCGGCCTTGACCAGAACCTCACCGGTGACCGGGTGGGTGATGTCGTCGAGCGAGGTGCGGCCGAGAACGCGCTGGCCAACCGAGGCGACGACCTGACCGGCATCGACGATCGGCTGCATGGTGAGGCCCTTGTCGGTGCCGCAGTCGAGCGAGTTGACGATGCAGTCCTGCGCCACGTCGACGAGACGACGCGTCAGGTAACCCGAGTTCGCCGTCTTCAAGGCGGTGTCGGCCAGACCCTTGCGGGCGCCGTGGGTCGAGTTGAAGTACTCGAGCACGGTGAGGCCTTCCTTGAAGTTCGAGATGATCGGCGTCTCGATGATTTCACCGCTAGGCTTGGCCATCAGGCCGCGCATGCCGGCGAGCTGGCGCATCTGGGTGGGCGAGCCGCGCGCACCGGAGTGCGACATCATATAGATCGAGTTCATCGGCTTCTGACGGCCGTTGTCCTCGAACTCGACCGCCTTGATGCGGGCCATCATTTCGTCGGCGACCTTTTCCGAGCACTTGGCCCAGGCGTCGACGACCTTGTTGTACTTCTCGCCCTGGGTGATCAGGCCGTCATTGTACTGCTGCTCGTATTCCTTGGCCAAAGCCTCTGTGTCGGAGACCAGCTTGATCTTGGCATCCGGGATCAGCATGTCGTCCTTGCCGAACGAAATGCCGGCGCGGCAGGCATGGCTGAAGCCGAGAGCCATGATGCGATCGCAGAAAATGACCGTCTCCTTCTGACCGCAATGGCGGTAGACGGTGTCGATCATCTTGGAGATGTTCTTCTTGGTCATCTCCTGGTTGGCGGTCTCGTAGGGCACGTTGTGGTTCTTCGGCAGCAGCTCGCCGATGATCATGCGGCCAGGCGTGGTGTCGTAGATCTTCGACACGACCTTGCCGTCGGCGTCGACCGTGCGGAAGCGCCCCTTGATCTTGGCATGCAGCGTCACCGCCTTGGTCTCGAGCGCGTGCTGGAGTTCGCCCATGTCGGCAAACACCATGCCCTCGCCCGGCTCGTTCTGATTGACGATCGAGAGATAGTAGAGACCGAGAACCATGTCCTGCGACGGCACGATGATCGGCGCACCGGAAGCCGGGTGCAGGATGTTGTTAGTCGACATCATCAGCACGCGGGCTTCGAGCTGCGCTTCCAGCGACAGCGGCACGTGGACCGCCATCTGGTCGCCGTCGAAATCGGCGTTGAAGGCCGTGCAGACCAGCGGGTGAAGCTGGATCGCCTTGCCTTCGATCAGGATCGGCTCGAACGCCTGGATGCCGAGGCGGTGCAGCGTCGGTGCGCGGTTCAAAAGCACCGGATGCTCGCGGATGACCTCGTCGAGGATATCCCAGACCTCCGGACGCTCCTTCTCGACCAGCTTCTTCGCCTGCTTGACGGTCGAGGAGTAACCCTTGGCGTCGAGACGGGCGTAGATGAAGGGCTTGAACAGTTCGAGCGCCATCTTCTTCGGCAGGCCGCACTGGTGCAGCTTGAGCTCCGGACCGGTGACGATGACCGAGCGGCCGGAATAGTCGACGCGCTTGCCGAGCAGGTTCTGGCGGAACCGGCCCTGCTTGCCCTTCAGCATGTCGGACAGCGACTTCAGCGGACGCTTGTTGGCGCCGGTGATGACGCGGCCGCGGCGGCCGTTGTCGAACAGCGCATCGACGGCTTCCTGCAGCATGCGCTTTTCATTGCGCACGATGATGCCGGGCGCGCGCAGCTCGATCAGCCGCTTCAAGCGGTTGTTGCGGTTGATGACGCGGCGATAGAGGTCGTTCAGATCCGACGTCGCGAAACGGCCGCCGTCCAGCGGGACAAGCGGGCGCAGATCCGGCGGGATCACCGGAACCACCTTCATGATCATCCATTCCGGACGGTTGCCGGATTCCATGAAGTTCTCGACGACCTTGAGCCGCTTCAGGTACTTCTTCTGCTAGGGCTCGGAGGTGGTCGACGCCAGCTCAGAACGCAGATCGCCGGCGATCTTCTCGAGGTCCATGCCGGCCAGAAGGTCGTGGATCGCCTCGGCGCCGATCATGGCGGTGAACGAATCCTCGCCATACTCGTCGACGGCCATCATGTACTCTTCCTCGCTGAGCAGCTGGTGCTCCTTCAGCGCGGTGAGGCCGGGTTCGGTAACGATGTAGTTCTCGAAGTAGAGGACCCGCTCGATGTCCTTCAGCGTCATGTCGAGCAGCGTGCCGATGCGCGACGGCAGCGACTTCAGGAACCAGATGTGGGCGACCGGTGCCGCCAGCTCGATATGGCCCATGCGCTCGCGGCGGACGCGCGACAGCGTGACTTCGACGCCGCACTTCTCGCAGATGACGCCCTTGTATTTCATGCGCTTGTACTTGCCGCACAGGCACTCATAGTCCTTGATCGGGCCAAAAATGCGCGCGCAGAACAGGCCGTCACGCTCCGGCTTGAAGGTGCGGTAGTTGATGGTCTCCGGCTTCTTGATCTCGCCGAACGACCAGGACAGAATCTTCTCAGGGCTGGCAAGCGAGATCCGGATGGAATCGAACACCTGCGCAGGCGCCTGGGGATTGAAGAGATTCATGACCTCTTGGTTCATGCCGTTCTCCTTTTCGGGGTCCTCGAAAACCCCTTGCATCTAGCGCGGGCCAAACGCCCGCCGACTTGATCGGCCATCGGCCGAAGAAACTCTCTTGTTTGAGCATGATCTTGGCCGAAAACCGGTAACCACTTTTCGGGATCATGCTCGGCGCCCAGTCGCGAGAGCCCTCTCTCGCGACCGAGCGTCTTGCCTATTCGGCCGCGTCGGGCAGCCGGATCGGGTTGTCGTCGAGCTTGGTGTTCTCCAGCTCGACATTGAGGCCGAGAGACCGCATTTCCTTGACGAGAACGTTGAAGCTCTCGGGGATGCCGGCCTCGAAGGTGTCGTCGCCTCTGACGATCGCCTCGTAGACCTTGGTGCGTCCGGCGACGTCATCCGACTTCACCGTCAGCATCTCCTGCAGCGTGTAGGCGGCGCCGTACGCTTCGAGCGCCCAGACCTCCATCTCGCCGAAGCGCTGGCCACCGAACTGCGCCTTGCCGCCCAGTGGCTGCTGGGTAACGAGCGAGTACGGACCGATTGAACGCGCGTGGATCTTGTCGTCCACAAGGTGGTGAAGCTTGAGCATATATATGTAGCCCATCGTCACTTTGCGATCGAACGGCTCGCCGGTGCGCCCGTCATAGAGCTGCGACTGACCGCTGGTGTGCAGGCCCGCCTGCTCCAGCATGATGTTGATGTCGGCCTCGTGCGCGCCGTCGAACACCGGTGTCGCGATGGAGACGCCGCGGCGCATCTGCTCGCTGAGGCGAACGATGCTCTCGTCGTCATATTCGCGGACCGGCTCGTTGCGGTCGTTGGAAGGCATGAAGCTCTCAAGCGTCTTGCGCAGCGGCTTGATGTCGCCCGCCGTCTTGTACGCGTCGATCAGATCGCCGATCTTCCTGCCCATTCCGGCGCAAGCCCAGCCCAGATGCGTTTCCAGGATCTGGCCGACATTCATGCGGCTCGGCACACCCAGCGGGTTGAGCACGATGTCGGCATGCGTGCCGTCCTCGAGGAAAGGCATATCCTCGACCGGAACGATCCGCGACACGACACCCTTGTTGCCGTGCCGGCCGGCCATCTTGTCGCCGGGCTGCATCTTGCGCTTCACGGCCACGAAGACCTTGACCATCTTCATGACGCCCGGAGGCATTTCGTCGCCGCGCTGCACCTTCTCGACCTTGTCCATGAAGCGCTGCTCGAGCGCCTTCTTGGAATCGTCGTACTGGCCACGCAGGGCTTCCAGTTCGCTCTGGAGCTTTTCGTTCTCCACGGCAAACTGCCACCACTGCGAACGCGGATACTCGTCGAGCGTGTCCTTCGACAGCTTCGAGCCCTTCTTGAAGCCCTTCGGCCCGGCAATCGCTTCCTTGCCGACGAGAACGTCGGAAAGACGCGAATAGACGTTGCGGTCGAGGATCGCCTGCTCGTCGTCGCGGTCCTTGGCGAGGCGTTCGATCTCCTCGCGCTCGATCGCCATGGCGCGCTCGTCCTTCTCGACGCCGTGGCGGTTGAAGACACGCACTTCGACGACGGTGCCGAAGGTTCCCGGAGGCATGCGCATCGAGGTGTCGCGCACGTCCGAGGCCTTTTCACCGAAGATGGCGCGCAGCAGCTTTTCTTCCGGCGTCATCGGGCTTTCGCCCTTCGGCGTGATCTTGCCGACCAGGATGTCGCCCGGCTGCACTTCCGCACCGATGTAGACGATGCCGGCCTCATCGAGGTTCTTCAGCGCTTCTTCCGAGACGTTGGGAATGTCGCGCGTGATCTCCTCCGGCCCCAGCTTGGTGTCGCGGGCCATGACTTCGAACTCCTCGATGTGGATCGAGGTGAAGACGTCGTCGGCGACGATGCGCTCGGACAGGAGGATGGAATCCTCGTAGTTGTAGCCGTTCCACGGCATGAACGCGACCAGCACGTTACGGCCGAGGGCCAGATCGCCGAGCTCGGTCGACGGGCCGTCGGCGATGATGTCGCCCTTGTTGACCCGGTCGCCCATGCGCACCAGCGGACGCTGGTTGATGCAGGTGTTCTGGTTCGAACGCTGGAACTTCATCAGCCGGTAGATGTCGACGCCGGACTTGCCGGGATCGAGATCTTCCGTGGCGCGGATGACGATACGCGTCGCGTCCACCTGGTCGACGATGCCGCCGCGGCGGGCGCCGATGGCGGCGCCCGAGTCACGGGCGACGATCGGCTCCATGCCGGTGCCGACGAACGGCGCTTCGGCGCGCACCAGCGGCACGGCCTGACGCTGCATGTTCGAGCCCATCAGCGCACGGTTGGCGTCGTCGTTCTCGAGGAACGGGATCAGGGCCGCGGCCACCGACACCATCTGCTTCGGCGACACGTCCATCAGATCGACGTTTTCGCGCGGCGCCATCATCACTTCGCCGGCGTTGCGGCAAATGACGAATTCGTCGACGAAATGACCATTCTTGTCGAGCTCGGCATTGGCCTGCGCGACGTGGTGCTTGGCCTCTTCCATAGCCGACAGGTAAACGACCTCATTGGTCAGCTTGCCGTTGACGATCTTGCGGTACGGGCTCTCGATGAAGCCGTATTTGTTGACACGCGCGAAGGTCGCAAGCGAGTTGATCAGGCCGATATTCGGGCCTTCCGGCGTCTCGATCGGGCAGATGCGGCCGTAATGCGTCGGGTGCACGTCGCGCACCTCGAAACCGGCACGCTCGCGGGTCAGACCGCCCGGTCCAAGCGCCGAAAGACGGCGCTTGTGGGTGATCTCCGAAAGCGGGTTGGTCTGATCCATGAACTGCGACAGCTGCGAGGAACCGAAGAACTCGCGTACGGCGGCAGCCGCCGGCTTGGCGTTGATCAGGTCCTGCGGCATCACCGTATCGATCTCGATCGAGGACATGCGTTCCTTGATCGCGCGCTCCATGCGCAGCAGGCCGACGCGGTACTGGTTCTCCATCAGCTCGCCGACCGAGCGCACGCGGCGGTTGCCGAGATTGTCGATGTCGTCGATCTCGCCCTTGCCGTCGCGCAGTTCGACCAGCGTCTTGACCACGGCCAGGATGTCGTCCTTGCGCAGCACGCGCACGGTATCCTCGGCCTTGAGCTCGAGGCGCATGTTCATCTTGACGCGGCCAACGGCCGACAGATCATAGCGCTCGCTGTCGAAGAACAGCGAGTTGAACATGGCTTCAGCGGTTTCCAGCGTCGGCGGCTCGCCGGGGCGCATGACGCGGTAGATGTCGAACAGCGCGTCCTGGCGGCTCTCGTTCTTGTCGACGTTGAGCGTGTTGCGGATGTAGGCGCCGACGTTGACGTGGTCGATGTCGAGGACCTTGATCTCATCGTCACCGGTGCCAAGCAGCACTTTCAGCGTCTTTTCGTCGATCTCGTCACCGGCTTCGAGGAAGATCTCGCCGGTCGCGTAGTTGACAATATCCTCGGCAAGGTAGTTGCCGAGCAGATCCTCGTCGGTCGCCTTGATCGCCTTGAGACCCTTTTCGCCAAGTGCCCTGGCCTGGCGGGCGGTGATCTTCTTGCCGGCCTCGACGACGACTTCGCCGGTGTCGGCGTCGACCAGGTCGCCAACGGCCTTGAGCCCGCGGAAACGCTCGACGTTGAACGGGATGCGCCAATGGTCGCCGGCGCGCTTGTAGGTGATCTTGTTGTAGAAGGTCGACAGGATCTCTTCGCCGTCCATGCCGAGCGCCATCAGCAGCGACGTCACCGGAATCTTGCGGCGGCGATCGATGCGGGCATGCACGACGTCCTTGCTATCGAACTCGATGTCGAGCCACGAACCGCGATAGGGAATGACGCGCGCGGCAAACAGAAGCTTGCCGGACGAGTGCGACTTGCCCTTGTCATGGTCGAAGAAGACGCCTGGCGAACGGTGCATCTGCGAGACGATGACGCGCTCGGTGCCGTTGACGATGAAGGTGCCGTTCAAGGTCATGAGCGGCATGTCGCCCATGTAGACGTCCTGCTCCTTGATGTCCTTGATCGACTTGGCGCCGGTATCCTCGTCGATATCGAACACGATGAGGCGCAGCGTCACCTTGAGCGGCGCCGCATAGGTCAGGTCGCGCTGCCGGCATTCGTCAACGTCGAATTTCGGTCCCTCGAACTCATACTTCACGAATTCCAGCATCGAGGAGCCGGAAAAATCGGAAATCGGGAAGACCGACTTGAAAACTGCTTGCAGTCCCTCGTCAGGACGCCCACCCTTGGGCTCCTCCACCATCAGGAACTGGTCATAGGATGCCTTCTGAACCTCGATCAGGTTCGGCATCTCCGCAACTTCCGGGATCTTTCCGAAAAACTTGCGTACGCGTCTGCGGCCATTGAAAGTCTGGGTCTGGGCCATCGTCGCTCCTTAGCTCAATTCTCGGGACGAGCCTCGCCGCGGCTCGCCTTGCATCTCGGGCCACCTTGGCGGCCCTGTCTTGTTGCCCGCCGCCTGTCGGCGGCTTCTTGTCTTTTCACCCGGCGCCAATTGGCGGCGGGCCAGAAACGGGAGAAAACCCGTTTCCTGAAGGCCGGTTTGCGGCCCTCAGGAAAGAGGTTTTCGCACTCTTCGCGTTACGCAGCCTCCCTTCGACGCGAAAGGAGTGGCGGGGGGGGCGCCGCCGAGCGCCCGGGCGCAACCGAAAGATTAGTTTGGGCGATGGGCCCCCAGGCGGACACAGGGGCGGGTAAGATTTAGCGCACGGCCGGGTAAAAGCGGGCGATT
>NZ_JAMYPQ010000045.1:0-15693 GCF_040320455.1 Mesorhizobium sp. M0698 | reverse complement strand
CTTCGTCGTTCCCGACAAACGCTCAACCGGGTTGCGCGGCACGCTGACGCAGCTGTGCTGCGCGGTAATGGAATACGCTCTCGATGAGGCTCTCAGTGCGGTGGGCGGTATCCAGGAAACCTACTTCATGCCCCACCATGCCGCGCTCAAATGGCGGGCCGAACCGATGGGAATGGCCAGGGAACACAACGGCGAGTGGTACATCGTCGCATACATCGAGGTGAATGAGCGTGCGCTGGCGAGCGTGCGCAAGATTCTTGGAATCGACAACTCGCTGCTGGTTCGACGTGGTAACCAATTTCCCTTCGCGCACGCAAATAGAGATGAAAAGCGACTCTCGGAAGCTTCCGGCGTGTACGATACGTCGCAGCAGGTGGTTCGTTCAGAGGGATCTGCGGCATGCTACACGCGCGGGTCAATTTATACCTGAGTTATTTTGATTACACCCGATCCGAAGGGAAAATACAATGTCCGACCAGCTAATTCGAAACGAATATGGCGAAGCAGTTCTTGTCAAACCGGAACAGCCGTCAGGCCGGGCCGATGCCTTTGTGGGGGAGACAGCCATCCAGATCGCCAACCGCTTCATTGCAGAAAAAATGGCCGAGATGGGACTGACGCAATCCCGCCTGGATAGCGATGAAGCAGGACTGGCGGATTCGTCGCGATCTAACGACCCCGTGATGGTAGTGACGGAAGAGAAGAACATCGGGAATTCGACGGTCGTTGTGTATGATCAACTGGCCTCCGGCCTGCAGATCTTCAATGCCAGAATGGGCGTGCATGTCGACATGGCCGAGCGGGGAGTAACGTCCCTCCAGTCTTCCATGCACAACCGCGTTGAGATCGCCAACCTTGGCGCAAGGGCGCCGAAGGATGCCGAGCGCAAGCTGACTGGCGCCGCATTGAAAAAGAAGCTCGGAATCGATCTGCCGAACCTGAGCAAGGAAGGGCAGATTCCGCGCCAAGTCCTATATCGTTACGAACCGGACGAACGCGTGGACCTCGCCGAGGACGATCACGGCGGCTGTTTTGGCGATCACGAGCATGTCGCGCTGAAGCTGCCGCCCGTGCCGGACACCATCGAGAAAGGCAAGCACTATATCGTCGACGAGGTGCTGTTCAAGGCTTCGCGCGTCGAAGGGGAGACGCCCGTCAATTGGCGCGCGCTGATCGAACCGAAATCGGGCGCCATTCTCTATATTCGCGCACTCGTCGCCAGCGCGACCGGTCTCGTCTATGCGCGGGATCCGCAGACGCAGACCGGCGCGGCCGTCACCGGGGCATCGTCGAATACCCAGCTCAATCCGTTCCGGGCCTCGGAGGTGCTCGGGGGGCTTTCGCCAGGCACGCCGCAATCGCTTGCAGGTGAACATGTCACGATCGTGGATTTCGATCTGCCGACGGCCCCGCCGCCGACCGTGCCGCTTCCGGCCGGGGCATTCAACTATGATGTGCGCACAGACAATTTCTCGGCAGTGAATGGATATTTCAATTGCGATCGGCTGTTCCGGACGATGACGGACTATGGCTTCGACGTTGCTTCCTATTTCGACGGAACGACATTTCCGGTGCCGGTCGATCATCGTGCCCGGATAAATTCCGTCGATGGTAACGAGGTGAACGCCTCTGCCCCTGGAAACGTGATGGGCAATGGCCTCATGGAGTTCCGGTTTGCGCTCCTGCAGATGAACCAGCCGGTCGGCATGACCACCTCAAACCGTGTCGTCTGGCACGAATTCGGTCACGCTCTCCTGTGGGATCATGTCAATTCGCCCAATTTCGGCTTTGCCCATTCCGCCGGCGACAGTCTGGCCGCTATCTTGAACGATCCAGGATCCAACGCGCCGGACCGCTTCGACACATTTCCCTGGGTTCAAGCTGGAACGCCCATCGGCCGCCGACACGACCGGGCGATCGCCGATGGATGGGCATGGTTTGGACCTCAATACAATACGCAGTATCGCGGCGAGCAGATCCTGTCTACGACCCTCTTCCGGCTCTACCGCTCCCTCGGCGGAGACGCGGGCGACATTGCTACGCAGAGGCGCGCTTCTCAAACCGTCGCCTATCTGATCTTCAAGGCGATCGGCCTCCTGTCATCCACGACAGCGTTCCCAGAAGTCTTCGTCACAAACCTCCAGAATGCCGACCGGACGACGGCCGACTTCAAGGGCATTGCCGGCGGAGCATTGCACAAGGTCGTGCGCTGGGCGTTCGAAAAGCAGGGGCTGTTTCAACCTGGCGCCAGCCCCGGACAGGGAAACAGCGTTGGGACCGAAGGCAATCCTCCCGACGTCGATGTCTATATCGATGACGGACGCAACGGCCACTACCAGTACCAACCGAACCACTGGTCTTGCCAGGATATGTGGGTACGCCGTTCGGCGGACGGCGGCCTGACACATCAGCACCCTGTGGTCGGGGTGACGAACTTCATGTATGTGCGGGTCAAGAACCGCGGACTGCAGACGGCCAACAATGTCAGGGTGGACGCCTATCACTGCCTGCCGGGAACAGGCCTCGCTTTTCCCGACGATTGGACGGCGATGGCAACGCCGACAATACCGGCATCGGGATCGATTGCGCCCGGCGGTGCGACGATCATAGGCCCGTTTGCCTTCGTACCCACCCAGGTCGGGCATGAATGCCTGTTGGCGATCGCCCATGCCGATGGGGACCCGGGGAATGACACGACCATCACGGGAACCATTCCTGAATACCGATTCGTCCCCTTCGACAACAATATCGGCCAACGAAATGTGACTCCGGTCCTGCCGAGCCTGAGGCATCTGGTAGAGCTGTTCCGCGAGCACCTCATTCTCATCCGCAATCCGCTCAAGCGGTCGGTAGTCTGCCACATCGATCTCCAGTTGCCGCAATTCATGCGCAAGCTTGGCTGGGAGATGCGCGTTGTCTCCGAGGGTGGCCAGAAGTTCGAATTGGGAGCACGTGACAAGCGCAAAGTAGTGCTGTCCATCGAACCAGGCAAACAGATGGATCCGGATCTGGTCAAGGGCGCGATCGCCAACGGCGACAACGAGATCAAGATCTTCACTTTCCTGGATGGCGAATTGTCAGGGGGCATGACCTATCCGGTGTCATTCGACGCCGCCGATGGTAAGCCGAAACAAATCGAGGCGCCGGCAATGGCGGGCGGGGCAAAGGAGGTCGGAGCCGCAAAGGCGACTGCGGACAGTAATTCCGCACAGACCGCCACAATCGAGGAGATTCTGAGGGTCCTTCGCGGAGAGCAGGCGGAAACTGGCAGGGCCGACACGGGTCGCCGCATTCGCACCGTGCGGTTCGAAATCGATTTCGACGAATAGTCGGCGGAGCCAGTCGGGGATCGGCGTTCATCCGCTCCCCGACCATTCTCCCGGCTTTGCGTTCAGCGAGTTCGAAGTGAGTATAGGCGAAGCCATAACATGCGGCCGGCGGCCATGGATCCTCGCGACGCTCCTGGTCGGCATGCTGGTCCTTTTCTGGATATGGGGCGTCTTGTGGCCCATCACCGTGACGACGGTCTTCCTAGTCAGGCATGCGGAAAAGGCCGACAACAGCGCAGATCCGCCGCTTTCGCCGGACGGAGCGGCGCGGGCACAAACCTTGGCGCATACGCTCGTCGATGCCGGCATCGACGCCGTCTTCGTCACGAATTTTGTCCGTGCGAAGCAGACGGGCGCTCCGACGGCTTCGGCTGCCGGTGTAACGGCCCAGCAGTATCAGGCAGGTGACGTTCAGGGCGTCGTCGGCCTGATACTGCTGGGCCGATCATGCCGGCGGCCGAATATTGGTGGTGGGACACTCGAACACGGTCGACGACATAGCAGCAGGCCTGGGCGGAGTTGGTCTTTCCGATCTTGCCGAGGGTCAGTTCGATCGACTTTTCGTTTTGCACCGGTTCGGTACTTACGCACATCTGGACCGGCTCAGATACGGCATCGAAACGCCATGAATGCGAACACACAACGGGAACGACGATCATGACGACCAGGACACCGAAAATCGAACGCGCAATCGTGATGCTGGATCAGTCGGCCGGAGAGTTGCGCGAAGAGAATGGCACGCTACTGGGCCTCGATCTTTGGCCCGAAGCCCGGACCGCGCTCCTCGCCGCGCGGGCAAACAAGCTGGACGTTACTTTGGTCGCGCCGACTAGCCTTGACCATGCTGCAATTGCCAGCCTGTCCGACTGGGCGGGCGGTATCAAGGTCGCGCCGGTTTCGGAGGCGCTCAGATTTGGCGATGGCCGCCGGCGGATTACCGGCCTTTCCAGACAGGCGCCCGCAACAGCCCTGGTGTCCGCCGATCGAAAGCTTCGCGGCGAAGCGCATCGGGCGGGATTATATCCGGCACCCCATATCGCGCTCCTTCCCATGATGATGCAGGGAGGATCTCCCGAGGCGGTGCGCATTGTCGGCCCAAGAGAAACGCTTCAGCGCCTGGGCTTGCGCGAAGATGTCATTCCCATGCATTTCCAGCCTGCGAACGGCAAGGACTGGGCGCTTATCGCTCTCGTATCTGCAGACGTGCCGTTGCTGGCCGCCATGAACCGGGTGGAGGTCAGCAGGCTTCCTTACGAGCCCACGACGGAAGACCTTGTATGGGCACGCATCGACGAAGACAGCGAGGAAGTCCGCAAGGCTCTGTCCCAACGGACCATCCTGCACGCGGAAGCGGGCCAAGTGCTCATCGCGCTGGGTCCTGATGAAGACGCGCAGGCTCTCCATGTGCATGGTTCGCATGGCCATTCGGAGCTTCTCGTTCCCGATCCGAATCTCCTTCGGCCCGCAAACCGCTACAGTGAGGCCAGCGATTCAATCGATCTGAGTGCACTTCCGGAGGGCATTCTCGAGCCGATCGTAAGGAATGAAGCTGAACGCAACACTATCAGGATGTTGCGGCCGCGATGTTCCGCCGTCACTGCCAGCTACGAGAACGACTTGGATCGCTACACCGGCGTTGCGAGTCTAGATGCGGATGGGTCGCTGATCTCGCGGCACTCCGCACATGCCGACAACAAGCGAGCCGAAGCTGCGCTTCTGGCCGATCTCGAAGCAATCGGCTACTGCGCCTACAGGCACGATTTCACACATGCGGGCCAGACCCACTCCAACATCATAGCCGACCTACCGGGAGCAGGAGTTCTGAGAGTGAAGCCGGAGATCCTTGAGTGCTACCTGCGTATCCTTCGCGACACGCCGTTACCCATTCCGCCGGACCAGTGGAAACGGGAAATGCAGGAACTCGCCGACACGGATCGGTTTCAGGAAATGGTGTTCGAAGACCTGTCCGATGCGGAACTCCGCCTGCGGGTCGAAAAGCTCTTCCGGCTGCATCCTTGGTATCCCTGGTGGAAGAAGCCTTGCCCGATCGCGGGATATGGTTCCGATCTTGTCGTCGTTGGGTGCCACCTCGACTCGACCGCGGGGTTCGAACCGGGCTATTCTCCAGCGACGGACCCCGCGCCCGGCCGGGATGACGATGGCTCAGGTGTCGCAGCCGTTCTGTCGCTCGCGCGCCATCTGTGGCCTCTTCGCGGAAAGCTCACGCACACCGTGCGTTTCTGTTTCTTCAACGCCGAAGAGTCGGGGCTTGTCGGCTCCAAAGCCTATGCGGCGAAAATGAAATCCCTGAATGCACCGATCCGGGCCGTCATCTGCATGGATATGATCGGCTACAATTCCGACCCCAACCGCCTCTTCGAGATTCATGCCGGCTACACCGATCCCGCCATTCGCGACCTCAGCATTCCGCTGGCGGACCGCCTCGCAAACGCTGCGGCCAGCCAGGGCGCATTGGCACCCGCTCAAATCTACCTGGGCACGAGCTGGAACGGCGCGCCGGATCGGACGCTTTACGACGGCGCCATAAACCGCTCGGACCACGCGGCTTTCCACCAGCAGGGGTACGGCGCCGTCCTTGTCAGCGAGGATTTTTTTGCCAATCTGGGGGCCGAGCCCACAGCCGACCCAAATCCTAACTATCACCGCGAGGCCGATACGTCGGTCGACCTCGACTATGCCCGCAGCATTGTCTGCACGGCCCGGCAGGCAATCGTGGATCTGGCGCTCTAGGTGTGGAGCCTCAACAGGTTGTCCTCGGTTGGGGCGAGGCGACTGATAGGTGGTTTGAACCTTAGGCTGCCGTGTGGGCGACGCCAATTGTATCTGTGGAGCCAGATAGGCAGTTCAGCGGCGCGGTGATCGGATGTCGGGTAGGCAATGGCATAGGCCCATTCGCGCAGCGCCGTCTGGATGAAGCGCTCGGCCTTGCCATTGGTCTTGGGCGTATAGGGCCTTGTCCTGACGTGCTTGAGGCCAAGATCACGGCAGGCCTTGGCGAAGGCCTTCGATCTGTAGCAGGAGCCGTTGTCGCTCATGACGCGGGCTATCGCGACGCCGAGGCTGGCGTAATAGGCGACCGCCGCCTTGAGGAAGGCGATGGCGGTCTCCTTTTTCTCGTCGGGCAGGATTTGCGAGAAGGCGATGCGGGAAGCGTCGTCGATGCAGACATGGACGAACTCCCAGCCGGCGCCGCGCGACTTGCCCTTTTGCGGATCGCTGGTGATGCGATGGCCGACCTGGCTGAAGCGGCCGAGCTTCTTGATGTCGATATGGATCATCTCGCCTGGGTTCTCCCGCTCGTGGCGCCGGACCGGTTCGGCTGGTTCGATATCGCTCAGCCGCGACAGTACGGCACGCTTGAGAACCCGGCTGACGGTGGCGGGCGAGACGCCGACCTCATGGGCGATGTGCTTGCCGGTCCAACGTTGCCGCCGCAACGCCACGATGCGCTCGGCGATCGACGCACCGGTGACCTGTGGCATATGGGCAGGCCGCGAGGAACGGTCGACCATGCCGGCCCGCCCTTCGGTCTTATAGCGCTCGACCCAGCGCGCTACGATCTTGGCCGACACGCCATAGACCCGCGCCGCATGGGCTTTGGAAAAAGCGCCTTCTATCACCGACAGCGCCATCTCCTCTCGACGCAGCGGTGTGAGACGGGCATTCTTGTGGATGTTCATTCGGACCCTCCGATGGATTCTGAAGCGTGGTAACTCCGGTCTCCTCGGTCCGGTCCGAATGGACAACCTCCCGAAAGCTCACATCTAGGGCAAGCGTGAAGCTCACCCCATCTGGCGCAACCATCGATGGTATGCTGAAGCGCTACACAGCAATCGTTTCCGCGTGGAACCCGCAATTCCATGGACCCGGCCGCTTGATCTGCCGGTCAGAGATGAAGGCGTGAAGCCGCAGCCGGTCACCAGCGGGCGCATCTAGCGCATGGACAGTCTCGCCAGGATGTAACCTCGGCATGGGCAAGGCGAGCAAGGCACTGCTGCCGATCTGCGCCCGCATCGAGTGCGAACTCGCCTCGCTGCAGGAATCGGGGCGAATGCCGTCGCCCATCGTCCGACCAGGCAAGGCGATTATCCCTGCGCCGCGTCTGAAACGAACCAAAATCGACAAAGCGAGTGACAGGGATAATACTTAGGCGCCGTTTTTCTGCCGTTAATCGGATCGCTATATGTTCAAACCGCTCGATATGTTCAACGATATTGTAAATGGCCTCATCCTCGGGATCTACGACATCGTGATCCTCGTTATTGGGCCACTGATCGCGCCGTTACATCCGCGGCGGTACCGAGTCTGGAAGTTCATCCTCAAAACGGAAAGTCGCCTCAGTTCACTGACAATGATCTTTGTCTTCATGGCGGGAGTCGTTGCGGTGCTCCACAGTTGGGGTCAGAACCTGCCCTATCATCCCCACATCCATTGCATCGTGCCGGGCGGCGGCATCTCCCTTGATGGAACGCGTCGGGTCGCCTGCCGGCGCGGCTTCTTCCTGCCCGTGCGGGTGATGTCGCGCCTGTTTCGCCGGTTATTCCTGGAGGAACTGCAGACGGCGTTTACCACGGGCAAGCTGAGCTTCTTCGGCGATCTCGCCCATCTGGCGGCCCCCGCCGCGTTCCGCCGCCTCGAATGCCGAGTAGGTGGGGGCGTTACTGCCCCCACCCCTCACAGACCCGGACGTGCAGTTTTCCCGCATCCGGTTCCTCATGGTAGAGTTTCGCTCACGGTGGCAAACGAATGAAGAATCCTGGCTGGCGGCAGCGGATGGCGTTTCAGGATTTCGTTAAGGCGGGTCCATCGGAACACGCTTTGACGATCTCGCCGAGATAGCCATTTCTGCCATATCCTCACGACCTGGTGGGCGAACCATCGCAATCGCCGAGCATTTCCCCCGACGCCATAATAGGCGAAGTGGCCCCGCATCATGGACGAGAGATGGCGATGCTGATCGCGGATCGACCAGTTCCGGTGTTTCCGGCACCAGTCACTTACCGCAGCCAGCGCACGAGCAAAACCGCCCTTGGCCGTGACTTGCATCACCATTGCCTCTGCGCGACCGTCCCCACACATGGGTCAGGCCGAGAAAGTCGAAGTTGGTGCCATCCGTCTCCGGATGCCGTGTGCTCTCCGTCCTTCGCGGGCGAAAGTCGACGAGACGCGTCTTGTCGGGGTGGAGCGTAAGCCCGAACCGTCCAAGACGTTTGTCCAGCACTGCCAGGACACGCTGGGCGTCGACGATGTTGTCGAACGCCATGAGCGCATCGTCAGCGTAGCGGGCAATGGTACAGCCCCCACGAAGCCGCGGCCGCACCTCGGTCTCGAACCATTCGTCCAGCACGTGGTGCAGGAAGATGTTCGAGAGGCAGGGCGAGACCACGCCTCCTTGCGGGGACCCTTCGGCCGTTCGGCGCAGAAGACCGTCTTCGACGGCTCCTGCGTTCAGCCATTTATCGATCATCCGTCGGATGACGCCGTCCGTGACTCGCTGGTCGAGGAACGCCCGGAGGTGAGAGTGCGGAATCGAGTCGAAGTACTTCTGTATGTCGAGATCGATCACCCAATAGAGCCGCTTTGCCCACAGCACGTTCTGCATATTGCGGAGCGCCTGATGGGCCGAGCGGCCCGGTCGGAACCCATACGAGCAGGGGTAGAAATCCTCCTCATAGACGGTCTCCAGCACCATCGTAATGGCGCGTTGCGCAACCTTGTCCTCGAAGGTCGGAATGCCGAGCATCCTTTGCGACCCATCCGCAAGTATATAGGCCCGCCGGACCGGCGGCGCACAATATCGGCCGGACTTGATGCGCTCCAGGAGGTCCAGAAGTCTGGTCTCCAGGTTCACCTCATAGTCCGCCGCCGTGACGCCGTCGATGCCAGGGGCACCATCCTTGCGGGTCAGCCGGTAGGCCTCCTTCATCCAGTCCAGATCGATGACATGGTGGAGCGAGCACAGCGCCACACCCCGTTTCGTCCTCGCCAGTTCGGCTATCCGTTGTCGGTTCGTAGACAGGTTTGTGGGGTTCAGAGCCCCTCCCATGTTTCAGGTCAACGGTTCTCTACACATGACGCCTTCCTTCGCTCCGTCGGGTCCCGGTGAGCCCAGTTCCCCGTCTTCACGGCTACTATGAAGGCGCTACGACTTCCCGCTCACGCATACCTGCTCCCTTATAGTTTCGGTCACAGGCCCCACATGCGCCTCCCTTGTTCGTGCTCGCCGAGGCGCTCCCGATGAGCGTGGAGGACGCTCATCGAGCCTGGACCCGTGGTCAACCGGCGGTCCCTGTTCCGGCGTACTTCGCTTGTGGACATGGGCGGGATCTCACAGGTTCCCTGGCGATCCCATCCCATGCCTTTGCCCTGCTCCAAGACCCCGGCCGAGCCGCCAGAACCTCGCCCCTGGCGGTTCCGACGATGCTGCCCCCGGGCTACCCACGCCGAAGGCCTCCGCATGCACATAATCTCGAGGCTGACACATGGCTTCAGCATCCGCTGTCTACGCTTCACGAGCGGCGTTGCCGTCGCCCATGCAAGACTCGCTTCCGGCTGGCGGGCTGCGCCTTTGCCGGGAGGGGGTCGAACCCTCTGGATCGCTTCGAAAGGTTTCAGGATCTACATTCCCGCGCGAGAAGGTGATGGTCCGGCTCGTCACGTCGCGTTCGGCATGGCCCATCCTGACGAGCTGGGTAGCGCGTTTGTCGAGAGCGTTGTCGACGTCGAGACCAAAGCCTGACCGGACCAGCTGCACGGGGTTTTTGACCGTAAGCTCCCGGTCGAGCCAGGTGGCACCGTCGCTGCCGATCTGCGCCTCAAGATCGAGCCTCGAGAGCACCCGAATGGTGAAGTCCTTGCCGCGGTTGCGGGCATCGTGGGCGATGCCGCGCTCGGCCAGGTCTTTTGGAATGCGCCAGTGGTCTTCGTCGATGCGTTCGACGTGGCCGGCCCGGCGCAGCGCTTCGAGACGGCGAACATGGAAACGGACAGAGGCGTCCGGGTCCTTGCCCTCTTCCAAAAACGTCTCGCGGATCGCCTCCAGGTGTCTGCTCGGCCGATAGACGCCGTCGTCGCCCGCTACGATGCTGATATTGCGGTCGGCCGCGCGCGGCTCTTCCTTCGGCAGGATCGGATCGAGCGCCACGATATGGCCGCGCTGAACGTCATTTAGCTTTGCCGCATCCGCGGTCTCGACATAGTGCGTGCGCCCGTCCACGCCATCGACGACGAGCGACAGACGGTCGATCATCTCGTCGCCGGCGAGCCCCTTGGCGAGCACACGGCCGACGACCGGCTCGGTGATGGTCTGCCGGTGCAGGACATATTGGGCCGCGCTCCGCTCATGGGCGAGGCCGTGCTCCTCCAGCGCCCGGTGCATGGTCTTGATGATATCGTTGCGCTCGCCAAGCGCCCGCAGCGTGCTCTCGGCCCGATCGGAAATGAACCATCGGCCGGGCTCGAGCTCGTTCGCCAGGCCGAAGTGCTCCAGCTTCTTTGCCCGATCAATCAGCAGATAGCGATTGCTGGAAATGGTGTAGCTGTCGCCGGCATTGGGCCGGAGATCGACAAGATCGTGCTCCTGCTGTTCGGCGATCAGCATGCGGTCGAGCCGGGTCAGCCGTTCGGCCCCGACCTCGTTGGCCAGCTTGCGGGCAACCTCAATCTCGCTCTGTAACCCCAGTTCCCGTTCGACCAGCTCACTTGCCCGATGGCGGATGCCATGGGCGATGTAGTCGCCGGCGATGTTCAGGATCTTGCCGTCGCCGGTGACGCCGCGCACCAGGACGTGGCTGTGCGGATGACCGGTGTTGTGATGGTCGACAGCGATCCAGTCGAGGCGCGTGTCAAGATCGGCTTCCATCTGCCGCATGAGATCGCGCGTGAAGGAGCGCAGGTCTTCCATCTCCGCGGCATCCTCCGGCGCGACGATGAAGCGGAACTGATGTCGGTCACCGCGTCCGCGCTCGACGAAGTCCTTGCCGTCGGCCTCGTCCCCGAAGGCCGAGTACACCCTGCCCTTCTCGCCGTCCGTGGTCACACCGTCGCGCTGGAGGTAGCGCAGATGCGCATCAACCGCCTTGCTCGTTGTAACGAACTTTTGGCCGCGCCCGCTCGCCTTCCCTCGCCCCGGCAGCTTGACGACGCGTGCCTTTACCACGATGCGGCGGGAGCGAAAGCGGATGCCGTTGGAGTCCTGCCGCCATCCGCCACCATCCTTTGGCAACCCTGCCGCCATCTTGCCGCCTCGGCCGCGAGCGTTGAAGCGGCCACTCCCCTTCCCGGCACGGCCGCTTCCACCCATGCGATTGGGATTGCCGCCTTGCTTGCGGATGGCGATCTCGACCTGGCGCACGAAGGGCAGCGTGCGCCGGCTGGCCGGCGCGCTGCTGCGCCGCGTCCGGCCGGTGCGAACCCGGAATCTGTCGCTATCATCATCAGGTGTCAGATTTCACGCTTCAAGACGGCCGGAACGCAGAGCGTGCTATGGCGCGCAAAGACTTGCTGTGGCGTAGATCAGCGGATCGCACATCGCAACGGCATCGCATCTTTGCTTTTCAGATCAACAGCACAGCCGATAGCCGTGAGCCCCCGCACCTTACGTCATTCCGCCTGACGTCGGGATGGTCAAGAAAAACAATGTGCAGACAGACACTTACGAGCGAAGCGAGGGCGAGCGTAAGCTCGCTTTATCTTGCTGTCCCTGTCCCTGTCCCTGTCTCCCGTCCTCACGTGTAAGCGTCCAGGTTCTTTCGGTGCATGGAGGGATCTCCGGTGAATCTGAGACATTTCGAGAACAAGGCGCGACAATCCTATTGGGTGGTTCACGTTGAGGCGTGGCAGCGCAGCGGTCTGACTCGGACGGAATATTGCCGTGTGCATCGCCTGACGAAGGACACGCTCGATCGCTGGCTGAGGTACTTTGCGGGCAACGACGCAGCGCGTAAGCAGGCGGAATATCAGGCGGAATTGCGCCGTCAGAATCGCCTGGAAGAGCGAGCGAAGCGGCAGAAAAGCCGCGCTCGGCTGCGCTTTGCGGTGAGCACGGATGTGCGCAACCGTGCTGTCCAGGCGTTCTGGGCGATGCATGTTGAAGCGATGAACTGGAGCGGTATGGGCGTTCGCGAATATGCCGCCGCATTGAAGCTCTCGCCGTATTCGCTGCGCCACTGGCGCGACCAACTGGACGAGGGTGAGGTCGAAATCGACTGGCGGGCGCATCTTCATCCCTCCGCCCGTCCTGTCGTTAGCACTACTAGAACGGCGGACTTTCATGTGAGTCCATACCCTGCGGCTGCGAAGTAGTTTCTGCATTCTGTTGGAGAGAAGAGATTGCAGATATCGCCAATGGCCTGCCACAGGGCGTCGATGGTTCTGATGGCCTTTGCGCGCAGGTGCGCCTTGAGCTTGGCGAATGCCATTTCGATGCGATTGAGATCTGGGCTGTAGGGCGGCAGGAAGAGCAGCCATGCGCCTCTGGCCCGGATCGCTGCCTCGGCGGCCGGGCTCTTGTGGGCAGCGAGATTGTCGAGGATGACGACATCGCCCTTTGCCAGCGTCGGAGCGAGCTGCGTTTCGACATAGGTTTCGAAGATGCGCCGGTTTATCGGCGTGTCGATAACAAAAGAGGCCGTGAGCCCATGACAGCGCAACCCGGCGATGAAGGTCTGCGTCTTCCAATGCCCGAACGGTGCCTTTGAGCGCAGCCGTTGGCCCTTTAGGCAGCGGCCGCGCAGACGTGTCATCTTCGTAGTGGTTCCGGTTTCGTCGATGAACACCAGCCGATGTGGCTCAAGCCGCATGCGCGGCTGGCGCCTGGTCTGCCACTCCTGCCGCGCCTTGCTGACGTCGGGACGATCTTGCTCGCTGGCCAGCAGCGTTTTTTTTGAAGCGATAGCCATTCCTGATGAGCCAGCGCGAGATCGAGGCAGGAGCGACCTGGACGTCTGTAGCAGCGGCCAGCTCGGCGGCAAGCTCCGGCATGGTGATGTCATCCTTCTCGGCCACACGGCCAAGCAGGAACGCACGATGCGGGTCGAGCTTGGAATGGCGGCGGCCACCGCTGGCCTTCGGCGCCAGGCTCTCGGTCTTTCGATAGTTCCTCAAGTGAATCATGAACCACGCCTCACTGGAATCTGGAGGCTTCTGTGAGGTCCGCATGCACGACACGGGCGCTCTCTCGGTGTCGGACCTCATTGCAAGCCGGATTGAACGGAGCCGCGGGATGGTATGGCGCTATGGGGATTGTATCGGAACCGGCTGGTCGAACGGTTTGAAGGTTGGCTGCCGAACGCTATGGTTCCGGGCAGCGGAAGGTTCCTGGACGGCGCTTGCGAGGGCGTTATGCCGATGGTCCGGCCTGATGTTGACGCCAAGGTGGCCGCTGAACGATCCAGTCAGTCGCGTTGCATGGTGCTAGTCGACAGGGATCTGCCGGCACGCATGACGTCCGCTGCTGGACTTCCCTGTTCCTGGCGCATTCGGCGCAATCATGATGTGTCACGCCAGAACGGGCGAGGAGGCGCTTGTCCATATCGCCAGATGGCCAGCGTGATCATTTGCCCTCCGCAACAGGAGCAGCGGTGAGTTGTTGAGAGGGCGATGGCGGTGTCCCATTCGACACCCTTTGCGACACTCTCCTGCAGCGGAGCGTCAAGCAGCCTGCGACATAGGTCGAGCTTTATGGCACGATGGCTATTAGCGAGAAAGCCGTAGTGGCGGATGCGACGGAAGCCGTCCGGCAACGTTTGCAGTAGGAACCGGCGGATGAACTCGTGGGCGTCGAGCGCCATGAGCTTTGCCTTGCCGTCATGCCGATAGTCTCTCCAGCGGAACATGACCTTGCCGCCGGCCATGCTGACGAGCCGTGAGTTTGCGATGGCGATGCGGTGTGTATAGCGACCGAGATAGGCCAGCACCTGCTTTGGCCCGCCGAACGGCGGCTTGGCGTAGACGACCCTTGCGACAGGCTAAGCCCTGGAAAGGAGAATGGACACCTTGTGGCCACGCTGGAGCGCCAGGAGGTCGCGCGGGTCGGCAAGGAAATGGCCGCAGCCCCAGCCGTGCGGCTTCAATGAGCCTCTGGCGACGGCGCCGTTGGCGTTCGGCCGAGGGACATCGGAGCGTTGCCGTTAAATGGGCCGCCTCGTTTCCGTGTGGAGCTTGTCGAGAGCGGCTCGTTTCTCTTCTCGCCCGCCAAGACGCGCCGATCGACGTCCTAACCCTCAAGCATGCATCTGCCGTGGTTGCGCCAGTTGATCCGGATGGGGAACATGGGGGACCGTCGCCGGCCAATTCCTTTCCGGCCCTCGTTCACCGGCTGGCGAACTTCGCCGATTCCAATCGACTGTCGGACACTAAGGCTTTGGACAAGACTCGAGCCCCACCGACGCACTGGTTGGAGGGCTATGGGCTTGACCACCATTGGGGGCAGCATTGCTGGCCCTCTCAAATCCTATTAGTTGAAATGTGATGATCGATATTACTAATTTAGGCTATACTTATATCGACTGGTTATCAGGGGCGGGGGACCCGTTGGATGATAGACGCAGACGTATTTGATTTTGTCGAACGCTGCAGGAAGCATTCGGCGACGGGGCCGCTTCTGAGCGATCTTCTTGAAACGGTGAGAGATCTCGGCTTCGAGCATCTAATCCTGAGCGGTGTTCCACTCGGTGGCCAAAAGCTTGCGCCGATGGTGGAATTGAACGGTTGGCCGGCAGGCTGGTTCGAACGCTATGTAGAGGCCGAGCATGCCACTGTTGACGGCGTTTGCATCTATTCAGCCAAAACTCTGAAGCCGTTCCTATGGTCAGAAGTCCCGGGAAAATGGTCCGGTACCGAGGGCTCCCGACGCGTTGCGGGCGAAGCAACGGAGTTTGGCATTTGGAGCGGCTTCGCTGTGCCGATGCTCAGCGTCCACCACTGGCAGTCAGTCCTATCATTCGCCTCCTCTGCAAAGAGCTGCAGTTTGTCACCTCGCCAACAGGGACAGCTAGTCACCATGGCGGTATATGCCGGGATGTCGATTCAGGCTTTGTCAAATGATGACGGCGATGAAGGTTTGCTGACCGATCGGGAAAGGGAGGTGCTTTTGTGGGCCGCAGCAGGCAAGACCTCGTCCGAAACCTCCCAGATTCTCGGTCTGACCGAGCGCACCGTAAAATGGCACTCAACGCGAGCTCGCGAGGCTTTTGGCGTCGCTACGACCACGCAGGCTGTCGTCGAGGCGGTGCGCAGGCGTCTAATCCATCCTTAAGGCGCGTCAACTGTCCGATCGGACAGGTGACGTATATTAGCGCGACTGCGACTATCCCTCCGAGAACGATCGGGGGATCGCGCCATG
>NZ_JAMYPQ010000044.1:0-18139 GCF_040320455.1 Mesorhizobium sp. M0698 | reverse complement strand
CCGCTAAACACGGGGGCTGCGCGGCGGACACGCCGACGTCACCGCAATGCCACGCCATTTTGCAGAACTTGACGCACACAACTCATTCAGAATTGGATGGGTACCGACCAAAATGAATCCCTAATCGACCGACTTCACAGAAAACGAAGCGATCTCCGGCCCTGACGAGCGAGTTTCGGCGTTGTCCGGGTGCTCCTGGATGAAAGATCGGGCTTCGCGCCTCATTTGGACAACGCCGCCAGGTAACCGTTTCCCTGAAACCTGCCCTTCATTCAGATTTGCAACATCAACGACTACCGGCTTCCTAGACCTACTTGGAGCCAATCGGAGGACAGCCGTGTCGGCGCCAGCCCGACCGCAAATTGCGGCCGACCCCATGGCAAACGTTGATTAGCCAATGAACTTGATCCACAGGCGCTTGAACCATGCGACGATGGCCCTGAGCCCCTTCGGCTGGGCGCCGCGCTTGAGCAGACGGTCATGGACGCGGCCCGCTTCGATCTGCGCGCGAGACATCTTGCCGGCCCATTGGATGCGGCCGCTTTTAATGATGTAGTGCGAGCCACAAGGGAAGTCGTGATTGCCGATCGACGGCCATATCGAGGCTCCCTCGTCTTCCATAATGAGGTCATATTCAGTCGGAACGAGCGGTGTTGAAACCTCCTCGCCGCACCCACACGCGCAATTATGCAGCGCGACGTGGCATTCGCGCGACACGTAAAGGACACCGTCTTCCAGTTGTTCCGGAATGTCTTCGACGAAGACCGTTGTAAGACAATCCACCCGAGCCATCATGTCACCCGGTTTGTGATATTGTTGCCCTCGATCATGTATGTCGCGTTCCTTTCGTTGCGCTCATCACGATAGAAGGTCAGCCAGCGTTTCCAGCGCATGACCGCCATAATCGCGTTCAAAGAATTGAGTTCGGCGATCTGGATTTCGGTTCCGTACACATCGGCCTCTTCGTCGTCGTCACCGAACGACAGATGGGTAGCCACTTCCGCCCACGGCATGCCAGGGGCAATAAACGTTGCCCTTGCGCAACCGTCGAGCGTGTTGTCGTCCAGCCCTATACCTATGCCAGTGTCGACGAATGCAATGCCCAGGCGAACCAGCCCTTCGGCAATCACGCGCCGCGACGATCCCTTATCAACGCAGACAAATACGAAGTCATAGGCTGAAAATTCGTCAATGTTGTCAGCCGTCACTCGAGTGGTGTGCGGCTTCACGCCCTTGTGCATGCGCGCGTAGAGCGCAGCGTAATAATCTACCTTGCGGGGGAAATTCTTCGCTAGCACCAGTTCGGGAGCACCAGGCGAACGGAAAAGATTGTGGTTGAGAAGCTGGTCGTCATCGTAGATGTGGATCTCGGCAACACGGGTCTTGGCGGCGAGGTCGAGCAGATAGGCACCGGTTCCGCCGAGGCCGATGATCGCGATGCTGCCCCTGAGTTTGCGGTTGGCGGCGAGGATTCCATAGCGGACTGACGCAGAATCGGGAATCGCGAAGGGACTATCGTCCTCCGCACTGGCCAACGTGACGCCTGTACGCGCGTTGGCGGTCTTGTCGTGAGACCGCGCAGCAGCACCGAGGTGAGACTCATAGGTGACAACCTTGTCGTAAATGTTGGCATACTGGCCGGTGCCTTCTGGCTTCGACGAGAAATAATGGTGGACCTTGATGTCCGACCCCACAGTCGCTTCCTGACTATTATGGATGATATTTGTCATTGGCGTGCCATCGCGATGGCAAGGCGTCTCGCCGGCGAACCACATGGTGTGGTCCGTCAGTGGAGTCGAGGTCAGGCCTTCCGTATCCAGCGACAGAGTGCAGACAAGTGTGCCTCGACCAAGCGACATGTCCCGCTTCACATAGGGCACGCTGTGAACGAGGAGGACGAGGTCGCGCATCTCAAGCTCAAACCCCTCGTCCAGCAGTTGCTTCAGATGTGGATCACGACTTATCAGATCGGCGGACATTGAAGACCATCCCATTCTTGACTTCGATCTTTTCGCCCTCCACCAGATCACCTTCCGCGCCGTGTACACCTTTCAGGTAAGTTATCGTGTACTTGAATTTCTCGAAGTCGGCGTCAGGGTAGGCGAGAAGTGCAACCTCACGATAGCTGAGCTTTTTCTTGGGCACCGTACGCGGTCGCCCGTTGACTTTGATGACCACCGTCTTCGCTTCGCGGCTGCGGATGCGCTCGACTCCCTGTCCGCCCAGAGTCACCTCGCCATCAGCGGGAATGACCGCGTCGCCGGCGCTGTCCAGGATTAGCTCGAGTTCCTCATCGATGCTGGCGTAACGGTAGATGTCAGCTGCGGAGAGTTTGGCCGCCCCCCATTCCCAGCCGCGCTCGTTGACGGTGAGGGAGAAGGTCCGATCACCTTCGAATGAAAGGAACTCAGGCTGCGGCATCTGTCGCAGGTCGGTCGGCTCCTCAAGCCCGATCGAACGCGTCGACCCGTCCGCAATCTGGATGAGAATATAACCGCTAGCTGGATTGAGCCCGCCGATGGTGCGGACCTCGCGACCTGAGATTATGGCGTCATTGGTGGCGATCACGCGACCATCCAGCTTATATGTAAAGTTCGTTACGTCAGGCATTGAAGCCTCCTTGTTTCTCATTCTGCACAAATCATATATGGAGTTTTTAGCCAATGTCTAGCTATTAATTGGCTAATTAATGATTGTTTTTTGATTGACAGGTATGGACTTTATAGCTACATGGAGAGTGCTGGTTAGGGAGAAGCGCCTGTGAAGCGTACGATGACGCTTAATTTGTCGGACGCAGAAATGAGCGTCCTTGAAACCATGTGTGAAGAAAAAGGGTTGTCTAAAACCGCACTCGTTCGCCAAGCGCTGCGGCTCTACAAATCAGTCGATGATCGACTGGCGCGGGGCGAAAAGGTGTTCGTCGAAAGCGCGGATAAATCAGAAAAAGTAGAGCTTATGGTTCTATGAAAGGGCTGATCGATCGAGTCTTTCTCAAAAATCGTGCCACAGGCCTGTACGAAGATGCACACCTGTATCATGGCTTGGACAGCACGAATCTCGCGCATATCGAAGGACGCTGGCGACCTCTTTTTGAGTTGCGTCGGAGGGAGGCTAAGGCTTCCCTTCAGACGTTAGCAGAGGTCAATGCTGAAGACGCCCATTGGGAATGGGGCAAGAAGGCGCTGGTTGCGCTGAACGACCCCTTCCTGTTCGATTTCTTCGTGCTTGAATGTGGTGGCAGTACCCAAGCCATCATGATGACGCGCAAAGGCGGTCAGGATTGCTTCAGTCGCCACCCCGAGCATCAGCGAGCGCCGCTGATCTACGTGGAGTTTTTGGCGACGGCTCCATGGAACCGACCAAAGTTGGTTGCTGACCCGACTTACAAGGGCGCGGGCCGTGTGCTCATCGGTACGGCCGTCAGCTTGAGCCTAGAAGAGGAATTTGGTGGCCGAATTGGTCTGCATTCACTTCGTGGCGCAGAAGTTTTCTACCGGGATGCGATCGGAATGACGGATTTCGGAACGGATAGCGAAGGAGTACATAAAGGACTTAGATACTTCGAGCTTTCCAGCAGGGATGCTGCGACTTTCCTATCCGTGCAACACTAACAAGAGGAGTCGACCATGAAATTACATTTCACTGCCGATTGGCTGCGCAGCCATATCGAACATGATCCGGATGTCGATTGCGACGTGGGGCTCCCGCTCCGCGACGCAGCTCCGCTTGAGCGTCTTATGCAGGAGAAGTCTCGTCATCAAGCAACTGCGGGGCAGCCTAATTCGGCTGCCCCCGAACAGAAATCTGCTGTGTTGTTTAAGTTGGTGCATCAGCTTCGACGCAAGGACGGTTTAAGCATTGCGCAGTTGGCTGCCAAAATTCGTGTTGATGCGGCGGAATTGGAGCAGGTGGAGAAGGATCCCAACTATGTTCCAGGCCCGCGTACCGTTCATCAGCTAGCCGAGTTTATTGGGGTTTCAGCACGTGCTGTAGGACTGCTGACTGCGGCGGCGTCCGCGCAGAATGACAATCTCACCGAAGCGGTGCATCGTTTTGCTGCGAGTTCAGACGACCTATCGAAACTAAGCCAGGCTGAAAGGCGCGACCTCAACGATTTCGTTAAGGTACTGGCGTCAATCGATAAGAAGAATGGATGACCATGTCTGCGATTGAGCCGATAATCGGGAACTTTGAGCGCCGAGATATCCATGAGCACATATCACGTTTGCTACGTGATCTCGGCAATCCAGAGCCCCCATTAAGGCTCGAGCAGGTGCGCGCGCTGCAAAAGCTTGACCTTACCTATTATAGCAAGGCGAACTTGAGCCTATTAGATGAGATCGCCCACAGGGCGCGAATGGCTGGGAACGAGATCACCAGCACGGCTAAGCGCATGGTCGATGTAGTCCAGCAATATGGCCTTCGTGGTATCCTAATGTTGAAGGAAGGCGACAAAAGAATCTTCATCGATGACGAGGTAGCCGAGCTAAAGCGACGCTTCCTCATCGCACATGAAATTACACATGACCTTCTACCCTGGCATCGCTCCCTGCTTCTGGGCGACAACGAGTCCACGCTGAACCCAACATTCCATCAGGCAAGGGAAGCAGAAGCTAACTATGGCGGACGCCATCTCTTGTTTCTCGGAGGAAGGTTTCGACCGGAAGCGCTGGACTGCTCATTGGAATGGAAGAGTATCGAGCAGCTTCGCAAGCGCTATGGGAACACACTTACAACAACACTTTGGCAAATGGTTTGTGAACGCGACCCGGAGTTTCCTGCCTTCGGCGTTGTCAGTCGGCATCCGTATCACAGAGATATTTGCGAGAAGGCGGGGAATGACAATGTGGCACATTTTCCAAGATCGATAGCTTTAGCTGAGCACTTTCCCGGAATCACCACCACAGTTGCCTATTCCGCGATCTGCGATCACGCAACGAACCGCAAACGGGGTCCAGTAGGCGAAGGCGAAAGCATCTTTTATGATGCGAACGGCGAACCCCATATATTCTGGTTGCACAGCTTCTCAAACACCTACGATCTGCTCACTTACTGCATCTACAAGAAGAAACACCAGCGCATTTTCCCTGTCGGCTATAGGGCAGCCTAGGCACAGGCAGACGGTTATCTCAACGGCAGCTTGCCCATATGTAAGCACACCACCGCTGTTTCGCTTGCGGCATATTTCTTGGCGGACGTCGCTTATTGTCGGCGCGACATTGGTATGACCTCGCCGAGCTGGCCGGACGGCCCCTCACCGCGGGTCGGCGCCACGAGCTTCAGCTTCACGACGCGAGCAGGCTCTTGCGAGAGCCAGCCCGGAGGAAGTGCAGCCAAGCTCTCAACATCATGAGCGAACAACGGCAGATCGTGCCGAAGCTCTTCCTTGGACAGCCCCCGTCATCCACCACGGTCCGAAATACATCAGCCAGTAACGTAGGTTGCTGCAGCGGCCAAACGTCATCGTAGGGCTCGGATCCTGAGTAGCCCTTGGCGCTGTAGCTACGATAAAGGCGGGTCGCTCCCTCGGCATCGACAATGCAGAGGCGTTGGAGACGCATGATCTGAGCCTTGATGGACACGCGCCAGCGAACCTTCAGACGCTCCAGCTCCCAAAGCGAGGCACTAGTGACCTCAGCCGAGAACTGACTCGCCGGCAGAAGCAACGCTGAAGCGAACCGATGAGCTTGGTCTTGGATCAGCTTGAAGTTCTCGACAAGCTCATCCTCGGACACTGCACGGTGCAGCAAGAGGTGGGCCAACTCGTGCGCGGCATCAAATTGTCTTCGCGCGAATGACTGCTTGTCGGCGGCTAGAAGTACGTGTGGGCGACGATCAGATCCCCACCTGCTTAGCCCATCCAACTGTGTGGTTTCCATTGGTTCGCTCGCCACGACGACGCCGATCTGCTCCAGCAGAGCAACTACGTTGGGGTCGGTCGCAATCCGATTCCCCAGTGCTCTCGCGCTGTTTGGGCAATGCCCTCCAGATCCTCATCCCCAGGCTTCGGTAGCCTAAGCCGTTGAGTAAATCTGGCAGGTCGACTTCAGGGAGAAACGCATAATGGCCGGCAACTGCCGTAATGTCTTCAAGCCAGCGGTTGACCGGATAATCCTTGGTCACAGCCACGCCCTGTACGGTGCGGCCCTCGTCCAGCAGCAACCGCAACGCCCCCAGTCGCCGCCCTCCGGCGACGACTTCGAACTTGGCTCCCTTCGGGGCCTTGCGGGTCAAAAGGTTATGGATGAGGCCATGGGCCTCGATGCTGGCGGCCAGTTCGGCCCTACCTGCGGGCGGGATAGTGATAACAGCGGTATTCATGGACTTGCTCGTGTTGATTTCAGGGATTGACCTGATGGGTTCAGGTCCCCTGAACCCCTGCCTCGCGGCGAGTAGCGGGGAGCGAGGGGGGGCAAGTCCCGGGGGCGGAGTGGTCTTCCCGGTCTGCACCTAGCGAAGCGGAGGAAGATGGGGGAACCCGCCCGCGGCGGCTTGCTGGGGAGAGAGGGCCGCGCGCCTCTCTTCCCGCTACATAGGAGAGGTGCCGCTAGGCACATCCATGTCGGCGCAGCCGTGCCGCGAAGCGGCCCAAGAAAGAAGAGCGTACAAAACGGAAGCACCTAAATGCCCGCCAGCGGGACCAAGTCAGATCGGTGCAGGAGAAAGACCGTGGCCCTGAGACCGGCTCAACAGGGCGGCCGTAGGAGCATCAGCAACGCGCCGCCGTCAGGCGGGATGCGGAACGGACGGCCCCCGGCGAAGGGCGCCGTTCTCTTTGAGCTGCGACCCTGGTGAGCGCCTTCGTGCCTAAAGCTGTGCCGTCGGGCTAAGCTTCAGCTTCAGATCGTTCTGAAAAGCCGAACATGGTTCGTCGAGTAACCCTTGAGGGAAGGATCCTTGTCGGGTTCCCTGTTTTTCGACAAAATCGCCCTGCAGAATTTATATTGCGTGATTTGGCGGCATCGCACTGCTGGGTGTCCGCCTTATAGCAAGCGTGGACCAAAACGGCTCCCACGTAATCATGCTCGACGTTGTTGGAAGAAAGGTGGGTCTGAATGTCTTGGAGAATGGCAACTCCATGGGACATCCCATCTGCTCCGGAGTAGGTCATTGCGAGTTGACCGGGTCGTTCAAAGCCGCTTACCGAGCCGCTCCCTGCAACGTTCTCGTAGGTGCCAGACAAATCCGGGGCCGACGTGAATGTCACCTTGAAGGGGGTGCCCCAGGCCGACGGGGGTGACATCCGTAAAGTCGGGACCGTAGTACACCGAGAGATACCACTCGCCCTCTATAAGAGCGTTGGGGGCCTGCCCGAGCCCAAGGCGCTGCATGCTCTTGTCGATGACAGTCCGAACGACGTTGGACCTGCCCTGCTGGATGCCTTCGCCGAAGCCGGTCCAGATGAAGGCGCCTACGGCCAACACAGCCACACCCAGCAGGCCGAACGTCGCACCTGTTGACTTCGTTTCACGCCCGGGCTCGATTTCCGGCTGGTCCTGCATCCGCCCCTCGCAACGCTCGTCGGGAACAACTTGGGACCCGACTATGGGCCCCAAGGGATCGGTCAGCAGGCTTCCAGATGAACTTTCTTCTCATGTGCATTCCTCCTCGACTCAAGGGCACTTGCCGTGCGGAGCCGAACACACGCAGTATGGAGATGATAACCCGATTGCGGCTTTCAAGTGTCCTCGCATCCCCCGAGGGCGCCACCTGATCTCTCGGGCAACCTTGTTCGGCGCCGCAGTTATTGAGGCGGCCGGCTTGGAAGCAGTTCCTTATGGCCCTCATGCATAAACCAGAGCACCCGTTTGAGGTGACTGCGAAGGGCCTTACGGGCGCGGATTGGCTCATTGACCGGATCGATACCCAGTACATCCAGCGCCATCTCCTCTTCGCTGGCACTGTCGGCGCAAGCGTCCATGAGCTTCAAATAGAGCTCGAAATGCTTGTCATCATATGCGGTTAGGCTTTCCGACCAGGGGACTTCCGTTGCAATGGTTGGATCAGGCGTTGGGCGCGATTTGCTTTTCATCCATGTCTCGCTTTGGCGATGAACCAGGCCCCCGTTCCAATTCAGAATATCTCCATCTAGCGCACTTTCAACCGTTCTCGGCCTTCTTCGGACAGTGCCCAATCGTTGCATATGGTGGTGGGTTCCAAATTGGCGCGCGGCTGCTCGCGACCAATACATCCTCAACTTGGCGAGGCGATGTAACGCCCGGCTGAACCAGAATGGCGCGGGTATTGAGCATCGCCGATTGGATCGAACCTCTTATTTTAGCTTCGCGATAATCTTGTCTGGCTGCTTGCAAGCGTCCATCATGCCGCCGTACATACGCTTAAGGATCTCGCCCATCACCGTACGAGCAGCAAACATTTCCAAAATCGATCTTGCAACTTGAGGCTTTGCGTTACTGCATAGCTGCATTGCACAAAATGTGTTTGCGCATTGCACAACTTTTAGCCATTAAGCTTACAGCTGATGCACGCGATGGTTTCCTCCCATTCCATGGTATCAGCTGTTCCCCTCTGAAGGTTTTGACTTTACACCTAAAGGGCCTCGGTTTTCCGATGCCCTTTTTTTGGCGGTCGCCACGTCGTTAATGGAACGCGGCTCGATCGCCGGTTCAGCCATCAGGCTTTGGAACCCGTTCTGCCCGGCCGACCCCTCCCGACAACAGTCTGACCTTCGCCAGCCTTCTGCGGGCAAGCGTTCGCGCCAAAAGTTCAAAGCCGCGTCCGTAACATTCGACGATGAAAGCCAATGTGATCAGGTCGAGCAGAAACTCGTCGATCGCATGTGTGAGCGCATCAGACTTTTGTCCGAACTGAAGGAGCAGGGCGCGCGCGTCTTCGATCGCGGCCTGGCAATCGTGTGCATCTATCAGGGAACTGATCCTGTCAAAGATCTGCAAGCGTCCTCACTTTTCGGAAGCCACACTCAGCATCGAACGCCGCTGATGAGTGAGTTTCCAACAAAAGAACAGGGTAACGTTTCGCGAAAAATCGCTCGGCAGCGCGTCGAACGAGCATGATGCCTCAAATGACATGTGAATTCCGGCTCACCAACATGTCGTCGAAGGCGAGTGAGCCGGCCCATGTCTGCGTCCCGGCCGCCAGACCACTGGTCAGGAGAAACTGTGGCCACATCGTCGGAGACAAATGGGTCCATCTATTCTTCCAGCCGCCACGGTTCAGCCTAGATTACATGGGAAGCGACAATAACGGAAAGCAAAGGATCGCAAAATGAGTAGGGTGGCTGGATCAAACGAAGATTTGGCTGCACCAACGACCTTTGGGCCACTTCTGCAGCCCACCTTTCGCTCGATCTGGCTCGCCACGCAGGTTTCAAGCCTCGGCTGGTTGATGCAGACTGTCGCCATCAGCTGGCTGATGGCAACGATCTCGACTTCCGATCTGATGGTTGCGTTGGTTCAGGCTTCATCGAACCTGCCCGCCTTCGTCTTGTCTGTCTTCGCCGGGGCTCTCGCTGACAATTTCAGCCGGCGCCGGGTCATGTTCGCCGGTCGGTGCCTTATGGTGACTGCCTCCGCGATGCTGACCGCATCGGTGGCGCTGGGCTTTGTCAGTCCGTGGATGATCCTCGGCTTCAGCTTCTTGATCGCAAGCGGCGGTGCTCTCAATGATCCGGCCTGGCAAGCGTCGGTTGGCGATATTGTGGATCGACGAGATGTTCCCGCTGCCGTCACCCTGCTTTCTGTTGGATTCAATACCGTCCGGACTGTGGGCCCGGCGCTCGGCGGCATTGTAGTTGCCTCGTTTGGCCTTATGGCGGCATTCGCGGTGACCACGCTCACCTATTTCGTACCCTTGGCCACTATTTGGCGCTGCAAGTGGAAGGTTCGTTCTTCCCCTCTTCCACGCGAGTCGATGAGGACGGCGATCTATGACGGGCTGCGCTTCACGGCGATGTCATCGGAAATCAAGGCCGCGATCGCGCGCGGAACCCTCTTTGGCTTGGCGAGCATCGCCATACTCGCGCTGCTGCCGGTGGTTGTCCGCGATCAGCTGGGAGGAGGCCCGCTCGCCTATGGCGCGCTCATGGCCGGCTTCGGGACCGGAGCCGTCTTCGCTGGCCTCTCCAACAGCCTGTTCAGACGGAGCTTGTCGCAGGAGCGGCTGATGAGGCTCTCCTGCGTCGCCTGCGCGGCGTGCTCACTTTCCCTGGCACTGACAACTTCGATCGGGGTGGCGGCAATTGCACTCGCTTTGGGCGGCGCGGGCTGGGTCACCGCCTGGTCAGGGGTCGGTGTGAGCGTGCAGCTGGCAAGCCCGCGCTGGGTCGTGGGGCGCACCATCTCGATCTACTATGCTTTGATAGATGGTGGCATCGCGCTCGGCAGCTGGGTGTGGGGCACGGTGGCCGAAAACCATTCGCTGGCCCTGGCGCTGGAGGGTTCCGCTGCCTCCCTGATGTTCGTCGCTGCAGCCGGCGTTCTGTTTCCTCTTCGCGAGCGCCGCGACTCAGAGCCCGATCCTCTGGAGGAATTCGATGCCCCGGCTGTCGCTCTCAATCTGAAGCCGAGAAGCGGCCCGATCGTGGTCAAGGTCGAATATCTGATAGCCGAGAGAAATCTCGAGGCTTTCCTCGACCTCATGCGGCAGCGGCGTCATGTACACAGCCGGGTCGGTGCTCGGAATTGGACGCTCCAGCGGAACTTGCAGAAGCCTATGCATTGGACGGAAACGTTCCGCACGCCGACCTGGACGGACTACCTTCGCCTCAATCATCGTCTGACGGAAGTGGACAAGGAACTGGACGAGCGTGTCTTCCAGTTGCACGCGGGAGAGGAAGCGCCTCAGATGACGCTTTCCATCGAGCGACCGACAAGCTCGGCCCGCAAGCCCGAGCACTCAGCTTTTCGCCATCCCCGTCATTGAAGCCCGGCCGGCACAGAAAACGCGATTCTTGTCTATCGCGCTGAAACCGGTGCGGGAGACGGACAATCCACCAAAATTCGATGATGGGTGGCAGAGAAGAACCCCAGGCTGAGAGTGCGACCGATCGGTCCCCACGGTGAAGCGGAGCCTGGGGCTACAGCGGCACGCGACTATTGCCGCGTGTCACCTTTTGAATTTAAAGTCTTCCTCAGTCCGCCTCGCTGATCCGGGCCAACGCTATCTTCAGGTTGGCATTTTGTCCCGCCAGCTCGCTGAGACGATCACGTTCGGCGGCGACCACATCCGGACTGGCGTTGGCAACGATGCACCCGCGCGGAGCGTGCTGTTGCTGGAAGCAGGAAGGCATGATCGGCCAAAGCCGGGAGAGGTGCTGCCGGCAGTAGCGAATGGGCTGCTGCGTCAGCTTGGTGTCTGGACGCCGTTCGCCGAGGCGGGCTTCGTTGAAAATCGTGCGCTTGTTTCGGTGTGGGCCAATGAAGTTCCCAGCGAGCGGCACGGCATGTTTTCCGCTCAAGGTGCCGGCTGGCAGCTCGACCGGACGCGATTCGACCGGCTGATGGTGCAGGCGGCCAAGGCGACAGGTGTGGACACGCGGTTTGGCTCGGCCGTGGGTTCGGCAGTGCGCGACGATCAAGGCTGGCTGCTCAAGCTGGCCGATGAAGCTATCGTTGCCCGCGCCGTGGTTTGGGCGACCGGTCGCAGTTGGAGGCTGGCGCGATGTTTCGGCGCCAAGCTCACCATGCACGGACATCTTGCCGCCTACACACGCTTTTTCGACCGCGCACCGGGCGATTGCAGCATGGTCGTCGAGGCGCGTCCCGAAGGCTGGTGGTACAGCGCCGACTTGCGCGTGCCTCACCGATCCGGATCTGGGCAGCGAACTGCGCAAAGCCGGACATTGGTACCGCGCTTTAGCCGCAACGCAGTCCATCGCGCCGCTCGTGCCGCCCAACGCAATCGAGACCGCCAGCATGATCAAGGCGGCGGGAACCGCAACGATCGATCCCGCCGCCGGTGACCGCTGGGTCGCCGCGGGCGACTGCCTGTTCTGTGCCGATCCACTGTCATCACGCGGGATCGTGCATGCACTCCGCTCAGGGATCCTGGCGGCCTACGCGGCATCGGACATGCTGGACGGGCGTGGCGTTTCGCCTGCGCCCGCTATGCAACAATCGCCACACACGGCTTTGCCGATTAGCTCCCGGCGCTGGCTGCCCACTATGCAGCCGCCGCGCGATGGGACACGCCCTTCTCGCAGCGGCGGCGCAGCCATGTCTTCCACGCGTCTAGCATCGAAGGAGGGAGGTCAGAGGTGGTCTCGGGACGGGGTGCTCGGCATTTATGAACCGACCGAGCGCCAGCGAGTCGTCGTCGGCGGGCTCGATGGCGGCATCAGGTCAGGGAACTCGACCTCCATGATCATCTCCGATAATTCAAATTTGTCTGTATATATTGACGAATGCACTACCTTCCCCTCGTAGACGGCAATGCGGGCGGGGAGAGAGGGTTCTATGATATGACAAGCGATTTTTCCGCCGCCCGAGTGCATTTAGATCGAGCGTATGACTACCTTTGTGGGGATGACCCGATGAGTCAAAGGGGCCGCGAAGCCTTGGACCTGCTAATTGAGGCGGTTGCCGTCGAAGAGTTCAAGCAGCCACGCCAAAGCGCGGAGGTGCTAAGGTTTCCGATCGGGCGCCGCTGCTGAGGTAATCTCCACGGCCGCCATGTAGCCTCGCGGGTGAGGCGCTCACGGCAGGGACTCGCCGCCCCGTGAGGGCCGGGAACGAACGCATTGGCAAACGGAAAGCCCACTTGCCAGACCAGCGCCCGGCCGGCGTGGCAAGTAGGCCGGCGGTTCCAAGCGGAGACATTGATGCCGGACTATGTCGTGCTTTGCATCGCATTAAGCTGCTGCGGGATATACATAACGCCATCCCTAAAAACATCGAATGCGGCAGCGACAGCGCGAATCCCAAAGCGATGCTCCCGCCGTACGCGGACAAAGCCGTTTTCGAAGTCCACTATCCCGTCCTTGGCCAGCATGGCCAAGCGCTCAGCCGAATCGCGAAGACGGATCGGATCAGATCCGTGGGCGACACAGATTGCCGGCACGTCAGCCTCGAAATCGCACATTAATCGCTCGATAATTGCGGCTCGCACGCGGTCGTCGTCTGTGAGGCGATGGCCCTTCGATGTAGCCAGTCGGCCAGCTGCGATGTGCTGGATGTAGGAATCCCGTGTAACTTCGTTTTGAACGTATCCCTGGCCGATGCGGCCGATAGCCGACGCGCCGAAACCGATCAGGGTTCTGCAGGTATCGGCCGAGTAGCCCAACGAGTTACGTCGCAGGCGACCTGTTTCCTGTGCCAGCGCGAGCTCGTCGTCCGGCAAGGCGAAATGGTCGAGCCCGATCTGTCGGTAGCCGGCGGCAATCAGCGTCACGGCGACAGCCGCATACTGTTCAGCGCGGGCAGCGCTGTCGGGAAGAAATTCCGCCTCGATGAGGCGCTGATTCTTTACTTGGGATGGGATGTGCGAGTAGCCGAACAAGGCAAGCCGGTCGGGGCGCATGGCGACCGCCGCCCTCACTGTTTCGACGCACGACTCCACCGTTTGACGCGGCAGGCCGTAGATGAGGTCGAAGTTGATGCGGCTTACTCTATGCCGGCGCAGCACTTCCACGGCAGCCGACGTCTGGGCCTCGCTCTGGATTCGGTTGATCGCTTTTTGAACAATGGGATCGAAGCTCTGTACGCCCAGGCTCGCGCGGTTCACGCCGGCCGCTCCCAAGCCTTCCGCCATCTCGGGCGTGAGCGTGCGTGGATCGATCTCGATGGCGACCGTAGCTGTTTTCGAGATGGCGAAGCGGCATCGCAGGAACTCCATCAGAGCGAGGAACTCGGCTGGTCCGATGAGAGACGGCGTTCCGCCGCCGAAATGTATGTCGCTCACGGGCAACGTCTTCGGCACTCGCTCCGAAACCAGACGGATCTCGTCACGCAGCGCCGCCAGATAGTTGAGGATGGGCGCATCACGGCGGGTGATGGTGGTTGGGAAGCCGCAATACCAGCAGGCTGATCGGCAGAACGGAACGTGCAGATAGAGTGACACCGGATCATCAGCCGGCAGGTTCCTGAGCCATTCCACGTAAGCCTCGGCGCCGACCGCCCCAGAGAACTCCGACACAGCCGGATAGATAGTGTACCAAGGCAGCCGGGCCTCTCGAAATTTCGTGGTCTGCAACGGTCACCGTCCCATGCTGATAACATCCAACCTTACCGCTGCGCTCGCCTGCGTCTTTGCGCTATGTCAGTCCGTTCCGCTTTGGGCTCGAAATTTTTTAGCAATGGGCGCCGTTCAGTCTTGGCTGGACAGCGATGGTCTGAGCGCACTCGATCAGCGACTGACGATGGTGTTCCCGCCGAAACCCTCACGCGCACCGTTTTGTTCGACGTCCCTTCCCTTCATCTGCGCGTGGGAGACTCTTCTGAGCGCAGATGCCGCATCCGATGAGACAATACGGTGTTGGGTCCAGACTTTGCACGCCAGCTAGCGCCGCCCATAATGATCTCTGCCGTCTCGATGAGCTCGTTGTGTGAATTGCTGGCAAGAAGCATTAGCTGTGCCGCGCCGCTTTCAGCACGAAAACCTGCTCGACGCGACCGTCAGGTCCGCCGCAATGCCAAGGCTGGCGCCTACCGACTCAGTGGTGCAAGGCTGCGGCGCGTGGTTATCGACCATCAGCTCGCCAAAGTGACGGCGTCGTACCGAGCGGTGGCCGCCGCATGATGCCTCAACGGCGGGGCTCAAGCAAACAATGCCGTCGCCATTAAGCCAAACTGTCCCGAAGCGAACAGACGAACCGTAGCCGAAACGTTTGCCGTTCGTGCTTGGGTGGATCCGCAAGGCAAAAGAACGGAAGCGCGAACCAAGGTCCGCCCGCATAGTTGAGCTTCAAGCCGCAGCTGGGTCGTCAGGGTGGCACGTCATTTGCAGTAGTACCCTTTGTGAGGCCCGCCGCGGAGGTGAAAAGGGTGATTGTACAAAAATGTTGTACGACCGCCTGGGAGTCATAACTACTTAATATATGTGACAACAAGTCTCAATCACATTCTAACTTCTCCTGAGCGTTAGCACGACAGGTGCAGCAACACTCCCAGAATTCAGCTTGATGCGCTATCAATCGTTTGCTTAGCAAAAATCATTTATCGGTCTCGATTCCTTTTACTATTTAGACGGAGATCAACAATGACCATTGGGAGCCTCCTCCTCGGCTCAACTGCGGCACTGATCGCCGTTTCCGACGCTCGCGCGGTGACCACCGTCGCCGAGCCTGACCCGACTGAGTACGTCAAGATCTGCGACGTTTACGGCTCGGGCTACGTCTACATTTCAGGCACCGAGGCCTGCCTGCGCATCGGCGGCTATGTTAGTTACGACGTCGGCTTGGGCCATGTCGGATTGTTTGACCACGCAAGAACCTCAGATGTGAGGACTGGTGAGGATCAGGGTACATGGCAAAACAATACGCGCTTCACACTGAAAGCTTGGACCGGCCAGGAGACCGAACTCGGCACGTTGAAGACCTACACCGAAACCCGCGTGGATTTCGGTAACCGCCACACGTCGGTTTCGGACAGTTCTCGGTCCTATGCCTTCAACGGAGACAGCATCTTGACTTTCGCCTGGATTCAGCTTGGTGGCCTCCGAGTTGGTAAGGACTGGTCGGCCTTCGACATGTTTATTGGCGGCGCGGGTGACGTACTCAACCAGACGCCGGTTCCGTACGGCGCTTTCGATACCAATGTGGTCCAGTACTACTTCGACGCCGGGAACGGCTTTTCGGCCGTGGTTTCGCTCGAAGAAGGCTCAGGCGTGGTCGGCACAATCGACAACTACGATCCGCACATAGTCGGCGGCTTGAAATACACACATGGCTGGGGAGCGATCACCGGCGTTGCTGGTTATGAAAGCAACTACGAATCGGTGGCCGCCAAGGTCCGTGTCGACATCAATGTCACCAACGAACTGTTGCTGTTCGGAATGTTCGGCTACGGTCCCAATGGCAAGCTCAACGACGACTCCATGAACGCGATCGACGCTCATGGTCGCGGCTTCTATAAGATTTGGGGCGGGAACTGGGCTTTCTGGGCTGGCGCCGCTTACGAGCTCAACGAGACAACTTCGTTCAACCTTCAGCTCTCCGGTGATCAGCTCAACAACCATGGTGTCGCTGCAAACGTCGCCTATGCGTTTCTTCCAGATTTCACAGTTACGGCGGAACTCGACTATGGCCGCTACGGCAACTTCGCCGTCGGCAAGGTGGACGCTTCCAACGTGACCTGGACCAACGCCAACAAGAAGAGCAGTGTCAGCGGAATCCTGCGTTTTGAACGCTCATTCTAATGGGATGAAAGGGTTGAGCTCCGAGATCCGGTTGAGCGGACCAATCCCGCAACACTCCAAGAGAACGTCGCATGAAGCTATACGAGATTGGAGCCTCGATCTCGGGGCCGGACGATGTTTCATATCAGATCTGGTCCGGATGATCGCGCAGGCGATATTCATCGCTCGATTATGTGTTTTGATCTGCAGCTCTTTCATTTCCTCATCCCTTCCGCCCGCTTGACGGACCCTGCCATCCAGCAGTACCCCGGCCAGGTTTTCCAAACTCGAAGGCCCAGTCGGGTCAGGACGTGTTCAACTTGTTGAGCGATTGTGGGGTGCGGCCCGACGCACTTGAAATCGCAAATGGATCGCCTCCGTTCAGCCATCCCCGCGGAAATTCGGGCGCGAGAAAACAAGCTCCAGAGCATAAGCGAGGCTGATCGAGGAACAGACGATTCTCAGGCGACGCTCCATCCGATCTTGCGCCTGGCCGAGACGATCGCCCGACGATCACCGCCGCGGCCCGAATGCGCTTGACAAGATAGCGCTCGCCCGTTCAACCTGAAGCATTCACCAGGGGAGTCCCGGCAAGGGGCTGAGATACTGCTGGCTTTCGCGGCGCAGTGACCCGTTGAACCTGATCCAGTTCATACTGGCGTAGGGACGGTGCAAGCGCTTTGCGGGAGTTTATGCCCGAGGTCCTGTTTCGGCAGGTCGACAGAAGCGTCTTTTCATCCTTCCGGCACAGAACTGGGTCTCCAATGCAACGAGCAAAGGAGCCTCAAGATGAATGCCCTCACCCCCGCCGTCTCGACGGGATCGCTGCCCGCCTCCCGCAAGATTCACAAGCCCGGCACCATCCACCCGCACATCAAAGTGCCGATGCGCGAAATCTCTGTTCACCCGACGGCGGGCGAACCGCCCGTCACCGTCTACGATCCGTCCGGCCCCTATACCGACCCGACTGTCGAAACCAGCATCGACAAGGGCCTCGCCCGACTTCGCCACGAATGGATTGCGGCGCGCGGCGATATCGAGGCCTATGACGGCCGCCCTGTCCGGCCGGAAGACAATGGATTCGTGGCGGGCGAGCGCCTGACGCCGGAATTTCCCGCGCGCCACCGGCCGCTCAGGGCCAAGGCAGGTAAGGCGGTGACCCAGCTTGCGTATGCGCGCGCCGGCATCATCACGCCCGAAATGGAGTTCGTCGCCATCCGCGAGAACCTCGGCCGCGAGATCCTGCGCGGCAGCGCGCCGCGCGACGGCGAAGCCTTCGGCGCCGTAATCCCGGACTTCGTCACGCCGGAATTCGTCCGCGACGAAGTGGCGCGCGGACGGGCAATCATTCCCGCCAACATTAATCATCCTGAGAGCGAGCCGATGATCATCGGTCGCAATTTCCTGGTCAAGATCAACGCCAACATCGGCAACTCCGCCGTCACATCGTCAATGGCCGAAGAGGTCGAAAAAATGGTCTGGGCGATCCGCTGGGGCGCCGATACGGTGATGGATTTGTCGACCGGGCGCAACATCCACAACATCCGCGAGTGGATCGTGCGCAATGCGCCGGTGCCGATCGGCACTGTGCCGCTCTACCAGGCGCTCGAAAAGGTTGGCGGCATTGCCGAGGATCTGACCTGGGAGGTGTACCGCGACACACTGATCGAACAGGCCGAACAGGGCGTCGACTATTTCACCATCCATGCCGGCGTGCGGCTGCACTACATCCCGCTGACCGTCGACCGGGTCACGGGTATCGTCTCGCGCGGCGGCTCGATCATGGCAAAATGGTGCCTGCACCATCACCGGGAAAGCTTCCTCTACG
>NZ_JAMYPQ010000043.1:0-18171 GCF_040320455.1 Mesorhizobium sp. M0698 | reverse complement strand
ATCGGAACACCGGCCGGAATGAAATCGGAATGACTGGCCGGCTTCAAATCGGAATCGATGGCCGGCTTCATCGGAATACGCAGTCCAGGAATTTGCGGACAATTGCCGGCGCGCTCTTCCACTGTCATACGATCGATAGCGCAACCTCGTTGTTTGCTGACAAACGGCAGCAGCAGTGTAAGCGTGTCGCGGTAGCTGGCTTGGGTGTTGCGGGAAAGAATGCGTGCGGCAATCAGGGTTCTCCAACAGGAAACTACGGATCCACGGACCAAGGAGACTCTCACCTTCATGGTCGGCCCATTGCATATTGCGCAAAGCGCTGGCTGGCGGTTCCGTCGCAAAGTCCAGCTGAGGTCGCAAGGGCAGGTTGAGCGTCACGCGGCGCTCATGCGGCGAGCATTTCGAACTGCTTGGCAATGGAGGGCGTGGGACTGTAGGCAAACCTGGCCTGTCGTTTGCGCATCATATGAACCATCTCGATGCCCGAGAGGATAATTTCGGCGGTTGTGGTTGACTTGAAGCCGAGCATGGACCGGACGCGGCGCTTGATGCGCCTATGATCCTGTTCGATGCGGTTGTTGAAATACTGGCTCTTGCG
This sequence comes from Mesorhizobium sp. M0698, assembly GCF_040320455.1. NCBI lineage: Bacteria > Pseudomonadati > Pseudomonadota > Alphaproteobacteria > Hyphomicrobiales > Phyllobacteriaceae > Mesorhizobium > Mesorhizobium sp. M0698. The sequence goes on along the minus strand of NZ_JAMYPQ010000043.1, from coordinate 17,573 downwards.
GATGCTGATCGACTTCAGTGCTCGTCACGATCGATGCCGCAGGCGATTTTCAAGATCGCAAGATCGGATGGCCTCGTGATTGGTCTGGCTGCCGTCGATGGCGATACGTTCCGGCCTGCCATGGCGCTGCAGGGCCTTCCGTAAGAAGCGTTTGGCCGCCGGCAGGTCACGGTTTTCGTTGAAAAAGAATTCGACCGTATCGCCCACGCTGTCGACGGCGCGGTAGAGATACATCCAGCGACCGCGCACCCGGACATAAGTTTCATCAACGTGCCACTTGCCGGTGACCGGACGTTTTCTCCGGTTGAAGCGCTCAAGCAGCAGAGGCGAAAAATGCACGGCCCAGCGGTGGACAGTGGAATGGTCGACGTGCCGCTCGGCCATCATCTCTTCCAGATCACGTAGGCTGAGATTGTAGGCAAGATACCAGCGAACGCACAGCAGGATCACGGGTCGATCGAAACGGCGGCCCAGTGCGCGAGCGGCCCGGTGATCTGCGGGCTGCTGGCGCGGCACTGGCCGACTTTCATGGTCAGTGGCAGCTCTCCGCGCTGGCGCCCCAACGGGAGCTGGTCGCCGAGACGGAGGTTGATCGCACCATCGCCCGGATTGAGGACGGCTTCGCCACCGGGCGCGCCAGGCTGATGGCTGCGGTGGCCGATCTGCGGGGTCAAGGTCTGAGCCGGGCGGTTGGGCCTGTCGGGTTCTGCCACGGCGTTTCCGGATGGCCAATCTGCACAGGGCTGGTGATCGACGACACGTAAGCTGCGAAGCCGGGCGCCGTCCAGCCGCTCTCCTCGAAGCGCTCGGGTTGGATGAAGGACAATCCCTTGAACGAGTGATCTCGCTCGACTGGACCGTACATATCTACGCCGCACTCCTTGCAGGCATGGCGCTGGATCAGCGCGGAGGGACAGAGCTTGGGTTTCAGCCGTTCCGAAACAGTACCGCTCCTGCGGCTGATTTTTATCCCAAAACCACTGCGTCGGTGAAACACCCGCGGCGTCATCCGACCTCGCGGTGAAATTTTTACGAAGGCGCCGTCCCGGTCTGCGCGCGGATCGTGGTCGGATCGTCGTCATCGACCACTATCCCGCTGCCGGCCAAGTGGTCAGTTGATCGTTGGGAGATCGCGCGGTGCTCTTGGGGTGAGCAGTTGCGCACCGTCTTCGGTGATAAGAACTGTTTCCTCGTGAAGCACGATCTTTCCAGGCTCATATTCGAGCCCCGGTTCGATACAAAGAACCATTCCGGGTGCCAGCACAGTTTTGTCGCCGAGCCGGATGGAAGGCGGCTCAGTCACCCGAAGCCCCAGACCATGTCCCATTCTGCCATTGCTGTTCAAATCTTCCGCGTCCGAGGACAGGACGCTTGCCATAGCCGCAAAAATTGATTCCGCAACGACGCCAGGCCTTGCTGCGGCGAGGCCAGCTTCATTTGCCTTCCAGACCTGCTCGTGTGCTCGAAGGAGAGCGTCAGTCACATTTCCAACGCGGTAATTGCGGTCGTAATCGCAATAGTACCCGTCAAACGTCATTCCGGTGTCAATGAAAAGCAGATCGCCGTCAGCGATCGGACGATCGCGTGGCCCACCCGTAATTTCAAACGGACCGCCCAGGTCGGACCGAACGATAACCGCTGGGATGGCACCGGCACCCGCAGAATTCAGGCGTCCACGAAATTCCCGCTGAACGGTCCGTTCGCTGTCTCCCATCCGAATGAAGTTAGGGACATCGGCAAAAGTGACGCCGGCGATATCGATAGCGTTTTGAATCCTGGCAACCTCCGCCGGACTTTTGATCATTCGCAAAAGCCAAATGAGGTGTGATCCGTCTACGATTTCAACACCTTGCAGTCTGCTTCGCAAGTCAAGGAACTGGGCTACTGGCATTCCGATGCGCAACTCCATGCCAAGTTCGGCACCGATTCTTCCGTGGCGCCGAGGGAGCGCAGAAATTGCTTCAACCAGAAGGGACGTGCCCTCGTCTTCAGGGCGAGGCGACGGCCAAGACCTGATGTTTTTGACCCACGTCGTTTTCATGATTGCGCGACCGATCTCAGGGATAATCGCGATGGGCTCACCTTCGGCTGGAACGAGCACAAACCATGGTCGGGTGTAGCTTTCCCAAAAAGTCGAATCGATGCCGGCGGTATAGCGTATGTTGTCCATCGAAGAGAGCAGAATGCCATCAAGTTTGTGCTCTCCCATCAACGCCTGGGCACGTACAAGCCGCGATTCGAACTCGCTTCTGGTGAAGCTCTCATGTCGGTCAGCGATCATCTCTTATCCTTTGAGTTGTCTTGGCGCATCTGCGCGCCTGCGCTGTGATGGTGGTCAAACAGGCCAGCGCGCGCCTGGCTTCAGAAATACGCTCTGATACATTTCTTCGAGCGCGAGTGCCGCCCCCAGAACTCCAGTGTCGTCACCGCGTGCGCCGATCACCTGTATGCCAATCGGGAGGTGGTCACTTGAAAAGCCCACAGGGATCGAGCAGGCCGGCTGTTGACTGAGGTTGATCGGAAAACTGAACGACGCCCATTCGATCCAACTGTCGAAATCGCTTCCCAGAGGCGTCTCGCGACCAGCTTCGAAGGGTAGGACTGCCACGGTGGGAGACAGAATTACATCGAGACTGGACAGCAGTCTGTCCATTTCAGCTCCGAACTGAGCACGTCGCAGCTCCGCCCAAATTCGATCTACCCCGCTGTAACGTCTTCCCGCTTCCGCAGCCTTCACAAGTCCGGAATCCATCGATTCCAGCGTTGTTTCAGAGTATCCTGACAGACGGTTTGCCGCACCGACGTACCAGTGCCGATAAAACACCTCCAGAAGATCGTCGCCGAAAGGCAAGGTGATTTCCTGTACCTCGGCGCCTTCCGCTATCAAGTCTTGAACAACACCATCTATCGTCCCGCCTACCTCGGCGCTTATGTTGCCGGCCACCGGCGCTTTCCAGTAACCAACGCGCCGTCCCGCCCAAGATATCGGATCAGACTTCAGCTGCGAGAATTCGAAGTACGGCTGAGTCCAGTCGCGCAAATCGCGACCTGCCATAGCATGGAGCATGTTGATGCAGTCCCGTACCGACCGGGTCATTGGTCCAATGTGTGCGACTGTTCCAAAGGCACTGGGAGGGTAGGCTGCAACCCGACCGAAACTGGGCTTGTGCCCGACGATGCCCGTGAATGATGACGGAATCCGGATTGAGCCGCCTCCGTCTGTGCCCAAGTGCAGCGCTCCAACACCTGTGGCAGCTGCGACAGCCGCGCCTCCGGACGAGCCGCCTGGCGTGAGGTTAGCGTTCCATGGGTTTCTTGTAGCACCGAAGACCGGACTGTCAGTTACCGCCTTCCAACCGAACTCAGGCATGGTTGTCTGAGAGATGAAAACCGCGCCAGCCATTCGAAGGCCGGCGACCGCCGGCGCATCCTTCGTGAAAGGTGTTGTGTCGGTCGTTGCACTGCCAAAGCGGACGGACCAGTTCTCGACATGAACGATGTCCTTGAGCGTTGTTGGAACGCCGTCGATAGGTGACTGTGGCTCACCAGCCCGCCAACGCGCTTCAGATGCTTTTGCAGCAGTGAGAGCTCGGTCGGCATCCACGAACGTGAAGCAATTCAGCCTATCCTGAACTTCGCTTGCATGCTGTAGACAGGCGTTTGTTGCTTCTACGGGCGACAGATCGCCACTGCCATATAACCGTGCAAGCGTTTCTGCGTCGAACTGACATAGTTCTGGAATGTCAGTTTCATTGGATGGAGAATTAACCATAGCAAGTCCTATCTGGCGCCACTTTCTGAATGGAATTGATGGCTTTCGAACTTCAAAGCGAGTGCCGGGGCGCAGCAGATCATCCATTGAAGTCGCGCTTGGCCCGAAAACTCGATCAGTCGGCTTCTTTGACCGCCCGCAAGAACTGCTGCGTCCGTTCCTTGGTGGGATTGAGAAACAGCTCTGAGGGGGATCCCTGTTCTTCGATTTTGCCGCGGTAGAAGAAGCAGACACGATCCGATATGTCGCGTGCGAAGCCCATTTGATGCGTCACTAGGAGCATGGTGAGGTTGTGCTCAGCGACGAGCTTGCGTATCACCTGGGTGACCTCACCGATCACTTCCGGATCGAGAGCGGACGTCACCTCATCAAACAACATTACCTTCGGTCTCATCGCCAACGCACGAGCAATGGCAACGCGTTGCTGCTGCCCCCCTGAAAGCCGCGAAGGATGCTGATCCTTCTTCTCTAGCACGCCAACCATCTCAAGGAGCTCAATGCAGCGGTCGCGCGCTTCGGATTTCGTCAGCTTGAGGACTTGGACAGGGCCCTCCATGCAATTTTCGAGCGCCGTCATGTGGGGAAACAGATTGAAGTGCTGGAAACAGATTCCAATGTCGGATCGCTTGGTTCGGATGTGTTTTTGATCTGCCGGCACGAGCCGCCCGTTTCGCTCCATGTGCGTCAGAGGTTGGCCGTCGACATAGATGCACCCGTCGTTGATGGGATCGAGCGTCATAAGCACCCGCAAAACGGTAGTCTTGCCAGAACCCGAAGGCCCGATAATGGTCACCGTCTCGCCCGCTGCGATATCGAGGTTCAGCTCGTCCAATACGACGAGCGAACCATAGGATTTGGTGACGTCACGGAAGCTGACGATTGGCTTCTGGTCGCCAGAGAGCTTCAACGGCAGTGCTGACGTGCCCTGCATCTCTACATTCCTTGCCTGCGCCGAACATAACCATCGACCAGCTTCACCAATCCTGCTGATGGAAGGGAGATCACCAGGAATATGAGGCCGACCAGAGTAAACGGCTCTAGAAACCGATAACTTTCGCCGCCAATAGAATTGGCGGCGCGCGTCAGTTCAGTGACGCCGATGACCGACAGCATCGGAGTGTCTTTGAATATTCCGATCAGATAGTTTCCCATTCCTGGAATGCAGAGTGGAAAAGCTTGAGGTAATATTATCCTTGTATACATTTGCCTCGGTAACATGTTCAGCGCAGTTGCAGCTTCAAACTGTCCGCGAGCGACCGCGTCTATCCCGCCACGATATACCTCAGACAGATAGCAGGCGTAGTGCAGGCCGATAGCCAACATGCCTGCCACCCAGGGGCTCAATCTTAATCCGAACTGCGGCCCTACGTAGAAAACCAAAAAGACTTGGACCAGAAGTGGTGTGGAGCGAATGAACTCAATCATCTCCCTCGTAACAACTGCTACGATGAGGGGCTTGGACCGCAACAATGAGGTCAATACAAGCCCGAGCACAATCGCAATCAGATACCCCAGCAGCGCAGCTATCACAGTGTTTCCTGTGGCCAAAAGCAACCTTGGTAGAATCTGCCAGGTAAATTCCCAATCCCAGTTGAACACAGTCAGGCACCCCCCAGCTTTCGGCGCAGTCCCCGCTCTAGGAAGCGCATCGCGGGCGTAAGAAGAAACCTTGCCAAGACATAGTATATTATGAGAGCTGCGCCGAAAGCTTGGGCCGAAAGGTATGTGAGGCCATTGATCTGCCTGACTTCGAACATGAGATCGCCAACCGAAATCAGCGCAACGAGTGCTGTCGCTTTCAAAAGCTCAATCTGAAGATTGCCCCATGCCGGCGATGCGATTAGGAGCGCTTGGGGGAGAATAATGCGACGCATTCGCATCGAGCTTGTCATCTTCAACGCGATCGCTGCCTCCGTCTGCCCTTTCGGAACAGCTAGGACCGCGCCCCGAACCAACTCGGCTCCATAAGCTCCGATGTTCAGACCGATGGCCAGACAGCCGGCCGTAAACTTCTCGATTGTCAGACCGAATAGAGGTAGGACGAAAAATATCCAGTAGAGCTGCACCAAGAGTGACGTCCCTCTGAAGAGCTCCACATAGATGTTGGCGATCCAACGCAGAGGTGAAATCTGAGCCAATTTTGAGAGCCCGGCAGCGATCGCCAGCGTGATGCTCAACACGCTTGAGCAGGCAAATACCAAAACGGTGGTATAGGCACCCGAAATTAGCTGGGGTGAATATTGGACAAAAAAATCCAGAAGATTCATATTCCTACCTCAACCAGCTGTGCGGGCTCAGATGAGCCCGCACAGCCTTCAAATCAGCGGTTGGAACATGCCCACTCGGTGGTTGTCGACCTTGGCAGGTTCACCTCAGTTAACCCGTATGGCCTAACAGCCTCGATCATTTCAGGGGTGCCGATGTATTTCTTCAGAGCCTCATTGAACCGCGCCATAAAATCGGCGTCTTCCGATCTGAAACCAAGGCCGACATAGTTCTGCGTCCATTCGGGAAGATCATTCGGACTGGTCGCCTCAAGCTCCCCCTTCGATTCATCGGCAACATTCTTGACCTCGAAATAGGTCATTCCCCCAGCATCTGCGCGGCCCGATCTAACTGCGGCGACGACCTCAGTCCCGCTTGGAACCTGAGTGATCTGCTCATCCGCAACGCCTTCTTTCTTTGCAGCCTCGATCAGATTGGCACCCGAGTAGGTTACGAAGGCGGCGTTCTTGGCCGCTATGTCTTTGTAATTATGGATACCCTTCGGATTGCCCGCCGGCACGAGAAACGCGTCACCAGTTTTTGCGATCGGCTCGGAAAAGCTGATGTTCTTACAGCGGCTTCCCAGGATGGACATGCCACCGGTGATGATGTCGTACCGACCAGCCTGAAGACCTGGGATCATACCACTCCATTCCGTCGGCACGGGCTGGATCTTGGTGATACCCATGCTCTTCAGGAGGTCGAGCGCGATGGTATTTACGAAACCCTTTGGTTGACCCTGATCGTCGAGAAAGGCGTAGATCGGACCATTGGTGAACCCAATCCGGATTGGCTCGCCTGCCTTTACTCGGTCCTCCAGCGGACCCGCATGTGCTGGGAATGAATTTGCCAGACCCGCAATACCTGCCACCAGCAAGGCGGCTCCCATCTTAATCCCCATCGAAGTTCCCTTTTCTTCACCAGCCGTTGCCACAGCTATATCGCAAGATGCTAGCGCACGCCGAACAAAGCATTTCATTCAAAAACGAAGCTCGGATGAAACGCGCGAACCAGATAACCCTTTTGTCGACGGCGGTCACCGCACACTTCCCGTACCCAGTGTAGCTGATACAACATTCACCCAGTACGCTATGCCATAGCGGATAGCGGGATCATTGAAGTCGTAGTTGGGATTGTGGAGTGCAGCGGTGTTACCGTTACCAAGGAAAATCATCGCGCCTGGCCGAGCTTCAAGCATGTATGCAAAATCTTCAGCACCCATGACCGGACGGATGCGGCAATTCACGCTCTCCACTTGAGACGCCGCCTCTGCAGCGCGCGCTGCGATAGCGGTAGCTTGTATGTCGTTGACTGTGACTGGCACCGAACGGCGGTAGCGATAGGTAATGTCGCCGCCGAAAGCCTGCGCTATCTTTCGTGCGATGACCTCAATTTGCTGCTCCGCATAATCGCGGAGGTGGGGGGCCAAAGAACGGACAGTGCCCGATAGTTCTACCTGGTCAGCGATAACGTTGTAGGCGTTTGAAGCGGACAGTTTCGTTACGGAGACGACGAGCGAATCTGTCGGATCGGTGCATCGCGAGACCAGGGACTGCAGCCCAGTTATCGTATGAGCAGCTATTACAACCGGATCGATAGCGAGGTGGGGGTTTGCAGCATGACCACCGCGGCCTTGAATTGTAATGTCGAAATCGTCTTGCGAGGCCATGAGCGGCCCGCCGCAAATTGCGTACTTTCCCACTTCCAGGCCAGGCCAATTGTGAAGACCAAATACCTGCGAGACTTGCAATCGGTCCAGAAAGCCGTCCTGAACCATTCTGAAGCCGCCGGATGGGAACTCCACCTCTTCTGCAGGCTGGAAAATTAATGCCACACGTCCCTTGAAGTCCCGTGTCTCCGAAAGGTGCTTAGCCGCACCGAGGAGCATTGCCGTATGCCCATCATGGCCACAGGCATGCATTTTGCCAGCGGAACGCGATGCCCATGCAAGGCCTGTTGTTTCCTGAATGGGTAACGCGTCCATATCGGCTCGGAGGCCGATAGTGCCCCCCTCCCCTTTATCCCCGTTTATAAGTGCCAGCACACCCCTCCCGCCAATGCCAGTTTCGATGTGACCTATTCCGAAGGACGCAAGTTTGTCCCGTACGAACTCAGCTGTTTGGTGTACGTTGAAGTCAAGTTCGGGATTGCTGTGAAGATGCCGACGCCACGTAGTGACTTCAGCTTCCAAGCGTGAAAACTCTTCCGCTTTGCGCATTCAAAAATCCTTCGGGCCGGCGTTCATCTCGGAGATTCAGCAGCCACCGCGTTGTCAAACAATTTCGAAAGGCATGCATTAAGATCTGCCGCTTGTCGCTTCAAAAAGAGAAGCGGTTCGAAACCGCGCGAGCATTTTTCGCTCGGCTGTGAACCGAATGCGTCACCATAATGGGATAAGTGCCCTTACATCTACGGAGTCGACAGCGCATATTCCCCACCTGGAGCATAAACCTCCGCCTCAAAGATGGATCCCAAATATGCTCGACGATCTTGATCGGCGCATCCTCGCTACCCTTCAAAAAAACAACCGCGTCTCGTTTTCGGAGCTCGCCGATATAGTCGGATCGTCGGCAGCCTCATGTATGCGCCGTGTCAACAAATTGCGATCTGATGGCATCATCACGGCAGACATTTCACTGGTCGACCCTAAAGCGCTGGGAAAAACATTGACGGTTGTTGTCAACGTCGAGTTGGACCGAGAGCGCCTCGACTTGGTTGACGACTTCAAGCGGGCGATGCGCGCGGCCAAGGAAGTGACCCAGTGCTACATGGTTACAGGCGATGCTGATTTCGTTCTCATTGTTGCTGTCGAAGACGTTGAAGCCTTTGACGTCTTCGTCAAAACTAAACTCTACACCAACCCGAACGTGCGAAAGTTCAAAAGTATGATCGCACTGCATCGCGTGAAGTTTGAGCCGCGTGTCCTGACATAGCGGCGGTGGCGAGACCCCCTCCGGCCGCTCAAAACCCGAGCATTTTTGAAGCGTTCATTGCGGTGCATTGAGCAATTTGATCGTAATCCTCCCGTTCAAGTCTGCAAAGTAGCGTCACCGCTGTGCGAACCACCGGCATCTGTCGGCGTGTTACCGCGCACATCGATTTCGATCGCGTTCCGTCTCGGCTTCTCGCCGGCCTCAAAGACAGGGCGCTCACACTGCGACCATTTGGGAATCTCAGGAAATGACACTTGCCGCAGCTCAACCTGTCACGATGCTTCCATCAGTTGACGACCGCCACCGAGATCCAAGGCACTACCCGCACGGCGTAGCTTTCATGGACGGTCAGTACCTGCCGATGTCCGAGGCCAAGATCTCGGTGCTCGACTGGGGCTTCCTGCATTCGGATGCCACTTACGATACAGCGCATGTCTGGGAGGGGCGTTTCTTCCGCCTTGATCTGCACCTCGACAGATTTTGGGGTGGCATGGAACGCCTGAGGATGAAAATACCGTACCTGCGCGAGGAAGTTACGGAAATCCTGCACAATTGCGTGGCCCTCTCCGGACACAAGTCTGCTTACGTCGAAATGATCTGCACCCGCGGCGGATCTCCGACGTTCAGCCGCGATCCCCGTCAGTCGGAGAATCGCTTTATCGCGTTCGCCGTTCCGTTCGGGTCGGTCGCGAACAAGGAACAGCTGGAACACGGCCTGCATGTGTCTGTCAGTGAGACCGTTCGCATCTCGCCCAAGTCCGTCGATCCGACAGTCAAGAACTACCATTGGCTTGATCTCGTGAAAGGACTTTTCGACGCCTTTGATGCTGGCGGAGAGACGGCCCTTATCCTCGACGAGAACGGAAACGTTGCTGAAGGTCCCGGCTTCAACGTGTTCGTCGTCAAGGATGGTGGACTGAGGACGCCGGCGTTTGGCGTGTTGCCGGGCATCACCAGACGTAGCGTCTTCGATCTCGCAGCGGAAACTAATCTAAAGGCCGTCGCCGAAGACGTCTCTCGGGCCGACCTATCTGGGGCGGATGAGGTGTTCATCACCTCGACTGCGGGCGGTATCATGCCTGTGACGCGGGTAGATGGAGCGCCGATCTCAGACGGCACTGTGGGACCTGTCACGAAGCGCTTGATGGATCTTTATTGGAAGAAGCATTCGGATCCAGCCTGGTCGACGCAAGTCAGTTATCCGTAAGTCGGCATTGCAACGCTGGCGCCTCAGTCTGTTCAACGGCTGAGGCGCTTTTTAATTGGACAGCCGCCCTGCTATGACCAGCGCATTCATTTCCCATCTTTCCGACGAACTTGAAGGGCTTAAGCAGGCCGGGCTCTACAAGTCTGAGCGCGTCATCACCTCGATGCAATCGGCCGAGATCGAGGTGGCGAGCGGCTCCAAGGTGCTGAACTTCTGCGCCAACAATTATCTCGGCCTTGCCGACAGCGAGGATCTGCGCGACGCGGCGAAGACGGCCCTTGATCGCTATGGCTACGGTATGGCGTCGGTACGCTTCATCTGCGGCACGCAGGAGGAGCACAAGCAGCTTGAGGCGCGGATCTCGTCGTTCCTCGGGTTGGAGGACACGATCCTTTACTCCTCCTGCTTCGACGCCAATGGCGGCCTGTTTGAAACGCTGCTCGGTGAAGAGGATGCGATCATCTCTGACGCCCTGAACCACGCCTCGATCATCGATGGCGTGCGGCTCTCCAAAGCCAAGCGTTTTCGCTATGCAAACAACGACATGGCCGCACTTGAGGAAGAGCTGAAAAGGGCGGAAGGCTCGCGTTTTAAACTGATCGCGACCGACGGTGTGTTCTCAATGGATGGCATTATCGCCAATCTTGGCGGCGTCTGCGATCTCGCGGAGAACTATGGCGCAATGGTCATGGTAGACGACAGCCACGCGGTCGGCTTCGTTGGCAGGCATGGGCGTGGCTCGGCAGAGCATTGCGGCGTCGAGGGTCGGATAGACATCATCACCGGCACACTTGGCAAAGCTCTCGGGGGTGCCTCCGGCGGGTATACGTCGGGCAAGCGCGAGGTCGTCGACTGGCTGCGGCAGCGCTCGCGGCCCTATCTCTTCTCCAACACGCTAATGCCGGCAATAGCAGGCGCGTCTCTGAAGGTGTTTGATCTGATCGAAGCCGGCGACGCCCTGCGCGAGAAGCTCTACGCCAACGCGAACCGCTTCCGCTCCCAAATGACCCAGGTAGGTTTCACACTAGCCGGCGCCGATCACCCGATCATCCCAGTCATGCTCGGCGATGCATCACTGGCTCAGGCGATGGCCGAGATGATGCTGGCACGCGGCATTTATGTCGTCGGCTTCTCGTTCCCTGTCGTCCCAAAGGGACAGGCGCGGATCAGGACGCAGATGTCAGCCGCGCATTCGACCGCCGATGTTGATCGCTGTGTCGACGCATTTGTCGAGGTAGCAGCCGAACTCGGAATGACGTTCTGACCCCTGATCGAGTCGGCATTCTAGCTGATAAGTTGAGTGTTAGGGTTCGCGAGCTTTTGCCTCAGCCGTTCAAAATCGACTGGAGGATGGCGTCTTTGCTGCATCATCGCACAGACATTGATCTGAAACCAGCATCCCGCATAGGCATGATATCAGCGTTCATAGGTAACGCGGGAGAGACTGGCATCGCCAGCGCCGACGGAGCAACCCCCCAAGGAAACTCTCAGGCACAAGTGACCGCCTCGCCGAACGATCTGGAGAGAGACGCGCAAGCGTCCACCGAAGGGGAAAGCTGGCCACGCCGGTAAGCTCTCAGGTACCGAGACAGATTTGGGGATCAACCGCAGGCGTCACGCCTGCACCCGAAATCTGCTGGAGTTGTACATGCCCAAAATTGTTGTGATTGGCGCCGGGATCACCGGAGTGTCGACCGCGTACGCCCTGATCCAGAGCGGCTACGAAGTCGTCGTCCTGGAGAAGCAGCGGTATGCAGCGATGGAAACATCTTTTGCGAACGGTGGGCAACTATCTGCCTGCAACGCGGAAGTCTGGAACCACTGGTCAACGGTCATAAAGGGCATCAGATGGATGACTCGCCGCGATGCTCCGCTTCTAATGAATCCGGCTCCCTCCTGGCATAAATATAGCTGGCTGGCCGAATTCATGGCGAACATCTCTCGATATCGCGAGAACACCATCGCCACCGCGCGGCTGGCAATAGCCGCGCGACAACATATGTTCGACATCGCTGAGCGCGAAAAGATCGATTTCGACCACGTCCGGAAGGGCATTCTCCACGTCTACTACGACAAGGCCGGATTCGATCATGCCGCGAAGGTCAACGAGATGCTGGTCGAAGGCGGCCTGGACAGGTATGCGGTCGGACCTACAGAAATTTCCACGATTGAACCAGCTCTGACTGGCTCCTTCCACGGTGGGTTTTACACGCCTTCCGACTCGACGGGTGACATCCATAAATACACGAACGGCCTTGCTCGGGTGTGTGAGGAGCGTGGTGCGCATTTCATTTATGATGCCGGCGTCACGAGAATTGCGAAGCGCGACCGTTTCACGATCAGCTACACTCGAAGTGCTTCGACAGGCGGAAGCGCGATCGAGCAGCTTGAGGCCGACGCCGTTGTCGTCTGCGCGGGCGTTCACAGCCGCTCTATCGGCGCCATGCTCGGCGATCGTTTGAACGTTTATCCCGTCAAAGGGTACTCAATCACCGTCGACCTCAGCGACGAGCGCTCCCAGGCATCTGCGCCTTGGGTCAGTATCCTAGATGACCGGGCGAAAATCGTCACCAGCAGATTGGGACAGCCGCGTTTCCGTGTTGCTGGTACTGCGGAATTCAATGGAGCTAATCGCGACATCAGAGATGATCGTGTACGGCCCCTGGTCGATTGGACGCGTACTCTTTTCCCGGGAATTACGACGAACAAGGTCATTCCTTGGGCCGGCCTCCGGCCAATGATGCCCAACATGATGCCGAGAGTTGGCAAAGGAAAAATGGCGGGTGTCTTCTACAACACCGGACACGGGCATCTAGGTTGGACACTGTCAGCGGCGACATCGGCAGCGCTTGCTGAAGTGATTGCCAATGAGATCCCAGCCGAAGCGAGACTGGCCGTATGACGATTTCGGATGGAGAGAGATCTAGTCTGGGCCGTGTCGATGTAGCTGATCTGAAGGTAGCGAGGGAACTGCATGCCTTTGTGAATGACGAGGCATTGCCCGGCACCGGGGTAGACGCCCGGGACTTCTGGGAGGCTTTTTCTTCGATCGTGCATGATCTCGCTCCTCGCAACCGCGAACTCCTGCAAATCCGCGAGGTGATGCAGGAGAAGATCGACCGTCGGCACCGCGGCCATGGCGCACCGGAGGATCTCGAAGCTCACAAACGGTTTTTCGCGAGATCGGCTACATCGTGGCGGAAGGTCCGGACTTCAGCATTTCGACTAAGAATGTTGACCCGGAGATCGCGACGATCGCCGGGCCGCAGCTCGTCTTGCCGGTGATGAATGCGCGTTACGCACTGAACGCCGCGAATGCCCGATGGGGTTCGCTCTATGACGCACTCTACGGCACGGACGCTATTCCCGAGGATGACGAGGTCGTCATCGATGCAAACTCGCAGATCGGCAAGGGCGATGCCACCGGCATCTCCGACGTGCGGCTGGAATCCGCGATGACGACGATCGTGGACTGCGAGGATTCCGTCGCCGCGGTCGATGCCGAGGACAAGGTCACCGTCTATCGCAACTGGCTTGGCCTGATGATGGACGATCTGCAGGAAGAGGTGACGAAGGGCGGCAAGACCTTCACCCGCCGCCTTAATCCGGATCTCGTCTATAATTCGCCGGACGGCTCGAAATTCGAGCTGCGCGCACGTTCCCTCATTCTGGTGCGCAATGTCGGGCATCTGATGACCAACCCGGCGGTGCTCAACCGTGGCGGCAACGAGGTGCCGGAAGGCATCATGAACGCCTTCGTGACGGCAGCGATCGCGCTGCACGACATCGGCGAGAAGTATGGCCGCCGCGCGAATTCGCTTGCCGGCTCGATGTATGTCGTGAAGCCGAAAATGCGTATTCCATTGAAACCGGACAGTGATTCCGAAACGAAACCGGACGCTTATTCCGATAGAATACCGGACGCGATTCCGAGGCGAAGCCGGACGGCGTAGAGCGCCTCAGGGTCTTTTTTGACATTTGTCGACGAAGTCGTTTTCGGTCAAGCGGGAGTTGCGTCTGCGACTGGCAGGACCTTGTGTTTGCGCATGCTGTCGCCGGAGAGTTCGATGCGATAGGCGTTGTGAACAAGGCGGTCGAGAACGGCATCGGCGATGGTCGGATTTCCGATCATGTCATACCAGTGATCCACGGGAATTTGACTTGTGAGGATGGTGGAACGCTTCTCGTAGCGATCCTCAACTATTTCCAGGAGATCGCGGCGTTGTTCGGGTTGTGTTGCAAAGTTTTTTCTGCGTCATGAAGGTGGTCGAGACCGGTCGCTGTCATGACGCAGAAAAAACTTTGCAACACAACCCTTGTTCTGGCCCCTCATTAGGGCGGCTGGCCGCAAATGGGAATGGGTTCAAATCATGCGCATTTTTGCGGCTGGCGTTTCACGCGACGAGCCATTGTGATGTAACTGATTCCGCCCTTGCTGTCACCTTCAGAACGTGGATAGAACGATCAAGAGAGGGTTTCGTCGGCAGCAACTTGCTTAGAACCTATCATCGGTCTGGCCGAGCCTTGGAAGAGTCAGCTGTGGGCGGAGGAATGGATATGATTTCCGAGGTGTTCATCACCTGCGCGGTCACAAGGGGCTAGGCCGAACGTGGAGCATAGCCCGCATGTGCCTGCGACTCCTAAGCAGCTCGCCAACTCGGCCATTGAGGCGGCGGGCGCGGGGTTGTACACATCCAAATGCGCGATCCCGAGACTCGGCGGACTTAGCCGCATTGGGCAGTTTTTTTAATCAGGAGGGCAAAAATGGCCAAGTTAAGCGAACAACAAGATTTGGAGTCGCGCGCGGATGGATGGTCGCTTGACGGCCGCGTCGCGCTGGTAACCGGAGCAGCGGGCGGCCTTGGAAAGGCTATCGTGAGCGAACTGCGTGAGCGTGGGGCTGACGTGCACGGTGTGGACGTCAGCGGCGCGGGTGTCTTTCACGCAGATCTGTCCACCGCGAGCGGGAACCAAGATATGGTAGCACATGTACTTGCGACCGCTGGACGTCTCGACATCCTCGTACTGAATGCTGGATGTCAGTTCCTCTCGCCGCTGGATCAGTTTCCAGACGCTGAATGGGAGCGTCTTCGTGCTGTAATGTATGACGGACCATTTTTCGCCCTAAAGGCGGCGTGGCCGGCTTTGACAAAAGCCCCTGGCGGGCGGGTCGTGGTCACGGCATCATCCGCGGGTTGGCTAGGTACAACTCAGAAGGTTGCGTACACTGCCGCAAAGCATGGGGTTCTCGGTTTGATGCGCACTGCGGCGTTGGAGGGCGCTGCGCACGGGCTGACCGTCAACGCCATCGCCCCCGGATGGATGGATACTGGGATCATGCGTGGTCAGCTGGAGGCTCAGGCGAAGGCCCGAGGCAAAAGCATCGACGATGTCATCGCGACTTTCCGCGCGGCGCAACCGGGTAATCGTTTCGTGGATGTTCGTGAGGTGGCGGCCACCGTTGGCTTTCTTGTCAGCCCTTGTGCTTCCGGAGTCAACGGCACGTGTGTCCCGGTTGACCTCGGCGCATGTGCTGGTGGCGATGGCTGACTGGCAAGTGGTCATGCCTGAAATGCATCTCGGCTACATCGTCTGGGCGCGCTTCAAGGTGAACCAGGAAAAGCTCACCGACAATGCCCAGGCCTATACCTACACCGCAAGCCCGGCCTGGTCCGGGACGGGCCGGGCTTGCTTCAGGGCCGTGTCCCTTGCGGCTTATGCGGCGAGCGCTTGAGCGTCCAGTACAGTCAGGAACATGGGCAGTCGGTCCCGAGCTATGTTTGCAAGGAAACCGCCAACCGTCCGGGCGGCAAGGTCTACCAGTCGGTGCCGGGCGAGGTGGTCGACCCGGCCGTCAGTGCGGTGTTCGTCGAGCTGATGACTCCAATGACCCTGGAAGGTCAGCGTCGCGATGCAGCGCGAGCTGGAGGCCCGCGTTGTCGAGACCGACAACTTGCGTCGACAGCATATCGAAAGAACGCGCTACGACGCCGAGCTTGCCCGGCGAACGCTATATGAAAGTCGATCCTGACAACCGCCTCGTCACCGACGCCCTCGAGGCCGAGTGGAACGAAAAGCTGAGGCTGCACACCGATGTCGTCGACGATTACGAGCGGCGGGCGCCCGAGGAAGCCGCTGCCCTCGACGCCCAGATGCGCCAACGCATCCTCGATCTCGCCGAGCAGTTCCCTCGGATTTGGCGCGATCCCCGTGTCGATGTACGCGAGCGCAAGCGCATCCTGCGCTTCCTCATCGCCGACGTGACCCTAATCAACGCGGACAAGATCAAGGTCCATGTACGGTTGTCCGGCGGAGCGGCACGGACCTTGACCCTGGATCGGCCGCTGCCGATCGCCCAGATCCGTAAATTTAAGCCTGATCTGGTCGCCGAGGTCGATCATCTACTTGATCGTCACTGCCACCGCGAGATCGCCGAGATCTTCAACGCACGGTGCCTACAGCCGCCTCCAGAAGGGCGATCAGAGCAAGAAATCAGCGGTTGAGGGAGCTTGTCCCGACACCCCAATCACATACCCGAAAGACCTCGTCTACGGAAGCAAAGTCGACACACAATCAATGAGAAACGATCGAATTTAGCTGGCCAGACGCGGTCGATAAATCTTGTTCTGCCGGCGCCAGTCAATCCCGTCCAGAAGCAGCGAAAGCTCTGCCTTGATAAGCGACACAGTCCCTGATCCTTGGTTGTCGGCCAGGCAAAACAACCCTCGGAAAGCCGCTTTGTAAAAAGGCAGAACCCCTGGTCGTCATGCTCCAGAATCTTGATGATATCACCCTTGCGTCTACGGAAGCAGAAGATCGCGCCGGTATGCGGGTCGAGCGCGAGCACCTGCTGCGCCATCCGCGCCAGGCTGTTGATCCCGCGGCGCATATCGATCTCACCGCAGCAAAGGTAAATGCGGTCGGTCGGCACCACCATGATCACCTGGTCAACTCCGCCAGGACGATACGCAGCGCCGTCGGATGACGGTCCCGTCGATCCGCAATCGCGCGCCGTTCGGAAAGCCACGACGATCCTGCCGGCCGGGTCCGGGCAATCGGCGACGGGACGCTCGACCTCGGTAAGCGGGCAGCTGAGGCCGTTCAGCGCTGGTAATTCCATGGCATGAGGGCGTCGATATCGCTGTTTGGCCAGCCATTGGCAATGCGCTCGAGGGTCAGGGTGAGCCAGGCGTGCGGATCGACCTGATTCATCTTGGCGGTGGTCAGCAGGGTGGCGATGGTGGCCCATGTCCGTCCGCCGCCGTCGCTGCCCGCGAAGAGGCTGTTCTTTCGGGTAATTGTCTGCGGCCGGATGGCGCGCTCGACGGTGTTGGAGTCGATTTCGATCCGGCCGTCAGTGAGGAAGCGCTCCAGCGCGGCACGCCGGCCGAGTGCA
>NZ_JAMYPQ010000042.1:0-18338 GCF_040320455.1 Mesorhizobium sp. M0698 | reverse complement strand
ACTTCGCTCGTAAGGACGACCTTAAGAGCGCAGCCTCGCTTCCGTGCCATGCTCGCGCAAGGCGGCCCTCGCCGGAGGCGTACGATTCGCGCCGTTCACGGGAATCCTCAACGTCACTGGTCAACGGCCGCCAGCCTGCCACCTTTTTCAGTCGAGAGGCGGCCTGCCGATTGGCATGCAACTGGATTGGCCGCAGGAACGAGAATCACCGGCTGCTTCGCGTTGGTTTCTCAGGCGGACGCACGCGGCGTCAACGGCTGGTCAGGCCGGGACTGGCTTCCCGAGCAGCGATCGCGCTACATCGACGCCCTCGCGCAGCAACGCCTCGGCTCGCCAGGTCGATTCGAGCCGCCGGTGACCAGTGCCTGTTTGCCGCGAAACCCCATCGAATACTCCCGCGCAATCTCGCCAAACTAACAGTTATTGCTATGCTTTCGCAAATCGGAGGCTATGAGGTACATCGCTCGAGATTGTTGAGAACCTCCAGAAGGTCGCATCAGCACCTGAAAGCTGGGGCTTCGGGTGATATCCGGTGAAGAGAGTACTCCCGTGTCGTTCGGTTGGCTAAAGCCGCGGTCGAAAATACGGACCAGAGCTCTTGTTAACCTCGAGTCCCATGCCGCGGCGAAGAGCGACCTCATAACATATGATGGAGTGACGACCAATTCGATGAGGTATCGACTCCCCGAGCGCTTTCCGTTCGTCGAATACGGCGAACGATGAAAGCCACAATTTCCGCATTTCGTCACGTGCTCTCAGCCTTGTGAGAGGGTCAACGGCGGAGAAAATAAGGAACGGATTGCTCGGATTTGCGATTGGGGCCCGTCGGCCGCTCGATCGAAAGTGTCATCTGAGGTGGAAACTCTCCTGCGTGCAGGAGGAGGACCCTTTCATCCAGTTCCTTGTCTGCTTCCGTGAGACGATGGTTCAGGCGAAGATAGTCCGTCCAGGTCGGCGTACGGAACGTCTCCGTCCATTGCATAGGCTTCTGCAGGTTTCGCTGCAGCGTCCAGTGCCGAGCACCGACGCGGCTGTTTACATGCCGGCGCTCGCGCATGAGATCCAGGAAGGCCTCCACATTTTCCGCGGCTACCAGAGACTCAACCTTGACAACGATGGGACCGCTTCGTGGCTTGAGATCAAGCGCGACTGCCGGGGCGTTGAATTCCTCCGAAGGATCGGGCAGACTCGCGCCGCTCGCGAAGAGGAAACAAGGCCCCTGTCGCGGCGACGAGCAACGGAGCACCGGCGGAACCTTCCAGCGCCATGGTCAGGGAATGGTTCTGCGCCACCGTGCCCCACACCCAACTGCCGGCCGCTATGCCGCCATCTATCAACGCATAGTAGATCGAGATCGTGCGCCCCACGACCCAGCGCGGGCTCGCCAGTTGCACACTCACGCCAAGCCCCGACCAGGCGGTGACCCAACCCGCGCCGCCCAAAGCGAGTGCAATTGCGGCCACTGCAAGCGAAGAGGTCAGCGCAAGGGAGAGGGAGCACGCCGCGCACGCGACACAGGAGAGGGTCATCAGCCGTTCTTGTGATAAGATCCGTCTGAAGAGGTTATTGGAGATGCCGGCGAAGACAGCGCCTGTCCCGAAGCCGGCCATGAGCGCGCCGTAGGCGACAGGCCCTCCTCCCAGCTGATCGCGGACAATCAAGGGCAGCAGCGCGAGTATGGCGATGCTTGCCAAGCCAAAGAGGGTTCCACGGGTGATCGCCGCCTTGATTTCCGATGACATCGCCGTGAAGCGCAGCCCGTCATAGATCGCCGTCCTCATGGATTCACGCGGGAGAGGTGAGAAGCGAACCTTCCACTTGCATCGCCATATGGTGGCCAGAGGGACCAGATAGGTGAGCGTGGTTACGGCGAAAGCCGTCAGAAGGCCGAATGAGGCAACCACGATACCGCCGAGCGCCGGGCCAACGGTCCGTACAGTGTTGAAGTCGACCGAGAGGAGGGTAACGGCAGCAGGAACATCGCGCCGGTCCACAATGTCGCCAACCGAGGCCTGCCAAGCGGGATCGTTGAGAGCGCCGCCGCATGCGATCAAGAAGCTGAAGCCGAGGATCATCCATGGGTCGACAAAGCCCAGCGTCACAACAGCGCTCAGCATCGCAGACGCCACCGCCATAAGGCACCAGCCGGCGAACATGACCCCGCGACGGCTGAAATTGTCGGCGATGGCCCCGACGAGGACAGATAGAATAAACGCAGGTAGCGTCGATGAAGCCTGCGCCAGCGCAACCATCAGATCGGATGTCGAGATCATCGCCATCAGCCAGCTCATGGCAACAGTCTGCATCAGCCAACCAAGACTTGAGACCTGCGTGGCGAGCCAGATGAAACGAAAGATTCGATTCTTGAGCGGCGTCGCTGGCGAAATTACATCCGCATCTGCGCCAGCCACTTCGCTCATCGCTGTGCCTTGCCTTTCGTCTACCGGTCCAGTTGCACTCGCGTGTCGTCGAGCGGGGGCAGCATGGTGACCGGGCAAGCTTTTTGAGGCTCGGGCAAATTGGCGAGCGCCACTGGCATTTCCACCCGGTCGGCCACCTCGCCGCACATGCGCGAGTGTATCCCACGGCCGTTCACGTACTACGCAAATCTACCGATCCACCTCGGGGAGCCACTCGAATTAAAGTCAACCGGCCGGCTATTTTTTTGCATCTTTGCAGGGCTTCGATACGTGCTAATCGTCCCTAACCCTTTGATCGCGCGCTGCTAATCGGCAAGTCCAACAAGCTGGCGACTAAAAGGGCCGCAGCCAAGAAATTTGCCTATTGGCAGAGGAACAAAATATGAGCGTCACAAACCGCGAACTTGAGAGCAGGCGCATAGCGGCGGTTCCCAGTGGTGTAGCCTGCGCGTTCCCAATTTTCGCTGATAGAGCTCTTAACGCAGAGCTTTGGGACGTTGACGGACGACGTTACATCGACTTCGTGGGTGGAATGGGTGCCCTCGCTGTTGGTCATTCGCATCCTGGAATCGTAGCAGCGGTTCGCGATCAGTTGAATCGCTTCACTCACACCTTTTTTGGAACTGCCCCTTATGAAGGCTATGTTGCCTTGGCCGAGCGACTAAATGCTCTTGCACCGATGGCTCCAGCCAAGACCCTGCTCGTTACAACCGGCGCGGAAGCAGTCGAGAACGCAGTTAAGATCGCTCGTTACCACACGGGCCGCCGGGGAATTATTGTCTTTAGTGGAAGCTTTCATGGCCGAACGCTCCTGACACTAGGAATGACAGCTCAGGTAAACCCTTACAAAGTGGGTTTTGGTCCATTTCCAGGAGACATTTATCGTGTTCCGTTCCCGTACGCCTATCGCGGAATCGGCACGCAAGACGCCCTGTCAGCCCTCCATGCTCTGTTTGAAACAGAACTCAATACATCAGAAGTAGCCGCAATCGTTATTGAGCCGGTGCAGGGCGAAGGTGGTTTCCTGCCGGCCTCTTCTGAATTCCTTAAAGCCCTTAGACAGATCTGCGACACTCACGGCATAGTGTTGGTCGCTGATGAGGTCCAGTCGGGTTTCGGACGGACGGGCAGACTTTTCGCCATAGAAAACTTTGACGTTCAGCCGGATTTGATAGCTGCCGCCAAGAGCCTTGCGGGCGGCCTGCCACTTGCAGCCGTGATCGGCAAGGCCGAGATCATGGACTCGGTTCACCGCGGGGGGCTCGGGGGCACTTACGCGGGTAATCCATTGGCATGCGCAGCCGCACTGGCAGTCCTAGACGTTCTTGAGAACGAAGGATTGCTCACTCGGGCGGAAGAAATCGGTGCGCGCCTACAAGCGGGATTTGAGCGCCTCCGAATTAGAAGCAACCATGGAGAGATCGGCGAGATCCGTAGGCTCGGCGCAATGATTGGCATAGAATTGGTTACGGATAGCGTCAGCCGCGAGCCAGCGACAGATGTCACCACGAGAATCATCCAAGAAGCCGCTCAAAACGGCCTGCTGCTGGCCTCGGCAGGACGCTTTCACAACGTGATCCGGTTCCTTGTGCCGCTCACTACCTCAAACGAGATTCTGGACGAAGCCATATCCATCCTTGGTCGATCAATGGAAAATGTGTCTAAACTCCAAGCCTAGCACGGAAGGCGGAGCACTCGGAGGGTAAGCCAATGGAACTGCTGGCCGCCTGGGAAACATTGATCTGGCGGTAGGGTTCAGACGGCCGTCTTTCGGCAGACACAGTTAAAGCTGCTGCGCCGATTTCGGAGCGTCCCTGTCGTGGGGAAGCACGCCTTGCTGGTCGGACACCCAAAGTCGTGGACTTGAAGCCAATGTTGAGCTCCTGCGGCCTCGACCCAAGGTACGTCTCCTGAAAGTACGTCCCTATTTGGGGCAACGTAAGTTTGCTACTCGGTGCCGTCGGCGCCGAGCGACAATTAAGAGGTTTCGCGGCGGGCTCAGGCTTGCCGCGAAATGCCAGGTCGAGCGAATCGTGAATCAACCCTGAGACGAAAAACATGAGTCTGGTTGCAGAATCCGAGATGGAAGAAGATCAGGTGCCGGCAGAGCCGCGCCGCGGCCGCCGGCGGCCGCTACCGGACAAGGTCAAGAATATCGTATGGGGCCGCGCTGCGGGACGGTGTCAGTACGCGGGATGCAATGCCCTGCTGATTGGCGACGAGGTGTCGGGAGCTGCCGACGCCAATGCGGCCTATATCGGGCACATCATTGCGGACACAGAGGCTGGGCCGCGGGGCGATTCGGTTCTGTCACCCAAACTTGCCCAAGAGCCCGACAACCTGATGCTGGTCTGCGACCGCCACCACCGCGTTTTCGATCGCGAGATGGTCACCGAGCATCCAGTGGATGTCCTGATGGCGATGAAGCGCCGCCACGAAGACCGGATCCGGACGGTCACAGCCATCGACGAGGATCTGAGCAGTCATGTCATTCGATACGCTGCGAGGATTGGGACTAACGAATCCCCCGTGGCCAAAGGCGACCTTAAATGGTCGATGATTCCGGATCGCTATCCGCTTGACGACGGTTGGATTGATCTCGATCTCGCGACGCTCGATCTGCTCGATCACGAACCGGATTTCTGGCGTATCCAAGTCCGCAACCTGCGAACCGGCTTCGCCGAGAAAGTCCGCGGGCGGATGGAGCGGCAGGAAATCCGTCGCCTGACAGTATTCGGATTGGCGCCGATCCCGCTCCTGTTCGAGCTCGGCCGTCTGATCTCAGACATCGCGACTGCTGAGGTCCGGCAGTTGCTGCGCAGCCCCAAGGGCTGGAAGTGGGATCCGAAGGCTCCGCCGCTCCGCTTCAACGTCCTGCGGCCGTCCGGTCTGGCCGGTCAGGTCGCGCTGAAGCTGGAGATCAGCGCACCCGTCCTAGACGAGCGGGTCCACGCGGTGCTCGGCAACGATGCGGCTATCTGGTCCATCGCCGCCGACGGAGCCCATAACGACATCATGCGCAGCCAGGCCGATCTGGCCGAGTTCGCGCGTCTTTTTAGAACAACGCTGGACGCCATCAAGGTAGCCCATGGCGAGAACACGATCGTGCACGTTTTTCCCGCCGTTCCAGTTTCCGCTGCCATCGAGGCTGGTCGCGCCTGGCAGCCAAAGGCGCACCCCGCTCTCAAGATCTACGACCAAAACAAGAAGCTGGGCGGCTTCATTTTCGCCCATGAACTTGAACACGCCAGCTAACGAGGAGTTTTTCATGAACGTGCATATGAGCCAGACGATCACTCAAGAGGCCCACGAAGTTCTCGAAGACCTCAGCAAAGAACTTGAAATTCCCGAGCGTCGATACGAACAGGCGGCGACGAGCTACAAGTCGTTGGGCGACTGGCTCAATCGACCGGAGTCGACAATTCGGCAATACGGGCCCCAAGTCCACGTCCAGGGGTCGTTCGGTCTCGGTACCGTCACGCCGCCACTCACTGCGGACGAACACTACGACATCGATGCCGTCTGTGAGTTTCACCGTCTGACGAAGAACGAGACCACGCAGGCCAATCTGAAGCGCCTGCTCGAAACCGAAATGAGACTATACGCGCGCAGCAAAAACATGATCAAGCCACTGGAGGAGCATCGCCGCTGCTGGAGGCAGCCGTACGCGGACGAAGCTCAATTCCATATGGACGTCACGCCCGGAATTCCGAGCGGCGGCGAACTGACCCAACTCCTGAAAACGCGCGGCTTCGATGCTTCGCTCGCCGAGACCGCGATCTCAATCACCGACAACCGGCACCCACACTACCAGATTATCGCGGCCGACTGGCAGCGGTCAAATCCACGCGGCTATCTGAAATGGTTTCTGACACGCATGGCGAAAGCCTACGATAAGCGCAAGCAAGAGCTTCTTCAGAAAGGCGTGAGGGCCGGCACCGAACCGATTCCGGACTACCGGATCCGCACCCCGCTGCAGTACGCAATCATGATCCTGAAGCGCCATCGCGACATCATGTACACCGACCGCAGCGACAATAAGCCGATCTCGATCATCCTGACGACGCTCGCCGCCCACTCCTACGACGGAGAGGAGAAGATCGCCGAGGCGCTGTTCGTGATCCTGACGAAGATGGACAGCTTCATCGGTACCGCGGCGGACGGCAGCCGTCTCATTGCCAATCCCAGCGATCCGCTGGAGAACTTCGCCGACAAGTGGAAGGAGCATCCAGAGCGGGAGAAGGAATTCCACAACTGGCTGCGAAAGGCCCGCGCCGACTTCACGGCGTTGGCGCAGTTGTCGAACAAGGAACTGATCACCGAGCAACTTGCCAAGGGCGTTGGTGCCGGCATTGCGGACCAGACGCGGCGACGTTCGGCCGCTCGGCTCAGTACACCGGCCCTGCTGACCGCCGGTCTCGTCCGCAGCGAGGCGCAGGCGCGGAATTCGGCCGTCCGTATGGAGGGAGATCGCCGGAATGCCTGAGGGTGTCGACCCTCTCGCTCAGCGCTTCAACTCAGCTGTCAGCGTCGTTGAATCATGCTGGCAGCAAGTTGGCTTGCGCCCGCTAAGGCTCGACGCCAGACAACTCGCTAGCTACGGGGGGCGCTTCCCCGAAATCGGCTGGCGATTCGACTGCGACTTTTCCGATCGCCGACGCCGGCTCGACGTTTTGGTGACCGCGGCCTTTCCTTTTGCGCCCGCGCGGATCGCGCTGGTCGATCGTCCTTCCTTTTTGACTTGGCCCCATGTCGAAAGCGACGGCGCGCTCTGTCTGGTGCCGGATCACGCCACGTTTCCCATCGACGATCCGTACGCCGGAATCGCCGAACTGCTTGAGATGACGTTCGATCTGATCGAAGCGCTGATCCGCGGCGAGCGCAATGGCGACTTCCGAAGCGAGTTTCTCACATATTGGCATCATGCAGGACGCGGACAGGCCCGGACCATCCTGTCGCTGCTCGAACCCGCGCCGCCATCGCGGACCGTCAGTATCTGGGAAGGAGCAAGAAGAACTATCATCGCCGACAATGACGGCACGTTGCGCGATTGGCTTCGCAATTTCGCTCCGGCAATCCCCGCAGCCGAGCTCCGCTTCAATAGCGGCTTGCTGGTCTGGATGGACGTCGTCCCGCTGCCGTCGGAATACCCCTCCTCGGCGAAGGACGTCCACGATATCGCTGCCCGCGCCGGCGTCGCCGCCCATCTCGACGAACTTGCCCGCGAGATGCGTCAACGGCTGATCGTGATGCTGGGCGCGAGTACTGAGAACGGACCCGCGCTCGCAACTACGGTCGTCAATCGACCTAAGCTCGTTCGAGGATCGGATCCGCTGATCGCCGGGTTTCGCCCCTCGCGCGTGCCCGAGAACGTGCTACACGCCCGACTATTCGGAGGAAATGCCGCCGACCGCACTTCGGTCGCACGCGTCGATCCGACATGGGTCCACGGACGGGACCGCGATCCGCGGATTCCCACGCTGCGCAAGGCGACCGTCGCCGTTCTCGGATGCGGATCAGTCGGCGGACCGGTTTCGATGACGCTGGCCCGAGCCGGGGTCGGAAAGCTCATCCTCGTCGACAAGCAGACCTTCACGGGCGCCAATGTCGGCAGGCACCCTCTCGGAGTCGGCTCGATCGGCGCGGCCAAGGCAATCGAACTCGCGAAGCGTATCCGCTCGGACCTTCCGCACGTCGAGGTGGAGTGTCATAACTCGCTCGTGCAGGACCTTCTGCTTCGCGCCGACTGTCCCCTCGGCGGTGTCGACCTCATCGTCTCGGCACTTGGCGATTGGCCGAGCGAATCCCTTCTCGACGAATGGCAGGCTGTCCAAACGCGACGCTTTCCAATCGTTTATGGTTGGACGGAGCCGCATGCCGCTGCCGGGCACGCGATCGTCGTCTCCGGCCGCGACCGCCTGCGCGACGGACTGGATGCCAACGGATCGCCGCACCTGGTCGCCACACGTTGGGCACATGAAACCCGCTGGTATGAGCCTGCCTGTGGAGCGGCGTTCGATGCCTACGGCCCTGTCGAGTTGGGATTCATCACCTCGATGGTGGCGCAGACCGCACTCGACGCCCTTCTCGGTGAGGCGGCGTCGGCAACACATCGCATCTGGCTCGCGCGCCGCGCCTTCGTGGAAGCTGTGGGCGGCGCATGGAGTGACGAACTGCGAGCCATCGCTCCGCAAGCGCTCGACGGCGCGACCATGGTCGAAAGACGATGGAGCCGGGCCGCGAAGGATCTGGCGGCGTGATCTCCTTCTCCATCGGACAATCGGGACAATCGCTCGCGTTCAGCGATGGCGTTCTGGAGCACTTCAACCAACACCGTCAAACGCGCTTTTGGCAGAACGAGGCCGGTGGACTTCTATTTACGCGATTTCAGCTTCCGGTGATCGACATCGACGTTGCTACCGGCCCGAGGCGCGGAGATCGCCGGACCCGCTATTCTTATCGGCCCGACGAGCGGGCCGAAAAGCGTGAGATCAATGACATGTTTTCGCGCAGGCTGCATTTTGTAGGCTGCTGGCATACGCACCCGGAGGATATCGCATCGCCTTCGTGTATCGACCGCCGAAACATCGCCGATTGCGTTCGCCGCTCCCACCACGCGCTGAATGGCTTTATCATGGTGATCGTGGGCAGGAACCCAGTTCCGGACGGAATGTACGTTTCTGTTTGCGACAAATCTTCCGTCAATGAGTTGGTATTTTCGCGGAAGGCCGCGTCGACCAATTCTTCATTGACTTCATCTACCCGCAGCTTGGCGCCAGATGGGCAGAGATATAAACTGAACGACAACGGTCTCAACCAAGAGCAATAGCCGTTCGTCACTCGCGCGTGTGTTCTTGCGAGCCTCAGTAGCGTATTTTTCCCGGTGCCGCGCGGGCCTACCATAAGGGCCAGTGTTGCCTTCGGACAAGAGCTTCCGTGCACTAGAGCCTTTCACGTTTTGATGGAAGCGTAGCCGGCGTTTGCGAAGTAGTTGTTGCATTCGGTTGCCTCGATCGTTTCAACGAGGTGGCCGATGTGGCGCCAAGTGTCCTCGACGGTACGTTTCTGAGCTTGGCGCATCCAGTGTTTGATTTTGGCAAAGGCCTGCTCGATCGGATTGAGGTCTGGGGAGTAGGGCGGTAGGTACCAAAGCCTGGCGCCGGCCGCCTTGATCATCTGCCTGATGGCCGCCGACTTATGACTTCCCAGATTATCCATGACGACGATGTCGCCGGGTTTCAGCACGGTGATGAGCTGCTGCTCGACATAGGCGCGGAAGCATTGGCCGTTGATTGGCCCGTCGAAGACGCAAGGTGCCGCGAGCCTATCGCAGCGCAGCGCGCCGAGGAAGGTCAGCGTGCGCCAGTGGCCGTGCGGGGCCAAGCCGCGCAGCCGCTCGCCCTTCGGCCCCCAACCGCGCAGCGGAGCCATGTTGGTCTTGATCCAGGCCTCGTCGATGAAGATCAGATGCTGCGGATCGAGGCCGGCCTGCCAAGAGCGCCATCGCTGACGCCTGCGGGCAATATCAGCGCGCGCCTGCTCAAGGGCGAACAGCGTTTTTTTTGAAGCTCAGGCCCTCGCGCCTCAAGAACATCCAGACCGCGTTGTGCGAGACCTTGACCCCGCGTGCGGCCAACTCATCCTTCAGACCATGCAGTGTCAGATGCGGCGTCTCACGCACACGCGCCTCGATGAAGGCACGGTGCGGCTCCAGCACCCTCTTGCGATGTCCGCCCATCTTGCCAGGCGCAACCGAGCCAGTCGCCCGATGGCGCTGCAACAACTTCACCGCCGCCGAAACCGAAATGCCGAACCGTTTCGCGGCCGACCGGCGGCTCTCGCCACCCAAAACCGCCGCCACAACACGTTCGCGAAGATCATCCGAAAGAGGTCGCGTCATCCGATGCTGGCCTCCACTCCAGCCAGCATCTTGAATCACAAAACCGACTGATCCGGAATCCCCTTCGATTCCGTCAAATCAGGAACCGCTCTAAAGCTCGCGCCGGGACGTGGGCTAGAATCGGCGTCAGGACGTTCCTGTTCGAACACGGTGATCGCGTCGACGTGAAAGTCCCGTCGAGCAGCGGTTCGAAGTGGTCCAGAATAGGGGATCGGTGCCTGCTTCCTGCGTGAGTTGTAGTGTCAGAGACGTGCCATTGAACATGATCTGGCAGACCGGAGGGTCCGAGAGGTTGATCGTTAGGCTATCAGATCTCTACCTCAAGCGACTGCCGCGATTACTCAGGGATTTGGAAGGGTGTCATATCGCGAAAGCGGCGTAGCACATTTTCAGATATGCGTGCGACATTGTTGACATAGCCGGCGTGCGGGAGGCAACTGCCCCAAGCTATCGAGCCGACAGAAAAGACCGCGCCGCCTGCCGGTGTCTCAAAGAACGTCATATCGGCACGAATGGGCTCCCTTGGGGCATCGTTCCACAGTCTGGTGAAATAGTTAAGCCCTCCCAGTGTGCGCGCGAATGAACTTCCATGCTGCTCGGAGGACGCTACCACGAGCGCGTGACGCGGCGTACCTAGCTCTACATCAGCTACATCAATCTCAAGTCCGGCGGCTCCGCCGGTGATGCCGAAATCGCCAACGATATCTTCTGTTATACCCTCGAAAATAAAGCGAGCTCGGGGGTCTTCACTGGCCTCGAGACGACGATAATAGCTGCTGCGGTCGAATGCCTCGGTCAAATACCCAATACCCACCAAGGATTGTTCGGGTCTGCCTAGATCCGCCCACGACCCGCATGGGCGGCCAATAAAACTACTGTATGCTTCGCCAGCGCCAAAGCGACCGTTTCCGGGACGCCGTCGCCTGATCTCAATCAAGCCTTCTCGTTGAGGATGGAAATCGATTGCCCAGTAAAACCCATTGGCACCGAGATACATAAGCCGTCCACCTCTCGCGAGAAAGCCGTCAAGAGCCTGCAACATCGAGAGGGACCAGTATTCAGGATGACTTCCGGTAACAAGTACCTGACAGCCATCCAGAGCCGCCAAGCCCTCACGGTCGAGGTCTTCGTCTGTCAGTGTCTGGTGATCCGGAGCCACGTGGGCAAGCCATCCGAGTAAACAAAGATCAATCTGGAAGTTCCAAAGCCATCCTCCGGGCTGTAGATTTACCGCCGGCCGTCGCAGCGATCCAATGCTACGCTCGCTGCCATCATCATGAGGATCATAGAGCGATTTACCTAGGCCTGGATGTTCAAAGGCCAGAAGATCGAGCGGCGTGTACGAGGAGGCGACACAACCGAGGTTATACTCGTTGGTTTGCCGCTGCATAGTCAAGTTCGTATAGGCCGCGTAAGTTGCAGTCGGTGCCAGAAAGGCAACATCGCTGGTAACATCGGCAGGCTTCCGCACAACGAACGGAACATAAAACTCAGCATCCGCGCCGCGCAGGCGCGCAGCGTAGCAGCCGCTTGGCCAGTCGATGGGCACGGTGAGCGTAAGGTCTTCCTGCCAGCCGGGGTTCTCAATATCGTCATGGTGGAAATGAGCCGCGCCGTACTGTTCAGGCGCGCTGCGCCAGTCCATGGTTGGGCTTTCCCAGTTCGAACCCTGGACGGCACGGGTGGGCTGATTGATGCAAACGCCGTCATGGCCACAACCGGATTGATCTGGAACAATTTCTGACGCTGGATCGCTCAGCAAATCCCAATCGGCCAGACAGGGCCAGCTCAAAGGTTCCGTCGGCCTGCGCAAAGCCAAATCGTTAAGAAGTTCGAGCGACAGCGCCGCAGCCAGTATGCGGGGACGCTCGATCTTGCCATTGAAGTGGTGATGGGGAATTCCACTGTGGTCCCGCTCGGCCGCTATCAAAAGGCGACCATCGCTTGGGACGGGCGGCTCCACGTCGTCCACAGTAACCCAGTTTGCGCCAATATGATCATGTGTCCCAGATTTCAGACCACGCGTCACAACCAGCAGCTGACGGCGTTCAGCATCATAGCTCAACGCAACGAAGCTCCAGAGCCAGAGAGGCAAGGGCTTGTCTAGGCGGTAGGTGCGCGGCTCAGCGGGACCTCCGAGAATCGCCGCCAGACAGCCGTCTGCCTCCAGGCGCAAGGCCATTCCCCCATCTCCTCCGGCGGTCAGAGTACTGAGCAGGCAGCGCGGTTGGCCAGCAATGAGAGTCGGCATGACATTGGCACAAACCGTTACCAACCTAAGATCCGATAAGCGCTGCGACCCCTCGACCTCGATGCAGGAGCCGGCACGAAGGGGCTGCTCACGTCCGGGATAACGCCGAGTCTCCGGCGCCGCCATGACGGGCGGGCGGAATGGTGGCATCTCCGGCCCGGCGTCGCAGCCGAGCAGCCGGACGAAGTCGCATTCGAAGCTGTCGAGTTTCAGACAGCTCACAGCGAAAGCAATGCTTTCGCCAGGTACAACGCTGTCGCGGTTGGCATAAGCAAGAATCGCTGGGCGATCAGACATCATCGCCACCTTCCTGCATTGGGAGAGGACCGATGAGGTGCTGCCAACGCTGCTTGAACACCCAGCGCTCAACTTCCTCGCGCGATTGGAAACGTGCCGGCGCCACTTCGACCACCCGCATGGGCAAATCCAGCGACCAGCGCGCAGCACACCATTCGCTATACGGCCGGGTCATAATGGCGATCCATTTGCCAGCTACCGGCTGTGAGCGCATGACCTCGAGAATAAGGCCAAGCTCGGCGCTGTGGCGGCCGAAAGGTGCGACCAGGAACTCGCGGACTAGGTCAGAACGACCGAAAAACCCCGCCAAGGCAGAGCGGGCCGCGGCCGTACCGGCACTCTCAGGCGAGTACTCCGATTGAAACTTCCCGAACTCCGCACTCGAACGGTCGGTCGTCATAGCGGCCGTCCCGGCATAGCGTGCCAAACCTTTGACCCGTGCATTGTAACCCCTCGAGAGATGGCACCTCCGCTGATAGCGAGATGCGGGTTTCGTCGTGCCCGACGAAGCCCATAATCAGACCAGCAGTGCCTCATGTGGCTCGGTCGAGCCAAACCTTACCGAGGTCGATCTCAAATGTCGGGTGCATCGCGTAGCCCCTAACTTGCTTCGTCGAATGATTGAACAAGGTAAGCCAATAAGGTTGTATGATGATGCCAGATTCCTGCAGGAGCGTTTCAACATCCTGCATGAGCGCCTTGCGCTTCTGTGGATCCGGAACCGTCAACGCCACATCGAGTTTCTTATCGAATTCCGGGTTTGACCACGCCGCCTCATTCCATGCTGCGCCACTGCGATAGGCAAGCGCCAAGACTTGTACGGCCAATGGCCGCATGTTCCAGTTTGTTGTCGACAGAGGGTATTTCAACCAGTCGTTCCAAAAAGTGCTACTGGGTAGAACGGTACGCTTTACCTTGAATCCGGCCTCGCGCAACTGCGCCGCAATTGCATCGCCCGTGTCCTTATGCCAATCCTCGTCATTACTGATGATATCGTGTTCGAAGTCCATCTGGTTAGCTTCGGCCATAAGGCGCTTGGCAGCCTCAACATCCCGTTTCTTTTCCGGGACCGGGTAAAACTCGGGATGCAATGGCGCGACATGATAATTCGCGGCAACGGTGCCGTAGCCATGGGCGGCAAGTTGCAGCACAGCACCATTGTCGACTGCCAACTGCAGTGCATTGCGCACCCGCTGGTCGTCGTACGGCTCAGTAGTGACGTGGGCGCGGCACACTAGGGTTGTGGACGTTTTCGCTTCAGACTTCACGAAACCGAGGTCATCAAATATGGTGACATAATCTGCGAACGTCTGATAGTTCGCATCGACTTCACCTGATTCGAAAGCGCTCAGAAGAGCGGACGGATCGGTGCCATAATCAATGAATTGCACTTCGTCCAAGTAGGCTTCACCGCCCCACCAGCTTCCGTTTGTTCGACGTTTCAGGACGGCCTTTTGGCTCACGTCCCATGACACTAGTTCAAACGGCCCCGTCCCTACGGCATGCGCAACGAGGTCCGACCCGTTCTTTTCGTAGTCACGGTGAACGATCAGCGCGGGATAATCGGCAAACCCCGGAATGATCGTAATATCGGGTTTGGGCAGGTTCAGTTTAATCGTGTGGTCGTCAACTTTTGTGATGGCGCCTTCCAGTGCTTTGCCCGTCTTTTCATCAACGAGCGTGGCCATCCGCGCAGCCATTGAGTTCCCAGGCACGTCCCTTTCACACCAGCGCAGCAGGTTGAACATCACGTCATCGGCAGTGAATTCGTCGCCATTGTTCCACTTGACGCCCTTCCGCAGTTGCAGAACATATTCCGTCGCGTCGTCATTCGTGTCCCAACCCTCAAGAAGCCTGGGTTCAAACGTGTATTCAGTAGTGTATTTTACCAACGGTTCGAGGAATTGGCGGTAAACGTTCGCTAGTACCGGAAGGTCATTTATGCGAGGGTCCTTCTGACCAAAAACCTGCATAGCAACTCGCAGAGTTCCGCCTTTGTTAGGCACTTCTTCGGCATGCGCCGGCGGCATTGCACCCAGCATCGAGTACGCCATGGCTGTCGACGCACCGAAGACGGAAGCGAGCCCCAAGAACTCGCGCCGGTCCATCCCGTCCTTTTTTGCTTCCGCGGCGAGACTATCGAAGACCTTAGGCATAGGCTTGCCATGCTTAGTAAAGTACCCCATTTGAACCTCCCAAATTGGCTAAGGACAGTGGCTTTGTACAAGCGCGGAAAGCGCGGGATCTTCTGCACGATAAAACGCAAGAGCTGAGCTTCCGCCGGAATGTTCAATTGACGCAGGCCATAGGCTACAGAAGTGGGGGTAGCTGGGCACTCGAATTAAAATCAACCGGCAGGCGATTTTTTTGCTAGTCGGCACCGTACTGGTTAGGCATGCGGCGCCAAGTCACGATCGAGCCGTCCCCGATCGATCTCTTTATGCCGCTGTACGCGCCTGGTGCATTTGAAACACAAGCTGCTGCAAAGAAAGGGAGCCGCCATCGAGAACGACATCCGCCTTCTATGCAACTTCGGCCTTAAGGTCGGCGTTGTGGGAACGGTGAAGCTAGAGCAGCGTATTCGCGATCTCTCGTACAGGCCTGAAATTGAAGCGAATCGCCGCATCATTGCTTGCCGCTCGGCAAAAGCTGAGTAATGACAATCGCCAAGGACGATCCGACCTGCGACCGATTAACAACGGTGTATTTTCGGCCTAGCTCTGGGCTAAATTGTGCGGCAGATTCGCCGAGAAGCCTGAATTGCGTCGCGCGGGTCTCTTCGTGCCCCCGCGCGTTCAGCACGACGACAATGCCGCTAGGTCGCAGCTGACAGATAAGGCGCCCGCGCAGCCGCCAGTCCCGCGCAGCCGGACCGATGATCCCCCAATCGCAGCCGAGCCTGTCTTCAAAAGCCGGGCGATCCTGCTCCGGCGGGAGAATGGCGTTCCACACCGCCGGTTCGAGGTCCTTCGGAAGGCGATCTTACATTCATGGAAGACTTAGCTTGGCAGTGCGGCCACCATCCACGACAAAGATCTGGCCGGTGACGAATGAAGCCTCGTCGGAAGCAATCCATGCGACCATAGCCGCGACTTCCTCGACACGGCCGGTTCGACCCAACGGATGAATGGCACCCAGCCTCGCCCTCGCCCGCTCGGGCAAAGCGGCGACGAAATTGACGTTGAGATCCGTATCGATCCAGCCAGGAGCCACGCCGTTGCAACGTACCCCGTCTGGCCCGCCATCGACCGCCACGGCACGCGTCAGGCCATGCAGCCCTGCCTTCGAGGCACAATAGGCCGCATGCCCGGGGTTGGACGCCAATCCCTCTATGGAGCCTATATTGACGATGGCGCCGCGGCTTCTGCAAAGATGAGGCATGGCACGACGGATCAGCAGGAAAGGAGCATCAAGGTTGAGCGCCATTGTGCGTCGCCACTCGTCCAGCCCCGTCTCATCTACCTTCGCTTCAATCATGCGCCCAGCGTTATTGACGAGGACATCGAGGCGGCCGGCCTGTTGAACGACGTCGTCAACGACCACGGCCGGAACGTCGGGGTCGCAAAGGTCCGCGACTATCGTTTCTATGCGCCCAGCCTCCTCAAGCTGAACCGCAAAGACCCTGGCTCCCTCGCCGGCAAGCCTGCTGGCGATTGCTGCTCCAATGCCGCTGCTGGCGCCGGTTACCAGAGCGACCTTCCCGGCGAAGCGGGTCACGCGACAGCCTTTCCGCCGCCGCACATGCAACGCGCGGCATCGGTCGCCAAGAACAGCACAAGATCAGCGATGTCTTCCAGCCTTGCGTTGCGACCAAGCGGCACCGAGTCGTCCAGGTCGGCCATCGCCCTATTCGGGTCCAGCCCGCGCATGGCGAAACCGGTGCGCAGCATCAGCGTGTCGAATTCGTTGCGGCAGACCGCCTTGACCCGGACATCTTGTCCCGCGTGGTCGCGGCCCATCCACTGTGTTAGCGACGCAAGTGCTGTCTTGGGCGGTGCAGTCGGCGCCGCCCACTGCGACCGCAAGCTTGATAGTTGCGTTCCCCCCCGG
Organism: Mesorhizobium sp. M0698; assembly: GCF_040320455.1. NCBI lineage: Bacteria > Pseudomonadati > Pseudomonadota > Alphaproteobacteria > Hyphomicrobiales > Phyllobacteriaceae > Mesorhizobium > Mesorhizobium sp. M0698. The sequence goes on along the minus strand of NZ_JAMYPQ010000042.1, from coordinate 1,420 downwards.
AAGGCTCCCGCCTCGAGTGTGCGGTACGCGACACCGAGGACAAATCTCTCGACCAGGGCGGACGGCTCTGTGGGCCTGATCTGACTGCCATGCGCAACATCGCTCGAGGCAGCCGCCCGGGCAGCCCGCAGCGCGCTACTCGATGTCCGAAGTTTCAATCTGAATCGTGATGCGAGCATCTGCACTGAAGCCTCTTTCCTGTTGGGTGCCCGAGCCTCCGCTCTACGCCAGGACGAACTGGCTCAGGTTCAAAGGCGTCGCGCAAAAGATTCTCCAGTCCGTCCGAGAAGGGGAATGGTCAGGGCAGGCGCAATCTGCCTTAAGAGACCGGAGGGGTGATCGATCTGGTGCCGGGCGCCGGTTTCGTCCAGCACTCCGATGCGACCCCGGTTTTGCAATGTTCCGGCAGGTGCACGTCGCAGGTGGCGAAATACAAGAGGTGGCGTGACACCCAGAAGGGGAGCCAGCCGTGGTGTCCTTCGCACGCCCCGATAATCCAGCGCGCTCATGAAGACCCTCGGCGACCGGGCAGCGTACCAACCGGTGAGCGAATTGAGCAGTGAGTTCTCCAAGCTGCGCGTCGCGCTCCTGAGTTTCGCCATTTGCCGCGGAAGGTATCCCCTCGTCCATTAAGGCTTCCCCTGGCCAAGTGCCTGGAAATACGCGGGGCGCTTTCTCCCACCCGCCGTCGGCAGCTCCTGCTGCCTAGCTACTCAAAAGTCGTGCCAACGGAGCAGAAGGCGCGTCAAAAAGAATGTTCTGCATATTATTCAGAGGTTTAAATGAGAGCGCATCAGCAACGAAGCCGAACGCCATCGTCAAGGACTCGACAAAGCCGACAGTGCGTCAGGCCCCGGCGTTTCCCGGAAATGATCAAGCTTCCTACCACGAGACGAAGCGGAATCGCCCGTCATTCAAGCGCATTGCGCCTATCCCATGTCCGACCGCGGTTTCAATCACGAGTGGCCCATTCTGGCCGATCTATATTCTATATCAAAGCGTTGAGCCCTTCCGACAGTCTCTTTGAACTCGCGGGATTGGTCCTACGTCTCCTAGATGGGCTGAATCGTTAGGCGCTACTTTCCGTCCATAAAAGCAAGCTTCTGAATTTCTTGCACAACCCACTCCGCAAGCAACCGCATGCCTCGTCCCCTCTGAGTCTCGAAAACCAGAGCCGCCGTCATACGGGGCACACGCCCGCGCCTTTCCATTCAGACACTTTCCCAGAACAGCCCTGCCGCACGCGGGGAGGAGAAGGCGTCGCCTGCCGTTGTGGCTCCCCGACGTCAACATGTAGCCGCCTGAAGTGACGCCATCCGACATTCTGTCAGCTTTGTTAGGTCTGCGACGCAGGCTTGTTTGGCCAATTTCTTATTTCGCCTCAGGCCAAATAGCTGAAGCAGTCACAAAAGATGTTTTT
>NZ_JAMYPQ010000041.1:0-19544 GCF_040320455.1 Mesorhizobium sp. M0698 | reverse complement strand
CCCTCCCATCACCCGCCCCACCACAATAACCCGCTCCCCCGGTAAACGCTCTCCCCCAACCCACGCGCCCCAAAAAACGGGTGCCCCCCCCCCCCCCCCCCCCCCCCCGGCGGCCCGGCGCTCGACTTCATCACAGGGTTGATTCGTCCACTTCATGTTGGACGACCCGGACGCGCAGAAAAAAGCGCCTGCGGCGGGTCCTTTGTTAACCACCATGATGCGGGACCACAGCGACAGGGCGTGCCGGAGACGGTCAATCCGGCCGGCGATGTCGTCGCCGGCGGCGACGGTCTCATTCAGGATCAGCATCGACCAAAGAGCGAGGCCACTGCCGTTATGCTCGAGATCTGGGGACGGCGGCTTGGCGATCGCCGTCTACTCGGCGTTTCTCGAACTCACTGCATGCAAGACCGTGACGAAGCCCTTCACATTGCGGGTCGGGACATAGCTGGCTTCTTGGCGCGCTACCACCGCTAGAGATGCAGACTTCGCCCGACAGCTCCTGCTGGAGCGCGGCTTGGATCTGATGGCAGAATTCTTGCGGAGACGCGGACAAGTGGGGAGCACTCCAACCCTACACACGCGTCACTGGCTATCAGTGTTGACCGTATAATCTTCGGAATGGCAATGGCATATTTTACAAAGCACGACCGCAATCAAATTATATACCGCAGCTGGGAAGAGCCGGAACAGTCAAGCGCAAGGATGAGAATTTTGGTCCTCAAGCTTGATCATGTCGGCGACTTTTGGATGTCTCTAGGGCCCCTAAAGGACCTTCGTCAGCGTTTTGCGCATGCCCACATTACGCTGGTGGTGGGAAGCTGGAACATCGCTACTGCAAAACAGTTCGACCTCGCCGACGATCACATTGCTTTTGACTTTTTTCCTCGCAACCCAAAAGTCAAAACGCGCAAAAAAGCCGCCGACATAAGGCCGCTGCTGACCGGCGAGTTTGATCTTGCCATTGATATGCGTGTTCCGGAAGAAACAAGGCCCATCTTGCTTGAAGTCCCCGCCAGGCACCGTGCGGCGATAGTTGATCCGTACAGCATGCATCAGATCGATATTGCGATAGCGCCATTCAATCTGAAACTGCGCAGAACCATCCTCTACAAGCTGGTCCAAAAAATAGGGCTTGCTAACAAAATCCCTCGTAGATGGCTTGATTGGTTCATTGACCGCAAGCAGGTGCGTCTCCAGCATGTGTCAGAAATCCTCCTCTTTCTGGTCGCAAAGGCAGCTGCCTATTTCGAAAGCGGAGCGGGTCACCCACAGAATTCGACTACAGGCAATGCCCCGATTGTCGTGGCTCCGTTCTCCAATTCCAGCCTGCGAGATTGGCCGATTGAAAGTTTTGGCAAAGTTGTCGCTGCTCTTTCGACCCGTGGTGAGGTGGTCCTCGTTGCCCGTGGCGAATGCCTGGAAGCGCTTGAGGAGGTTGCGAACATAGCTCGGGATCGTGGAGCCGCGAACATTCGGACGGCTGTCGACTTGTCGGAATTGGAATTCAATTATCTCGTGAATTCGGCCGCGCTCGTCGTTTCGAACAATTCAGGCACCGGGCATGTCGCTGCCCAGCTTGGCCGCCCTACTATCGGCATTTTCACGGCGTCACATCTACCGGAGATTTGGGGGTTTCGAGGTCCCCTGGTCAGCATGCTTATGAGTGTTATTGAATGTCGCGGGTGTGGTCTGGACCAAGTGCGGCATTGTCCGGTCAAAGTCCGATGCAAGTTCGACATCACGCCGGATCTCGTGATTGCCGAGGTAAACGCCTTGATGAATCATTGTAAGGGTACGGCACAAGCTTAGTGGCTCGCGGTCACCATAACCGCGATTGCCCGGATCTTGGTCGCTGATTCAATCGCTACAAACATCTAAAGGCCGAAATTCAGAATTGAATCGACTTGGTCGAAGGACCGCAGTGGCGATGTCACCCCCTGGGCCGGGCGACCATTTCGTTTTCGTTCGCATGCCCGTCCATAGCGACAGCGCCACTAACAGCAGATGAACCACACAAAGTGAGGGAGACCCCAATTAAGTGCCAAGCGACAGCTGGCCCAAGGCGCCTGGCTGAAGGCGCATGAAAACCTCGTCATCACCGGGCAGACCGGCACCGGAAAGACTTGGCTGGCCTGCGCCTTCGGACGTCAGGCCGCCCGGCTCGAATCATTCCGTGCTCTACCTGCGCATGCCGCGTCTGTTCGAAGATCTCGCCCTGGCGCGTCGCGACGGCCGCTTTCCCCGTCTCATCGACAAGCTGGCTCGGGTGCAACTGCTCATCCTTGACGACTGGGGCACCCACAGCCTGACCGACCAGCAGCGTCTCGATCTGCTGGAAATCTTCGAGGAACGCTATCGCCGGAAATCAACGCTGATCACCGCCCAACTGCCGATCGCCCAGTGGCACGCCATGATCGGCGAGCATGAGAAAGCAAAAAACACCGCCGCCCTTGACCGGCGCCGAAAACGGCGAAATCAATCGCAAATGACTTCAACCAGGCAACCGAGCGCCGACCCCATCCTGCTGTCCGCGAATTAGTGAAACTGCTGTCCCCGATTTAGCGGAACGACTGTCTCGTTTTTGCGAAATACGCACGTCCGACGCAGCTTGCGTTGACAGAGGCGGTTTTACGCGCAATAGCACTTCCGCTCGGCCTATTTTTGTGGAGTTCAATTGTGGTTCGGCCAAGGGCGCTGGGCGCCGGACCGGCCCCGTGTAAAGAGAGAGAGACCCTGCATGGAAGAATTCTTACCGCGCATCGCCACTGGTGCCGGCATCGGCCCGGCTCTCGCAGAGAAGGCCGTTGGGTTAATGCTGGGTTTCCTGCAAAGCCACGCGGCCGACGGTCCCGTTGCCCGCATGATCGAGGCCATTCCGGGAGCTTCGGAATTAGTAGCGAAGTATCATGGCGACGACCCAGAGGGTGGCGGCCTTATGGGGCTCGGCCAGCAATTGATGAGTGAGGGTCTCAGCATGGCAAAGATCGCCGGCCTCGCCAACGAGACGATCGCCTTCACCAAGGAACGTGTCGGCGACGAACTCGTGGACGAGGTCCTCAATTCAGTTCCTGGCCTTCCCCAGTTCGTCTAATCAGCGGCAGCCGGGGGCGCATGACCTCGTGCGCCCGTACCGGCCGTTCTGCGCAGTAGGCATTCTCCGCCGAGCTTTCCGTACCGATCTCGCCAGACCACCAACCGCCGGGCACGCGAAGCGAGCGTTGGAGTACTTCATTCGTCTATTCCAAAATCGACCTCAGGCGAATCGATGTGTATAATTTCTGGCGGTAAGGGTTTATCCTGAACGCTTTCGATGAAGCCCGCGAGATAAGCAAACGTATTGTATTTCTCGAGGACCAACCGCTTCGCCTCTCGTATTGCGCCGCGACGCTCCTTCCAGAGGTCCGAGTTGATGATTTCTTGAATTTTTTGGATTACGTTCTTGTCCTCTGGGTCAATCAGAACCATTGAGTCCGAAGGGAAGAACCTCGTGATTGCCGGGCTGCCGTAATAGATCGGCATTGTTTCAGCAACGAAGCAGTCCATAAGCTTCTCTGTAAAATAGTAATCAGCACGAGTATTCTCGAAAGCTATACTGTAACGGTAAGGTGCGAGTGCGTTCCATTTATCTCCAATCAGCCGAAAACCTCGGCCGAACAGGTCAAAATCGAGCTCCTCTCTCAGCCGTTCCAGAAACGCCAGCCGATATCGATGCCCTTTAAGCAGGGCGATGTTACTGGTAATCCATGAGAGCCGAAGCGGCTTGTCCACGACTTCGCTGACCAGAAGTTGGTCATATGTCTTGTTTACAGACCAAGACCGAGTGATAGGTGGAGCCAAAACGAATCGGCGCCCTGCATTCTGCCGAGCAGCCAGCTCTGCGTCAGACGTCAGGACGATAGTATTTTTCCCCTGCCCTTCATGAAATGCGCGATGAGCTTTCGTCGGCGGTTCGCCGATTGCAAAAATTGTCCTGTTTGGGCTCGCCTCGATATCAACAGGGAGCCCAAAAAGAGAAGCAGAGTTAAAGACGATATGCCAATCGGGCACGAAGGATGTCGTGCGTACAAAAGCGACATTGTTCCAGATTCCACTGCCCTTTGGAGTGAGATGGTGGATTGCATCATCCAAAACGCCCCAAGAATCCAGACATGTAGCAACAATGGGCGCCGGACGTTCCGTCAACAATTTGGCCAACAAAGCAGTTCCACCCCATTCACTTCCGTTGGACCGGGAGCAACTTGTGCATCGGGCGCAACACCTCTCTGCGCCTGAAATAGCTCGCGATCCTGATCGATATCAAACACACGATTCTGTGCGACTTCGCGCCATTCGACAACTCATCTCTAAGACCGCGGGAATCCCTTCACTCGTGAAGGTACTCAATCGCCATTCCGGATTGCGGTAACATTGGGCAGCATAAACCTGCCGGGACCCGCCGTCGAGGCAATTGTCGCTTTGCACTTAACCAGGTTCTTCCTCACTTTGTGTGGTGATCAGGCCGGTTGAGTGGCAGCATGCGTGCCCTAAGGAGTTCGGAGCCCGCTCTGCCGTACATCGCACGCTTGATCGTCTTCAGGCGGTTGATCTGCCCTTCCGCCTGGCCGTTGCTCCACCGTAATTCAATGGCATTGCGAACGGCGTCAACGTCACGGCGTAGGACCCGAGCGAAACGCGTGATGGCGACGAGCCCGGAGTTGACGGCATCCTCGATCCAAGTGTCGAGCTTGTCCAATTCACAGGCCCCGCAAAATGCCGCGGAAGCGCATGGCAAGCCTGCGCATCGTGGCAAACTCATGTGATCCTTGCTTCAGGACGTCGACCTTTCTCGCCTGGTTGATCGTCAGCATACCCCGGGCCTTCATGCAGAGGGCCGCGGCGACTACCGGCGAGATCACATGGCCGGTCGCCGGATCCTGGATGGGGACAGCATCGCGGGCTGGTTGATGGCGTATGATCGAAGCAGGCGACGCACTGTCCTCGCCCGTCCTCTCGGCGCGGCGCCAGCTTGGGAGAAGCCGCTCCAGATTCGAGAAACTGCCCGTGTAGCCGCGCTGTTTGATATCGTGGAACAGGTGTCGTCCGCAGCGATTGCCGTCTCTCCAGGACTGGCTAAGAAACGCCTCGAAATATAAGGGTGACGTCGGCTCGACGCGGCCCTGCGTCGGTCGGGTGGCGTGTCGAAATTCAGCCATTTGGCGATGCTGCGCCGGCCGTAGCCGGTACGACGGGCGATCTCGGAACAGGACAGCCCTTTCCTTGCGCAAGGCGTGAACCATTTCGAACACCGTCTGCCGCGATTGTCGATGAGCGTGGCGCACCCGGCGCCGATGCGTTGCGTCAACGTGCGGATCATCCTGCATCAGATCGACTTGCGCGCTCCCGATACCCTTATCGGGCAGCAATGCAGGCCCCGTGGCGCGGCCCGAAAGGCTCATCTGCTCCTCGATTGCGACCCGCAGTTTCTACATGAGATGGAACCGATCAGCCACCTGGCGCGCTTGCGGTGCACCCTCGCGAACAGCTTGCGCATAGAGCCCGCATCGGTCTCGGCTCACGATCTCGACGGAAGGGTGCCGCTCTAGCCATTGCGACGCACTCGCCACGCTTCTGTCATCCAGGATGTCGACAACCGAATGGCGCTCCAGGTCCACGATCATCGTGCCGTAGCGCCATGATCGCCGCCAGCTCCAGTCATCGATGCCAACGACCCGAATGGTGGAGTTGCTGTGAGCGACCGCGGCATCTCGCTTCAGCTGCCACAGGATAGTGTCGTCGCAGACCGGCATGCCGAGCCGTCGCATCAAGCGCTCGCCGGGACGGCCGCCGGTGCTATGGCCGAGCAGACCGACAATCTCCGCGACCCTCCAAGGGGAAGCAATCGTCGGCAGACGGTCGGTGAATGTTTGTCGTTCACATTTCTGATGTGCGCACCGCCAGCGGCTCAACCGAGGCTTCACCGTCACGGTCTTGCCCTGGACCGGCAGATTCTGAAGGCTGCGGTTGGACCAGCCATGCCGACTTCGGGTCCGTCGTCCGCAATCTGGGCAAAATGCCGAACGCCGGTCCGGCAGCGGAAACAAGCCAACTGTCATCATCAGTGAGCGCGACACCCCGTATTTTAGCCCCTGGGCCGGGGGACCATTTTGTTTTCGTTCGCATGCCCGCACATAGCGGCATCCCTCGCCAACGGCGAATGAACCACACAAAGTGAGGCAGAGCCCCATTAACTGCCAAGCGACACGATCCTTGGCTGCGTACCCGTCCTCGACGATTCCCTCGGAGCATCATTCCTGGCTAGTCCTTTTACCCGGCCATACGCGATCAGCCACTCACGGCCCGGACGAAATGCGCAAAGCTGGCCGCCGCACGTCACAATGCGCAGCGCCTTATTTGGACGATGCTGATATTTTTTCTTCAACGATTGGTCTCAATGCGAAAGGGCTAGGCCGATCGTTGCCTGGCCGAGCGCCAGACCGCCGTCGTTTGCGGGAATGCTTACGTGCGCCAGCCCCTCCAATCCTGCGACTGTGAGCTCGGCAAGTACGCCTTTGAGCAGCAGCCGATTCTGGAAAGCGCCACCGGACAGTGCGACCGTGCCGACGCCGTTTTCGTTAGTGAGTCCGATGGCCTTCCGCGAGATGATCTCTATCAGCGTCCTGTGGAAGCGCGCAGCAATCAGCCCGGTTTCGGCGCCCAAAGCCTGATCACAAAGAAGCGCTTCCCACAGACCTTTCCAGGAGATAACCGGTCCCTTCCGCGAGGTTGCTGGCCAAGCCTCGGCCGCATCCATGAACGGGCTGGCGAGCGCCTCCATCTCCATGCCGGCTTGCCCCTCGTAGCTCTGGCGCTCCAAACAGATGCCGAGGACTGCCGCGCAGGCATCGAAAAGCCGCCCCGCCGAGGAGGCAAGCGGAGCATTGACGCCCCTCTCGATCATCCGGTCCAGCACCCGAAGCGGCTTTTCGGCCAAGGCGGGGACGAAGGGCCGATCGGCAGGAAGCTTGGCCAGGAAATCCGGACCGAAAGCCGCCCGCAGATGCGCATAGGCATTGCGCCACGGCTCGAGGCTGGCCTTGTCGCCGCCGGGCATGGCGACCGGCTCGAAGTATGCCAGCCTCCGGAACCCTCGATAGCCGCCGAGCAGGAACTCGCCGCCCCAGATCGTGCCGTCATCGCCGTATCCGAGACCGTCGAGGATAATGCCCAGCACCGGCGGTGCGTCGATTGCGCGGCCGTGCTGGGCAAGGCACGAGGCGAGATGCGCGTGATGGTGCTGGACCTGCACAAACCTCGCCGCGGTCTCACGGGCAAGCTCCATGGCAAGCTGGGTCGAACGGTAGCCCGGATTCCGGTCGGCCACAATGAGGTCCGGCTTCGTGTCGAACAGGCTTCGATACAGCCCCAACGCCTGCCTCCACGCGTTCTGGTTCTTCAGCTCGTCGAGGTCGCCGAGATGCTGCGACAGCAGCGCGTTGCCGTCGCCCGCCAGGCAGAACGCGGCCTTTAGGTCGCCGCCCGCAGCCAGCGCCCTGACCGGGCCATCGAAGCCCGCCGGCAGCGCCAGCGGCTCCGGCGCGAAGCCGCGCGCGCGCCGCAACACCGAAATGCCGTGCCCGTCGAATCGCACCACGCTGTCGTCGAGCCGGTTGACAATCTCGCGGTCGTGCATCAGCCAGAAGTCGGCGATCCCGGCAAGCTCCTGCCGCGCCTCGTCATTGTCCGTGCATTGCGGCTCGCCCGAACGATTGCCGGAGGTCATCACCACCGGACCGTCCAGCGCCCGCAGCAAGAGATGATGCAACGGCGTGTAGGGCAGCATGAAACCGAGCCGCTCGTGCTGCGGCGCCACGCCCGCCGCAACGCCGCAGCTGTCACGGCGCTTCACCAGCACGATCGGCGCCGCTCGGGCGGCAAGCGCCACGCGCTCCTCGCCCGACAGCTCCGCGAATTCGGCAAGCTGCTCCAAGTCGCGCGCCATCAGCGCGAACGGCTTACCGTCGCGCTTCTTGCGGGCGCGCAGCTGCGCCACCGCCGCTTCGTCCGTCGCGTCGCAGGCGAGGTGGAACCCGCCGATGCCCTTGATCGCGACGATCCGCCCTTCCCCGATCAGCGCCGCCGCCTCGCGGATCACCGCCTGCGGGCCGCCGCCGACCACGACGTGGTCTGGACCTTCCAACCAGACGCGCGGGCCGCAGGCCGGGCAGGCGATCGGCTGGGCGTGATAGCGGCGGTCGGCCGGATTTTCATACTCGGCCCGGCATTCCTCGCAGGTCGAAAATCGTGCCATAGCGGTCGAGCGGCGGTCATAGGGGATAGCCTTGACGATTGACAGACGCGGCCCGCAATGCGTGCAATTGGCGAACGGGTAGAAATAGCGCCGGTCCTTGGGGTCGAGCACTTCCGCAAGACATTCCAGGCAGCAGGCGGCATCGGGCACGATGCCGGTCTTCACCCGCCCGCCCGCGCTCGCCGCTATGGCGAAGCCGCCCGCCGGCCGCGGCCCCTCAAGCGTCGCCGTCTCGATCCCGTCGATCCGCGCCAACGGCGGGCATTGCGCCTTTAGCCTGTCCGCGAAGGTCTCGAACTCGGCATCGCTGCACCACAGCGCGATCTCCACGCCTGCAGCATCGTTGCGGACGTGACCCGATAGCCCCATAGCGGTCGCGATGCGCCACACTGTCGGCCGGAAGCCGACGCCTTGCACCAGCCCCGTCACCCGGACCAGGCGTCCCTCCACTGCGGGCTCGGCGAGCGGCGGGCCCATCAGCGCACCGTGCACACTATGCACGGGTCCAACGACCGCACGATGTGCTGGACTGCAACCGGCTCGGTCTCGCCGAGCCGCACCGGCGCACCTTCGAGCGCCAGCTCCAGCGGGCCACGATTGCCGGCCCAGTCGCGTGGCGAAAAGTTCTGCAATGCGTAGAGCAGGTCGATCTGCGCGTGGTGGCGGCGACGAACCGCGATCTGGAGAAAGAGCTGCACCCCGTTCTTCAGCGTGAGCGTGAGGTTTTCCGGATGACAGAGCTTGGTGATGTACTGGTAGATGCCGGCCTCGTTGATGCCGTCGATGGTGTCATGCGCGTCGGTGTAGCCCGAGATGATCATGCGCACGATGTCCGGCCAGCGGGTGCGCGCCTGCTTCAGGAACTCGGTGCGGCAGGTGCCGGCTATGCGCTGGTCACACAGGATGATCTGGATCCATTCCATCTCCAGGATCGAGCTGGCGGCCTTGGTGTCGCTGGCTACGTGGACATCGAAATCCTCGCTCAGGACGCGCCGTTGCGCCTCCAGCGAGCGGATTTCGTCGTCGACGATCAATATGCCCGGCAGGTCGCTCACGATGCCCTTTTCCTTCCCTCCCGGCCGGCCTGCCAGGCGACGTCGCGGTGGCGGGCGATCGTCACTGGGGTGCGCGACTTCGGCACCTTGTGCACGAAATTATGCCGCGCGACGTGGTAGCTTGGGTCGAAGCCATAGAAATTGCGGCGCATCCGCGAAAGCTCCTCCTCGCGATAGGCGCAAAGCGGCTTGGCCGCCTCGTCGGCTGCGCGCCGGGCTTGTTTTTCGGCGAGCAACCCCGGAAACTCTTCGCTCCCGGCCAGCGCGGCAGCCGACGCCCTCACTTGCGCCGTGAACAGCTCGCTTGCCCCCGCGAACACCCGGTTGGCCAGATTCAGATTCAGCGCCTCCTTCGCGCCCATCGGCAGGCGCGCTGCCGCGATCCGGCGGGCATTCTCAGTCCCGCAGCAGCTCGGCAGGAGATAGGTCCAGAACTCCGAGCCGTAGAGATTGCCCATGTCCTTGTAATGCGGGTTGAGGATGACGCTCGAGCGCATCCAGAGCTGGTCGGTGCTGCGGGCGAGAAACACGCCGCCCGCTGCCGCATTTCCGGCAAGCGCTGCTACGGTGATGTGGCTTGTCGTGCGGATGATCGCATCGGCGAGGTCGTCGATGGCATTGATGTTGACCCAGGAATCGTCGGCCGCGCTGTCGGCCGCCTCGATCCGGTTGAGGTCGAGCCCGTTGGACCAGAACTGCGGCCCTCCGCACAGCACGATCGCCCTGGTCGGACGCTCCGTCGCTTTTGTATAAGCGTCCAAAAGTCTTCGACAGGCGTCCTTTCCCATTGCACCGTTATAGAAGGGGAAGTGCAGATAGCCGACCGCAGCTTCTTCTTCGTAGATGATGTCCTGATAACCGCCCGGTGAATTGAGCGGGATCTCCGGCAGGTCTGCAACTTCCTTCGCGAAGACCATGGTCGCCGGCAGCTTGAACGGGTGTGGCGAATTGGGATGCCGGACATGGCCGATCCACAACGCGCCGTCGCCGGTGACGATGGCGATCGCCGGCCCGCTTCTGGCGGCGACCACTCCCGGCTCGGGGAGCGATATCTTGCCCCGTTCACCCCGCGCGAGAGGCAAGTCACCCCCTGGTTCACGTGCGTCTCGCGCGTCGAAAAGGAAGACCGTTTCGCCGAAAAGTTCGTCCCGCACGCCGGGCGCGCCGTCGGCTGCTGCGATATTCTTCAGCACCGTTTCGGTCGTGTCGGCAGCCCAATCGATCCGCCGGTCCGCCTGTTTGATCGCGTCCCGCCACCGGCCCAGCGGCGCTACAGATTGTTCTTCCAGGGCAATCGGCTTTTCGCCCTGCTCGAACCGCGCGATCGCTTCGAGCACCGCCGTCACCGCCGCGTCGGTCACCTCGTTGCTGTAGAGGCTCGATTTCGTCGCCTTTCGCATCGCGAAGGTGGCGCTCGCCCAGACCGGCCCCGCATCCATTTGGGCCGCCGCTTCCAGCACCGTGACACCCCACTGCGTCGCCCCGTCCACCATCGCCCAGTCCAGCGCGGAGGGGCCGCGGTCGCCGACGATGCCTGGGTGAACGATCATACAGCATCGATTTTCATAGACTTCTTTCGGGATTGCCCGCTTCAGAAACGGGGCAATAACGAGGTCCGGCCGAAACAAATCTACCGCCTCCATGGTCCGCTCGTCGTTGACGTCCATCTCGACCGAGACCTCGTGTGCGTGCTCGCCAAGCGCCACGAAAATCCTCTGACTCAAGGCGTTGAAGGCGGTGACGAGAAGCAGAATGCGCATCTTCAGCAGATCCTCGGGAGCTGTTCCCCGGCGATCCAGTCGACCACGCGCATACCGCCAAGTCTCGTTTTCATCCGCACCAGCGCATGCTGGTCTGTGACGACTTCGCCAATGATTGCGGCATCCCGGCCCATGGGATGAGCGCGTATCTCGGCGAGCAAAGTCTTCGCGTCTTGCGCCACGCAGATGGCGATCAGCTTGCCTTCGTTGGCAACATTCAGCGGGTCGAGGCCGAGCAGTTCGCACGCCGCCGCGACCTCCGGCTTCACCGGAACCGCCGCTTCCCGGATTACCATTCCGACCTTGGACTGCTGCGCGATTTCGTTCAGCGTCGCCGACAGTCCGCCGCGCGTGGGGTCACGCAACACCCGGATACCAGGAACGGAGCCAAGCATCGCCGCCACCAGATCGTGCAGAGCTTGGCTGTCGGAGATAATTTCCGTTTCAAAATCAAGGTGTTCGCGCTTCGACAGGATTGCGACTCCGTGGTCGCCCATGGTGCCGGAGACAAGGATTGCATCGCCCGGCCGGGCATTGCTTCCGGAGATGTCTGTGCCGTCCGCCAGCACGCCAACAGCGGTCGCGGAGATGAAAACGCCGTCGCCTTTGCCCTTCTCCACCACCTTGGTGTCGCCCGTAACCACGGGTACGCCTGCTTCCCGGGCGGCAAAAGCCATTGAAACAACTATTCTTTCCAGTTCGGCCAACGGAAAACCTTCCTCCAGGATGAAGGACGCGGACAACCAGAGCGGCCGCGCGCCCATCATGGCGACGTCGTTAATCGTGCCGTGGACCGCCAGTGCTCCGATATCCCCGCCCGGAAAGAACAGAGGCGAGATGACATGCGCGTCCGTTGCCATCACCAGGCGTCCGCAGACGGTGCCGAGCAGGGCCGCGTCGTTAGCCTGGGCCAGGAACTCGTTGGCCAGATGTCTTTGAAAAATATCCCGAATCAGCTCGGCCATCGCGCGGCCGCCCGCGCCATGCGTCATGTCCACCGCGCCGCGGACCGACGAGGTGGTGACGGCTAGGCTGGGATCGTTCGCGCTCATTATTCCGCCGCCTCCAACAGCTTCGGCTCGCGGAAACGGCCATAGGTCCAGTAGGCCGCGCAGGCGCCTTCGGAGGAGACCATGCATGAGCCAATCGGGTTCTGCGGCGTGCACACGGTGCCGAACAGCTTGCAGTCGGTCGGCTTCTTCACCCCGCGCAGGATCGAAGGGCATTCGCAGGACTTCACCTGGCGCGAAGCCTTGACCGACAGCTCGAAACGCTTCTCGGCGTCGAAATCGGCATAAGCGTCGCGGATGCGCAGGGCGCTGTAGGGCACGGTGCCGAGGCCGCGCCAGTCAAAGGTCTTGCGCAGCTCGAAGACCTCGCTCACCAGTGCCTGCGCCTTGAGGTTGCCCTCCTCGGTCACGACGCGGGTATATTCGTTCTCGACCTCGTGCCGGTCTTCATTGACCTGCCGGATCAGCATCAGGATGGACTGCATGACGTCCAGCGGTTCGAAGCCGGCGATGACAACCGGCTTCTGGAATTCCTCGGCAAAGAATTCATATGGCTGCGAGCCGATCACGGAGGAGACGTGCGAAGGTCCCAGAAACCCGTCAATCTTGACGATGCCCAGTTCCCGCACTTCCGGCGATTCAAGAATGTGAGAGATCGCGGCCGGCGTGAGCACATGGTTGCAGAACACGCTGAAATTCTTGAACCCCTCGGCTTGCGCCGTCTTGATCGCGACGGCCGTCGGCGGCGTCGTGGTTTCGAAACCGATGGCGAAGAAGACGACTTGCCGCTCGGGGTTTTCACGCGCGATCTTTAGGGCATCGAGCGTTGAATAGACCATGCGGACATCCGCTCCGTCCGCCTTGGCGCGGATCAGGCTGCGTTGCTTGGTGCTCGGCACGCGCATCATGTCGCCGTAGGTGCAAAGGATGACCCCGTGCCGCTCGGCGAGCTCCACCGCATCGTCGAGGCGAGAGATGGGAAGCACGCAAACGGGGCATCCGGGTCCGTGCACGAAATGCACGTTCTGCGGCATCAGGTCCTGCACGCCGTGGCGAAAAATCGCATGCGTGTGCCCACCGCAGAACTCCATGAAATGGTAGCTCTTTTCCGGATCAGCCTCGATCGCGATGGCGCCGGCGATGGTCTTCGCAAGCTCCTGGTCGCGATATTCGTCGACATATTTCACGCCGAAATCTCCTCCAGCCCCTCCTCCAGCACGCCCGCTTCGGCCATCAGCTGCAGCGTGCGCTCGGCCTCCTCGGGGCTCACCTTGTGGAGCGCATAACCGACATGGACGAGCACGAAATCGCCAAGCGAAACGTCTGCCACCAAAGCCAATGAGATGCGCTTCGTGACCCTGTCGAACGCGACCACGGCCATGTCGTCATCGAGCAGTTCAACGACGCGGGCGGGAATGGCCAGGCACATCAGGCTGCTCCGAGCTCGGCCGCCCGCCGATGGCCGACTAGCGCCATGGCGCGGACCGCGCCGATCCAGGCCGTCCAGTCCGACATCCCCTCGCCCGTGCGCGCGGAAACCCTCAGCACCTTGATCCGCGGGTTCACCTTTCGGGCGTTGGCGATGCAGGCCTCCACGTCGAAGTCGAGATGCGGCAACAGGTCAGTCTTGTTGAGGATCATGAGATCGGCGGCGGCGAACATGTCGTGATATTTCAATGGCTTGTCCTCTCCCTCGGTGACTGAGAGCACCACCACCTTGTGTGCCTCGCCTAGGTCGAAGCCCGCCGGACAGACGAGGTTTCCCACGTTTTCGACGAGGAGCAGGCCTCCTTCGGCAAGGTCGAGGTGATCTGCGGCATGGCCGACCATATGCGCGTCGAGGTGGCAGCCCTTGCCGGTGTTGACCTGGATCGCGGGCGCGCCGGTGGCGCGGATGCGGTCGGCATCATTGGAAGTCTGCTGGTCGCCCTCGATCACGGCGATCGGCAACTTGCCCTTCAGTGCCTCGATCGTGCGGCAAAGCAGCGTCGTTTTGCCAGAGCCGGGGCTGGAGACGAGGTTGAGCGCAAGCACGCCGCGCTCGGCGAACATTTTCCTGTTCGCATCGGCATACTCGTTGTTCTTGGAATGGATATCCTTTTCCAGCTTGACCATCCGCGCCTGGCTCATGCCCGGCGCACGGGTGCCACCGGGGCCCGAGCCACAATCGTGCACATGATCGTCATGATGGGGGCCGTGATCATGATCGTGGTGGTGATCATGATCGTGGCCGTGATGATGGTGATGGCCATGCGCCTTGCCCTCGATCCGGACGGCGCCCTCGCCGCATCCGCAAATAGTGCACATCAGCTCACCTCCAATTCCCTGATCTTCATTTCTTGGCCGCCGGTCACCTGCAGCTGATGGCTTCCGCAGTCCGGGCATGGATCAAAGCGTGCCGCGATCGGCACGCTCTGGCCGCAAGGCATGCACCAGGCCCTGCCTTCCGTCTCGACGATTTCCAGCCTTGCGTCTTGCGCCAGAGAGCCACGCATGACGACATCGAAGCCGAACTTCAGCGCCTCGACCTCGACAGCGGATAGCCGCCCGATTTCCATGCAGACGCGGCCCACCTTCCGAAAATCCTGTCTCGCGGCCTCTTCCTCGATGATGCCACGGACGCTCTCGCATATCGCCATCTCGTGCATCAGCGGAGCCTGATATCGTAGCCGACGCAGGGGTCGATGGCCCGGACCAGGAGATCGGCCTGGACCGCCAGATCTTCACGTCTGGATGCAGCGAGCGCCGAAAGCGAGCTCGCGGCAATGCCGCTCTCGGCGAAATGAATGCTGGTCGGAGCCGTGATGGCGTAGTCGGCGATTCGGTCGTCGTTCAAAACAATCCGATGTTCCAGCCGGCCGCGTGCTGCCTCGGCGAAGGCAGTAGCAGAGCGGCCCCCGTTCTCGTCGCGAAAGACTTCGCGCGTAGGCACTTCGGACCCCTCCGCGACATCCCGCAGGGCCGCGAGCCCTCCGGCGATCTGCGCCGGCAGCGTCGATGCCTCGACCACGCGGGCAGCCAGCCGCGCGGCCAGGCCGGCTCCACCGTTTTCGGAAAGGAAAGCGCGAACGAGCGGCGCACCAGCCTGCCTGGCGAGGCAGCTCGTGTCGGCCGACGTTTCCTTCGGCAAATGTTCGTTTCCCCCGTTTGTCGTTTCGGGGTGGCCTATCATCGCCCAGCCCCTTGCCAAGACCGGGGCGATGAGACGGGCCGCAATCGTGCCGCGCTCCATAGCCCACTGCGCGAAGGCATCGCGATCCATCTCGCCAAGCGGCTTTTCGCCTTCGTAGACCACGGACTGCGTTAGATGGCTCGCTTCGGCGGCCGTTTCGGCAGCGTCCGCGCCCGGAATCCCCACGCACACGCCGGGAACGAACGCATTCCCGCCTGGAAAAAGTGCCTGCTTGAGGCGCTGCGGCAGGCGCATAGACCGGCGCAGGGTTTTACCGTCGGCAGGCTCGCCCGCGAGACTGGCAGTATCCAAGCCAATGCGCAGCAGGTGCTCGCGCAGCGTTTCGGTAAGCACAAGAAGCCGCCGCGCTTGCTTCGTGCGCCGGTCCGTCCCGATCTCCAGGGCCGCCTCGGCTGCCTCAACGCTCGCCGCCGACTGCGCAATACTACAGACACTGAACAGCGAACCGATCGCCGAGATGACCTCCGTCACCGGCCGGGCTCGCACGATCGGGCCAAGCGCAACCGGGCGCGGCGGCGTGACGATGGCTTCCATAACGCGACCGCCATCGCAGACGAGATCGATGGAGACGCGGCCATCAACGCTCATGCAGCGGTCTCCTCCTTGTCGCCCAAACCGAACAGCCAGCGGCGGGTCAATTTCGCCGGCTGGGAGCTCGCGGGTGTTCCGGCTGTCTCAACCTCGTCCAACGCGCTTGCCTCTTCCTCAGGTAGCCGGCCTTCCCAGACACGGATCATCTCGCCGTCTTCGTCTTCTTCCGCCTCACGGTTGAACAGTTCCGCAAGCACCTGCCGCGCGGCCTCTTGCGCACTCTCCTGGTCGGCGAATTCGAACATCGGCGAGAACAGCGAGCACATGCGGTAGCAGCCGAGCTCCTCTTCATAGGCCCGGAAGAACTCGAACCGGCCCGCCGGGAATGATGCATGCTCCTTCGTGCCCGTAGGCACGCGCGGGCGCGCTTGCCCGTCGCCAAATGGTAGAAGCACGAGGTTCATGAACCAGGGCGTGACAAGAACCGCGAGCCATTTGCCCTGCCACTGCCGCACGCCCACCGCGCTGACGCAAAGCGCCGGATTGAGGATCGGAATTCCTGCCATGGCCGTCCGTTCGATCCGCTGAAACACGAACTCTAGATGGGCAGCGACGGCTTGCGAATGATCCATGTCAATCGCTCACGACCATGAAGCCCTGCTTGGAGCCGTCACAGGTGGGGCAGCTCCAGTTGGCCGGCAGTTCGGCGAAGGGCGTGCCGGGCGGGATCTGCCAGTAGTCGTCGCCCTCAGCCGGGTCGTAGACATGCCAGCAAATCCTGCATTCGAGCCGCGACATCGGGCCGATCTTGGCATTGTCGCCGCCATATGAACCGGCAAAGAAGGAGTCGTTCACCGGTAGACCTCCAGGATTTCGAGGAGCCGCTGGCGGCTGTCCGCAATATCCTCGGGCGCAGCGCGGACCACCCCCGGCAAGGCCGTGACCTCGATCGTGTTGAGGATGAGATCGTCGGTCGAATTGAAGAAGCGCACCCACCAGACGCCGCGCGTCCCCGTCGTGGTCACGCGGCAATTGCCGTAGCCACGCGACAGCACGACCACCGGCCCGTGGCCAAGCAGGCCGTCGAGGAAGGTCAAGTCCTCTTCAGTGTGCGGCAGCAGCGACAGGTTTATGGCGTGCGGCCCGACGTCGGGCCCGACGAGCGGGATGCGGCCATTGAGCTCCGAAATCAGCGGCGGCGCGTTGAAGACGCCCGTCGGATAGGTCGCCGGCGCAGCGAGCGTATTGCGGCAGCCGGCGAAGGCCCTCTCCAGCACGGCCGAGGGAAAGGCGCCGACCTCGACGAAATCGCGCACGAGCCTGCCATCCGTTCCGGTCTGGCGCACGCGCCAGATACCGGCGAGCACCGACTCCTGAGCCTTCAGGTCGTCGCCGCAGATGATCAAGACCTCGCCCTCGCCCAGCGCCTGGTCGATCAGCGCAAGATTGGCGTCGTCGAGGCCGGAAAGATCATGCACCGCGTTTTCGCAATCCGGCGAGGACCGGCCGAGGCTTTCAGCCAGCGCGGAGAGCACCGCCAAAGCAGCTTCGAGCCCGGCGACATTTTCCTTCTCCGGCAACATGGGTGACGCAGAGGTCGCCATGCCCTTCGGCATTTCCATATACTGCAAGTCGCTGCCGTCCCCTTCGCTCGGCTGTGAACCCGGCCCGATGCCGCCGAATAGCGATGCTGCCATGATGCGCCCTCCCGGCCGCTTTCGCTCACTGGAAATGATCGTGGTCGTGACGGTCGTGGGTCGCGCAGGCTTCGGGAAGCTCGAAACGCGGCGGCGCGCTCGGCCCGCGCCTCAGTTTGCCGTCGATCTCAGTGAGGTAGTCTTCCCAGTCGAGCACGCGCTTTATGGCGCCGAGATATTCGCCGTTCCTCAGGAAGACAAGCGCCGGGAAGGCGTCGAAGCGATAGCGGCTTTGCAGCTCGCGTTCGCTCTCGCGCGATACCACGGCGGGCTTGAACACGCCCTGGAAGGCCTGCACCAGCTCCGGGAGGATCACCGCCACATCGTTGCTCTCGGCGAGCCGCAACCAGTCACCGGGAAAAAACAGCGCGGTGAGGTCGTGGGCCTCGGCGAATGCGTCGATGTTCGCCTCGTCAACCACCGGGATGCGGTGGCGCTCCATCATCATGGTGAGAACGGGTGAAAACATGGACTCAGGCGTCCTCCGTGCCTTGCGGTGAAAGGGCTTGCCCCGGCCGCAAATGCTCCGGCAGTTGCGGCTCGCGGCCGACCAGGTCGGCGAAGAGGTGGTCGAGGTCGGTGTCGCCGGCGAGCGCACGCTCCGTCGCTTCGATCGCGTCGGCGATCAGGCGCGCCGTCTCGGCAGTGACAGTCTCGCGCGCGGTGTCGAGGAAGGCGAGTATCCACGTACCCGCTGGCTGGTCGCCCACCAGGGTCATATCGAGGCGCCGCGTGCCGCTGCGACCGGTGCACAGGGCAATGCCGCCGCTGCATTCAACCACCTGGAAGGGAACGCCGACACACATCAGCCCTGCCTTCCAGACGATTGCAAAAGCGCGTCGACCTCGCACTCGAAATTCGCCGGACCAGCGAAGGCACCATTCTCGAGAAGCCGCGCGCCGTGACGACAGGCCTCTTCCGGTCGGGGTCGACCGCTCTCGTAGATGCCGATGCGCATTTCGCGCGAGGCGAGCGTCTCTTCTTCGGCCAGCGGTTCGGTGCGCTTGGCGATCGTCGCGCCGAGCCAGGCGAGCCACTCGATGGCGATCTCGATTGCAGGCTCGATCTGAGCCTTCACCGCGGGCCGGAGACTGCCGCCGTAGTCGTCCAGCTCGACCGGTTGCACGCCGACGAGAAGGAGATGGGCGGGATAGTCACCCATCATCTCGGCCATGGCGAGAACTTCCTGAAAGCCAGTCTGGTGGAGCGAAATCTTCTTCACACCGAGGAAGGCCGGCACCTCGCTGCCTTCGACGAGCTTCAGCGTGCCGGGCGCCAAGCCGTAGTCGACCGCGTCGAACACCACGAGGATGTCGGCCTCGCGGATATGTTGGAGGAGGTAGATGCCCTGCGTGCCGCCATCCATGGCCCGGACGTTGTCCGCCGTTTCGCAGAGCCGGTGGAACTCCTCCACCACGCGGATGCCGAAGCCCTCGTCGGCCCATAGCAGATTTCCGATGCCGAGCACGAGCACCCGTGGCGCGTCGTTCATTGGGAAGCCTCCTTTCGACCTTTTTCTTCCAGCAGCAAGAGGCGGGCCAATTGGCCGGGGGCCGGCAAATGGTTGCGAAATAGGTTGATCTCTGGATAGCGAACGACGCGTATGGAAAGCGCGATGACGATTTTACCGCACAAACGGAAAGTATCCTTCCATTGACGGATACGGCAACGGCCGGACTGAGAACCGAATTCCAGGCCGATGGAAAGTTTGCGTTCACTCGCCCTCCCCACTCCGCCTCGCTCCGCACCTTTGCCCTGAAAGGGATAGAGGAAGGGCGCCGGGCGTTGCGGTTGGCACTTCCTCTCCCCGTCGAACGGAGGAGAGGTGTCGAGGCAAGCCGAGACGAAGTGTGGATCGACTTGAAGGCAACCCGTCTTGAAGAAAAGAGCCGGGGGGGGGGGGGGGGCGGGGGGGGGGGCGGGGGGGGGGGGGGGGGGGGGGGCGGGCGGGGCGGGGGGGGCGCGGGGGGCGGGCGGGGCGCGGCCGGGGGCGGGCGGGCGGGGGGCG
>NZ_JAMYPQ010000040.1:0-20094 GCF_040320455.1 Mesorhizobium sp. M0698 | reverse complement strand
CGCCCGCGCCCCGCCGCGCCCCCCCTCCCCCCGCCCCCCACCCGCCCCCCCCCCCCCCCGCCCCCCCGGGGGCCGCCCCCGCGGGGCGCGCCGCCCCCCCGCCCCCCCCCCGGGCCCGTAGCAATTACTTGGAAGTCGGGTGGGTCAGGCCTGTTTGTCGGGCCGAACCAGATCCGTGTGGCTGACGCCGAGGGCCAATGCCAGTTCATAGATCGTGATGATCGTCGGATTTCTTCGGCCTTTCTCCAAGCCGCTGATGTACTGCTGGCTGAACCCGGAAATCTCGGCAAGCTGCTCCTGCGTCAGACGCTTCCTTAGCCTGATCCTCTGCACATTACGTCCGACCAACCTGCGCATATCCATGCACGACAGCCAACCGATTAGGCAGCTTGAGTTTATCAACTATAATATGTAATCCACATCGAGCATCTAAATCGCTGGCGGAGGGGCTTCGCGGAGGCCGTTTTTCGGAGATATAACCAGCGATGTTACAGCCTAAATCGAGCACGCCAATTGCCGACGAAGTGCACTGGTCGGACAGCCTCACGGCATACGATAAAGCGCATTTCACGACCTATATGCGGCTCCTAGACGCCTCCGCCGATGATGCGAGCGAAGAAGAGATGGCCCACCTCATCCTCGGCATCGATCCAGCACGCGAACCGGAGCGCGCCAGGAAGGCTCTTCGTAGTCATCTCGATCGTGCGAACTGGATGGTCACAACTGGCTACAAGGAATTGTTCGCCGGCTGAACAATCCCGCTGTGCGCTCCGTTTCGCCTTTCAAGCAAGGAAACGCTCCTTGAAAACGCGTATCCCAGAGGGTGCATTGCATGTAGTTCGTTGGCAAAGTCACCGTACCAATCGGGTGCAATAAGTTGCATCATGAAGGCGTCTGGGAAGGAATGGCCTTGCGTTGGAGGCGAATGGCCACCCGAAACAGCCTGTGCTCATGCTCAGGACGACCAAAGACGAATTCAGTTTCTCAGAGAGTTGAAGATCGTGAGGAGGCCAGCAGGGCTACGGCCTGATCCTTGGTGTGCACGCCGAGCTTCTTCTTCGCATTGTCGAGGTGGAAAGCGACGGTGCGCGGTTTGATGCCCAAGATGCAGCCCATAGCCCAGGCGGACTTTCCGCGCGCCGCCCATTGCAGACATTCATATTCACGAGGTGTCAACGAAACGCCATCCACTGTTCGGTTGCCGGACAGCTTTCGACGAGCATAAACGTGAAAAACTGTCGCCATGAGTTGGAGCGCCTGTTCATATCGCTCAGCAACGCGCAGGAATGCGGAATTGGGCTTATCAGCGGCAAAAGTCATCGCTGCAACACAGCCTCTACGATCGATAATCGGGATCGTCAAACCGCAGCGGATGCTGAACTGGGCCGCCTCATCAAAAAGCTTCTGTTGAGTCGGCGACATCTCAACGCCACGCAAATCCGATCCCCATGGAAACGGGCAGCCGCCACACCGCGCACGCATGATGACGGGATCGACTTTCTGATACTGGTTTTGCAGATAGTGCGCGGTCCAGGGAGGCGGATAATTCGAGATCAGCTTGGGCTCGCCACAAGATTGCAATGGCAACGCCAGATAGGCAAAGGTGAGTAGATCAAGTGCTGTGGCCGCCCCGGCCATGGCATCCCGGAAATCTGTTTCATCGACACTCTCCGAGAGCTTTTCCACAAATGTCTCGAAGAGAAGCGGCATCTTCTTCGTCATTGTCCTGACTCGATCCCTCCATCCGTCTCCTGCGCGCCACCCAGATTTGGAGACCCCGCCAACCCGGCCGCACAACTGCGGCCGGTTTTCAGGCAGTGGCCGGGCTGACCGTCGTCACAGAATGCGACGGAGCTTGCATGATCTTCGCACCGCGTCGCCAACCGCAGCTGCGCTGGACCGTTTGAACGGCCATCACCGAGAACCTACAGCATCTTCCCAACGCAATAGTGCAATCAGAGAGCTTCTTGGGGCGAAATGAAATCCCCGCCGCCCCCGCATCATGCAATGGTGAGAAGTCATCCTGCGCCACCAAGATCGGAGCCGTATCAAAGCCGTCATCAATCCAATGGTTGCCGCGTGAACGTCGGTCGACACGGAAGAGGACAACGGATAGGCGCATCTCGCCGCTTTGAGCGCTATGATCCGGACGTATTGTTGCGCCGCTTTCTGATTGTTGGTGGGCAGATCGACTCCAAACATTTGGCATGGATAGGTGCGGCTGTTCTCCGCTAAATTCAAATACCAATTGTCATCTTAAGCCGGGCCCAACCCAAGCCGGCACTATCGCTCGACACTGCTGCGGCGACATTCGATTGAAGGCTCTGAAGCACTTTGCGAAGTGCGAAGCAGACGTAAACCCGCAGGCCATGGCAACGTCGATGATGGGCATCCGTGTGCCTTCGATCAGGCGCTTCGCATAGTCTGTGCGAATCCGGAGATAGTGACGCACTGGCGGAAGTCCGATATGGGAAGCGAACAAGCGTTCCAGCTGGCGCCGCGATACTCCGGCCCGTTGCGCGACCTCCTCCATTGTCAGCGGGAACTCCACATTTTCCTCCATGACCCGCATTGCCATCAGGAGCTTGTCGCTCACACCCGCAAAGGCTAGACCCGACGGCCCGGTCTGGCGGTTTGATCCTGAGCGCTGACCTTGGACAGTCGCGTGGCGGCAGACCTCCTGTGCAATATACCCGCCGGCATGGCTGCCGATCAGATCGACCGCCAGGTCAAAAGCTGCCAGTTCTCCTGCGCAGGTTGAATACTGGCCGTCCTTGACAAACAGGGAATCGCTTATGCGGGGTTGGTTGAACACTTCGGCGAAAGCAGCGAGCCGCGACCAGTGTATCGTGCAGCGTGTACCTGCCAGAAGGCCCGTCCGAGCGAGCAGCCATGTCGCTGTCCCAACCGCAGATATCGGCACCACGCGACGCGCCATCGTTCGCAGAAATCCGTTGAGCTCAGGCGTCAGTTGCTGTTCTACCGGCTCGCCCGTCACGATAGCGAGCTGGTTCGGTCTGCGATCGTCCGAGCCGAAAACCAGCTCGTCTATCGCGACATCAACAGCAACCGAAAGGCCGTTGGCGCCCTCGATTGGCCGAGAGTCAAGTCCCGCGATTCGCCACCGGAAGAGCGGCAGCCTCGATACCGTGTTGGCGATGCGAAAGGGTTCGATATAGGCGTGGAGCGCCAGGTGCGAGAACCCGGGTAACACCAGTACCACAAGGTCAAACGGTCGATCGGCCGCCGCCGAAATTTTCGGCGTGGCCAACGACGTAATTGCGCTGATGTTGGCGGGCGCGTTCACTAGGATCCGTACATTGCTACTGGCTGACCGAACAGGCCGGGTTCCGGTTTGATGCCGAGCCCTGGCAGTTGCGGTACGGCGATGTGACCATTTTCAATTACGATCGGATTCTCCGCGTCAAAATGCCCTTCGATATATTCCTGCGCGATCCAGGCGCCCTCAAAACGCCGCGGCTCCACAGTGGAAGCTAAGTGCACGCAAGCCGCCGCGATTATGTCGCCACCCCATGCGTCATCACAGCTGTGCGGTAACGAGCGGATGGCGCAAAGGTCACGCATGGTCGCCATTTTGGTGAGGCCACCAAGACGGGTGACCTTGAACCCGAAGCCATCTGCGATACCGAGGGAGATCGCCCGGAGCACTGCATTCTGATCTTCGGTGTTCTCATCCAGATAGATCGGATGCGTGACCCTGCCCTTCAGAGTGGCGACCTCATCCATAGTGTTGCAGGGCTGCTCGAAAACAAAGGGGATTGTCTGGCATAGCCGATCGAGATGAATGGCGGCAGCGACCGTAAGGCCTCTGTTACCGTCGACCGCGATGCGCGACCTGTATCCGACCGCCTCCCAAACCTTATGGACGTTCGCCGCATCCTCTTCGAGATCCTTTCCCGAGATCTTCACCTGAAGCCGCAGATACCCCGCCTTCACCTTCTCGGCGGCAATCCGAGCCGTCTCCTCTGGCGGGCCGACGATAAGCGAATAGTAGGCCGGAACACGGTCGGTCAGGGCGCCGCCCAACAGGGTTGAAACCGGGACGCGCAGCTTCTGGCCGAGGAGGTCCAGAAAGGCTATATCCAAGGCCGCCTTGGCGTAGCCATGCCCGTTCAAGAGCTCGTCCATCCGTTTCGCAAGAAGTCTGATTGACGCAACCTCGGCCCCGATAAGACCTGGCGCGATTTCGGCGATGGCTGCGCGTGCGCCGAGTGCATGATGCGGCTGATAAACGGGCCCGATCGGGCAGGTCTCGCCCCAGCCAGTCAGTCCGTCATCGGTCACAATCCCGACAATGGTGCTGTCAAGCGCGTCGACGTCGTCGCTTGCCATTCGATAGGTGCCACCTTTAACAGGCAGCTGGACCTTATAGACGTTGATCTGGTCAATGCGCATGAGGATGCTCAGTATTCCTCGTTCAGCGCGTCGACAGCGGGGATTTCCCGCGAGCGACGGTCGATATACGCGCGCAATTCCTCGTCCTTCGCGACGTCGAGCTTAGGTTCTTCATATTCGGCCAGAAGGCGGCGCGCATGCTCGAGGGCACGTTGCTTGATGTCCTTGGAGCCATCAGCGTACCACTGCTCGACCGAGTTATTGTCGAAGAGTTTCGGAATAAAGAAGGCCTTCTCGAAGTTGGCCTGTGTATGGGGATGTCCAAAGTAATGGCCGCCCGGCCCGACATCGCGGACCGCAGCCAAGGCTTCATCGAAATCGTCCCACTGGATGCCTTGCGTCATGCGATAGCCCATGGCGCAGACTTCGGCGTCGACAACGAATTTTGCAATCGAGCAGTGCATGCCGGCTTCATTCCAGCCAGCAGAATGCCAAATATAGTTTGCGCCTGATAGCAGCACGGCCATCATCGTCATCGCACTTTCATAGCCAGCTTGCGCATCGAAGATCTTGGCACCGCCAAGCAAGTTCGAAGTGCGCCAGGGCACGTTATAGCGACGAGCCATCTGGCCGATCATGAAATTCATGAGCGATATCTCTGGCGTTCCCGCCATCGGCGCTCCCGATTGCATCGACACGGTCGACAGGTAATGCCCATAAATCGCAGGGCAGCCCTTGCGCACCACCTGCGTGTAGGCGAGTGCCGAAAGCGCCTCCGCATTGAGCTGCGCCACTGCCGCCGCGGTCGAGGCTGGCGTGTTCGCGCCGCCGAGAACGAAAGGCGAGCACAAGACGGGCTGGTTGCGCCGGCAGAAAGCACGCATGCCGCCCAGCATGACCTGGTCCCAAACCAGCGGCGAATTGCCATTGCAGTTTCCGGTGGTGACTGCATGCTTCTCGAGGAAGCCTTCGCCGAAAAGGATCTCGCACATGTCGAGCACGTCCTCGGCATTCTTGGGCGAGGTGGTCATCCCCATGAAAATCTTGTCGGAATGCTTTATTGACGAATAGGTGATGTGCAGGTGCCGATGCGCGACGACAATGTCCATCGGCTCGACGATGTGGTGAGCCGACGAATGTAGCGCCGGCATCATGTGCGCGAGTTTATGAAACGTCCCCAGGTCCGCAATTGTCGGGCCACGCCTCACATCATCGAGATCGCGCATGTACGGTGCACCTGTCATCGGCACGAAGATGGATTTATCGCCTCCGAGCTCGACATTCTTCGCTGGGTCGCGCGCGAAATATTCGACGTTGGGGGGAATGGTCTTGATGAGCTCCATAACCAGCCCGCGCTCGAGATGAACGCGGTCATCCGCGCGCACCTCCGCTCCGGCTCTCTTCCAGTCCTCAATCGCGATCGGATCGCGAAACACCACGCCTACTTCTTCAAGGATCGCGAGAGAAGCCTCGTGAATGCGTTCAACCTGTTCGGCATCCATCGGCTCTACGACCGGCAGGCCGCGCTTCAGCGTCGGCAACATGTCGACCTTTGGCGCCGTGCGGATCGTCCGCCGCGCTTCCCGCCCTCCTCTACGAGAGAGCTGTAGTTGAGCAGTCATGCCGGCCTCCAGACAAATAAGTCGCGACACCGAAACCGGACCGCGCTCAAATATTGCCGGAGCTTTGAGCTTTGACCTACTGCAAAAGCCTCACGCGCGTGTTGACTAAAGGGCTGCACCGCCGGCTCGCTCACCCGAATCCTCGAGAGATGGTTCGGGTCGAGCAGCGGCGGAGCCGTTCCACGTCGTCGCACCAGCCTTTACGGAATCGCGCAAACTTGAACGGAATCGCCCAAGTCCGTGGGCACCCCGACAGGCAGAGACCGATGATGCATTGCGGCAAGCGAGCGAAATAAAGTCAATCGGGGGGCGACTTTTTTGCGTCGACTGGCTTCCGCGGTTCCGTGGTAGCACGTTTCTTGCTTAGTGCGGGGCAAGAACAGAACAGCCCATTCCCGGATCAGGCGAGGTGAACAGAAACGACAACCTCGGACTCATCTAGGCATCAGATGGGTATCGACAGGAGGATTTGAATGCCAAGGTCAAATCTCGTGAATGATATACTCGGCGCGAGCACGTCGCGCAGAACCTTGCTGAAGGCCGGCGGCGCCGCCGCGCTGGCCATGAGCGGACTGACGACGGGCGCCAGGGCCGACGCGTCCCGGCCGCTGGTCTATGCTTTCGCGGCATGGTCCGACGCGCTGGCAATCACCTATGTCGGCGCGAAGCTCATCGAAGATAATTTCGGCTACAAGGTCCAGCCGCTGCAGGCGGAGCCGGGCGTGATCTATGCGTCGCTTCAAACTGGAAAGGCCGACCTTTATTCGAACTCCTATATGCAGGGGATGGGCCCGCTAAAAGGGGACTACCACGGCGGCCAGGCGGACTATGTAAAGAAGGTCGCCGATTTCATCAAAGTCGCCGGTGTTTCGGAAGGCCCGATGACGCAAGGCCTTGCGGTTCCGGACTATGTCGACATCAAGAGCATCGCCGAGCTCAACGATCATGCCGACAAATTTCCAGGCGGCATCATCGGCATCGACGCTGGTTCCGGCCTGATGCAGGCCGCGGACGCAACGGTGAAGGCTTACGGTCTCAAGCTCAACCTGGTCCCCGGCAGCGAGGCGGCGATGGAAGCGGCCTTCCAACGCTCCTATTCGAAGAACGAACCGATCGTGGTCACGACTTGGGAGCCGCTCCCGATGTGGAGCAAATTCAAGATGAGGTATCTCGAAGATCCCAAGAAGACGATGATGTCGGAGCCCTACTATTGCTTCCACGTCACGTCGAAGGACTTCGAATCCAACTTCCCGAAGGCCCAGGCATTTCTGACGAGGTTCCACATCCCGAATGAGGAGGAAGCCAAGATCATGGGCTGGATCGACGGCGGGATTAAGCCTGAAGACGCCGCCGCAAAGTGGATCGGCGAAGTGAAAGGCAAGGGCATCATCGAGCCGTGGCTCGCCTGATCCCGTAGCACGCATCCTCCCAAGGAGTGCCGGGGTCTGCGCTGACCCCTGCATCACCACATGTATTATGCGCGGGAGGCCTGCATGAGCACGAGAAAGCCGGCCATCGAGATTAGCGATCTCTACAAGATTTATGGGGGCAACCCCGAAGTGAAACTGGACAGACTGCGTTCGGGCGCCTGCGGCCCCGACGAGGGCAGCGGTTTCGTCGCGCTCAACAACATCAACATGACGATCGAGACCGGGAAAATCTTCGTCGTTATGGGTCTCTCAGGCAGCGGGAAATCGACCCTTCTTCGCTGCATCAACCGACTTATCGGCCCGACAGCCGGCCAGATTTTGGTCAAGGGACAGGACGTCACCAAGGCCAACAAGAAAGAGCTTCGTCATATACGATCGACGATGATCGGCATGGTGTTCCAGCACTTCGCGCTGCTGCCGCACATGTCGGTCATCGACAATGTTGCGTTCGGGCTCCGTATAGCCGGGGTCGGCCGCAAGGAGCGACGTGAGCGCGCAGGCAAGGCACTCGAGCTCGTAGGGCTCAGCGGATGGGACAACCGCAAGCCGTCAAACCTTAGCGGCGGCATGCGCCAGCGCGTGGGCCTTGCGCGCGCTCTGGTGATGGACACGCCGGTGCTGCTTATGGATGAACCGTTCAGCGCGCTCGACCCGCTCATTCGCGAGGAGATGCAACAGGAGTTGCTTCGGCTCCAGAGCACCCTGAGCAAGACGATTGTTTTTGTGACACACGACCCAAACGAAGCGGCAACGATCGGCGATCGCATCGCCATTCTCCTCAAGGGACAGGTGGTCCAGGAAGGCAGGCCGATCGATATCGTGCTCTCCCCCGCCAGCGACTACGTGAGGGACTTCGTGCGGGGCATCGATGTGTTCAAGGTGCTGTCGGCTGGCCAAGTCATGGACGCCGTCTGCCCGCCGGTGGAACTGACGAACAAGCCGATCTCGGAATGGACGAAACATCTGTCGAAAGACTTCGTAAAGCTCGCGCCCGACGATCTGATCGCCCCCTATCTCGATGAACTGTCAAAAGAGCAGCGTGCTTTGATCGTGGTTCAGACCGACGGAACGCCGGTCGGTACGGTCACCATGAAGTCCGTTGTCAGAGCGCTCGCAGCCCATTCCTCGATAGCCGGCGCGGCGCCAAAGATCGACAAACTGAAACCTGCCGACACGACGAGGGCAAACGCCGCGGCAGAACGAGCGACACAATAACGAACGTCAGCCTCAAACGACTCTAGCTGCGGATTCATGACATGGATTTTTCGGAGTTTGCAGGCACGGTTGCCGCGTCAATCGACGACTTCACGAACTACCTCTCAGCGCATTTCGGATTTGTCTTCGATTTCATCTCGACGGTGATCCTGGGCGTACAGCAGCCCTTGGCCACGGTCCTGACGAGCGCGCCGGCCTGGCTGATCATCGCGATCCTTGTGATCGGCAGTGTCCTGCTTGGCCGGCTCTCGCTGGCTATC
The DNA here is from genome assembly GCF_040320455.1 of Mesorhizobium sp. M0698. Classification (NCBI taxonomy): domain Bacteria; kingdom Pseudomonadati; phylum Pseudomonadota; class Alphaproteobacteria; order Hyphomicrobiales; family Phyllobacteriaceae; genus Mesorhizobium; species Mesorhizobium sp. M0698. The sequence continues at coordinate 11,211 of NZ_JAMYPQ010000040.1, read as the reverse complement.
CTCAGTGGATTTGGGCTGGCCTTCATCTTCGTCATGAATCTCTGGGCGCCGGCGATGGTGACACTGTCCCTGGTGCTCACGGCGGCCGTCGTCGCCCTGGCCATCGGGATACCAATCGGTACTCTCATTGCTGAATCGAAGCGCCTGAACGCAGTGGCTGAGCCAATCCTCGACTTCATGCAGACGATGCCTCCGTTCGTGCTGCTCGTTCCAGCCGTGTTCTTCTTCGGCGTTGGAACGGTTCCGGGCATCGTTGCGACCATCTTTTTCGCCATGCCGCTGCCGATCAGGCTCACTGCCCATGGTCTCAAGATGGTCGATCCGGAAATGGTCGAGGCCGGGGAGGCCTTCGGCGCGAGCCGCCTAGCCGTACTGTTCCTGATCAAATTGCCGCTGGCGTTTCGTTCGATTATGGCGGGCGTTAATCAGTGCGTGATGATGTCGTTGTCGATGGTCATCATCGCGTCCATGATCGGAGCCGGGGGATTGGGCGACGAAATCATTCGGTCGATCTCTCGCCTGCAGGTTGGCAGAGGCGTCGAAGCTGGTCTCGCCGTCGTGGTTCTGGCAATCCTGATCGATCGCATTACCAGGCGAATTAGCGAGAAAGTTGATCCAACAGCGTGACAAAGAACCGGTCCGTTGGCCGGGCTTCACCTCTTTATGAAATCGGTAGCGGCTTCACCTCTTTATGAAATCGGTAGCGGCAGCCTTTTCGTACGGCCGCCGTCGATGACGTAGACCTGACCGGTCACGAAGGCGCTCTCTGCCGAGGCAAGCCAGACTGCAAGATTTCCGACATCGGCCGGCTCGCCAAGACGCCCAACCGGATGCATGGCGAGCAGTTCTCTGCGGACGCGGGAACTGTCGGCCATGCTGTCGATGTAGACGTCACTGAGATCAGAATTGATCCAGCCCGGTGCAATGGCATTGCACCGGATTCCCTCGCGCCCATGATCGATCGCGACCGCCGCTGTGAAGCCGTGAATGCCCGCTTTCGAGGCGGAATATGCAGGATGTCCCGGGTTGGACGCCAAGCCTTCGATTGAGCCGATGTTGATGATGTTTCCCTCACCCCGCTCCCGAAGGTGCGGCATTGCTGCCTTCGCCAGCAGGAATGGGGCCTTGAGATTGATGTCCATCATCTGATCCCAGTCCGCCTCAGTCATTTCGTCGACGGTCTTCTCGAACATGATCCCGGCGTTGTTCACCAGGATGTCCAGGCCACCAAAGCATTCGACGACGGTCTCGACGGCTGATCGAATGTCGTCGGAATTCGCTATGTCCGCCTTCACATAGATGGTTCGATCGCCAAGCAAAGCGTCAGGCGGCGGATTTCTCTGCACAATGGCAACTCTCGCCCCCTCCTCCACAAAGCGCTGTGTAATACCGGCGCCGATACCACGTCCACCGCCGGTGATGATTGCAATCTTACCTGCCAATCTGTGAGCCATGGGTCCCTCAATAGACAGGCTTTGCGCCGTTCACTTCGACCGCCGTGCCGGCGATGTAGCGGGCGGCGTCAGAACATAGGAAGAATATCACGTCGGCTATGTCTTCCGGCTCAGCGATCCGCCCTAGCGGCACCGTGTTGTTGAGCTCCGCTATGGCTGTGTCCGGATTGAAGCCACGCCGGGCAAAACCGGTACGCAGCATCGGGGTGTTGACTTCATTCGGGCACACCGCGTTGACCCGTATCCCATCACCTGCATGGTCACGGCCAAGACATTTGGAAAACGCTGCCACGGCTGCTTTGCTGGTGCAATATGCTGCGTGCCCAGGCCCGGGATAAAGTCCCCAGCAGGATGCGACGTTCACAATCGCGCCGCCGCCGTGGCCCTTCATCTGGCCAACGGCTTTCCGGCAGGTGTAGAAAATCGATGTCAGGTTAATCTCGAACGTCCGCTCCCAATCGTCGTCGGTCGTCTCGAGAATGTTTCCTCGCGTAATTATTCCGGCGTTGTTGACGAGCACGTCCAGCCGCCCTGTGGCCTGTGCGGAATAGTCAATCAAATCTTCGCAATAAGCCTTGTTCCGGAGGTCGCCGGCCTTGCTCCAGACATTCTGTCCGGTTCGGTTGAGTTCGGCCTCGAGCCTGTCTAGGCCACCCTGGTCGGCGTCGCCGGCAACCACACGAAAGCCGTTCGCAACGAACTGTCTGGAGATCGCTTGCCCGACACCTCCCGCCGCGCCCGTTATGACCGCGGTTTTCTTTTCAATGCAAGACATAGCTCAACCCATCTTTGAGAGGGAAAGTTCAGCTCATAATCTCTGAACGGCGGCCGAAGACCAGTGGGGCAGCCCTGCAAAAGTCTCACCCCCTTGTTGAGTTGTTGAGCCCAGAAATCGCAGAGACATGCTACGGTGTAGCTGCGTCGGACATGGATTGGGCAGCGTCGCAGATCGCGAAGCATGGTTCGTACAGTTTTCTTATATTGCGCCGCAAATAGGTTGGGGATCGCGGCCATAGTCGGTCGAACGCGGGCTATCGCGTCGCCTTGCAAATGCTTTTCCCGACATCGTGAGCATCGCTTGCTAAATTTGTCGCGCGGCGCGATTGCCGAAGTGTTTGGAGCTTGAGATGGTTCGCCGCTATTACGACCTGCCGTCCCTGACTGCTTTGGCTGTCTTTGAGGCTTCTGCCCGGCACCTGTCATTCAAATTGGCTGCTGCGGAACTGAACGTCACTCCTGGCGCTGTCAGCCGACAGATCAAAGCGATCGAGGACGAACTGGGGGTTCCGCTGTTTACCCGATTGGGAACCGGTGTGGCGCTGACAAGCGCCGGCGAAGACCTATATGGCGTGTTGGCCAGTGGTTTTTCGCGGGCCGCAGACATTGTCCGAAATGTGAAACGCGGCGACCGTTCCAAGAACGTCACGCTGGCGTGCACGGATGCCTTCGCGTCGACGTGGCTGATCCCGCGGATGCCGGACTTTTGGACCCGCTACCAGGATATTGCCGTTGACCACCTTATCTCGGACAATCCCCGCGATTACCGCCGCGCCGAGGTCGAACTGCGCATCCGCTACGGGTTCGGATCGTGGTCGAATGAAGATGCTGAGCTCCTTTTCGATGAAACAATCTACCCGGTATGCGGGCCTGGGTTTGCTAGCAAGCATCGCGATGCAACGGCGGAGTCGTTGGCCGACCTCCCCTTGCTGCATGTTGATTGGGTGGATCCCGACTGGGCTGGCTGGGACGAGGTCTTACGGCGCGCGGGAGTCTCGCATGGGCCGACCCGCGGTCGGCGCTTCGGCAAGTTCTTCGTGGCGCTTCAGGCCGCTCAAGCGGATCAAGGTGTGGCCGTTGGCTGGCACCGCCTTGTCAAAGCGCAGATTGACGAAGGGAAACTCGTCAGACTGACGGATCTCGAGCTCCCAGCCCCTGGCAGCTACTATCTCACTTGGTATCAAAATCGCACGCTTTCCCCTGCCGCCCAGAGCCTCCGTAGCTGGATCCGGGAAGCGGCCGCGCAAGAACGAGAAAGCTAGAGCTCTCTGCCGGCGCGCTTCTGCATCGCCCACAGCTTCAGCGGCGCGCCGATCGACATCAGCGGCTCTGGATAAAGCCGAGCCGGGGCTGGCTCGTTCAGGGCGTCTGCAACCATTGGCTCGTAGCTGCCAACGGCAAGATCGGCTGCCAGCATCCCGTAGAGGGTGCCTTGCACAGTTCCCAGGCCATTGCAGCATCCGGCTACGAAGACTCTGTCTTCAATTTCGCCGAATGCGGGCGCGGAATTGAGAGAGAGACACAAGTGGCCTCCCCAGCGAAATTCCATCGGTATTTCACCCAGCTTTGGGAAGCGCTCCTGGAATGATCGATCGTGCACGGCGCCGATCCGACGGATCTGCTTCTCACTGGTGGACATGTCCGGATTATACGTGAAGGTGTTGCGGACGACGATCCGATCGCCGATCCTGCGGATGGTTGATCCCATCGGATCGGCCGGGATCAAGCCCCAATGCGGCTCACCGCCCAGCGCTGCCTGCTCGCTCTTGGAGAGCGGCCTGGTCATGCTGGCGTAGGTGAACACATGCAGCAGGCGTTTCTTGAAGTAACCAAAGCTCTCGAGATGACCGTTGACTGTCAGTATCAACCGCGGTGCTTTGATCTCGCCCTCAGCCGTCTTGGCAGTGTGCAGTTTGCCGGTCCGCAAAGATGTGACCGATGAATTCTCGAATAGCTGCACACGCCTCGACAAACCTTCGGCGAGTCCACGAATGAAGCCGGCCGGCTGTGCCATTACCGTTCCCGGCGTAAACGTACCGCCGACGAAGAACTCGGTTCCGGTGATTTCCTTCAACTGCAGCGCGTCGAGCCGCTCGAATGGCTCGCCTAGCCCGGTCAGGTGTTTTTCGAATTCGCGCAGGACGGCAACACCGTGATCGGTTGCAGCTCCATGATACTTGCCGGCCCGAACGAAGTATTTCTGCAACGCATATTCGTCCGCGGCCGAAGCCGAAAATTCGATCGCGGCCCGGTTCATGCGGATGCGCTTGCGGTCTTGTTCCTGACTTCCGCCGTAATGCTCCCCACCGAGCTCGTGGGGCAGATCGATCATGAAGCCGGAGTTGCGCCCGGCAGCACCCCAGCCGATGCGCTGAGCATCGATCACCACTATGCGCTCGTTCGGCACCAGTTGTGAGAGGCGCCGCGCGGCCGCCAAGCCAGCAAACCCAGCTCCTACAATGAGCCAGTCCGCCTTGTGACGGCCGCGCAGCACCTCAGGTGCCTTGGGAGGCGGCAGAATACCGTACCAGCCGGGCATGGATGTGTCCGCAGGCGTGCGGACAGCCTCATAAACGCTCATCGATGCGACCAGGCTAGTCTACCGAACGCGAGACCTTAGGATCGGAGATGTCCGCCCAGATGGTCTTGAGTTCAGTATATTGGTCATGGGCATGCAAAGACTTGTCTCGTCCCCCGAAGCCCGAAAGCTTGAAGCCGCCGAAGGGTGTCGAGACGTCTCCTTCGCCGTAGCAATTGATGGTCACCGTCCCGGCGCGAATATCCCTTGCGATGCGGTGCGCCTTGCCGAGATTGGCGGTAAAGATCGATGCTGCAAGCCCGTATTGCGTGTCGTTGGCGACCCGAAGCGCCTCGTCGGCGTTGGCCACTTTGATTACCGACAGCACTGGACCGAAAATTTCTTCTCGCGCAATCGCCATTTCGGGCGTGACATCGTCGAATACGGTAGGCTCGATGAAATAGCCTTTGCCGTACTTGTGGGCGTTGCCGCCCGTCACGATCCTGGCGCCTTCCGCCCGCCCCTTCTTGATGTAGCCCATGATCCGATCGAACTGCTCCTTCGACACAATGGCGCCAAGCCGATTGCCCGGATCCAGCGGCTCGCCCAAAGGCCATTCCTTTAGCTTATGGAGGACGGTTTCCACCAAGCGGTCCTTGATCTTCTCGTGCACGATCAGGCGGGAATTGGACGAGCAGTTCTCGCCCATGTTCCAGAAAACAGCCTGGGTGACATGCTGCGCTACAACATCGAGGTTCTCGGCGTCGTCCAGCACGATGCAAGGATTCTTCCCGCCGCATTCGAGCACGATGCGCTTGAGGTTAGACTTGGCGGAATATTCCAGGAATTTCCGGCCGACGTCAGTGGACCCGGTGAATGCGACCATGTCGACATCGGGATGCATGCCGAGTGCCTTGCCGGTCACTTCGCCCGGACCGGTGACGATCTGCAGGACGCCTGACGGCAACCCGGCCTCGTGCGCCAGCTCGGCAATCCGCAACGTCGACATGTTGGTCTGCTCGGCCGGCTTGATGATGACCGAGTTTCCGGTCGCGAGCGCCGGCCCGATCTTCCAGGCCAGCATCAGGATCGGGAAATTCCAGGGCAAAACGCAGGCGACCACGCCCAGCGGCTGGCGCACGATCATCGAAACAACATCATCGCCGGACGGCGACGTCTGGCCGTAGAGCTTGTCGGTGGCTTCCGCGTGCCATTCCAGGCAATGCAGCGCCTCGGGAATATCTATGGTTGCGACGTCATAGATCGGCTTGCCGCTTTCGAGCGTCTCAAGCACTGCAAGCTCATGGGCGTTTCGCTTTATCAGTTTGACGAGCCGCCGCAAAACGCGCTTGCGCTCGCTCGGATGCGCACGCGACCAGGCGCCCGATTCAAATGCCAGCCGAGCCTTCTCGACAGCGAGATCAACGTCGGCCTGGCCGCAGGAAGCGATCCTGGCGATGACCTGCCCTGTCGCCGGATTGATGGTCTCGAACGTATCCCCAGCTTGTGCCGCCCGCGCCTTGCCGTCAATCACTGCGCAGGTCGGCAGTGGGAGGCTGTCCGCCAGGTTCTGGTACTCATCACGCGTTAATAGCGATGACATTCTCGGAAGCCCTCTTCTGGGATTTTGCAGTGATTGACGCGATGACTGCCTTAAGGGTGCGGATCGTCGACTCGAGTTCCCGCTTTTGTTCGTCCCCGAGTGCCCGTATCGGCAGGCGCACGGGCCCAGCGGGCAATCCAGCCAATTCGCACCCGAACTTGACGCTCTGGACGAATTTGCCGCCCTGTTCGAGAAGCCTCATCAGAGGCAGAAGCGCCGACATGATCTGCCGGCCTTTGGTGAAGTCCTTCTCGATCACGCAGGTCTCGTATAGCGCGAGGTGCTCTGCCGGCAGGCAGTTGCCGGCTCCGCAGACCCACCCTTTTGCGCCCCAGGCGAAGAATTCAAGCGCCTGATCGTCCATGCCACAGAACAGATCAATGTGCGGATAGTCACGAGCCAGTGCGTGCAGTTGATTCATGCTGCCGCTGGATTCCTTGATGGCACAGAAATTGGAGCTGCGACCGACCCGGTCCAGGAACTCGACGTCCATCATCGTGCCGGTGCGTCCGGGATAGTTGTAGAGCATCACCGGTAGATTGGCGGCCTTGTCGATCGCAAGCGCATGATTGGCAAGTTCGAGCTGCGTGGGAACAGCGTAGTACGGCGCACCGATTAGGATGCCGTCGTACTTGAGGTCCTTTGCAATTAGCGCGTATTCAATGCAGTCGTCGGTGCGAATGGCGCCGACGCCGGCGATTAGGGGCATCTTCCCCTTCACCACGCTCCTGGCAAGCTTAAGCAGGCTGACACGCTCGTCGCGTGACTGGGCGTAGTACTCGCCTGTCGTGCCACCGACAATGATACCGTGGACGCCAGTCGAGACCAGGTGCTCGACCATGACGCAGAAGCCGTCGCGGTCGATCGATCCGTCCACATGAAAGGGCGTTGTGACGGGCGGAATAACGCCTTTGAACGACATCTGCCTGGCTCCAGTTGGGATACAGATTAAACGTTATATGCAAGGCGCTCCGCGGTAACAGCCGAAATAAAGTCACCCGCAAGGCTACTTTTTTGCGTAACTTCATGACCGGACGGTTCGGTAGTTCCTTGGCGCTGCCGCCTAAGTCATTTCGCACGATGCTGCGGACGAACAGGAACCGAGCCCCTTTATCAAGCTCCCGGTGGAGACCTTGATGGCCAGCGAACAGCGCACACTGCAAGCCAGCTCGATTTACAGCAATTTCGGACGCGAATTCACAGCACATGAAGTTGTCAAGGTGCCAGCTATGGTCAGACAAGGCAGCCAGTCCTCAGGCGAATTTCCGCGTAGAGTCAGACCTTCTGCCCAGCGTCTGCCGGCTGACCGTGCGTACATAGGCGTGGAAAAATGTATACGGTTAAGGCGGTTTCATCGCCGCGGCGATCAACTCGCCAAATGAGGAGACTATGACCGGGCTTGCCGTCAAACAGTGCAGCCACAGGAACGAGCAAAAGTCCGTCATCGCGTGACGCGCTCAGGCGCGCATGTTGTCGGACGCGCTCTGGCTGGAGGAACGCAAGGCTTTTCTTGAGAATTCCTTGTCGACCGGCTCAATGCTCCGGATGCATCTGGAGCGCTATCACGGGTGTCGGGCGGAGCATGAGCTGCCAATTCGCTGGCGGAAGCGGAATGACAACACTCTGCCACGCTTCGGGGCTTCGGACCGCTTTTGTTTCGCTGTTCGGCCAACATTCTTCCAGACTGTAAACAAATCGAAGCTCATCTTTTATATATTAAATATACTTCTAACAAAAATTTATCAATATAGGTATTTACCAATTGTTGGTATACGTTATATTAAGAACAACTCCAGCGATTTTTGCGCAAAATGTGTACGACATTCGATGTATACATTAAATAAATCAAATTAATCTAAATGAGCATTGCAATACTCGGAGAGTTGGATGGGTAAGAAACGGGGAGAAATCACGAATCAGGCGTTAAATATATCGTCATTCTAAGTGGAAATAAGAAATGCATCCCGAGGTGAAGAAAGTTCTTGGCGAATATGAGGAACGTTATCGGCACGACTCCGACGTGCTGCTTTCTCTACCGAATGCTCCACAGGCCGTTTTACTTTCGGTTGGACCCGATGCTGGCCAATTCCTGAATTCCCTCCTTAAGGGATCAAAGGCGCGCTCCATTCTCGAGCTTGGGACGTCGTATGGCCATTCGACAATCTACCTGGCCGAGGCAGCACGTGCGAATGGCGGGATAGTGACGAGCTGCGATTTTGATGCGGGAAAGCAGACCTTCGCTAACGATATGCTGAGAAGAGCCGGGCTGGAGGATCAGGTCGTTTTCCGCTCAGGAGATGCAATCGAGGTAATTGAGAGGTTAGAGGAAGAAATCGAGTTCTGTCTGATCGACCTCTGGAATAGCTATTATATTCCAGCGTTTGACGCACTCTATCCAAAGCTCGCTGCATTGGCCTACGTCATCGCCGATAACATTTCTAGTCCAGATCCGGTCGCGGGTGAAGGCTACCGCCAACATATCCGCCTAAGGAAGGATATCGAGTCGATCCTGCTGCCTATCGGATGGGACTTAGAGCTTTCGAAGCGGCATGTAAGCCGCTGATTGTTCTGTCGCAGAGAAAATAACCGAATCGCTCAGCGGATTAAGGAATTTGTGGAGACAACCGGCTTTGCGCCAAGGAGTAATAGCATGAGGATAATGTCGTTCAAACCGGATCATGATGGCACAATTGCAGCGTTGGATGCATCCGCAGCCGAGCTGATTTACTCATACGAGGCTGAGAAGGACAGCTTTCCCAGATATTCGACCATTAACCCGACGACTATCCTCGAAGCCGCTGGGCGTCTGGACGCCATTCCGGATATCATTGCCGTCGGTGGGTGGTGCACAGGATTCGGCCACGACGCGGTAGGCTACTACGGCATAGCTCAGGGATCGGATGTTGTCGGCGAGAGGACCATTTTCGGCCGAAAGGTGCATTTCTATTCCTCGACGCACGAGCGCTCCCATCTCTGGGGCTGCTACGGCATGTCGCCATTCCCCGCCGGGACGCCTTGTTATGCGCTGATCTGGGAAGGATGGTGCGGCAATTTCTATGAAATCGACGAGTACCTGCAGGTCGTGCATAGGGGAAAAGTGATGGCGAATCCTGGCCACAAATACGCTTTCCTTTATGCGCTCGCCGATCCGAGCGCAGGACCAACGCGTAATGAAGACGCCGGCAAGCTAATGGCGCTTTGCGCCTATGGGCAGACCGGATCGCCTGACTCGGACGAGCAGGCGCTAATCGATTTCCTGGTGCCAAGCGATGTGTACCCGATGTACAAGGAGAATTTTCGGAATTCGCCCTACTACAACATTGGCGTAACCCATCAGAAATTCACCAACATGGCCAAGCGAGTTTCGGACACCATCTTCGATTCGTTCCACACTTTTGCGAAGAAGAACCTGACGAAGGGCTACCCGCTGCTGATTTCCGGCGGGTGTGGATTGAACTGCGAGTGGAATCGCCGTTGGCTCGAAACGAATCTTTTTTCGGACGTTTTTATTCCGCCATGCTCAAATGATACGGGCTCGGCGATCGGGACCGCAGTTGACGCTATGCGGCATTTCACGGGCAATGCGAAGATCAAATGGAACGTCTATTCAGGCCAGCCATTCATAACTGACGAGATCGATCGAACCGGACTTGAGATTCACCGACTGGACTACGACCAAGTGGCTTCGGCGTTGCTTGGTGACAAGGTGATCGGTTGGATACAGGGGAATTGCGAGATCGGACCGCGGGCGCTCGGCAACCGGTCGATTCTCGCGGCGCCCTTCTCAAAGGCAACCCACGAGCGCTTAAATCGCATCAAAAACCGGGAGGGTTTCCGCCCGATTGCGCCGGTTTGCCTGGAAAAGGACGTCGGGGTCCACTTCGATTTAGCACGCCCGTCACCCTATATGCTTCTTTTCCAGAAGGTTCTCGATAGCCGATTGGAGGCCGTTACGCATGTTGACGGCACAGCGCGGGCCCAGACTGTTTCGCAGGAGCAAAACCCACACCTGTTTCAGTTGCTCACTTCGTTCAAGGCGAAAAGCGGGGTCGGTGTACTTTGCAACACATCGCTGAACTTCAACGGTGCCGGCTTCATCAATCGTGCAAGCGACTTGCTAGCTTATGCCCGGGCAGCAGGCCTCGACGGATTCGTGATCAACGATGCTTTTTATCTCCTCAAGGAGGTGCCTCTCACTGGGTCGAATGGCCAGAAAAAGACGGCGTAGCGGAGAAAAAGTATCCGTTCGCCGATGCTTTTCAATTACCCACACCTCTTGGGCTGGTGAAGATCGTGTGATTTCTGGCACCGAATCGCGGAGCGCTGGCTGTGGAACCTCAGTAGGTTGTCCCGGTCGAGGCTAAGACGACTGACGGGTGGTTTTGAACCTAAGCTGCCGTGACGCCGATGCCAATTGGAGCGATAAAGCCAGCGTGGCAATTCGGCAGTGCGTTCGTGTGATGAGTTGTAAGCCCGCGCGTAAGCCCATTCGCGCAGGCTCGTCTGAATGAGCGCTCGGCCTTGCCGTTTGGTTCTGGGCGTGCATGGCCGAGTGAATACCTGGCGTAGGTCAAGACGCTTGCAGGCTGCTCGGAAGGCCTTTGACCGGTAGCACGATCCGTTGTCGGTCATCAGGTGCTCGATACGGATGCCCAGCTTGGCATAGTAAGCGATGGCAGTCTCCAGGAATGCAACAGCGCTCTCCTTGCGCTCATCCGGCATGACCTGCACAAAAGCGACACGAGAAGCGTCATAGATGTAGACATGGTGTACGCATCCGGTGAAGACCGCAGACGTGCGTATCCGGTGGCCATGAGCACCTGAGCACCGCGGTGCCGGGTCAAGCTTTCGATGGGGAG
>NZ_JAMYPQ010000039.1:0-20540 GCF_040320455.1 Mesorhizobium sp. M0698 | reverse complement strand
GAACGTCTTTGGTCTTCCCGTCGTTCCAAATCATCCTCGCGCGAAGCCGATGAACCCTGCTTGATCTGCCCTGTTGCCGATGATGGAGCAAGGTTCGGGCGTGGTCATCCATGTCACCTCGATCCAGCGCGAGCTTCCGCTCCCAGCATCAAAATCAAGAGCACGAGTGAATCACGCCGCGGACAAGTCGCGCGCGGATCATCATTTCAGGCGCGCAAGCTTCGCCTGCCTATGTGTCAATCGTCGCCCGCAGCCATTGCGTGATGGCATCGAAAGCGATTGGTTTCGTCGTATCGACATCAAAGAGCGGTCCACGCCGCAGCGGCTCGGCGCGCTTGGCCAGCTCGATCAGCTCGGGGACATAGGCCGCCCCGGGGTGGCCAGCGGGACGCTGGTCGAGCCGTGCGCGATAGCGTTCGGCAAGAACCTCGCCGGGTGCATGACACCAGATTTCCGCGGTCCGCTCGACACCAGCCCTTCGCAGGTGATCCTCGAGCACCTGGCGCGGCTGGAAGCCGAACCAGGCATCGACGACAACTGTTGTGCCCGCGGGAGCTTCGCCGACGACCGACCAGATGGCTTCATAACTGGCGCGACCGAGCGAGCGGTTGAATTCACGATCGCCGCCGCCGAGCACTTCGAGGAACGGGTTCTTAATGGTATCGAGCGTAAGCAATGGCCACCCTAGGCGGTCGGCGACACCGCGCGAGACCGTGCTTTTGCCGCTGGCGGGGATGCCGTTGACGAGCACGGCGCGCTGGCCGGGCACGGCACGCCGGCCCGGGTTGAGTCCAGCGGATGGCGAGGTCACCGGCGAGGCCGTAACCGCCGCCTCCCCTGCCAGCGCTTGCAGACCGGCGCCGATGACGCCGGCGTCGTCGCCGAGTTGCGCCGGTTCAACAGGGCATTGGTACCAGGGAGCCAAGGCCGGAGCCTTGGCAAGCGCCTGATGGGCCGCCTGGCCAAGTCCGCCGCCGAGCAGCACCAGATCGGGGGCGAACATCGCCACCGCTGTATCAATTGCCGCACGCAACGGTCTGGCCCAGGCTTCCAGTATCCCGCGCACCGGCGTGTCGCCGCTCGCATCCCGGGCGAAAAGCTGATCGACCGAGATATCCGGACCGAGGCCTGCGCGTGAGATGTGACGGCCAAGTGCTGTACCGGAGCTGGTGGTTTCAACGCAGCCGCGCCGGCCGCAGACGCAGGCTTCGCCGTTGATGTCGACGGCGATATGGCCGAGCTGCCCCGCCGTCCCCTTGCCGCGCACGATCCGCCGGTCCTGTACGACGGCGCCGCCAATGCCGGTGCCGATGGTGAACATCACGATGTTTTCGTGACCCATGGCGGCGCCTCGAGCCATCTCGGCGACCAGTGCCATGTTGCAATCGTTGTCGATCACGACGGGCTTGCCCGCCAGGCTTTCCAGCCGTTGTGCCGGGGAGACCGAGGCGAGGTTGACATAGCCTCCGGACAAGACGGCGCGACGCCGCGCATCGACGCGTCCCGGGACGCCGATGCCGATGGCGGCAACCTCCGGAGAATCGAGCCGGCGCGCCATCTCGGCGATCCGGGAGAGCATGAGCGCCGGGTCCGGCGCGCTCTTTTCGGACATGCGGTCAAGGATTTCGCCTGTGCCGGAAATGCGGGCGGCGCGCAGATTGGTGCCGCCGATATCGATCCCGATGGCCATCGAACTATGAGGCATGACGTCCCGTGTGTGCCCGGTGTGAACGGCGAATGACTAAGCGGCTTTCTGCCGGTAGTTTCCGATCACGGCCTGAAGCTCGTGCAATCTCGACACTGCGATGGTCTTAAGCCTTTCCCGCTGAATGTCACGGTCCAGCGAGATGCAGTCCTTCCACAGCGACCGGCCGGCGATGACGCCTGACGCGCCGTTCTTCATCGCGATCTCGACCTGGCCCAGGAACGTTGCGTGGTTGACGCCGGCGGAGAGGACCGCCCATGGCACCTCGCCAGCCATGCTGCTGATCCTGGCGCAGGCTTCCGGCGTTCCGGGATAAGGAAGCTTGAGCACCTTTGCCCCGCATTCCAGCGAAATCCGAGTGCCCTCTTCGACAAGCCAGGGGATCTTGGCCGTATAGTCTTCAAGGCTTTCGCCTTCGAGTTGATAGGTCAGGAATTCGACGATGAGCAGCAGGTCCTCTTGCCCGAAGTCGGCGATGCACTGGCGCAGAATGGCGACGTTATACTCGTTCGCCTCCGGTCTGTCGGCCCTGAGATAGACCATGATCTTGCCGCCGGTGCCACCGAGTTCGCGGACGCGGCGCGCGTCGATGTCGGGAACGAGGCGCGACAGGCGGTAGCCGGCGGGCGAGACGTCGAAGCCCGAGGCATCGAGGCCGATGAGCAGAGCCGTATCCCGGTTCAGCACCCCTTCATCGACAACCCGCGGCACCGCGCAGAGCGGGTCGAGCAGCACGCAGGATGCCTGACTGGCGAGGTATCGCGTGATGTCCTCCTTGGTGTCGCCGAGCATGTCGTTGGTGATTTTGGCCTGTTCGGCAGGGTCCGACGCCAGCAAGGTCCGCATGCCGCCGCGCTGGTCACAGGCGATGGCCATCATGGCCCCGTCCTTGCCGCATATCTGCTGATAGCCGCGTAACTCCGCCGTCGTCATCTTTGTCATGGTCTTTTGTCCGATGTTGGCGCCCATTCACCAGGGCGCAGATCCGTGGAACAAGAAATGTTCAGTTTTTACCTGCCTGCCGGCAGAAAGGTTTGCCGCTTTGATGCGCTATCGAACCGGGAAATCTGGCTTGGCCGCAACGTTCGGTGGAAACGAACCCGAGTTGCGAGTCTGCCGGAATTGCGCGATAACTCCCATCGGTTGATGGGTCTGTAACACATTGCTGAAAGGAATTGCAAGCTGTCTGTCCCTCCCGTACAAGACGCGGCCGCATCGCGGACGATGCTGCATACGGTCGCCAAAATGCACTACGAGGCGGAGATGCCGCAGGTCGATATCGCGCGCCGGCTCGGTGTCTCCACCGCCACCATATCGCGTCTGCTGCAGCGGGCGAGGGCAGAGGGCATCGTGCGGATCGAGGTTCTCGACCTTGTGACGCCCGAGGACATCACCAGGCAGTTGATTGACGGGTTGGGGCTGCGCGACGCCGCGGTCGTCGAAACGCCGGCAGCCGGAGCGCTGACGGCGCTCGCCGCACCGCTCGGCGCCTTGCTCAAGCAAGCGGAACTGACGGCCGGCTCGGTGGTTGCCGTCGGCTGGGGGCGAGCCATCCGCGAGGTGATCCGGGCAGGCCTGCCGCGCATTCCCGGGGTCCTTACCGTCGCTGCCACCGGCGGCATGCAGCAGCAGGCGGCGCATTTCCAGATCAACGAGTTTGTACGGCTGGCCGCCGAAGAGTTCGGCGGGACGCCGCATTTCATCCATGCGCCCTATCTGCCGTCCACCGAATTGCGTGAGGTCTTCCTTGGCGATGCGGCCATCCGCGACAGCGTCGCGCTTTGGGACCGGACCGACGTTGCGATCGTCGGCATCGGCCTGCCCCATGCCATCAATCCGCCCGAGGCGAGCGCGGCCACACTGAGCGAACAGGCCCTGTTTCATGCGGCTGGAGACGTCATCCGCCATTACTTCGACGCCGAAGGCACCCTTATCCCGTGGGAAGGGGAGGGCCGGATGATCGCAATGTCGCCGGCCCAGCTTCGAACCGTCCCCTTGGTCATCGGCGTTGCCGCCTCGCCGGAGAAGGCGACGGCCATCATCGGTGCCGTCCGCGCGAGACTCATCAATGCCCTGATAACGGACACGAAAACGGCGCAAGCCATCCTCGTGGCTCTCGTGCCTCGATAGAAGGCGGACACCATGATGCGCGACATCGGCGCGCCTGATCAATCCTGAACCGATCGACGCCACGCGGTCCGGGAGCCTGGGGCCCCGAAATCACCTGTTGTCTCGTCAGGGACTTGGGGGCAATAGTCTGCCGTGCGGGCCCTGCGGAGCAGACAGATGTTGTCCGGTTTGAAAAGCGTTCCGGCCAGGGAAGTACCGGTTGCAATTTCTTTCAGCAAAGTGTTACAACCTGCCGCTAGGCGCGCATGCGCGCCGAGCGGCGCAGTTCTCTGGACCTTGCGGATGCGAGGAAACGGGCCTGCGGGCAGCAGGGCTGGTCGGTTTCGACTGGCTGATCTAATGACTGGGCGCCTGGGAGGAGCTGCCCGTAACAGCAAGCAGGCGAAACCCGTTTTCCGGCCGTCAGCGCATTTACGATTCGTAGCCTGAACAGATTGACGGCCATTCCCGATATCAATCGCAACGGCAAATCTGCCAACATTATGAGGAGGATGTTATGAAGAAGATTGTTGCCGCCCTGGCGGCTCTCGCCATCTGCGCAACGGCGCTGATCACGCCCGCTTTGGCGCAGGACAAGAAGTTCACCATTGCTCTCGTTCCGGGCCTTACCACCGACGGCTTCTACATCACCATGCGCAAAGGCGCTCAGGCGGCGGCCGATGCCCTTGGCGTGACCCTGGTGTTCCAGGGCGCTTCGGATTTCAATCCGGTAACGCAAGTCCCCGTGCTTGACGCGGTCATCGCCAAGAAGCCAGACGCGATCCTGATCGCGCCAACCGACAAGGTTCAATTGGTCGAGCCGCTCCGCAAGGCCAATGATGCCGGCATCCCGGTGATCACCGTCGACACTTTCATCGGCAGCGGCGTCTACCAGACCGGTGCCGGTGAGGCGGATTTCCCGCTGTCCTATATTGCTTCGGACAACATTCTGGGCGGCGAGATCGCCGCGCGGGCATTGGTCAAGGCCATAGGCGGCAAGGGCAAGGTCTATGTTTCCAACGTCAAGCCCGGCATTTCGACCACCGATCAGCGTGAAGAGGGCTTCAAGAAGGAGATGGCGAAGCATCCGGACATCACCGTGCTCGAGACGCAGTTCAACGACGACGACGCCAACAAGGCTGCCTCGCAGCTCCAAGCGACGTTCGCGCGCAACTCCGATCTCGTTGGTGTGTTCGGTGCAAATCTGTTCTCGGCGATCGGCGCGGCGAACGGCGTCAAGCAGGCAGGGCAAAGCGGGACCATCAAGGTCGTCGCGTTCGACGCACCGGTCAGCATCGTCGACAACATCAACACCGGCTTGGTGGACGTTGCGATTGCCCAGCATCCGGCCGAGATCGGCTATTTTGGTGTCGTTTCTGCCTATGCCCACCTGACCGGCCAGTCGATCCCGGTTGCGATCGGCACCGGCTTTACGATCATGGACAAGTCAAACATCGCGGACCCGAACATCTCGAAGTACCTCTATTCCGAATGAGGTACCTCTATTCCGAATGATTCCAACCAGCTTGGTCCCCTTCCGGCTTGCCGGGAGGAGACCAGCGCCGGGTCTCTGGGACCCTGTTGACGGAGGCCGCGCTGCGGATCGGATGTGTCAATGACTTCAACATCACCAACCGAGCAGAGCGAAACCCATGTCGCCCCTCAGGCCGACCATGGTGATCCGGCCAGGACCTGGCTCGGACGCATCGCCGAAGGGCGCGCCTGGCTGTTTCTCGCCGGCCTGATCATCTGTTTCGAGGTTTGGTCGAGGGCCTCCTTCGGCGCGACCTTCGTGCTCAATCCGTTCAACGTGCAATCCATTGCGATATTTGCCGTGGCGCCGTTGCTGCTTGCGACCGGACAGACATTCGTCATCATTTCGGGAGGCATCGACCTCTCGCTGGGCTTCATCATGGGCCTTGCTGCTGTTGTTGCGGCCCATGCCACGAATCTGGCTGGCGCCGCCATGCCGGTGCCTCTGGCCATGATGGTGGGCATTCTGGCGGCCGTGATCGTCGCGGGAGTCCCTGGCATGATCAACGGCTTGCTGATCTCGCGCCTCAGAATTCCGCCCTTCATCGGCACGCTTGGCATGTTTGGCGTGGCGCGCGGCGCTGCTTTCCTGCTCGCCGGCGGCACGACGGTACCGGTCCAGAATTCCTGGTTCGCGCTGCTCGGCAACGGCAGGTTCTACGGTGTGCCTTATCTCGTCATCATTGCAGCCGTTTTCGTCGTCGCGATGCACTACATCTTGAGCCAGACCCGGTTCGGCCAGCATAACTACGCCATCGGCGCCAATGTGCAGGCGGCTCGTCGTGCCGGCATCGACATCAGAGGCCATATCCTGCGCCTCTATGTGCTTTCGGCGATGTGCGCAGGCCTCGGTGGCGCCCTCTATGCAGCGCGCTTCACCGCGGGCGCGGCCCAGGCCGGCGAGCCGTTGCTGCTCGACAGCGTCGCAGCCGTCGTGATCGGCGGCGCCAGCCTGTTCGGTGGATCGGGCACGATCTTCGGGACGGTCGCCGGTGCGCTGGTGATCGCGGTCATTCAGTACGGGCTGGTTTTCGTCAATGTCGAGCCGTTCTGGCAGTTCATCGCCGTCGGCGTCGTCATCATCATTTCCGTTCTCATCGACCAGGCGCAGCGCCGGTTCAGTGGAGCCCGTCAGGATGAATAGCCCAGGCCAGACCACTCCCCTCCTGGAAGTCCGGAATCTTTCCAAGCACTTCGGCGCCGTCCGGGCGCTCAACGATTTCTCCATGGTCGTGCGGCCGGGCGAAGTGGTGGCCCTGGCGGGCGACAACGGCGCCGGCAAGACCACGCTGATCAAGGCGATATCGGGCGTCTTTCAGCCGACGGGCGGTGAAATTCTGCTGAGGGGTCAGCCGGTGACATTTGCGACGCCGCATGAGGCGCGCGAAAAAGGCATCGAAACCATCTATCAGGATCTCGCTCTCGCCGACAATTTGTCCATCGGCGCCAATATCTTCCTTGGCCGTGAACCCATGCGCAAGGCCTTCGGTTTCTTGCCGGTGCTCGATCGCAAGGCCATGGCCGTCGCCGCCAAGAAGACCATGGGGCGGTTGGATTTCCATGTGAGCCGGCTCGATGCCCCGGTCAGCAATTTCTCCGGCGGTCAACGGCAGGCTGTTGCCATCGGCCGGGCCGTCTATTGGGACGCGCAGATCCTGATCATGGACGAACCGACCGCGGCCCTCGGCGTACCGGAGCAGCGCAAGGTCATTTCGCTCATCCACCAACTCAAGGCGCAAGGGCGAGGCGTGATCTTCATCTCGCACAATCTGCAGGATATTTTCGCCGTTTCCGACCGCATCGTCGTACTGCGGCGCGGCGTCCAGGCCGGCGAGCGCAAGATATCGGAAACCAACCATGACGAAGTCGTCAAGCTGATGGTTGGCGGATAGACCGCGAGCCGGAAAAGCGTAGACCCGCCAGCCGGGAGCCAATGCAATCGCCTCGTACTATCTACCCTCAATGAAAGGGCAGCATCAGCGCATAATCCCCGTAGTCTGTTTCATGCGATCAATGATGTCCGCCATCAGCGCCAAGTCGCGACGAGAGTCCGCGAGATCGGTCAGAGGTTTGGTGCCGTGCATGATGTGGCGATGGAAGGTTTCGAGCTCATTGGAGAAGGCATCGCCATAGAGCGGCCCGTATGTCCGCGTCACAGGACCGCCGACGCCGGCTTTCGTCACTTCCAGCCGCGCTGATCGATGCCTTGTCAGCGTTTCCGCATGTTTTATAAAAATTTGACACGCGTCAAGATTTAAAATGGTATGCCGCGGGTTTTGATGTGCTGCATTGCAGCAGACCGGTGTCGAGCTATCGCGGCATCAGATGGCGAAATCCACAAGGCAGGGGATGCCGAGGCCAGGCTAGAAGCCGGCTTGGTCAGCAGTCGGATTCAACTTCCGAGTGCGCCACTCAGGTCGACGGCAGCGGCGTCAGCGCCGGGCCATCGGGGCGAAACAGTTGGGAAACCGCGGGAGAGATGTCGAGCGCGATCAGTCGCCGCCTTCGGCCTGCACGACCCTCGACGTGCAGGATTTGGCATAGCGCTGGCGCTGTCAAAGACCGGACCTTCGGGGCCGGAATGGGTTGCAGCGAACAGCGAACTGGCAGTCAGTTTGCTCAGCTCTTCACCGACCCGGCGGCCAGGCCCGCGAGGAAGTAACGTTGTGCAATCAGATACAGGATCAGAAGCGGGAGTGATCCCAGCACGCTCATCGCCATCATCTCGTTCCATTCGAACGCATGTTGGCCCATAAGCAACTCGATACCGATCGGAACGGTCCGCATGTCCGTCGACTTCGTCAAAGTAAGCGCAAAAAGGAACTCGTTCCACGCCAACAGAAACGTATAGACCGCGGTCGCGACGACGCCGGGGACTGAAAGAGGGATAATCACACGCCATAGCGCTGTCCAACTTGACCCCCCATCGACCAGCACTGCCTCATCGAGTTCCTTTGGCAGGGTATTGAGATAGCCGGTCATCAGAAGGATTGCGTAAGGCAGGGTGAATACCATGTAGGTTAGAATCAGCGCGAAATAGGTGTTGAAAATGCCGAAGGCGACGACCATGCCGAAATAGGGAATCAGAAGCGTGATCGGCGGTACGGTCTGTGTGCTGATGATGAAGACGTTAAGCGTATTCTTAAGCCGGAATGAATAGCGGCTGAAGCCATAGGCCGTCAGAATGGCGATCAGTAACGTCAGAAGGGTTACCACTCCCGCGACCAGATAGCTGTTGAGAAAGAAGCGCACCTTGGTCGGATCATTGAAGATCGAAAGATAGGCTACGTTCGTGAAATGGTCGGGCAGCAGTCTCGGCGGCAGGGCAAAGATCTCGGTGTTCGATTTCAACGAAGTGAAAAACATCCACAGGATTGGAAAGCCTGCAAAGACCAGACCGGCCGCGAGCCCGAGATATGTCAGTACGGTCGGCAAAACGGTGTTTTTGAAGGAGCGCTTTGCCATTGCCGGTCACCTGGCCTTCTGGTGTTTGATGTAGAAGTAAGTCGCGCCCATCGAGATGATCAAGATGAAGATCGCGCTCGCCGAAGCCTGTGAAAATTCGTAACTCGAAAACGCAAGCTTATAGGTATACGTGCTCAGCACCTCGGTCGAATGGATCGGTCCACCGCCCGTTGTCATCCAGACCAGGGGGAAGACTTGCATCGTCCAGATGAAATCCAGCAGGGCGATGCTGATGATGATCGGCATCAGCTGCGGGATCGTGATGTACCGAAACTTTTGGAACTCATTGGCGCCATCGATGCCGGCGGCTTCGTAAAGGTCCTTGGGGATGCCCTGGAGACCGGCGAGCAAGCTGACCATATATAGAGGGTATCCCGCCCAGATGTTCGCAAACGTCAATGCATGGATCGCGGTTTTCGTCGAGGAGAACCACTCGACCTTGAAGTTGACGATATGGAGCGTCATCAAAATGCTGTTGACCACGCCATTGGGATCCAAAAGCAGCCGCCAGATGATCGCGATGATGACTGCCGTAAAGAGCCATGGCAAAATGTAGAGAACACGCAGGATGCTTCTAATCATCGGAGGGACGCGTTGGGTGTTCAGCAATAGGGCGAAGGCCAGGCCGATTAGAAGGTGGAAAATGACGCTCATCACCGTGAAATAGAGGGTCTGCCCGACCGACTGCCAGAAGACTGGATCTGTGAAGATCGTCTCGTAGTTCTGCAACCCTATGAAAGCAGCGTCCTTTTTCATGATTGCGCCGTCCATCAGCGAATAGCGCAGGACCGTGATCATGGGAAACAGCATTAGTAGACAAAACAAAAACGTGGCGGGTGCCACATAAAACAGCGGAGTGAGCCGCTTTCTCGTCTTGTAAGAAAGCATGCCACGCTTGCGCATTTTCGTTCGCGCGACGATCAAACCTTCGTTGGCGAGGCTCATGAGGTACAATCCGCTTGGTCATCGACCGTATGGTCCGGTTCCGATGCAGCGGCAGCGCGATAGATCTTATCGCGCTGCCGAATTGTCTGAAGCGGCGCCTACTTGGCGAAGTCAACCAACCACTGCTTTTGCGTGTTGGCAGCGGCCTCCTTTGCGGTTTGCTGGCCGTCGAACATCTTTTGCACTTCGACGTTCATGTCGCGCATCAGGTCTTCGGCCACCGGCAAGCCCACGAATTCATTGGCCAAGTGACCGCTTTGGAAGATCTTGAAGGCTTCCTCGAACAGCGGGTCCGATTTCGAGAAGTCAGGCTTCGCTTGCACGTTGCCCGGAAAGGCATTTGCGAGCGATACCAGGCGGCCGTTCACTTCCGGGCTCATCAGATATTCAACAAGCTTCCAGGCTTCTGCCTTATGCTCGGTGCTGTTGCTAATGCCGATGCCCCAAGAGGCATAGGGCAGTCCGCGCTTACCCGTATAGCCGTCGACCGCAGGAAGCGCAGAGATACCGAACTTGAGATTGGGGTTACGCTGGCGGATAAGATTGATATGAGCCAGCGAGTCGATCATCATTCCGACACGGCCGTTGACGAACTCTTCGACCTTGTCCTGTTCCTTCTTGGCAAAGATGCCTGGCGATATGACGCCGGCGTCCTGTAGCGACTTGACGTATTCGAGTGTACCGACCACGGCCTCATTTTCCACGTCGGGCTTGCCGTCCTTGAGCATCGATGCTCCGGAAGCCCAGACCCAAGACATCACGTCGTTCTGGATGCCGCCGGGGTTTTGCAGCGATAGCGGCAGCACCCACCCGTACTCGTTCTTGTCCGCATTGGTCATCTTCTTCGCGGCAGCGGCGAATTCTGTGCGGTTGGCCGGCATCTTGTCGACACCAGCAGCCTTGGCCAGATCGAGGTTGACGAAGACCGGGTATACGAACGAGGCGAGCGGGAACATGACGCTTTGGCCGTTGACCTTGATGATGTCAGCGATCTGGCTCTGATCATATTTGGCGTCAGCCATCAGGCTGTCCATGGAAGCGATTGCGCCCTGCTTTGCAAGGCCATTGACCCATGCTCCGTCCAGGCCGACGACGTCGCTGAGCGTCCCCGACGCGGCGCCGACTACGATCTGATCATGGGTGGCGGAATAGGGACCGCTGACGAGCGTCACCTTGATACCAGGGTTTTTGGCTTCGAAGTCGTCCATGATGCTACGCAGAGCACCGGCGGGCATTTCCGGCTCCCACCATTGGATGAATTCGAGATTGGTCTCAGCAAAGGCGCAGGTAGCAGACAGTGCCCAGACAGCCACAGCGGACGTGGCCGCAGCAATATATCTTCTGACGTTCATGTTTTCCTCCTAGGAGCGACGTTTGGCTCGATCCTCCCGATCGCGATCAAACTAGGTTCTTTTCCGGGTCTTTGTGTCAATCAAGAACTGCAATCGTGAAAAATGGGTAGGATGCCGGGACGTTATGACTGAATGTAAGCCATTGATTGGTATATGGTTTTCTTAAGTTCTCTGGCGGTAGTTTTTCCCTTGTGCACATTGCTTGTGCCGCTTTCTTTCTCTATTTTCGTAAACAAATGAAAGCCACTCCCCTAAAAAGAAAACAAATGAAAGTCGTATATTCGAAGAGAAAAAACGCCATTCGGTGGGGTCGCGCGCTCGCGTAGACGTCGCAATTCAGAGGCGTTCAGGCGATCGTTTTGGTTGTCGATGACAGGGTGCCGCCGGGCACAAGACGATCTCCACCTCCGGTGGAAAAATCGGCTGTCGCGCGCTGAACCGATGTCGAGCAAAGTCTCACCAATTGCCAACGAAGACGGCCCGAGCTGTGATGGGCGAGCGAGAACTGGTCGGATTGCCCAGGAGAGCGAAGCCAGCGTCTACCGTCACCTACGCAAATGGACCAGAAGACGGAAGCGACATTTGCGCCTCCGTCCCTTTAGCCGGGTCAACCATCGCGGACCACGCTAGATTGTGAGGTGCGTCTGGGGATCGAAGAAGTGCAACTTGGCCGCATCGATCGCCAGATCAATCAACGCGCCCGGCCGGACCGCGCTGACGGCTTCAAACCTCGCTACGACATTTGCTGCGCCGCTTAGATCTTCAACAGCATCTGGGTCGCCAGAATCGATTCGAACCGCGTCGACCTTCAAATGAACGATAAGCTCGGATCCCAATTCCTCTGTCGTCTTCACGATGGCCGGTAGAGTGGCATGTCGCGATCCCGATTCCAGACTGCTGTCGTAAAGATCCTCGGGGCGTATGCCGAAAATGAGCGTCTTGCCTTCGAAGGCGCTCAGACCAGGAGAGCGCTCAAACGCACTCGTCGGCACCGGTATCGAAAAGGTCGGCAGGTTGATCCTGCCATTGTGCAAACGGCCTTCGAACAGGTTCATCGACGGCGAGCCGATGAAACCCGCGACGAAGGCATTGACTGGTCGATTATACAGCGTCTTTGGCGTGTCGACCTGCTGAAGGACACCGCCTTTCAAGACCGCAACCCGGTCGCCCATGGTCAAGGCTTCGGTCTGATCGTGTGTTACATAAATCGTGGTCACCCCCAGCTGTCTTTGCAGGCTGACAATTTCCGCGCGCATTTGCACGCGCAGCTTGGCATCGAGGTTTGACAAGGGTTCATCCATGAGAAAGGCTGCCGGTTCGCGCACCATCGCGCGCCCCATGGCGACCCTCTGGCGTTGTCCGCCAGACAGCGCGGCCGGCTTACTGTCGAGCAGCGTGTGCAGCTGCAGGGTCTTTGCTATTTCATGGACGCGCTTCGTCCGCTCGGCCTTGCTCTTCCCCGCAAGCTTCATCGAAAAGCCTATGTTGTCGAACACTGTCATATGCGGATAAAGGGCATAGTTCTGAAAGACCATCGCAATATCCCGGTCCTTCGGCGCTAGGTCCTCAACATTCTCTCCACCAATGGTCAGGGTTCCGCTGCTGATCTCCTCCAGCCCCGCGATCATGCGCAAGGCTGTCGATTTTCCGCATCCCGAAGGGCCAACGAGAATGAGGAACTCGCCGTCGTTTATCGTCAGGCTAAGATCCTTGATGGCTTGGAATTTCGTCCCGTAGGTCTTGCAAATTTTGTCCAACACAACAACAGCCACGTCACATCCTCCCTATTGTCAGCGCTACCTAAACATCGAATAGCCTCCGCGCGGCGCGACTGCAGATCGAACCGGCATTGCTATCTGCGCGGTTAACCGCGCGCCTCGGACGTCCCACCAGCAGCGGCAATATCCGAGTGATGAATTCTCAGTCTGGCGACGTAATCGGTATGGGCACAGGTGCATTTTCTTTCGCCATCCACGCGACACAGGCGTTGTGATCCGGCAGAGCTATGCGGCCACCCCGGCCCGTCACTGAGATCGCGGCCGCGGCAGTTGCATAAACAGCGCAGGCGACAGGCTGCTTTCCCTGCGTAAGGGCGAAGGCATAGGCGCCATGAAAACAATCCCCCGCGCCGGTCGTGTCCACTGCCCTGACCTTGTAGGCCGGAACGTGCCACAAAACGACATCGTCCTTTTGCCGGATATAGGCTCCTCGATCGCCTTCGGTTAACACGACCGCGGAGCGGTCATCTGACCACAGCTTGCGCAGGATCGCTGTCGCCTTGGCCTCGCCAGTATAGGTTTGGGCAAATTTCAGAGGCAATACGAGGTGATTTGACAGGCGGATCAATCGTTCGGTCGCAGGTCCGACAGTCCACTCAATATCGGCCACCACCGCCAGACCCAGCTTACGGGCACGAGCAACGATCATGTCGGCGTGCGTGGCGTAACCGTCGATCAGCAGCACCTGGGCTTGCGCAAGGACGCTATCGGCCAGCGCATCGGAGGTGCCGTGCGGCACATCATCATCATAGGCGATGAACCTGTCACCATCGGGCGCGACCGTAATAACCGACCGGATCGGCTTGGCATCGGAACGACGTGGCGCGAAAGATATGTCGACGCCGTGTCGTTCAAGCTCGTGGGCGCCGACATCCGTAAGTGGCTGATCACTCAGCCAGCCGATGAAACCGGCACGCCCCCCCAGCTTGGCGACAGCAACGAGTGCCGTCGCCACATTGCCGCCGTGGTCCTTCGTGCGATTTGTCACCTTCCCTTTGCCAGCACCCAGCGGGCTGTCGACATAGATGATGTCGTCAATCGCCAAGGCTCCGAAGCCCAAAACCTGCAGATTGCCGGTCACAGCTCACGTGCCCGCAGCCGCCAAAGCGTCTTGCGGCGCCATCCCATCGTGAATGACGCACTTGAATGCACGCGCTGCCATCGTGGTGTCACCGTGCCCCCACAGATTGCGCCCCACGACGGCACCCTTCGCACCGGCGCGCAGGGCTTCAGATGTCTGGGTGAGAGCGCCCAGAAGATCCTCGGTCTTCGGACCGCCGGCGATAACGATGGGAACCGGGCAAGTTGCCACGGTTTCCTTGAATGAGTCGAAGTCCCCGGTGTATCCGACCTTGATCACGTCAACACCGGTCTCAAAACCAATCCGCACTGCGTAGGCGATTTCGTCGGGGGTGAAGACGATATTGCAGCCGTTTGAATAGTCGCGGGGATAAACATGTGCAACGACCGGCATTTCGAAACGAGCAGCCGCGTTGACCGTATCGGTAAGCCAACGAATGTAGTGACCCTCGGTATCGCCCCGCACCGGAATGGCGACCGCCAGCGCATCGGCACCATAGCGCACTGCATCTTCGGGCGTCGCGATCAACTGACTGATCCGATCGTCGGGCGTAAAGCATCCCGCCTGAATGACCAGCGCTGCCTTGCCGGCGTAAGCCGGCCACAAATGACGCGCCGCACCAGGCTGGATGCTGATGTAATCTGGCTCTCCGGCCATCACCCGCTTGAGCGCGCCGGGCAGATCCGCAAGGCCTCCCTCGCGGACGTTGCCGTACCCTACGAAATGGTCGACGGCACCACCGAACAGGTTCCCAGATCGATGCGAGAACAGCCGCGACAAGCGAATTTTAGTTCCAAGGCCCATATCAGTGCAGTCCCTTCGCAATTGTTGATCTGACGTTGAGGACCCTAACTCGAAAGCAAAACAATATTCAATATTTCGATTTCTTTCGTTTCGATATAGGTTGCAACTGCAACGGCTAGCATTCGCTGCGGTGAGGCGGTATCCCTCGAATTCTCAAACGCAGGCCGGTTTCCTATTCGATTTTCGAAAGGTTGGCGTGCAGTTATCCAAACAGCAATTCGGGGTTACACATGCTTGCGGAACAACGGCGACATCAGATCATGCTCGCGCTTCAGCGGACCGGCCAGGCGCGTACCAGCCAACTGGCGGAAAACTTCGGCGTCTCCGAGGTGACCATCAGGTCCGACCTGGAAATTCTGGATGCAAAAAAGCAGTTGATCAAAACGCATGGCGGTGCGATCGCCTTGCCCGCTGATTCGCCCGCGGCGGCCTTCGAAGAGCGGATGTCTCGCAATTTCGATGCCAAACGGCGTATCGCGCAGATGGCGGCGCGCCAGATCATAGACAACCAGTCCGTGGTGTTCGACAGCGGCTCGACGTTGCTGCAGGTCGCAATGCAGATGCCCCCGGTCAACAATGTGGTAGTAGCCACAACCGCGATGAACATTGCACAGCATCTGATGTATCGCCCTGGGCTGGACGTGCATATGATAGGCGGTCGGGTCTATCCCTCGACGGTCAGCACGATCGTGTCGGATTTTGATAGGGCTGTGGGCGGGCTTGTGGCCCACCAAGCGTTCCTCAGCGCGCATGCGATCGATCAGTCATTCGATGTCGTCGATGTCTCAGAAGACATTGCGCGCACAAAACGCAATCTGGTTCGTATGGCCAGGCGCGTGATCCTTGTGGCGGATTCAAGCAAATGGGATATTGGCGCCTCATCTAAGGCATTTTCGTTGTCACGTGTCGATCTGATCATCACCGACACCGCTATGCCCTATGGGATTCGCAGTCGATTGGACAAGCTGGGAGTCGAAGTGCGCTATGTCTAGGTGCCTTCCGGATTGTGGTGCTCAGAATTGGCAGCTCGTCCCATTGGCAACCGAGTCCCTAGGCCTCGACTCGGACGGCCCTCTCGGCCGCGTGCAATTCTGCCTGGCGGCAACCGATATCCGGAGTCAATTAGGCTTGTACTTTTCGCGTTAACTAATAAATTTACGCGTGAAACAAATTCAGCGATACGCGTTGAAACTGCTGAAGCCCTCTGTAAACTTTTGCGTTGCCGTTGCACGGCAGCGCACCGTATGCGGGTGCCCTGGGGCAGCGCTTAGGGCAACCCCGTGATTGGATGTCCAGAACGCGAGGCGTTTGAATGCCGACGACGCACAAGACGATGGATGATTTTGCCCGCTCTTGCGGCGTCTCCAGGCCGACGCTGTCGAAATATTTCGACGATCCGACCAGCGTCAAGCCAGCGACACGGCAGCGTATCGAAGAGGCGCTGCGCTCGTCCGACTACCAGCCCAATCTGTTTGCACGCAACCTGAACCGCAAGCGGACCCGCAGCATCGGCATCATGGTGCCGACAGTGGCCGACCCCTTTTATTCGGAGATGGTCAGCCGCATCGAACTAAGGCTGCGCGACGAAGGCTACTGGCCGATCGTGATCTCCTCGCACGGCTCGCGCGAGCTCGAAGTGGAGGCAACGCGAACCATCCTGTCGCTGAAGGTCTCCGGTGCACTCATCGCGCCGCTCGGCCTGCGCTCGGACCACCGCACGCTGGAGAAGCTGACGCAGGCCATACCGGTGGTCTATTTCGACACCTATCTCGAAGGCGGAACGCCGTTCGTCGGCAACAACAATGCCCAGAGCGTCTCGACCATCGTCGAGTATCTGTGCCGGTCCGGCGACGCCCCGGTCTATTTCGATATCCCGCACGTCAACCACAACTCGCCAGAACGACTGAAAAGCTATATCGCTTCTATGAAGCGGCTCGGGCATGAGCCTGTCGTCATCGGCAACACCGACGAGTACACATGGGATTTCGAACGGATCGGCTACGAGCAAATGGAAAAAATGCTCGGCAATGGCGGCCTGTCGGGCAAGACCATTCTGTGCAACAACGACCGTCTCGCCTTCGGCGTGATGGCGGCCGCCTACGCGCAAGGCCTCAAGGTCGGTCGCAAGGCCGACTGCGACCTGCGTGTCGCAGCTCATGACGATCACCCGCTGAGCCGCTACACATGTCCAGGCCTCACCACCATGGCGCAGGACTTCGCCGCCATGGCGGGATATAGCGTCGAGACGCTGCTGGCCCTGCTGAACGAGGATGGAGCTGAGGTTGCCGCCAAGGTCAATCTCGACGCGACGCTGGTTATGCGTCAATCGGCCTGAGCTTTCCATCGAAGCCGCGCCACGCGGCAACCGCCGCGCCGACGGCTTGCCGCGAGGCCGGACCATGGCGGCCCATCGAGACAAAGCCGTGGATCTGGCCAGGCCAGCGCCTCAGCACGACAGGCACGCCGTCATCTTGCAGACGCTTTGCGTAAGCCTCACCCTCGTCAACGAGAATGTCATGACCGGCGATCGCGACAAAGGCTGGTGCTGCGCCGGCAAGGCTGGCGACCTTCAGCGGCGACACGCGCCAGTCGTCGATATCCCCGGCATGGTTGACATAGTGGTCGCGGAACCAGGCCATCGTTGCCGCGGTGAGACCATAGCCCTCAGCAAAACGGCGATAGCTGTCCGCTGTCTGCGAGGCATCCGTGTTCGGATAAAACAGCAATTGCACGGTCGGCGGATTCTTGCTCCCACGCACCATCAGGCACAGCACCGCAGCGAGATTGCCACCGGCGCTGTGGCCGGCGACAGCGATCCGCTCCGCGTCGATGCCGAGATCGTCGGCCGCACTTTGCATGAAGGCAAATGCTGCGCGACAATCCTCGATGGCGGCCGGGAATTTGTGTTCCGGCGCCAGCCGATAGTCGGGACAGACGACCACACAGGCCGCCATGTTGGCAACCAGCGGCAGATCTCGTCATGGGAATCGAGATTGCCGATTACCCAGCCGCCGCCATGCAGATAAAGCAACGCTGGGGCACTGGCCAAGGCCGCCCGTCGCCCGTGATAGATCCTGAGCGTCAACGGGCCGCTAGGCCCGTCGATGAAGCGTTCGTTCAGTGAGGCGACCGGCTCGCGTTCACCCTGCAGTGTGGGAAAGCTCTCCTCATAGGCGCGCCGCGCCTCTTCAGGCGTGCCGGCTTCGAACGGCCGCGCGGAAGCCTGTCGGCCGAGGTCGAGCACATGCCGGGCTTCCGGATCGAGAAGTGATGAAAGCAACGTAGCCATCGACTGATCCTACGCCTCAGGCAAGCAGGCTCGTCGCCTCGTCCTCGCCAAGAAGCGGCGGCTGGTCGACCGCCCCGTTGACGGCGACGGACTCGCGGCTTTCTCCCGAAGCGAGGATCGCCTCCATGATCTCCAGCACATGCAAAGCGAGATCGCCGGAGGCGCGGGGTTTTCTGCCCGTCGTCAGCGCATGCGACAGATCGGCGACGCCAAGCATGCGGTAGTTGGCGCGGTCGGGCGCGGCGTAAGGCCAGTTGCGCCCCCCGTAGAGCTCGCTCTCGCTATGGAAGTCGGCCCAGTCGGCGCCGCGTTCCGAAAGCGATACGGTGCCGCCGAACGTGTCAGGATCGGGTAGGCGCAGTGAGCCTTCCGTGCCGTGCAGTTCGATAGGGTGATTGGAGTGTCTGAAGACATCCCAGGAGGCTCCGAAGGTGACGGTGGCGCCCGATCGGAACTCCAGCAGCGATAGGATGTTGGTCGGCGTGCCGACCTTGAAACTGGTGTTCCTGTAGGGACCTTCGGCAGTGATAAGGCGCACTTCCTGTCCCCGAGTCGCCATCGCCATCACGCGTGCCACCGGCCCAAGCAGGTTGACCAGCATGGTCAGGTAATAGGGGCCCATGTCGAAGATTGGGCCGGCGCCCGGCTGATAGTAAAATTGCGGATTGGGATGCCAGTGCTCCATGCCGCGCCCCATCATGAAGGCGGTGCCGGTGACGGCGCGGCCGATCGCGCCCTCGTCCATCAGGCGGCGCGCCCGCCGTCCGGCTGCGCCGAGAAAAGTGTCGGGGGCCGAGCCTAGGAGCAGATTGCGCTTCGCCGCCTCGGCGACAAGCCGGCGGCCGTCGCTAGCTGAGGTTGACAGCGGCTTTTCGGTGAAAACATGCTTGCCCGCCGAAAGCGCCGAAAACGAGATGTCGAAATGCGCCGCCGGGACGGTCAGGTTGAGGACAAGGTCGATGTCCGGATCGGCTAGAAGCGTGTCGACGCTGACTGCCCGGATGCCGTATTCGCTGCCGCGCAGTGCCGCCAGTTCGGTGGAAATGTCGGCGCATGCACGCAACTCGAGGCCGCCGAAGAGCGCCGCGTTGCGCAGATAAGTCATCGAGATGTTGCCGCATCCGACAATGCCGATACCGAGCTTAATCTGTGATTTTGCTTGCATTTTCGAGTCTGCCTCCCAACGCGATGACACTTCGGCGGGCCTGCTGAATCGGTGGCGAGCCGCAATCACAGCCCGCTATACAGCACTTTAAATATTGACGCGCGTAAAATTTTTGCAGAACATGCGAAAATGCTGGCGCAACATTGGAGGCCCCAGCCTTCAGGGGAGGAAATGACTGACATGAAAAACGGCCGACCGCCGCTACGAAGCCTGTGGGTCACGTCACCATCGCCGATCGCCGGCAATTTCTCATCGGCGCCGGCATGCTGGGCGCCGCAGCGCTCGACACGGGTCTCGGCATTCGACCGGCGCGGGCGCAATCACGTTCCGAAATCAGCTTGCCAGCGCCGCCTTCTTCGGCAAGGAAACCTTTGGCGACCTAATCAAGGCCTTCAACGAACGGCAGGACCGCAAGGCTAACGCGGGGCGGCATCAAGGAATGAAAGGACGATCGTGAAAGACCTGAAAGTCGGTTGCCAGACCTTTACCTGGGAAATGCTCGGAGAGCGCTTTGCCGGCGGCCCGGACGATCTCTTGAAGGCGATCGCCGATGGCGGCTATGCCGGCATCGAGATCACCGACACGATGATCGGCCGATATGCCGACAAGCCGGCGGAGTTCGCGACCGCGCTCAAGGCGTCAGGCCTGACGCTCGTCTCCTTCGCCTTCGGTTCCAAGAGCGGCTTCACGCTCAAGGAGAAGATCGGCAACGACCTCGAGACCGCGAAGCGATGGATCGACTTCGCTGCTGCCTTTCCGGACACGCTGGTGTCGATGGGCTCGGCGACAGTCGTCTCCGACGGCCCGCGCGACGACAAATTCGCCATCGCCGCGGAGGTCTACAACAAGGCGGGGGAGCTAGGGCGCAAGGCGGGCGTCCAGGTCGCGGTGCATCCGAGTTCGCACCACAACACGCTGCTCTTCGATCGCGCCGACTACGACCGGATCTTTGGGCTGGTCGATCCGTCGCTCGTCGGCTGGGTGCCGGATACCGGCCACATCTTGCGTGGCCATCGGAACATGGCCGATACGCTCACCACCTATCGCGACCGCATCCGCTACGTGCACCTGAAGGATGTCGATGCCAGCGGCACATGGGCGATGCTCGGCAAGGGCGTCTGCGATACCGCGGCGGTGATCGACATCGCCAGTGCAGCGCCACGCTTCAATGGCTGGCTGGTGCTGGAAGAGGAATCCGAGACCGCGGCCCCCGCGCCCGCGGCCCCGGGCGCGGACCCCACCCACACCCGGACGGGCGGCCGGGGGGGCGGGGGAGGCCCCGCTCCCCCAGCGCCAACCAGGGCGACCGGGGCG
>NZ_JAMYPQ010000038.1:0-21351 GCF_040320455.1 Mesorhizobium sp. M0698 | reverse complement strand
GCATCGTGTCGCTGCCGGAAGGCACCGAGATGGTGATGCCGGGCGACAACATCACCGTCGATGTCGAGCTGATCGTGCCGATCGCAATGGAAGAGAAGCTGCGCTTCGCCATCCGTGAAGGCGGCCGCACCGTCGGTGCCGGCATCGTCGTCACCATCAAAGAGTAATTTGGACTTAAACCGATCTGTCGCGGGCGCTGCCCGCGCCGCGCCAGAACAAGGAAGTGACGCATGAACGGACAGAATATCCGCATCCGCCTGAAGGCGTTTGATCACCGGGTGCTCGACGCCTCGACACGGGAAATCGTGTCGACCGCCAAGCGCACCGGCGCCAACGTCCGCGGCCCCATTCCGCTGCCGACGCGGATCGAAAAG
The DNA here is from genome assembly GCF_040320455.1 of Mesorhizobium sp. M0698. NCBI lineage: Bacteria > Pseudomonadati > Pseudomonadota > Alphaproteobacteria > Hyphomicrobiales > Phyllobacteriaceae > Mesorhizobium > Mesorhizobium sp. M0698. The sequence goes on along the minus strand of NZ_JAMYPQ010000038.1, from coordinate 20,977 downwards.
TTCACGGTCAACCGGTCGCCTCACGTCGACAAGAAGAGCCGCGAGCAGTTCGAGATGCGCACGCACAAGCGTCTGCTCGACATCGTCGACCCGACCCCGCAGACGGTCGATGCTTTGATGAAGCTCGACCTGGCCGCCGGTGTCGACGTCGAGATCAAGCTCTAAGGAACCAGAGGTCAGCGGGGCGACCCGGAACTCTGAAGGAACAAGAGGCGTGGAGGGGCGACAGCCCCGACAGGGAACTCTAAAGGAATTGAACCGATGCGTTCAGGTGTGATTGCAAAGAAGGTGGGAATGACCCGCATCTACAACGATGCCGGGGAACATGTTCCCGTCACTGTTCTCCAGATGGAGAACTGCCAGGTCGTGGCGCAGCGCACGCAGGAGAAGAACGGCTATACCGCCGTCCAGCTCGGCGTTGGCCTTGCCAAGGTGAAGAACACGTCGAAGGCGATGCGCGGCCATTTCGCGACCGCTTCCGTCGAGCCCAAGGCCAAGGTTGCCGAGTTCCGCGTCTCCGCCGACAACATGATCGATGTTGGCGCCGAGATCACCGTCGAGCACTTCGTCGTCGGCCAGAAGGTCGATGTGACGGGGACCACGATCGGCAAGGGCTTCCAGGGCGTCATCAAGCGGCACCACATGGGTGGCGGCCGCGCGACGCACGGCAACTCGGTGTCGCACCGTACACACGGCTCGACCGGCCAGCGCCAGGATCCGGGCAAGGTGTTCAAGGGCAAGCATATGGCCGGCCACATGGGCGACACCCGCGTCACCACGCAGAATGTCGAGGTCGTCTCGACCGACGCCGATCGCGGCCTGATCCTGATCCGCGGTGCGGTCCCGGGTTCGAAGGGTGCATGGATCCTGGTCCGCGACGCGGCCAAGGTGGCGCTTCCGGCCAATGCGCCGAAGCCCGCCGCGATCCGCGCCCTTGCGACTGACGGTGCCGCCACGAACGAGGCCCCGGCCACAGAGGGAGCGGAATAATGGACCTCAAGATTACAACGCTTGGCGGCAAGGACGCCGGCAAGCTGAAGCTCTCCGAAGAGATTTTTGGCCTTGATCCGCGCGAGGACATCCTGCAGCGCGTCGTGCGCTGGCAGCTTGCCAAGAAGCAGCAGGGCACCCACAAGGCCAAGGGTCGCGCGGAAATCGCCCGCACCGGCGCCAAGATGTACAAGCAGAAGGGTACCGGCCGCGCCCGTCACCATTCGGCTCGCGCTCCGCAGTTCCGCGGCGGCGGCAAGGCCCACGGCCCGGTCGTGCGCAGCCATGAGCACGATCTGCCGAAGAAGGTGCGCGCGCTCGGCCTCAAGCATGCGCTTTCGGCCAAGGCCAAGAGCGCGTCGATCATCATCATCGACGAGCTGAAGCTGACCGAGGCCAAGACCAAGGCACTGATCGCGAATTTCGCGACGCTGGGCCTGAGCAACGCCCTGGTGATCGGCGGCGCCGAGCTTGACAAGAATTTCAAGCTGGCGGCGACCAACATCCCGAACATCGACGTGCTGCCCATCCAGGGCATCAACGTCTACGACATTCTGCGCCGCGGCACGCTGGTCCTTTCCAAGGCCGCCGTCGAGGCTCTCGAGGAGCGCTTCAAATGACCGACCTTCGTCATTACGACGTGATCGTCTCGCCGGCGATCACCGAAAAGTCGACCATGGCTTCCGAGCAGAACCAGGTCGTCTTCAATGTCGCCAAGAAGGCGTCGAAGCCGGAAATCAAGGCCGCCGTCGAAGCGCTGTTCGGCGTCAAGGTGATGGCCGTGAACACGCTTGTCCGCAAGGGCAAGATCAAGCGCTTCCGCGGCACGATCGGCCGCCAGAGCGACGTCAAGAAGGCGGTTGTGACGCTGGCCGAAGGCCAGTCGATCGACGTCGCGACGGGTCTCTGAGCAAGGTCGCGAGGACAGAACAATGGCACTGAAAAAATTCAACCCGGTAACGCCGAGCACCCGTCAGCTGGTCATCGTCGACCGCTCGGGCCTCTACAAGGGCAAGCCCGTCAAGGGCCTGACCGAAGGCCTGACCAAGTCGGGCGGCCGCAACAATTACGGCCGCATCACGGCCCGCTTCATCGGCGGCGGTCACAAGCGCACCTACCGTATCATCGACTTCAAGCGCCGCAAGTTCGACGTCGTCGGCACGGTCGAGCGTATCGAGTACGATCCGAACCGCACCGCCTTCATCGCGCTGATCAAGTATGACGATGGCGAGCTGTCCTACATCATCGCCCCGCAGCGTCTGGCTCCCGGCGACAAGATCGTGGCCGGTGAATCGGTCGACGTGAAGCCGGGCAACGCGATGCCGCTGGCTTCGATGCCGGTCGGCACGATCGTCCACAATATCGAGCTGAAGCCCGGCAAGGGCGCTCAGGTCGCCCGTTCGGCCGGCGGTTATGGCCAGCTCGTCGGCCGCGACCAGGGCATGGCGATCCTGCGCCTCAATTCGGGCGAGCAGCGTGTCGTCCACGGCTCCTGCATGGCCACTGTCGGCGCCGTGTCTAACCCGGACCACGGCAACATCAATGACGGCAAGGCAGGCCGCACCGTGTGGCGCGGCAAACGTCCGCACAATCGCGGCGTGACCATGAACCCGGTCGACCATCCACATGGCGGCGGCGAAGGCCGCACCTCGGGTGGCCGCCATCCGGTTTCGCCCTGGGGCAAGCCGACCAAGGGCAAGAAGACGCGGTCCAACAAGGCGACCGACAAGTTCATCCTGCGCTCGCGCCATCAGCGCAAGAGCTAAGAAGAGGTAACGCCAAGTGACTCGTTCGATTTGGAAAGGCCCCTTCATCGACGGCTACCTTCTGAAGAAGGTGGACAAGGTTCGTGAAGGTGGTCGCAATGAGGTGATCAAGATGTGGAGCCGTCGCTCCACCATCCTGCCGCAGTTCGTCGGCTTCACCTTCGGTGTCTACAACGGCCAGAAGCACGTTCCCGTCTCGGTGAACGAGGACATGGTCGGTCACAAGTTCGGTGAATTCGCTCCGACCCGGACCTATTACGGTCACGGCGCGGATAAGAAGGCGAAGAGGAAATAATCATGGGCAAGGCCAAAGCTCCGCGCAGGCTTGCTGACAACGAAGCGCGCGCCGTGTTGCGCACGATCCGTATCAGCCCGCAGAAGCTGAACCTGGTTGCCGCGTTGATCCGCGGCAAGAAGGTCGCGACAGCGCTTTCCGACCTCGAATTCTCGGCCAAGCGGATTTCCGGCACGGTCAAGAAGACGCTGGAATCGGCGATCGCCAACGCGGAAAACAACCACGACCTCGACGTCGATGCGCTGATCGTGGCGGAAGCCTATGTCGGCAAGTCGATCGTCATGAAGCGGTTCCATGCCCGTGGCCGTGGTCGCGCCAGCCGTATCGAGAAGCCGTTCTCGCACCTCACGATCGTCGTTCGTGAAGTCGAAGAAAAAGGGGAGGCCGCATAATGGGCCAGAAAGTCAATCCGATCGGTCTGCGTCTCGGCATCAACCGCACCTGGGATTCGCGCTGGTTCGCGAACACCGGCGAGTACGGCAAGCTGCTGCACGAGGACATCAAGATCCGCAAATATCTTGAGAAGGAACTCAAGCAGGCTGCGATCTCGAAGGTCGTGATCGAGCGTCCGCACAAGAAGTGCCGCGTCACCATCCATGCGGCGCGTCCGGGCCTGATCATCGGCAAGAAGGGCGCCGACATCGAGAAGCTTCGCAAGAAGCTGATGGAGATGACCAAGTCCGAGACGCATCTGAACATCGTCGAAGTGCGCAAGCCGGAGATCGACGCGACCTTGGTCGCCCAGTCGATCGCCCAGCAGCTCGAGCGCCGCATCGCGTTCCGCCGCGCCATGAAGCGCGCCGTGCAGTCGGCGATGCGCCTCGGTGCCGAAGGCATCCGCATCAACTGCGCCGGCCGTCTCGGCGGCGCCGAGATCGCGCGCATGGAATGGTATCGTGAAGGCCGCGTGCCGCTGCATACGCTGCGTGCCGACGTCGACTACGGCACGGCCGAGGCGAATACGGCCTACGGCATCTGCGGCGTCAAGGTCTGGGTGTTCAAGGGCGAGATCCTCGAGCACGACCCGATGGCTTCGGAGCGCCGCGCCACCGAGGGCGATCATGCGCATGGCGGTGGTGGTGAGCGCGAACGCGGTCGCCGTCGCGAAAACGCGTAAGACATTTAGGAATTTGGAGTTAGAACGATGCTGCAGCCAAAGCGCACAAAGTTCCGCAAGCAGTTCAAGGGCCGCATCCACGGTACCGCCAAGGGCGGCACCAACCTGGATTTCGGTGGTTTCGGGCTGAAGGCGCTTGAGCCGAACCGCGTCACCGCGCGTGAGATCGAGGCGGCCCGCCGCGCGATCACCCGCGAGATGAAGCGTGCCGGCCGCGTGTGGATCCGTATCTTCCCGGACGTGCCGGTGACGTCGAAGCCGACCGAAGTCCGTATGGGTAAGGGCAAGGGCGCGGTCGACTACTGGGCGGCACGCGTCAAGCCGGGCCGCATCATGTTCGAGATCGACGGCGTCAACGAGGAAACCGCCCGTGAGGCGCTGCGTCTCGGCGCGGCCAAGCTCTCGGTCAGGACGCGCTTCGTACAGCGCATCGCAGAATAAGGACGGGCTGATCATGAAAGCCGAAGACATCCGGACCAAGACCCAGGACCAGCTGACCGACGACCTGGCCAGCCTGAAGAAGGAGCAGTTCAACCTGCGCTTCCAGAAGGCCACCGGCCAGCTTGAGAAGACCGCGCGCGTGAGGCAGGTCCGCAAGGACATTGCGCGTATCAAGACCATCGCTGCGGAAAAGTCCGCGGCCAAGAAGGCTTAAGGACGAAAACCATGCCAAAGCGCATTCTGCAGGGCACCGTCGTCAGCGACAAGAACGAGAAGACGGTTGTCGTCAAGGTCGAACGGCGCTTCACGCATCCCGTGATGAAGAAGACCGTGCGCATGACCAAGAAGTACAAGGCGCACGACGAGAACAACGCCCACAAGGTCGGCGATCAAGTGTTCATCCAGGAATCGAAGCCGATTTCCAAGGACAAGCGCTGGGTCGTGGTGTCTTCGGACCAGGCCTGATCAGGGCTAACGAAACGAATTTTGGACAGACCGGGGAGGGGTGAGAAACCCGTCCCGTTAGAAAAGAAGAAGGCGGCCAGTCATGATTCAGATGCAAACAAACCTCGACGTCGCGGATAATTCCGGCGCCCGTCGTGTCATGTGCATCAAGGTGCTGGGCGGCTCGAAGCGGAAATACGCTTCCGTGGGCGACATCATCGTGGTGTCGATCAAGGAAGCCATCCCGCGCGGCCGCGTCAAGAAGGGCGATGTGATGAAGGCGGTCGTGGTTCGCACGGCCAAGGACATCCGCCGCCCGGACGGCAGCGTGATCCGTTTCGACAAGAACGCAGCCGTTCTCGTCGACAACAAGAAAGAGCCGATCGGCACGCGTATCTTCGGACCGGTTCCGCGCGAACTCCGCGCCAAGAACCACATGAAGATCATCTCGCTCGCGCCTGAAGTGCTGTAAGGAGCCGGACCAATGCAAAAGATTAGAAAAGGCGACAAGGTCGTCGTGCTGGCCGGCAAGGACAAGGGCCGTTCGGGCGAAGTCCTTTCGGTACAGCCGAAGGATGACACCGCGCTGGTGCGCGGCGTCAACCTGATCCGTCGTCACCAGAAGCAGTCCCAGTCCCAAGAGGGCGGGATCATCACCAAGGAAGCGCCGATCCAGCTGTCGAACATCGCGCTGGCCGACCCCAAGGATGGCAAGCCGACCCGCGTCGGCTTCATCTTCCAGAAGGACGGCAAGAAGGTGCGCGTCGCCAAGCGCTCGGGAGAAGTCATCAATGGCTAAGGCTCAAACCAAGCAGGCAACTGCCCAGAACACGCCGCGCCTCAAGCAGGTCTACAACGAGACCATCCGCAAGGCGCTGCAGGAGCAGTTCGGCTACGAGAACGAGATGCAGGTTCCGCGCATCGACAAGATCGTGCTGAACATGGGCGTCGGCGAGGCGACTGGCGATTCGAAGAAGCCTTCGATCGCGGCGGAAGACCTTGCGATGATCGCCGGCCAGAAGGCCGTTGTCACCCGCGCCCGCAACTCGATCGCCGGCTTCAAGGTCCGCGAGAAGATGCCGATCGGTGCCAAGGTCACGCTGCGCAAGGAACGCATGTACGAGTTCCTCGACCGCCTCGTGAACATCGCACTGCCGCGCGTCCGCGACTTTCGCGGACTTAATCCGAAGAGCTTCGATGGCCGTGGCAACTATGCCATGGGCATCAAGGAACACATCGTGTTTCCGGAGATCAACTACGACAAGGTTGATCAGATCTGGGGCATGGACCTCATCGTTTGTACGACTGCGAAGACGGACGACGAAGCCAGGGCATTGCTCAAGGCCTTCAACTTCCCCTTCCGCCAGTAACGGCAGCGAGAAAAGGAAAATCTGACATGGCAAAGACCAGCTCAGTCGAGAAGAACAACAGGCGCCGCAAGCTTGCGGACCAGTTCGCTGCCAAGCGCAAGGTGCTCAAGGCGATCATCATGGATCAGTCCAAGCCGATGGAAGAGCGCTTCCGCGCCCAGCTGAAGCTTTCGGCGCTGCCGCGCAACTCGGCCAAGACCCGCATCCGCAACCGCTGCGAAGTCACCGGACGTCCGCGTGCCTATTATCGCAAGCTCAAAGTATCGCGTATCGCGCTTCGTGATCTCGGCAATAACGGCCAGATCCCGGGCCTGGTCAAGTCGAGCTGGTAAGGAGGACATAACATGTCATTGAGCGATCCTCTCGGCGATATGCTGACCCGCATCCGCAACGCGTATGGCCGCAAGAAGTCGAGCGTTTCGACGCCGGCCTCGCGCCTGCGTACCCGCGTCCTCGACGTGCTGAAGGCGGAAGGCTATATCCGCGACTACAGCCAGACCGACTTCGACAACGGCAAGTCCGAAATCGAGATCGAGCTGAAGTATTTCGATGGTGCGCCGGTGGTGCGCGAAATCGCTCGGGTCTCGAAGCCCGGCCGCCGCGTCTACGTTTCGGCCAAGTCGATACCGCACGTCGCCAACGGCCTCGGCATCGCCATCCTTTCGACGCCGAAGGGCGTGATGGCCGACCACGAAGCGCGTGAACAGAATGTCGGCGGGGAAATCCTCTGCCAGATCTTCTGATCTGGTATGTGACCCGGTTGGAAACAGGTTTTCGGGATCTAGTCCCGAAAGCCGAGACCTGAAACAAGAGAAGTGACGAGGACAACAAAATGTCTCGTATTGGAAAGAAACCCGTTTCGCTGCCGCAGGGCGTGACCGCGACCGTCAACGGCCAGACCGTGACGGCGAAGGGTCCGAAGGGCGAGCTGAAGTTCGTGGTGAACGACGAAGTGCTGGTCAAGATGGAAGGCAGCGAGATCGCTGTCCAGCCGCGCGACCAGACCAAGACTGCCCGTTCCAAGTGGGGCATGTCACGCACGCAGATCGTCAACATCCTGCAGGGCGTCAAGGACGGCTTCGAAAAGAAGCTCGAGATCACCGGCGTCGGCTATCGTGCCGCCATGCAAGGCAAGAACCTGCAGCTGGCGCTCGGCTTCAGCCATGACGTCGTCTACGAGACGCCGCAGGGCGTGACGATTTCGGTGCCGAAGCCGACGGAAATCACGGTGACCGGCATCGACAAGCAGCAGGTCGGCCAGGTCGCCGCCGAGATCCGCGAGTATCGCAGCCCCGAGCCCTACAAGGGCAAGGGCGTTCGCTATGCTGGCGAGAAGATCGTCCGCAAGGAAGGCAAGAAGAAGTAATTTTAACGCCGCGGGGAGCGGTCGCGGGAGGCTCGTCCTACCGCATATGGTTGCCCCCGTTTTTGAAGGCAAGGAACTGATATCATGGGCTCGAAAGAATCCACCCAACGCCGCGCCCAGCGCGTCCGCCGCCAGATCAAGAAGGTTGCCGGCGATCGTCCGCGCTTGTCGGTCCATCGCACGTCGAAGAACATCTATGTCCAGGTGATCGACGACGCCAAGGGCCACACCATCGCGGCTGCTTCGACGCTCGAGAAGGAGCTCAAGGGCTCGCTCAAGACCGGCGCCGACACCGCGGCTGCAGCTGCCATCGGAAAGCTGATCGCCGAACGCGCCTCGAAGGCCGGCGTCAAGGAAGTCGTCTTCGACCGCGGCGCCTATATCTACCACGGCCGCGTCAAGGCGCTGGCCGAGGCTGCCCGTGAAGGTGGTCTGAGCTTCTAGAGCATGATCCCGAACCGAAGGTCAGCGCAGCAAAAAGTTGCAGACTTTTCGGATAAGATCATGCGAAGGAAAAAAGAGTTTTCGCCCCCGGCGACCCGCAGAGGTGCCGGATATCATCATCAACCGTGCTTCCGGAAAAAAACAAGGAACAGGATATGGCACAGGAACGTAGGGATGGCGGCCGCGGCCGTGATCGCGAAGAGCGCGACGACGGCATGGTCGACAAGCTCGTCCACATCAACCGTGTCGCCAAAGTCGTCAAGGGCGGCCGGCGCTTCGGCTTTGCGGCACTTGTCGTCGTCGGCGACCAGAAGGGCCGCGTCGGCTTCGGCCACGGCAAGGCGCGCGAAGTGCCGGAGGCGATCCGCAAGGCGACCGAATCGGCCAAGCGCGACATGATCTTCGTGCCGCTGCGCTCAGGCCGCACGCTGCACCACGACGTCGAGGGACGCTGGGGCGCGGGACGCGTTCTGCTGCGCGCCGCCAAGCAAGGTACCGGCATCATCGCCGGCGGCCCGATGCGCGCCGTTTTCGAGACGCTCGGCATGCATGACGTGGTCGCCAAGTCGATGGGTTCTTCGAACCCCTACAACATGGTTCGCGCCACTTTCGACGCGCTGAAGAGCCAGATGCATCCGAAGGATGTGGCTGCCGCGCGCGGCATCAAGTATTCGACCCTTCAGGCCCGCCGCGGCACCGCCGTTGCGGCTGAAGAATAGTCGACGCTGACCAGGGATCTGACCATGGCCAAGAAAGCAACCAAGACCATCACCGTCGAGCAGATCGGTTCGCCGATCCGCCGGCCGAAGGAGCAGCGCGCAACGCTGGTCGGCCTCGGCCTCAACAAGATGCACAAGCAGCGCACGCTGGAGGATACGCCCTCGGTGCGCGGCATGATCGCTGCCGTCCAGCATCTCGTCCGCGTCGTGGACGAGGGCTGAGCCAGAGCGCAGGAGAACCCAGATGAAACTCAATGATCTGCGTGACAAGGACGGCGCGACGCACTCCAAGAAGCGTCTCGGCCGTGGCATCGGTTCCGGTTCGGGCAAGACCGCCGGTCGCGGCGTCAAGGGCCAGAAGGCGCGCTCCGGCGTCGCCGTCAACGGCTTCGAGGGTGGCCAGATGCCGCTCTACCGCCGCCTACCGAAGCGCGGCTTCAACAATATCTTCGCCAAGAGCTTCACCGTCGTGTCGCTGGCCCGCATCCAGGCGGCGCTCGATGCCAAGAAGCTCGACGCTAAGACAGTTGTAACGGCCGAGGCGCTGGTTGCGGCAGGTGTCATCCGTCGCGTCAAGGACGGCGTGCGCATCCTTTCGGATGGCGACATCAAGGCCAAGCTTGCCTTCGACGTTGCCGGTGCTTCCAAGGCCGCGGTCGAGAAGATCGAAAAGGCCGGCGGCTCGGTGAAGTTGCCTGAGCAGGCAGCCGCCGAGTAACGGCAATTTGAAGCACGGTCGGCAAAGGTGGAATTCGGTTTTGCCTGCGGTCGTGCTTTGATCCGACAGATGTGGCGGCCGCATCAACGCGGCCGCTTGCATGTTTGCAGTCCGGAGCTTATCTCGTGAGCTTCGGTGACACGCGCCGCCTGAGCTGCGGGCATCGAGCGTGACCAAGCGGAGAATCAGGCATGGCTTCGGCTGCTGAACAACTGGCCTCGAATCTGAATTTTTCGGCCTTCGCCAAAGCCGAGGATCTGAAGAAGCGCATCTGGTTCACCATCGGTGCGCTGCTCGTCTACCGCCTTGGCACCTATATTCCGCTGCCCGGCATCAATCCCGATGCTTTCGCCCAGGCCTTCTCGTCGCAGAGCAAGGGCGTGCTCGGCATGTTCAACATGTTCGCCGGCGGCGCCGTGCAGCGCATGGCGATCTTTGCCCTCGGCATCATGCCCTATATCTCGGCCTCCATCATCATGCAGCTGATGACCTCGGTCATTCCGTCGCTGGAAGCGCTGAAGAAGGAAGGCGAGCAGGGCCGCAAGATCATCAACCAGTACACGCGCTACGGCACCGTGCTTCTGGCGCTGGTTCAGGCGTACGGCATTTCGGTCGGGCTTGAGGGCGGCAACGGCATCGTCAACGATCCCGGCATGTTCTTCCGCATCTCTACCGTCGTCACGCTGGTCGGCGGCACCATGTTCCTGATGTGGCTTGGCGAGCAGATCACTGCTCGCGGCATCGGCAACGGCATTTCGCTGATCATCTTCTCCGGCATCGTCGCCGGCCTGCCGCGCGCCATCTCCGGCACGCTGGAGCTTGGCCGCACCGGCGCCTTGTCGACCGGCCTGATCCTGGCGATCATCGTGCTGGCCATCATCGTCATAGCGCTGATCGTCTTCTTCGAGCGCGCCCAGCGCCGCCTGCTGATCCAGTATCCCAAGCGCCAGGTCGGCAATCGCATGTTCCAGGGCGATACCTCGCATCTGCCGCTGAAGCTTAACACCTCCGGCGTCATTCCGCCGATCTTCGCCTCGTCGCTGCTGCTGCTTCCGGCAACGGTTGCCGGCTTCTCGCAGACCACCAATATGCCTGCATGGGCCAGCACCATCCTGGCGGCGCTCGGCCACGGCCAGCCGCTCTATATGGCCTTCTACGCGGCGATGATCGTGTTCTTCGCCTTCTTCTATACGGCGATCGTCTTCAATCCGAAGGACACCGCCGACCAGCTCAAGAAGCATTCGGGCTTCATCCCGGGCTATCGTCCGGGCGAGCGCACTGCGGACTATATTGACTATGTGCTCACCCGCATCACCGTCGTCGGCGCCATTTATCTGGTGCTGGTGTGTCTGCTGCCCGAGTTCCTGATTTCAGCGACTGGCGTACCGTTCTACCTTGGTGGCACTTCGCTCCTGATCGTGGTCAGTGTAACGCTCGATACGGTGGCGCAGATTCAGGGTCACCTGATCGCGCACCAGTATGAGGGCCTGATCAAGAAGTCGAAGCTGCGCGGGGGGAAAAAGGCCAGATGAGGTTGATATTGCTTGGACCGCCGGGGGCGGGCAAGGGGACACAAGCACTAAGACTGGTAGATCGACACGGCATCCCACAGCTTTCCACGGGGGACATGCTGCGTGCTGCTGTCCAGGCTGGCACCGAAGTCGGCAAGCGCGCCAAGGCGGTGATGGACGCTGGCGAACTGGTGTCCGACGCTATCGTCAACGCCATCGTGGCCGAGCGCATCGATCAAGCTGATTGCGCAAACGGCTTCATCCTTGACGGGTACCCGCGAACCCTGGTGCAAGCGGACGCCGTTGAGGAAATGCTGTCGGATCGCGGACTGGAGCTCGATGCTGTCATCGAATTTGTCGTCGATGACAAGGCGCTGGTTGGCCGAATCGTCAAGCGCGCCGAAGACGCCAAGGCCGCAGGCCTGCCGGTGCGCAAGGACGACAGCCCAGCGGTGTTCGAGGAACGCTTGAGGGAATATTACAAGAAAACCTCGCCGCTGATCGGCTACTACTACGCCAAGGGCAAGCTCAGGGGCGTCGATGGCATGGCCGACATCGATGCGGTGACGCAGCAGATCGAGGCGGTGCTCAGGGCGACGACCCGGAAAGTTGGCCAGGCGGCCGGCTAGAGAATCGAACGATTGCGCTTGACTGGAGCGGTCCGCTGGGGTATGGCGGCCCGTCTTCCTATCAGGCATGAGGCTTGCTTGTCCGCAAGGGCAAGGCAGGCCGCTTTGAACTGGAAACTCCCGCAAGGGCCGGCCTCCACCGGACGCGGGGCAACTTGAAGCGCCGGCTCGTCCGGCCTATATGGAGAAGAGAAGAACATGGCTCGTATAGCCGGCGTCAATATTCCGACCAACAAGCGCGTCGTCATCGCGCTTCAATACATTCACGGCATTGGCAAGAAGTTCGCCCAGGAGATCGTCGACAAGGTCGGCATCCCGGCCGAGCGTCGCGTCAACCAGCTGACCGACGCGGAAGTGCTGCAGATCCGCGAGACCATCGACCGCGACTATCAGGTCGAGGGCGATCTGCGCCGCGAAGTGTCGATGAACATCAAGCGACTCATGGACCTCGGCTGCTACCGCGGCCTGCGTCACCGCCGCTCGCTGCCGGTTCGTGGTCAGCGCACGCATACCAATGCGCGCACCCGCAAGGGCCCGGCTAAGTCGATTGCCGGAAAGAAGAAGTAATTTAGGGCAGTAAGGGAGTAGGGCAGTAAGGCAATAGGAACGGCAGACATACTGCCCTACTGCCATATTCCCCTACTGCCTTCTCCCTGGTGGAGCCGCTGGCATTACGGCGGTGTAGAGATCAACTGAAAGGACCATCATGGCCAAGGAAGCCGCTCGTGTTCGCCGTCGCGAACGCAAGAACATCTCGTCGGGCGTTGCCCACGTCAATTCGACCTTCAACAACACGATGATCACCATCACCGACGCGCAGGGTAACTCGATTGCCTGGTCGTCGGCCGGAGCCCAGGGCTTCAAGGGATCGCGCAAGTCGACCCCGTTCGCTGCCCAGATGGCCGCAGAAGATGTTGCCAAGAAGGCCCAGGAACACGGCATGCGCATGCTCGAGGTCGAGGTCTGTGGACCCGGCTCCGGTCGTGAATCGGCGCTGCGCGCGCTGCAGGCTGCCGGCTTCACCATCACCTCGATCCGTGATGTGACGCCGATCCCGCACAATGGCTGCCGCCCGCGCAAGAAGCGCCGCGTCTAAAGAATTTACCGAACGCCGCGCGAGCGCCTCAAGGGCGCTCCTCCACGGCATTCCAGGTCGCCCGCCACGATTGGATGGTGGCGGGACAACGGAAGGAAAGCACTATGATCCAGAAAAATTGGCAAGAACTGATCAAGCCGAACAAGATCGAGTTCTCGTCGAAGAAGAAGACGCTGACCACGCTGGTCGCCGAGCCGCTCGAGCGCGGCTTCGGCCTCACCCTCGGCAACGCGCTGCGCCGGGTGCTTCTGTCTTCGCTGCGTGGCGCGGCTGTAACCGCCGTGCAGATCGACGGCGTTCTGCATGAATTCTCGTCCATCGCCGGCGTCCGCGAGGACGTGACCGACATCGTTTTGAACATCAAGGAAATCGCCATCCGCATGGAAGGCGACGGCCCCAAGCGCATGGTCGTCCGCAAGCAGGGACCGGGCGCGGTTCTCGCCGGCGACATCCAGACGGTCGGCGACGTCGAGATACTCAATCCCGACCACGTCATCTGCACGCTGGACGAAGGCGCCGAAATCCGCATGGAATTCACCGTCGATACCGGCAAGGGCTATGTCCCGGCCGACCGTAACCGCGCCGAGGACGCGCCGATCGGGCTGATCCCCGTCGACAGCCTGTATTCGCCGGTCAAGAAGGTCTCCTACAAGGTCGAGAACACCCGCGAGGGCCAGGTTCTCGACTATGACAAGCTGACCATGACCATCGAGACCGACGGTTCGATTTCGGGCGAGGACGCGGTGGCCTTCGCCGCTCGCATCCTGCAGGACCAGCTCGGCCTGTTCGTCAATTTCGACGAGCCGCAGAAGGAAGTCGCCGCCGAACAGGTTACCGAGCTTGCCTTCAACCCGGCGCTGCTCAAGAAGGTCGACGAGCTCGAGCTTTCGGTGCGTTCGGCCAACTGCCTGAAGAACGACAACATCGTCTATATCGGCGACCTGATTCAGAAGACCGAAGCCGAGATGCTGCGCACCCCGAACTTCGGCCGCAAGTCGCTGAACGAGATCAAGGAAGTCCTGGCGGCGATGGGCCTGCATCTCGGCATGGAAGTGCCGGACTGGCCGCCGGAAAACATCGAAGACCTCGCCAAGCGTTACGAAGACCAATATTGAGCATGATCCCGAACCGAAGGTCAGCGCAGCAAAAAGTTGCAGACTTTTCGGACAAGATCATGCGGCTAACCAACTGGGGCTCAGGCCTCTTGAAACCGCAATGAAGGAGAAGAGCCATGCGCCACGGATTTAAAGGCCGCCGGTTCGCCCGCAGCATAAGCCATCGCAAGTCGATGTTTGCCAACCTTGCCGTGTCGCTTATCGAGCACGAGCAGATCCTCACCACGCTGCCGAAGGCGAAGGATTTGCGTCCGATCGTCGAGAAGTTGGTGACGCTCGGCAAGCGCGGCGACCTGCACGCCCGCCGCCAGGTTATTGCCCAGATCGGCAATGAAGGCGTCGTCAAGCGCCTGTTCGATACCATCGCGCCACGTTATGCCACCCGCAACGGCGGCTATCTGCGCATCATGAAGGCCGGCTTCCGCCACGGTGATAACGCGGCAATGGCGGTCATCGAGTTCGTCGACCGCGACACCTCGGCCAAGGGCGCCGGCGACCGTGCCCGCATCGAGGCCGAAGGCACCGAAGAGGAAGCTGCAGCCGCATAAGGCTCGGTTTTTCGCGAGAAGTTCAAAAGGGGCCTCCGGGCCCCTTTTTCTGTTTCCGAAGGTACCGGGCAGGGCTGGTAGGGGTTTTGTCACCGGTTTTTGCGGCGACTACCCAAAATAATCCGATTTCAGCGGCTTAGCCTTTCATTTTGCACAATCGTCAGGACAATGGCGCCCGACTTGGAGGATTCGGAATGCGCGTTAAACGGCTGTCCATTGTTCTGATCTGCGCCTTGATGGCGTTGGCCGTCGTGCCGGCGGCCAGGCACGCGCTGGCGGACGAGGCCAAGCCAGATCCCGGTCTGTCCGACGTGCTGACCGATCTGCTGCATGGCGTCGAAGGCGAAAACGCCACTTCCGGCCCCGACAAGCGCGTGCCGTTCGGCCGCGAGGAGGTGCAACTGTCCTTCGCGCCGCTGGTCAAGCAGACAGCGCCGGCCGTGGTCAATGTCTACGCCTCGCAAACCGCCAAGGTGACGTCGCCCTTCGACGGCGATCCGTTCTTCGAGGAGTTCTTCGGCCGCTCGCAGCCGCGCGCGCAGTCTTCGCTCGGTTCGGGGGTGCTGGTCGATCCGACCGGCGTCGTGGTCACCAATTTCCACGTCGTCAAGGACGCTGACCAGGTCAAGGTCGCGACCGCCGACGGGCGCGAATTCGACAGCAAGGTGCTGCTCAAGGATGAGACGCTCGACCTCGCCGTGCTCAAGATTTCTTCTGACAAGCCGTTCCCGGTGATCGCTATCGGCGATTCCGACGCGCTCGAGGTCGGCGATCTGGTGCTGGCGGTCGGCAATCCGTTCGGTGTCGGCCAGACCACCACCAGCGGCATCATTTCGGCGGTGGCGCGCAGCCATATCGGCGTCTCCGATTCCAGCTTCTTCATCCAGACCGACGCCGCCATCAACCCCGGCAATTCCGGTGGCGCGCTGGTCAACATGGGCGGGCAGCTGATCGGCATCAACACGGCGATCTATAGCCGTAGCGGCGGCTCGATCGGCATCGGCTTTGCCATCCCTTCGAACATGGTTCGCGCCTTCGCCGACGCGGCCAAGGCCGGGCTCGACTTCTTCGAGCGGCCGTATGCCGGTGCCGAGTTCGAGGCGGTGACGCCGCAGGTTGCCGAATCGCTCGGCATCGACAAACCGACCGGTGCGCTGGTTTCTTCGGTCGAAGAGGCGGGACCCGCGGCCAAGGCAGGGCTCAAGCCCGGCGACGTGGTGCTGTCGCTCAACGGCAAGCCGGTCGAGAGCGTCGGGGCGCTGGACTACCGCATGGCGACGCTGTCGATTGGTACGAATGCCAGCTTCGGCGTTCTGAGCAAGGGTCAGCAGGCGACGATGGACATCGCCCTGGAACGGCCGCCTGAGGGCACCAAAGCTGCGGAACTCACATTGCGCGGCCGCAGCCCGTTTTCCGGTGCCAAGGTTGCTGAACTGTCGCCACGGCTTGCCCAACGGCTCGGTCTGCGCACCGATGTCAAAGGCGTCACCGTGGTCGACATCAACCGCGATTCGCCTGCTGCCGATTTTGGCTTCCAGCCAGGCGACATCGTGCGTGAGGTCAATGGCCTGACGATCGACAAGGCGGCGACCCTGGAACAGGTAGCCCAGCAGGATACGCGCTGGTGGCGCTTTACCGTCGAGCGCGGCGGGCAGATACTGCGCCAGGTGTTGCGTTACTGAGCCCGAACGTCAGCATGATCGGGCTCCAGGCAGAAGAAGTTGCATGGCCGATCTGTTCAGTGTCGATGAACCGGAAAAGACGCCGCCCGGCAGGCCGCTGGCGGACCGTCTGCGTCCGAAGAACCTCGGCGAGGTCGTCGGCCAGGAGCATCTGACCGGATCCGACGGCGCGCTGACGCGGCTGATCGGCTCCGGCTCGCTCGGCTCGATGATCTTCTGGGGCCCGCCCGGCACCGGCAAGACCACGGTCGCACGGCTGCTTGCCGGCGAGACAAGCCTCGCCTTCGAACAGATCTCGGCCGTGTTTTCCGGCGTTGCCGACCTGAAGAAAGTGTTCGAGGCAGCGAAGCTGCGCCGCTCGAACGGCCGCCAGACGCTGCTGTTCGTCGACGAGATCCATCGCTTCAACCGCGCCCAGCAGGACAGTTTTCTGCCCGTGATGGAAGACGGCACCGTCGTGCTGGTCGGCGCCACCACGGAGAATCCGTCCTTCGAGCTTAACGCCGCGCTGTTGTCGCGCGCGCGTGTGCTGGTCTTTCACTCACTCGGCGAGGACAGTATCGCCAAGCTGCTGGCGCGGGCCGAGGAGGCAGAGGGCAGGGCGCTGCCGCTCGATGAAGACGCGCGGGCGATGCTCATCCGCATGAGCGACGGCGACGGCCGCGCGGCATTGACGCTCGCCGAAGAGGTCTGGCGCGCAGCGAAATCAAAGGAGGTGTTCGGCGCCGAAGCCCTGCAGCGCATCGTCCAGCGCCGCGCGCCGATCTACGACAAGGGACAGGACGGCCACTACAATTTGATCTCCGCCTTGCACAAATCGGTGCGCGGCTCCGACCCCGACGCGGCACTCTACTATCTCGCCCGCATGTTCGACGCCGGCGAAGATCCGCTTTATCTCGGGCGCCGGTTGGTGCGCATGGCGATGGAGGATATCGGGCTGGCCGACCCGCAGGCGCTCGTCGTCGCTAACGCCGCCAAGGACGCCTATGACTATCTGGGCTCGCCCGAGGGCGAACTGGCCTTCGCCGAGGCGACCGTCTATCTAGCCACCGCGCCGAAATCCAATGCAGTCTATACCGCGTTCAAGGCCGCCACACAGGCAGCGAAGGAATTCGGTTCGCTGCTGCCGCCCAAGCACATTCTCAATGCGCCGACCAAGCTGATGAAACAGGAAGATTACGGCGCCGGCTATCGCTACGACCACGACGAGCCCGACGCTTTTTCCGGCCAGGACTATTTTCCGGAGAAGATGGGAAGGCAGACATTCTACGACCCGCCAGAGCGCGGCTTCGAGCGCGATATCAGGAAGCGGCTGGATTATTGGGCGAAGCTGCGCAGCGAGCGGGAAAAGTAGCTGCCGACCGCACAGTGGTGTGATCGCCGTTGTCTGGCGGGATAAAAAACCCTATCAAGATGCGCCTTCGGCTGGCGGACAGGCCAGAAACGTACCGACGATATTCAGAACGGAATCGCGCCTGGCGCGTGGAAAAATGACAAAAAAATCTCGCAAGACCCTTCGGAAGTTCGCCATAGCGATCCCGCTGCTGGCGCTCGGCTTCTATTTCATTCCCATCCTGACGACAATTTTCATTGTCCTCGGGCTGGTCGACGTGTTGCGCAATGACAACAAGAACTGGGCCCTGTTCAGTGGTTATTTTCTCGGCAACGGCATCTTCACCTGGCTGCTTTCGCCCTTCAATCTGCTGGTCGATCTGCTGTGCTACAGAAACCGCGGTGTGTGGAAACTGGACCAGTTTCCTCCGGACTATCAGCGTGAGGTCAACGAGGTTCTCGACGTCTTCAAGGCGCGCAAGGACGAGATCATCGCCGATATCGACGCCAATTTCGGCAGCGGCCGGCGCGGCATGTATGTCTACCAGTGGTATGGCAAGCACAAGATCGACAACGTCGCCGAATTCAACAAGGATTTCAAATATATCAAGACCATCGCCGTGTCGGTGTTCAGGGGCAAGGAATCGACCTCCTGGCATTTCGGACCGCTGCGGCTCAGCCTGCGCATTCTCTACAATCTTCTCCCGGTGAAGGCCGAGGTTTTCGTCGAGTGCAACAACGCCAGGAACTACTGGCACGACAATCCGCTCTATATTTTCGACGACACGCTGCTGCACCGCTCGGTCAACGAATATGATGGGCGCCGCTACTGCGTGTTCATGGACATCATCCGGCCATCGCCATTCCCCGGCCTGATCGCCGCTCTTCTCGCCATCGTTTCGGTCAGCGTCGAGCGCATCAATGCCATGTTCTACAAGAACTGGAAGATGATCGGCTCCAGCAAGCCGAAGAAGGCCGGAGCCGCCTGACACCGTGGTGTGACCGGCGCGAGGGAGCACGATGTATCATCTGTTGCTTGTCTGCCTTGGTGGCGCGATCGGTGCAATGGCCCGCTTCTTCCTGTCCGGCTTCGTCGCCCGCCGGGTCGGCGAGACCTTTCCCTGGGGCACTATGGCCGTCAACGTCTCGGGAGCGTTTGCAATCGGTGTCGTTGCGCATGCGGTGGCGCGCGACGGCATGCCCGCCATCTGGGCCTTTACCGTTACCGGCGGCCTCGGCTGCTACACCACGGTTTCTTCCTTCAGCCTGCAGACGCTGGCGCTGGCGCGCGAGGGCGAATGGCGGCGCGCCGGCGGAAATGTGCTGCTTTCGGTTTTTCTGAGCCTCGGCGGCGTGACGCTGGGCTTTGCTGCGGGAAGTCTTCTGATTGGCGGCGGGGCGCCGTGAGCGGCCCGCGGAAGCTTCGCTACGACGGCATGGCGAGGCGTGCGGCGCACCTCATTGGCTGGCGCAGAAGGAGCCAGACGGTTCGGCTCTATGCGACCGTGGCCGCAGGCAGCATGATCGGCGGTGTGTTGCGGGCGCTTGCCTCATCGACGAGCACTGCCCTGTGGGGCGCTGGATTTCCCTTCGGCACGCTCCTCGTCAACATTGTTGGCTCGTTCCTCATCGGCTTCTACGCGACATTGACGGGACCGGATGGTCGCGTCTTCGCCGGTCCGCTGCAACGTCAATTCTTCATGGCCGGCTTCTGCGGCGGCCTGACGACCTTCTCCGCTTTCAGCCTTGAAACACTCACCCTCGCGCAAGGCGGGAGGCCTGTGGCGGCGGGACTCAATATCGCGATCTCCGTGGTGGCCTGGCTTGCCGCCGTCTGGCTTGGCCACATCTTTGCAGTTCGGCTCAACCGGCTGAGAGGGTCCAGGCAATGAAGATACCAACACAGGCACAATTGCTGCGCATATTTATCGGCGAAAACGACAAGGCAGATGGCCGTCCGCTGTATGAGGTTATCGTGCTGAGGGCCCGCGAAATGCAGATCGCCGGCGCGACCGTCCTGCGCGGCGCGATGGGGTTCGGCCATTCCAGCCGGCTTCACACCACGAAGATCCTCCGCCTATCGGAGGATCTGCCACTCGTCATCGAGATCGTCGATGACGAGGAAAAATTGGCCGCTTTCCTGCCCGTGCTTGAAACAATCATGACAAGTGGTTTGATTACGCTGGAGAAAGTTCAGGTTCTGCAATATGGAACCGACAACGAATAACCGAGTGAGATTGCGGGTACCGGCGAATGCCGTTGCATGCCTGCAAAACGGCGATTGGAATCATGGCAGGCGTTGAACAGATCACAGTGGACGCCGGCGAGGCGGGCATGCGGCTCGACCGCTGGTTCAAGAGCCATTTCCCCGGTCTCGGTTTCGGTCATCTGCAGAAGCTGCTGCGTTCCGGCCAGATCCGCGTCGACGGCGGCAGGGTGAAGGCCGATACCCGCGTCGAAGCCGGCCAGACGGTGCGAGTGCCGCCGCTCGAAGTCGACAAGAAAGGTGAAAGCCCACTCACCGGTCATTCGATCCGCAACCAGGGCGACGCCGATGTCCTGGCCAAGATGCTAATCCATGAGGACCCGAAGGTCTTCGTCTTCAACAAGCCGGCCGGCCTGGCGGTGCAAGGCGGCTCTGGCGTCACCCGCAATGTCGACGACATGCTGGAAGCCTGGCGCAACCAGAAGGGCGAGAAGCCGCGTCTGGTGCACCGGCTCGACCGCGACACGTCGGGTGTGCTGGTTGTCGCTCGTACAAGGCTCGCCGCCATGAAGCTCGCCGAAGCGTTCCGGGCGCGTGAGACGAAGAAAACCTACTGGGCGCTGGTCAAGGGCGTGCCGCCGAAGCGCGAGGACAAGATCTCGACCTGGCTGATCAAGGAACCGACGCCCGACGGCGATCGTGTGCGCATCGCCAAGCATGGCGAAAAGGGCGCCGATCACGCCGTGTCCTATTATCGCATCGTCGAGCAGGCGGCGCAGACCCTGTCCTGGCTGGAGATGGAACCCTATACCGGGCGCACCCACCAGCTTCGCGTCCATGCTGCCCATATCGGTTGCCCGATCATCGGCGACCCCAAATATTTCGAGGCCGACACCAATTGGGATTTTCCAGGCGGCATGCAGAACCGGCTGCATCTGCACGCGCGCCGCATCGTCATCCCGCATCCCGACAAGGGCTTTGTCGACGTCACCGCACCGATGCCGCCGCATATGCGCCAGAGCTGGAACTTGCTCGGTTTCGACGACGCGAGCGCGGAGGACTAGCGGCGGTGGGCGTCGCCACAGATACGCTCGACCGTCGTGACGCGGTCGATCTGGCGGCCGCCGCCATCATGGTCGGGCTGACCTTTTCGTGGGGCCTGAACTACGTTGCCGCCAAGATCTCGTA
>NZ_JAMYPQ010000037.1:0-21912 GCF_040320455.1 Mesorhizobium sp. M0698 | reverse complement strand
AATCGGAACACCGGCCGGAATGAAATCGGAATGACTGGCCGGCTTCAAATCGGAATCGATGGCCGGCTTCATCGGAATACGCAGTATGGCGGCATAGCGGTTTCGAGATCGGAGCCGGCTGGCAGCGAACTTCACGCCCCTCGGGGACGATACCGCGCAGTCAGGTTGGATGACCCGGCAAGCCAGGATATTGTTCGGCACGCTTGCACCCGCTTCAGAGGCGAGAAGCGTCAAGATGATCATCCGTACAACGCCCCGCGGCTCTGCGCGTGGACCGGTTTCGAAAGGGGCCGGCTCCGTCCGCTCATACAAGTGGTTAGGCGGCGAGGAGCCGGATCACATATCGGATTGAACCCGCAGGGCCTGTCGGCAGGACCGCATCCATCATCCTGGCAACGTTAGACGCTCATCCGGCGTCATGCGGGCTTCGGCTTGGCGGCGAATGTCCGGATCAGCATGGCGGAGCATCGCGCACCAGTCTTCCACATTGTACGTGGTCGCCATCCGGCCCCTGGCCAGATCGTAAATGACGCACGGCTTGTTCGCGATGGCGAGCCGAAGCACGTTGACGGCCGTGCCCGGTGATGCGCCGTCCCAGACCATCATCCCAAAGTCGGCGCGCCGCACCATCTCCCGGTCCTTGGCGGCGTGGAACCAGTGCTCGTGAGCTCCTTCAGGAGAAGGAACATGGTAGGCGGCCCAGTCGCCCAGATTGTTGCGGGGTTCCTTGCCGGCATGGAAGACCCCGACGTGCTCGTACTTGTAGCCGGCGAGCAGGCCCTGCGCCTCGGCATCGGCTCCAGGCGCGTCGCCAACCAGCACGCCGTGCTCGGCAGCAACGATTGCGCCGATGCGAGCGATGGCAGGTTCCGGCAGCTCGAATATCTCGCGTGATCCACCTATGAATATCATCGACATGGTGACTTTCCCTTCTCTCCCGCGTCCCCCGCCCCGCGCCGGCCGCCCTCTCCCCTGGCCCTGCGCGAGGGATCGTCACCCGAAGGCCGAGACGGCAAAGCTGGCTCGGGAAGCGGCGGGACGCCGCGACGAGAGCCCGGCCGGCCGCAGGCCGGCGCGCCCGGATCCTGCAGCTGCCGGAGGCGCTACGCGCATCTGGCTAGTTGCGCTTCGCGCTTGGAGCTAGTGGTCTTTGTCGGCCAGCCAGAGGCTCACGTCCTGGATCGAGCGCATGGCCGCGAAAGAGAACGTCAATCCAGACGGCTGACGCGGCGGCCCTCGCTGCGCGCTTCGATAAAGGCGCCTGCGATTTTCATCATGAATGCCTTGCTGAAACGACCGAGGGGCTTACCGTCGGCTTCGATGTACCAGGAGCGTTCGGCAATATCGTAGTTGTATTCGTCAACCACGATCCAGCAGCGTTTGAGATCGGTCAGACCGGCGCGGCGGCACTCGATAGTGGAGATTTCCAAACCGACCCGATCGCTGGTTGGTGGTTGGGTGGTTATCGCCAGGAGCGCGAGATGGGTCAGGCCATCTCTTGCGCCGCGGACAGCGATGACCACGCAGGTCGGCCGGCTCTTGCGGCCTTCCGTTTCGCCGCGCTCGTGTTGCCATGCCCAAAGATACGGGTAGGAGATCACCTGACCAGGCAGGAATCTACCGCTCATCATCGTATCCTTCCCCGCGCGCTAGTCGGTCGATCTCGGCGGCGAAGAGTTCCGTGTGTTCCTCCGGCATCTCGGAGACACGGTATGCGCGGCGGGGATCGCCGCCGATGCGCATCCGTTCGTAGTGCTCGTAACTCATCAGCACGAACCGGGGTTTCCGGTGCTTGGTAAGAATAACGGGTTCGCGGCTGGCAACGTCGGTGACGTCGCCAACCTGCTTGTTGAGATCCCCCGTCGTGAACTGGCGCATGGCTGGACTCCTTATCGATCTCCATATTATCTAGATTTTCTAGATTTGCAAGAAAACGGCGCTCACGCGCCGTCCTCCGCGAACCGCCAGACGGGGATGCCGAGCCGACGCGCCTTGTCGGCAAGGTTCTCGGTGATGCCGGAACCGGGAAAGACGATCAGGCCGTAGGGCACCACCGAGAGAAGCTGGTCGTTGCGGCGGAACGGAGCCGCCTTGGCGTGCCGGTTCCAGTCCGGCTTGAAGGCGATCTGGGTGACCTTGCGGTTCTCGGCCCAGCAGGCGGCGATACGTTCGGCGCCACGCGGGCTGCCGCCGTGGAGCAGGACCATGTCGGGATGCTTCTCGCGGGCCTTGTCGAGCGCGTTCCAGATCCGGTCGTGATCGTTGCAGTCGAGACCACCGGCGAAGGCAATCTTGGTGCCGGCAGGAACGAGCACCTCGGATTCGGCGTGGCGGCGGGCGGCGAGGAAGTCTCTGGAGTCGATCACCGACGCGGTCATCGCCTGATGAGAGACCTTGGAGCCGGTGCGCGGCCGCCATGCCGATCCGGTTTGTGCCTCGTAGAGGTCGGCAGCCTCATCGCGCATGATTTCGAGCACGTTGCGGCGCTCGATATAGGTGATGCCCTCGGCCGTGAGCCGTTCCAGCTCGACCGACTTCACCTCGGAACCGTCCTGTTCCTGCTGGCTCGAACGCTGCGCCTCCTCGTTGCGGTCGAGGCTGCGGGCGACGCGCTCGGCGGCGCGGTGGAAGACGTTTGCGAAGGACCAGAGCAGGTCGTCGAGATCGGGTTCGAGCCTGGTGTCGCCAAGCATGCCGGCGAAGGTCTCGGCGATCCCGGCGAGGCCAGCCCGGATCACTTGGTCGTCGGGAAGTGGCCGAGGATCAGGTTCGTCCTGATGCGGGCGATGGCCGTACATCTGCAGTTCGAGGATGACGCGGTCGGTCGGCGAGGAGGCGTGGTAAGGCTCGTAGCCGTCGTCGAAGGGAAGCTCGTAGGTCATGGCGTGTCTCCGTCGGTTGCGGCCGCGCCCATCGCGGCCTGACAGCGCATCCCGGCCGCGCCCCGGGGCGCGGCCGCACCGAAGGCCGAAGCGAAGCGGAGGACGGCGCAGCCGTTGCGGCCGTGACCCGGGGGTGGCAGGGACCGCCTCTCGGGCAGGCCGCGGGCGCAGCCTCTCCGGCGGACCGCCGCCATGCCTGCAGGCTATCCGGCGACGCCGTGCCGGCCCGCCTGCCAGCCCGACCCGTTCATCCGGGCGACAGGAAGAGACGGGCATCATCCGGGACGAGCTGATCGCTGAGCCATGCCGCGAGATGGGCCGGGCCGGAATGGCGCAGATCGTCGTTGAAATCGCCGAGCTGCGGCCGCAACACCAGGGCGAGGATCCCGGCCTCGCCTGCGCGTTGGCTGAGGCGTTCGATGGCGTGCCGGCCGGCAGCGTCGGCATCGGCTGCGATGTAGAGGCGGCGGCAGCCAAGCGGAAGCCTCAGGCCGGCGAGGTGATTGGCCGAGGTGGCGGCCGCCACAGGCAGCGCCGGTATCACCACCTTAAGCGAAGCCATCGTCTCGAAGCCCTCGCCGGCCGCCATGACCGGGACGGGCATGCCGGGCTCATGGCCTAGCCAGATGCCGTTGCCAAGGATATCCCCCAGCGAGCGGCGTGGATCCGCGAGTTGCGCCTTGCCGTGACCCGAAGGATCAAGCCAAGTCCGTTGCAGGCCGGTGATACGCCCGTCGAGGTTGGTGACAGCAGCAATCAGCGCAGGCAGGGTCTGCGTCTCGCCCGTTACGAGATTCCTATGGTAGCAGCCGGGATGGAAGCGCAGCGCGCGCTCGTGCGTCGAAAGCAGAATGCCGCGGCCGGCAAGATAGCGTTCGGCCAGCGTGCCGGCGATCGGCTGGGACATGGCGAACAGACGACGCGCGGCCTCAGGGGAGCCGCGTTTCGCGGCTGGCTGGCACTGCGCGCCAAGGGGCTGAGGTTGGGGCTGGGGCGGTGGCAGCGGCATGGAGAGGAAGCGACGTGCTTCATCCGCGATGTCACGGAAGTCGACGAGGCCGCAACTTTCACGGATGACATCGAGCAGATCGCCAAATTCAGACGTCGCCTCGTCGACCCACCTACCCGCCGGGCCCTTGGCGTTTGCCCTCAGCCGCACATGCATGGAACAGCCGCGCGTGTTGTGGACATCGCCGACCATCCAGTAATTGCCGGAGCGATGGCCGTTGGAGAGATATTCCCGGCACACCGCCTCGGCGTGTTCGCCAAGGCGGCGTGCCAGCTCGGAGGCCGAGCCCGTCATGATCGCCTCCCCTCAAGCCGCCGAGGTACGGTCGGTGACACCAACCAGCGTATGGCGGTCGAGGAGCGCGGCGAGGATGGCGGACCCTTGCGCGGTCGTCGGGATGAACAGCCGGAGCTTCCAGGAGATGATCTCGGAGATCAGTCCAAGCGCCTTCAGCCGAGGGACCATCGCGTCGGTGAAGCCGATCAATTCGACACGGTAGTCGTCCATGATCCGACTGCGGCGCAGGATCAGGCCATCGGCGAGTTGCAGTCCAATCCGTCCGTCGGCGAGCCCGGTCCAGGCATCTTCCGGCGCCAGCCTCGGCACATCGTCGAGACCCAGATTGCGGAACATGGTCGCGACCAGCGTCGGCGCGATGTGGCGGCCGATGATGCGCTCCCCGGCATCGGTCTGGATTCGATAGACTCGACAGTCGCCGTCCGGCAGCCGACGCCAGATCGGCAACAGCAGACCCGTCACGATGTGAAAGGTGCTGGTGGTGAACTCCGGGACGGCGGCGACTTCCGAGTCCCACAGCTCGCAGAACAATTTCCGGTCGGCGGGCTGCCAGAGTGTTTCGGCAAGTGCGTCGAGGCCGAAGCGCAGCTCGTCGGTCGGCCGCAGCAGGCGCGCGCGATGCTCGACGGTTCCGTCGTCGAGCATCAGGCTCGCCGTCGGCAGCCGGATCGCCGCGCGGCTCGACCGTGTGTTCACCAACAGAACCGATTGGGGCTCCGCCCGGACGATGGCCAGCGCGTCGACGAGGCCGAGCGGCCGGATACGGTCCTTGCGCGCGACGGTGAGCACATGTGACTGCGCGCCGGAGACTGGATGGGTATAGACGGTCCTACGATCGGTGACGACGATGCTCTCCGCCGTGATCGTCTCCAGACCCTTGTCATAATTGCCGGCGGCTATGGCGCCTTCTATTCTTCCCGCCATCAACTGCTCGAACACCTCGAACAGCAGGTTCTGGGTCTCGATGCGCAGCGCCAGCAGGCGATTGAGCCAGGTCGTGATCGGCGGTAGTTCGTCGCGCAGCCCGCCTTCATCAGTCGTCAGCGACAGGCCGGTTACCGTCTCTAAGGTCGTGAGCGAGCAGCCGTCGATCTTGCCCTGGTGCAACAGAAGATAGAACTGGCGAAGGGCCGCACGGGCATAGGGGCTTTCGAGATTGTCCTCGGACCGGAACAGCCCTGCCCCGCCGGTCTGGCGCTGGCCGCGCGTGATCGCGCCAAGCGTGTCGAGCCGTCGCGCGATCGTCGACAGGAATCGCTTGCCAGCCTTCACGTTGGCGGCCATCGGCCGGAACAGCGGCGGTTGCTTCTGATTTGTGCGGTGGGTCCTTCCGAGACCCTGGATGGCGTTGTCGGCGCGCCAGCCGGCTTCGAGCAGATAGTGCTTGCGCAGCCTCTGGTTCCTGGCCCCGAGATCGGCGTGATAGGAGCGGCCTGTACCGCCGGCGTCGGAGAAGATCAGAACGCTCTTGTCGTCATCCATAAAACTCTGGGTCTCGGCCAGATTGGCCGAGCCAGGGCGGTTTTCCACGGCCAGCCGGTCGATGCCGTCGCGGCCGGTCTTCTTGACGATGCGGCGCGAGCGGCCGGTCACCTCGGCGACGGTGTCTGTGCCAAAATGATGGATGATCTGGTCGAGGGCGCTGCCGACCGGCGGCAGCGATGCGAGTTTTTCGATCATCTCGTCGCGCATGCGAACGGCCTCGCGGCATTGAACCGGGTTGCCATCTTCGTCGTGGACAGGCCGCGAATAGACGTTGCCCTCCGCGTCCGAATATTCCTCGAACAACTGGGTGGGGAAGGAATGCATCAAGTATCCGCCGACATACTCGCGCGGCGTGACGTCGACATGCAGGTCCGACCATTCCTCGGTCGGGATCTCGGCAAGCCGCCGTTCCATCAGCGCTTCGCCGGTCGAGACGATCTGCACGACCGCCGAATGACCGTCGGCGAGGTCCTGCTCGATCGCGCCGATCAGGGTCGGCGTCATCATCGAGGTGATGAGATGACTAAAGAAGCGCTGCTTGGTGCTCTCGAAGGCCGAGCGCGCCGCCGATTTTGCGTTGCGGTTCAGCGTGCCGGACTCGCTGGTGATGTTGGTCGCCTCGAGTGCGGCGGTCAGGTTGTTGTGAATGACCTGGAAGGCGTCGGCATAGGCGTTGTAGATGCGGATCTGCTCGTCGGTCAGCGCGTGCTCGAGCAGGTCGTATTCGACGCCGTCATAGGAAAGCGAACGCGCCGCATAGAGGCCGAGCGATTTGAGATCGCGGGCGAGCACTTCCATCGCCGCGACACCGCCGTCCTCGATCGCAGCGACGAACTCGGCGCGGTTGGCGAATGGAAAATCCTCGCTGCCCCAAATGCCGAGACGCTGCGCATAGGCGAGGTTCTCGACCGCGGTCGCACCGGTCGCGGAAACGTAGACGACGGGCGCGTCGGGAAGGGCGTGCTGCAGCCGCAGCCCCGCCCTGCCCTGCTGCGAGGGCGCGACGTCGCCACGCTCGCTTTTGCCGCCAGCGGCATTGGCCATGGCGTGCGCCTCGTCAAAGACGATGACGCCATCGAAAGATTTTTTGGCCCCCGACTGGTTTTCTCCAAGCCCTGTCTGGCTTTCTTTAATCCCCGTCGGGCCTTCGGTCCTTCCCGCCCAGTTTTCTCTGTTCCCCGTCGGGCCTTTGTCCCTCCTCGCCGGCTTCTCTCCAGTCCCTGTCGGGCCTTCGGCCCTCCCCGCCTCTTGGCCAACCCAGTCGAGGATCTGAGCGATCCGCGATTTCTTGCCCTCCCGTTCCTGTGAGCGCAGGGTTGCGTAGGTCGTGAACAGGATGCCTTCGGCAAGGCGGATCGGTGTGCCCTGCCGATAGCGCGAGAGCGGCTGGACGAGGAGTTTTTCCTGGCCGAGTGCTGCCCAATCGCGCTGGGCGTCTTCAAGCAATTTATCCGACTTGGAAATCCAGATCGCACGGCGGCGGCCCTGCAGCCAATTGTCGAGGATGATGCCGGCGACTTGCCGGCCCTTGCCGCAGCCGGTTCCGTCACCCAAAAACCATCCACGGCGGAAGCGGACAGCGTTCGCAGCACCTTCTGGCGCGGCGGACACAACATCGCAGGTCTCGTCAACCGTCCAGGTCCCGGCGAGATGGCCGCAATGGGCTTCGCCGGCATAAATGACGCTTTCAAGCTGGGCGTCCGACAGCAGGCACTTGTCGATGATCGCATCAGGAAGAAGCGGCCGATAGGAAGGTTTTGGTGGCGCGACGGCGGCCATTGCGGCCGACTGCACGAGCGGCGTCGGATGCGGTTTGGCGCGGGGGACGTGGATCGACTGGAGCGCATAGGGCTCGTAGATCGTGTCGGTGAGTCGGCCGCCCTCCTCTGGCATCCAGTCGCGCAGCTCATAAGCAAGGGGAACGGCAGGCATACTATTTGCCATGACCTGGCCAGCGGGCTTCGCCGGCGCAATCGGACGGACCGATTGAATTGCCTTTGGAGCAGCCTTTGACCCAGCAACGGGTGCCGCTCTCGCCGCGCATCGGGCGGCCATGTGCGCTGCTGCCTTCCTCAGGATCCCGTGCGACAGAGCGCCGATCGAATCCGGAAAGCCGCCCGGTGTGCGGGGCGGCAGATCCGTGATCCAGGAGAGCAGCGTCTCAACGTCAGCGGCCTTGCCCGGTGACCGGACGCAGCCGGTCGGGTCAGTGGCCGGCACCTTGTCGATTACCGTCAGCCGGGTTTCGGCGGTGGTGCCATGGCGGGCGTAGACACGGCCGTCGATCGCAGCGGTGAAGATGACGGTGCCCTGCTGCCGCAGCCGCTCAAAGGAGCGCCGCCATTTGGGGTTCTCGGGAGACAGCCCGGTGCCGGTGATGACGACCAGGCGCCCGCCCGAACGCAGGCGTGCGAATGCGGAGGAGAGGTGCCGCCATGCCGCGTCAGTGACGTGGCCGTCGACATGGGCGCCGACGGTGAAGGGCGGATTCATCAAGACGACGGACGGCTTGATCGCAGGTTCGAGATGATCGTCGATATGGGCAGCGTCGTGCCGAGAGACGGGCATGCGCGCAAACAGCAGGCCGAGGAGATCGGCCCGCGTCGCGGCAAGCTCGTTGAGGGCGATCGCGGCGCGCGCCATCTCGGCATGGACGGCGAGCAGACCGGTGCCGGCCGAGGGTTCGAGAACGAGGTCCGAAAATACGATCGCCGCGGCGTGCGCTGTGACGAAGGCCAGCGGCAAGGGCGTGGAGAGCTGCTGCATGGCCTGGCTCTCGTCGGACCGTCGCGTATGGGTGGGAAGAAGTTCGGCGAGGCGCTTGATCATCGCCAGCGTTGCCTGCGGCGTGGTCGATCGGGACAGGATCGCAGGGCCGAACCGGCGCAGAAACAGCACCTGGGCGACTTCGAGCGCCTCATAGGCGTCCTTCCAGACCCAGAACCCTTGCGCGTCGCTGCCGCCAAAACTTGTCGTCATGGCCGTGCGCAGCGCGGCGGTGGTGACAGGCTTGCCCTGCTCTAGGAAAGGCAGAAGCCGCATTGCCGCCTGATAGATCGCCTGGGCGTTGTTGATGGGGACGGGCGTCGGCGCGCTCAGGGAAGCGGCCGTCCGGGCAACGGCGGATGTGGTCGAAACAATGTTCATGGAGGTGTCCTTCGGGAGAGGGGGAGTGGCCCCGCGCCGGCACTCTCTCCGCGCCAGCCGGGCCGCGCTTCTCCCCGCTCCCCTCTGCCTCTGGCGCCGATCCAACAAACGGGTTGCGCTCTGCGCAAACCCATGACTTGATGCGCGCACAGGGATGCGGCGGCGACCTGGAGCTGCGGAGGTGATGCGACGATTCAGAATTGGCAGTGAGGTCTACGAGGAGGCAGCGCCTGACCTGCAGGCGGCGCTGGCGAACGCCTATGCCCGCACCGAGCGTCCGCTATGCCTGTGCCGCGAGCCGGGCTGCCCGATGTACATCGCCCGCATCGGCGACCTTCACCTGATCAAGCGCATGCCGCTGAGCGGCGGCGGGCATGATCCATCCTGTGATTCATATGAATCGCCTTACGAACTGTCCGGCCTGGGCGCCTTGATGGGCAGCGCGATACAGCTCGATCCGCAAAGCGGCTTGGCGGCTTTGAAACTCGATTTCAGCCTGTCGAAGACGGGGAGCCGGGCAGCGTCCGCGCCTGCTGGCCAGAGCTCCGCCAGTGTAGCCGCCGACCCCAGGAGGATGTCGCTGCGTGGCCTCCTCCATTATCTGTGGCACGAGGCCGAATTGACGGTCTGGACATCCCGATGGGCTGGCAAGCGACATTGGTGGAATGTCCGCTGGCATCTGCTCGAGGCTGCCGGGCAAATGACGGTGAGGGGCGGGCCGCTCGCGGATATCCTGTTCGTGCCCGAGCCATTTCGGGCCGAGAACAAGGAAGCGATCGAGCAGCGTCGCAATGCGGTTCTTGCACCTGCGCTCCCGCCGAAATCCGGCCCACGAAAGCTGCTGGTCCTGGTCGGCGAGGTGAAAGAGATTGTTCCTGCCCGCTCCGGTCAGAAACTCGTCATCAGGCACCTGCCCGGTTTTCCCTTCATCATCGACGATGCATTACATCGGCGTTTGCCGGCACGTTTCGAGAAAGAATTGTCGCTGTGGGGAGCAGATTCCAGCTCACATCTGATAGTGATCGCGACCTTCGGATTGAACCCGGCCGGTCTCGCCATTGTCGAGGAGGTCGCGTTGATGGTGGTGTCCGAGAACTGGATTCCTTACGAGACGGTTCCGGAGAAGCGGCTGGTCGACGCGCTCGCCCGCCTTCGCGAGAAGAGCGTGAAGGGATTGCGCTACGACCTGCAAACCGACCAGCCGATCGCCAACGCTTTGCTCCAGAACAGGCAGCAGCCGATCGCGCTCTTTGTCGTCCCCGCCGGTGCGGACGAAACATTCGAGGCTTCGTTGCAGGATATGGTCGCGAACCGGCCGGAGATGGGTGCGTGGACCTGGCGGGTCGGTGACGGGGAGATGCCGGTCCTTCCATAGGCTGGGAACGACATCTCAGATTTCCATCAATGCCGTGAATCGATTGGCGGCCCTCGATTCAGACATGCGTTGGACAAGGATCCCCGTTGTCTTGGACCATGACGGTATGGTGAGGGGTGACCAGCGATCGTCTTTTTCGGTGACCATGCTGTGGGTTTGCGAAGATCCGCGGCGTAAGCACAGTGGGCGCCTGATCGTTGTCAGCGTTGAACTCGGCATGCCATTCGAGCTGTCCGAACCCCGCGTTGCATCGGCGAGCGAGACGCTGGAGAGTTGGCTTTCGCATCGGCGTCCGTCCAGGGCGGCACCGCGGTCGATGGTTGCGTTGGGTGGACGATAGGCCTTGGCCAGCGTAGATGTGACCCGATCCCGCAACGGACCGATTCCCATCCGAAGGTGGTGCAATAAATGAAGCGGCAGAGCCGACCCTTCATCGTCGAGGTGAAGAAGAAGCGTGGCGAATCCGCGCGGCAGCGTTCGATCTAGGGAAATCTCGATCTCGCTGCGATCGACGCGGAAACGGCGCGGGAGCTGACGAAGATCAAGTCGGATGTTAGATGTTATGGCGAGTCATCCGGCGGGTCGCGGCGTTCTTCGATAATCGCCCTGGCCTTCTCGACTGCCGCGATCGCCTTCGGCAGCCAGCGCTCGAACTCTACTTTGGAAAGGCCCATGGGCTGGGATGGTTCTGGATCGCGGAGGTTGGGACGGTCGGGCACGGCTGAGGACGAAGACCTCGTCCGTGTTGGCCTCGAACAGCATTAGGATGCGGTCGCCGATGGCGACACATTCGTTGATCCAGCGACGATCGGAATCGCGGTACCTTGTAGTTCGATCGGGCGGCACATAGACGATCGTGAAGTGTGACAGCGTCTCGCCCGTCGGCGCCGCATAGAAGTGCTCTTCCAGCAAATCGAGCATGAAGTGGTATTCTGACGCGGTGATCTGGAACCACTCGCCTGAATAGGGAGTGCCGGAAAGCGGATCGATGCCGGGAGTGTCCTTGTGTCGGCTGAACAGTTGGAACATCTGCTCGCGGGTGGCGACGCCGTCGAGCACCTTCCTGAAGGGTGGATG
Organism: Mesorhizobium sp. M0698; assembly: GCF_040320455.1. Lineage (NCBI taxonomy): Bacteria > Pseudomonadati > Pseudomonadota > Alphaproteobacteria > Hyphomicrobiales > Phyllobacteriaceae > Mesorhizobium > Mesorhizobium sp. M0698. The sequence continues at coordinate 10,640 of NZ_JAMYPQ010000037.1, read as the reverse complement.
TGCGGTCATGGGGTTCTCCTAAACGCGGGTCGGCCACGCGCGGCATGAACCGCGTCGTCGCAACTGTTTGGTGGTGTTGTGGCTGTCGACTGGCCGACCCTGCGGCCGGTGCGTGCACCGGCGGTGATGGCTTTTGCAGGGTTCAGGCGGCGCGCCGTTCGGAGGAACGCGAACCGTCTCGACCAACCCCAGTGATGGCGCGGAGGCGGCGGCGAGCGGCGGAATGTCGTCGAGCATGTCGAGCGCGACGAAGTGATTGGCTCCGCCGGTATAGTCCATGCGCCCCTTGCAGGTCCGGATCAGGATACCGTGGCCTGAGGACAGCCCGAACTGGCCGACCTGGATGTAGGCACGGTCATGGTGCAGGGTAATTTCATCGGAAACGGCTATGCCCGCCTTGTTCGAGCGCAGGTCAAAGCAGCCCGATGGCAGGTTTAGTTCGGCGGCGAGTTTCTTCAGCCGTGAACGGGCTGTCGTGTGGAAACGTCTCTTGTGCTGCTCGTCATAGGAGCAACTTCTGTTCCAGTCGAACATGTCGATCTCCATGAAACAGGAAAGACCCGCGACCGCTCACGCGTTCCCAGGTCCGGGTCGGGGTGGTTCTATGGGGTGCAGCGATCAGGCGGCCGTGCGGCCCTCGATGACGTCGGCGCCGACCTGATCGGCGGAGACCTCCTCGAGATAGGCTCGGCTATACGAATTGCTGGCGAGCCAGCGTTCGGCCGCCTCGCGATCTTTGGCGAGATAGAGCAGCTCCGGGCTGTCGCCGAGTTGCTGCAGGACGCGGATCATGCCGATCGTGGGACGATCGACGATCTCGAAACGCAGGGCGCTTTCGACGGACCATGTGCGCCTGACCGAGACGACAATGATGCCGCCCTGCCCGAAATCGCCCTCATGCAGGGTGAAGTAGGCCGGCGAGCTATAGGTCGCGCGCTCGCGCGGCGGTTCCTTCCTGACCAGGCGACCAACGCCGCTGCGGCTCTCCCAGGCGGCGAGTTTCTTGGTAAAGCGAGCCGGCGGTTTCGCGGTGCCGTCGCTGTACCGGATAACGCTCCCCAGAGGAGCGGATTCGTACACGATATGTGCGGACATGCGGATTTCTCCAAGTCGGAAAACGAAAATAGGCCCGGCGGGAGTGCCGGGCCTGGTGCGAGCGTGACGCCGATTATTCAGCGGCCTGGAGGTGGTCCGCCTTGTCGCCGTCGCTGGTTACCGGCTCATCGGAGGACGAATCCGCATCGTCGGCGAGGAAGGCCGGCAGCTCGGCGACATCGCCGTCGAGAGCTGCCTCGTCCGACATGTCGCCGGCGACCGCGTCACCAGCATCGGTAGCCACTTCATCGACCTCAAGGCGCAGCGGCTCGGGCAGCCAGTTCGATCCTCCGAGAAGACGGGCGGCTTCACGGGCCATGATGTCCTTCTTCATGTGGTCGATCAGCTGCGCGGAGTCTGCGCCACGAGCTTCACGGACAGCCTGTAGAATCCGCGCCTTGGTGAGCCGCCCGAGGAACTCGACTGTAGGCGTCCAGCCGGCGTCGACCATGTCGAACTGGAGCGAGCGGCCAAGCACGTCTGCATGCTCGAGCGCCTTCGGTCGCCTGTTCCAGGGTTCGACCACCGCATTGAGGGTCAGCGAGACGCAGTGCGCGAATAGCGCCTTGCGGCATGCTTCATCGAGGCCGAGAAGGAAGTCCCACAGGCCATCCGCTTGATCGGGCAAATCGCGATCCCAGGCGTCGTGCCGCTCGGCGATCTCCTTGGCCCAGGATGTCTCGGCAAGACCATCGACCTGGCTGAAGCTGCCGCTCTTCAGGCTGATCTCCAGGCACGTGTCCGGCGCGAAGCGATAGAAGACCTGCAGGACGAAGGCATGGAGTGCGGCGATGAAGGCGATGTCGACGTCATCAGCGAGCGCGTTGCGCAGTGCCAGCGTGCGCTGCGCGGTCAGGTCGAAGATGAGCCGATCGGGCAGCGGCTTAACGCCATCGTCCTCGCCGTCGTCGCCGGAGGTGTCGTTCACCGGCTTGCCGTTGACGACAATACCATCGCCATCGTCGTCGCCATTGGATCGGGTTCCGCCGTCGGCGCCCCCTTCCTCGCCCTCATCGACGTCGCCGGTCTCGGTCCGCGGCTCGTCCTCCGACCGCACGGAACCGCCCTCGACCTGGAGCTTGCCGTCCGCGGCAAGCGTAACGAACACACCGGCGATGGCCTTCTGGGCGGGATCGTAGTTTTGAGGACGATCATCGATCGCATCGAGCTCGGCGCCCAGCTGGTCGAGCTTCGCCTCGATTGCCTCGTCGGCGTCCTCGGCCCGGGCATAGTCCGCATCCAGCTTGTCGTATTCGGCCTTTAGCGCGTCGTAGCGTTCCATCTCCTCGGCGCTTAGTTCCTGCGCTTCGGCATAGATGCGCCGCATGCCGGAGGTGTGGCCATAGGGAAAGCTGATCGCCGCCTCGACCCATTTCCACCCTTCGGCGCGGATCGCCTCGGCATCCATCTTCAGCCTGTCGAAGACAAGCTGCTCGAGGAGCGCCGCATCCTGGAACCAGCCGCCGGAATCCTGCTCGAAGAGATCGCGCAGGATGACGCCGCCGGCCGCCTCATAGGCCTCGGCGCCGACATAGACGGCCCGGCGATCATCGGCCCGCACCGTGGTTTCCGTCAGCAGGCGCCTGATGTAATAGGGTTCCTGCATCTGCGAGCTGGAAATCCGCTCCCAGACCTGCTCCTGGCGTGCGTGATCGTCCGAGATCGAGAAGGCCATGATCTGCTCAAGACGGATTTCGTCCTTCTCGTAAAGATCGAGCAGCCTCAGTGACACCGATGCCAGCCGCAGGCGCTGCCTCACCGTCGCCGGCGATACGAAGAAGCGGGCGCCGATCTCCTCCGGATCGAGGCCCTGATCGCGGAGCGTCTTGAAGGCCCGGAACTGGTCGAGCGGGTGCAGGTCGGTGCGCCCCAGGTTTTCAGCAAGCGAGTCCTCTTCGGCCGAGGTCTCCTGCCTGCGGTTGACGATGCAGGGGATCGGCTCGTTCTTGGCCAGGCGCTTCTGCTTGATGAGGATGGCGAGCGCGAGATAGCGACGACCGCCGGCCGGCACCTCAAACGTGCCGGTCTCCTCGCCCTCGCCGTCGAGCATCGGACGGACGTTCAGGCTCTGGATGAGCTTTCGCCGCCCGATGTCCTCGGCGAGCTGCTCGATAGACACGCCGTCCTTGATGCGCCGGACATTCTTCTGCGACAGCCTGAGCTTGTCATAGGGAATGTTCTCCGCGGCGTTCATCGCGATCTTCTGAATGGCGTTCTTTGCCATGGTCAGGTTCTCCATGACGGGCGGCCCGGGGCCTCTCCCCGAACCTCCAAGCCCGTCAGTGCGCCAAGCACAGCCCTCTAACTCTTTGACCAGAAAGGAGAAACGCCGAGTTGGAAGACTAGCCACCAACATCTCCGGAGGGCGAAAAACCCTCCCCGCCACACGGTGCAGCGTGGGGCGCGAAGCGAACGGGTGAGGCCGACCGGGTGCTTCCGGGGAGCCGTAAATCAGCAGAACCCGTTAAAGCCGGGCGTGAGGGAACTTCCGATCCCGAGAACGGCCCGGCCAGCGAGTCCGCCATGGAGGTCGTATGGCTTCCGTCCCGGCCGGAGCACCCATGATGCACTCGCGAGGGTGCGCCATAAGTTGAACCCGACATCAGCCGGTCCTTCGCGGACCCGGTATGTGATCGAGGGGGATATCAAAGGGTGCTTCGATGCCATCGATCATCACGTGCTGATGGAACGCGTGCGACGCCGCGTCCGGGACCGCAAGGTCCTGGGGCTGGTGCTCGCCTTCCTGAAGGCCGACATCATGATCGAAGGCAGCCTTCGGCACCCGGTGACCGGCACCCCGCAGGGGGGAATCGTCTCGCCGCTCTTGGCCAACGTCTATCTGACGGCCATCGACGAGAGATACCGGCGTTGGGTTCCCAATCCACGCGACAAGACCCGCGAGCGGGCGCAACAGCGCCTGCAGTCCGACTATTACCGTGGTCGGCCGGGCTTCTATGTGGTGCGGTACGCGGATGATTTCGTCGTCCTCGTACAGGGAACACAGCAGGAGGCCGAAGAAGAGCGTCTGGCGCTGGCGCAGTTCCTGAAAGAGGAATTGCGCATGGAGTTGTCGATGGAAAAGACCAAGATCACCGATGTCCGGGAAGGCTTCGACTTTCTCGGCTATCGGGTCGCGCAGATCAGGATGCCGTCATCTGACCGGCGTGTCGGCCTGCTCTTCATTCCGAAGGGCAAGTCGCAGTTCCTGCGCGACAAGATCAAGGTCAAGGTGAGGGAAAAGCCAACGGGCCAGACCCTCGCTGAACTCATCGACGACCTCAACCCGGTCATCATCGGCTGGCGCAACTACTACCGCTATGCCACACGGGCATGGAGGGAGTTCAGCAAGCACGATTGGTGGCTGTACCGGCGCATAAAGTACTGGCTCGGGAAGAAACACGGCAAGGCGTCTGGAAGGACACTGCGCCGTATATACACCGAGTCGGGAGCCGGGAAAGGCGGCAGTTGGCGAGTGGGCAGGAAGAAACTCGTCCGGTTCGCCGACACCAAACGCCCGCGATACCCGGACCGAGGCCTTCGCATACCGAACGGATGGAACGACCCGGATGAGCACTTCCGAAAAGGGGATGCCACCTTCTGGGAGTCGACCAACGCCCTCGCCACACTGTGAGGGCCACCCGTGGCCGAAGGCCACGCATGGAGAGCCGGATGCTTGGAAACTTGCACGTCCGGTTCGGAGCGGGGGATGAAGAGACCTGCCTCGGAGACGAGGTAAGGCGCTTCATCCCTACTCTACGGAACCTCCCCTCCCCCCTCTGCCTCCAGGCCTCACACCGGCGCCGGCCGCCTGCCGCAAACCTTCGCTGGACTGCGGACGGCAGAGTGACTATATATCTTCCATGAACGTGGAAGGATTATTGTCATGCCGGGGTTTAGTACCGAAGTGCTCACCGCCAATGAAGCGGCGGCGGTAACGCAGGTGCCGCTTAAGCAGGTGCATCGCATCATCGATGCCGGATTGCTACGCGGCCGTGTCGAGACACGCCGCGGCAGCCGCGTCATCATCGGAGCGGGTCTCGTCGGCCTACGCCTCGCCTGGCTGACGGCGGAGACGCTGACGCCGGCCGCGCGGCGGCGGATCGTCGAGCACGCCATTGCCGATGATGCTGCGCCCGTGGTCGCGGACGATCCGCTTAAGGTCGACCTGAAGCCGATCACCGCCGGGGTAAGGACCGGCCTCAGGCGGCTGAGGAAAGCCAAGGCCATGGTGGCGCGCGATCCAGCGGTACTTAGCGGTCAGCCGGCCTTTGTGGGAACACGCGTGCTTGTTCATGACGTTGCCGACATGCTCGCCAATGGCGATACTCCCGAGACGATCCGTGCCGCCTATCCGCAACTGACTCTCGACCGGATCAGGCTCGCGGCCGACTATGCGCTCGCCTATCCGCGGCGTGGCCGTCCGCCGGTCAAGCCGGCGTGGCGCAGCACGGCGGCGAAATCGAAACGCACAATCCGTCTCGACGATCTGCCGGCCGTTTCGTGAAATTCCTGATCGACGAATGCCTGAGCCCAGAGCTTGCGAAACTGGCGCGCGAACGGGGTTTTCCCGAGTCGAGCCATGTGCGCTGGCTGGGCCTCGCCGGCGCCAAGGACCATATGGTGACCCGGCGCGCGGTCGATGACGGCTATGTGCTCGTCACGCACAACACGACCGACTTTCGCGGCCTCTATCGCCGCGAGGAGCTGCATGTCGGGCTGGTCGCCTTCAACACCGCCCCTGGCCTGATGAGCCTCGATCTCCAACACAGGCTCTTTCATCTCGCCCTTTCGGAGCTCGGTGGCGAGGAGGCATGGAACGAAGTGCTGGAGATTACGGTGGATGTCGAGCGTACCATTACAATCGAACGGTTCAACCTCCCGACTGACGGACCTCCGCGTTCGTTTCCTGCAATTGGGCTGCCAGAAGCCGCCGCGCGCACAACGAAAAAGCCCGCCGCGGGAGGAGGTGCGGCGGGCTTGATTTGGACGACAGCATTCGGGAGGAATAAATGCCGTCCCTGATCGCCAAGGTCGGGAGGAGGTGACCCGGACGAAACTCGATACCGACAGACTACTCCCTTCCGCGCAGCCGAGAAGCATTAATTGTGCATAGCAGCATTGCGATTTTGTGCAGCGCACACCTAGACCTGAGAGATGTGTTTGCCAGACCGGCAGCGCAGGCCGTGTGCTGCGCGCCGCAGCGATGCACATGCTTGAAACTGGCGGCATCAGCAGCCCGGTGACGTTACCTACTCCCGCCGCGCGCAGCATTGCAGTATCATGCTGCCAGATCGAGCAGCTTCTTGGCCTTGCCCTCCATCTCCAGGCGAACATCCTGATGCGGCTTGTCGCGCGCCACCCGCGTAATGCCCTGCACGAAGTCGAAAATCGAGGCGGGCGGGTGCCCCTCCTCCGAAAGCACGGCATCGATGATCTTCGTCGTCTCCGCCTTGGAGAAGCCGCGCTTGCGCAGGAAGCTCTGGCGATCTTCATCGTCGCGAGCGACGATCCGCTCCCGCGAAGCCTTGATGCCATTGACGAACGGCATGGGCGAAGACTCCGCGAACTGGATCAGCGCTGGCTCGGCTTCCAAAGCGAAACGCGAGGCGGCATATTTGGAATGCCGGATGGTGATTTCCTCGAAATCTTCGACGCCCCATAAATTACGATTCTGGCACACTGCGCGTAGATAGAAGCTGGCAATCCCGAGGGTGCGGGCTCCGACTTCGGAATTCCAGCAGTAGAAGCCGCGGAAATAAAGATCTGGTTCCCCATTCGGCAGCCGCCCGGCCTCGATCGGGTTCAGGTCGTCGACAAGAAACACAAAGACATCACGGTCGGACGCATAGAGCGTTGTCGTGTCGTTGGAGATGTCGACGTTCGGATTGTAGATTCCCGTTGACCAGTCGAGCACGCCAGGCACCTTCCAACGCGTGTCGCCGGTGCCGTTGCCGGCGATCTTCTGCACGGCCGCGATCAACTCTTCATCGAAAATCCTGCCGTAGTCCGGACCTGTTACCGCTCGCAGCTCAAGGCGTCCGTTCTCGATTTCCAGCGTCTTCACCTGCTCAGCGCGGTGGTTGAGGAGACCGTGCTGAAGGTTGATCGCCGCAAGCGGGGCCGGAAGTTGGCGCAGATAGGTAGCCGGCGCGCGTACCAGGCTAGCGAGTTGGCCAAAACTCCAATGCGTGGGGGCAACTGGGGCAGGCGCATCGGGCAGCATTAGCCTCAGGCGCTCCGGATCGTCGCGGCTGGCCTCGACGCGAATTGGCTCACTTTCGACGATACGCGTCTTGCTACGTTCGGACCGCAATTTCACCGAATTGTGGAGATCGGTGAGAGAAAGATAGCGCTCGTCCGCCGGGCGGCTAAACCACTCCGACGAGACCCGGCCGATGCGCTGGCCGCGGCTGACGTCGACCTTGTAGCCTCGACGTTCGTTGCGTGTGGGCGTGTGAATTTCCATCTGTGTCATGGTTGGAACTCCGCGGCGGGCGCCGGGAGCCGATCTCCCGGACCTCCACCCGCCACCCGCAATCCCGTCCGCCCTCTGCCTCTGTCGGCCTATCCGCGCCGAAAGAAGCGCTGGCGCAACGGCAGCGGCCGCGTCAGGGCTGACACCCAGGAAGGAAGGTTCGGGCTTCAGAAAAGCCCGCCCGTAGGACCAAGCGCCGCTTCACCTTCCGGACGCGACAGAAATCCGCTGTGCTTTCTTGCGCAACAAGACCGGGACCCATCGGGATTTCAGATAGCGGCCTGCTGAGATTGAGCAACTGCAGGTTCTCTTCGGACCCTAGCCAATACATGTATAAATCGACCCCACGTCATGATACGCGAAGACCGTATCGAGGTCGGAGCTGAGAGAGTAATTGCATGTCGAGCAGGTTCGTCCGGCCCGTGGTGGTGCAAGTTGGCCGGCATGACCGTGAGCGCGTGATATTCGATGTGAACGATGCTGCCACGATCCTGCTGCGGAGTTTTCCTTATCAGACGAGGAAGCGAAAACTGGCTATGGATGCATGTCTTCAGGTTCTGAGTGGTGAAGCTCAGCCGCCGGTTGCGAGACGGGCCTTCGTTGTAGCGGCGCCAGAAGCGAAAATCCTACGCAGCGACTGAGGTCCAAATGATAGTAGCCTCGATGGCTTCCAAAGTGACTTAGGAAAGCAGAGCTTCACGCGTCGCTGCGATGACCGCGAATTATGCAGCCGAAGCAGAACATCGAGTCCTGCCGTCGTGGGAAACAACCCCGACGTTCATTTGCTTGACTCGACGACGGTCAGGAAGACGGCAATATTTACATCGATCGGAGATAGCATATGCGAGATTTGCCGAGCGACATCGATGCTGACGTTGTGATCGAAGTCAGTCGGCTTCTCGATGCCGAGGATCTCTCGCCTTTGCCGGTGCACGACTGGTTAAACGGATTTGTACGATACTGCATACCCGCCTTTCCGATCACGCCATCGAAGAGTTGGTCGTCGAGATGGCGTCGAAACGTGGGTTGCCCATGGTCTTCGACAAGCCTGCAGCATAGTCAATTCTTCCACATCACTTGGAAATATCGGCAAAAGCACGCGGCGAATTGCCATCGCCCTCGAATGACCGGCCAGAATGGCAGGTCGAGAAAACGGCCATGGATCAGTTTTCCGCCTGCCGGGCTGGCGACGTTAAACGTCGGCTTGATAGCTCTCATCATGGTCGTGATTTCACCCGGCGAAGTGGCAACGCGATATTGCAAAATTCTGGCAGCGAGATCGCCCAAGCAGCGCCGGGCGTCGTCGCCTCAGTTTACCCGTTTCTCGCGCGAAAGAAAAAGGCCGGACCAAGCGCCTTTGCAATTCGAACCAAAGCCTGGCCACTTTTGGAATATCCGTGTTTTGTCGTTGATTAAGGAGAAGTGATCCGGATCGATCAGGAGCAGTGTGTCGCATTCGCCTTCGTCCAGTCGGGCGAGGTTGACCTCGTGTTGCTGTCGTCCAGCGTGGCGGGTCTGGTGCTCGCACCGGTCGCCGGCCATCTGGTCGATCGTCATGATGGAGCAAAGAACTAAGGTCTTTCAATTTGAACCTAATTCCCGCAGCCCCGACCGTCAGACCCCTCTTGTCGCGGACGCCGTAACCACATCTGACAAGCGGAGCGTGTCGCCGCCTGTTCGCCCTCATCCGGCGAACAATTCCTTGTAACCGGTCGTCACCATCCAGTTCGCCCGATCGAGATGGCTTCGCACGGATTTCCGGGCCCGCTCCGGCTCATGCACCGGATCGATGCCGAGGATGACCTGCGCCATCTCCTCATAGCTTGCCTCGTCGGCACCTGCATCCAGGAGCCTCAGGTAGGTCGTGAAGTGCTGGCGGTCGTAGCTGGTCAGGCTGTCAGACCAGGGCACTTCTTCTTTAAGACCTGGTTTAACGTTTGGATATTTCATCATGATATCGGGCTCCGGAAGTAAGTGATCGAAGAGCGATTGTTTCTTTTCACAGCCTAACCAAGCGGATGGGAAACATCGTAGCTAAGACAACATCGCGATCATGACCCGCAAGCGCCCGCTCGAGGCGATATGCGCATCTTCTGAGCGGTTCGACCCAGGTTAGGGATGAATTGCAAAAAGCTCAAGACCGTGCGGCGCGCACATCGGGTTTCGCATTGTTGGCCATCAAGGTCGTTTGTGACCACAGGATTAACAGGCAAAGCTCGTGTTTGAATTACCGTGATGCTCAGCATCGGTTCAACCACCGTATTCGAGTTCGTAGCGCCTGCCGAGGGCGCGCTGGCCGGGGCGCAGGTCAAATCGAAAGTCAAGAACCGAAGCCTAGCTACCGCATCCGTGAGGGCTTCGTGAGCTGCGGAAGGACGACCTCGGGGCTCATGGGTGGCGCAAAGCATCTTTGGCGCTTCCGTGTTGCCCGCCCGACAGCGCGCAGATCAACACGCCCACGACGGCGGATGCAGCGCTATGGTCCTCGGTGCCGACGAGCATCGCGATAGTCCTGCCGGGCTGTATTTGCTTTCAGCGGCGACCGCCACTATGAAGCGACGCTTCGCCGACTGTGTTTCACGCCCCCTGGAGAATTTCATGACAGAAGAAGCCGCAAAAAACATTGACACCCTCATCGAGCTCACCGCCGATGTCGTCTCAGCCTATGTCTCCAACAATCCGATCCCGGTGGGGGATCTCCCTGCCCTCATCGGCCAAGTGCACGCGGCGCTGAAAGGCACGGCCGCAGGCGTCACCGCACAAGAGCCGGTTGCCCTTACGCCTGCAGTCCCGATCAGGAAGTCGGTGACACCGGACTACATCATCTCCCTTGAGGACGGGAAGAAATTCAAATCGCTAAAGCGCCATCTGTCGACCCACTATGGGCTGACGCCGGATGGGTATCGGGCAAAATGGGGCCTGCCGGCGGATTATCCGATGGTCGCGCCAAACTACGCCGCGGCGCGCTCTTCATTGGCCAAGACGATGGGGCTCGGCCGCAAACCGAAAGCGCCGGAAGCGCCGGAGCCGGCGCCGACGAAGCGAACCCGCAAGAAGGTCGCGGCTTGAT
>NZ_JAMYPQ010000036.1:0-22286 GCF_040320455.1 Mesorhizobium sp. M0698 | reverse complement strand
CAAGCTCCTCGGCTCCTTGCTTCAGTGTCAGTATGTCTCGCTCATCACCTCAAGCCGCGCCAGATGGGGTCAGCTTGGCGCTTACCCTGTACCAAGGCTTCAAGCAGTTCACCGCGAATGTGAAGACCGCCAGCCATTGCTTCTTCATTTTCGGCCATTCGCTCGCTACGAATGACGACCACATCCTTAACCGCATAGCGCGTGGCAAGTTTCTGGCATCTATGGTGAACCAGCATCCGCGGATAACCAGCGGATCATGAACCACGCGAACGAGCTAGCGGTGCAGCGCAACGAAAAACCGCCGCTTGATGTCGTCTTTTATGATGCTGCTACAGTTCATGTCTGGGGTTTAGGCTTAGAAGCGGAATGACTGCCAACCAGGTCATCGAGCCGGAAACTGACCGGCCGGTCGGCCCAAAAATGACATTCAGTTGCCTCCAGCCTTTCGACACGAGCCACTTCACGATCTCGCGATTGCCAGCTAGCGGCTTGTTGCTCGAGCTGCGCGATCCTAGTCTGTGGTCGCTATGCCTCAGCAAGAAGAGTCCGGTTCCTAGCCGGGCGGAGGCGCAACGAGATAGCCAGCTCAGGACAAGGAGAGCAAGCCATGGTCGCTTTTACCCTCAATGGCGAGGCGCGAACACTCGACGTCGATCCAGAGATGCCGCTGCTCTGGGCGATCCGTGACGGCATCGGACTCACAGGAACGAAATTCGGTTGCGGCCTTGCCCAGTGCGGCGCTTGCACGGTTCACGTTAACGGCATGCCGACGCGCTCGTGCCAGACCGCAGTCGGCGACATCGAAGGAGCCTCGATCACCACCATTGAGGGCGTGTCGGGCAAGATCGGCGAAACGGTCCAGGCCGTGTGGGCCGAGTTCGACGTACCTCAATGCGGCTATTGCCAGTCTGGCCAGATCATGTCGGCCGTGGCCCTCCTGACAGAGACGCCGAAGCCGACGGACGATGATATTGATTCGGCGATGAGCGGCAATCTCTGCCGCTGCGCCACCTATCATCGCATCCGCGCGGCCATCCACGAGACCGCCAACCGGCTGGAGACTTGAGGCATGTTGCAGTTTCTCCCGAAGCATAATGCCGTGGGGCCCACGCGCCGCCAGTTCCTCCTCGGCACGGCCGTCACCACCGCGGGCCTCGCCGTGGGCTACCGGCTAATGATGGCCGCGCCCGCCAACGCACAAACGACGCCTGCAGCGGTCCAGGCGAACCCCTTCCAAACCTATGTCGAGATCACACCGGAGAACCGAATCGTCATCCACTCGTCGCAGTTCGAGATGGGACAAGGCTCCTATTTCGGCATCGCCACCCTGGTTATGGAAGAGCTCGACGGCGCCTGGGCGCAGGTCCACGTGGTCGGCGGATATGGCAATACCGCGCTCTACGGCAATCTCGCCTGGGGCGGGGCCGCGCAGGGAACCGGTGGCTCCACGTCGATGAGCTCGTCGTGGGAGCGCTACCGCAAGGCGGGTGCTGCCGCACGGGCCATGCTGGTGGCGGCCGCGGCGCAGCGGTGGGACGTGCCAGCCGGCGAGATCACAGTGGCTTCCGGGGTCGTGTCGCACGCCTCAGGGATGCAGGCGCGCTTCGGTGACCTGGCTGAAGCCGCAGCGGGAATGCCGGTTCCCGACGACGTGCCGCTAAAGCCGCGCGACAAGTGGGCCCAGATCGGATCGGACAGCCTCAAGCGCTACGATTCCGCCGGCAAGACCAATGGCGCGCAGACCTACACGATCGACCTCAAGATGGATGGACTCAATACGGCCGTTATGATCCATCCGCCGAAGTTCGGCGCTGAGATCGAGAGCTTCGACGCCTCCAAGGCCAAGGCACTCGACGGCATTGTCGATGTCGTCCAGACGCCGCGCGGCATTGCCGTGGTCGGCAGGGACATGTGGACGGCGCTCAAGGGCCGCGATCTCGTGGAGGTGACCTGGAACGAAGAGAAGGCCGAAAGGCGCGGCACGGCCGAGATCATGGCCGAATACACTAAGGCAGCAGACGATCCGGGCGCGGCCACCGCGCGCGACGACGGTAACACTCCCGCAGCGTTGGCCAGTGCTGAGAAAGTCATCCAAGGGCACTACGAATTCCCCTATCTTGTCCATGCTTCGATCGAGCCACTCAACGCGGCCGCCCGAATCAACGAAGACGGCACCATCGACGTCTGGGGCGGACACCAGATGCCCGACCTTTATCAGGCGGCTGCCGCTCAAGTAGGCGGCACCACGCCGGACAAGGTGAGGCTGCACGTGATGAAGACCGGCGGCAGCTTCGGCCGCCGAGCGGTCTCGGACGCAGATCTCATTATCGAAGCTGTTTCCACAGCGCGTGCACTGGGACCCGGCAAGCCAGTGAAGGTGCAGTGGACCCGCGAGAACGACATGCGGGGTGGGCGGTACCGGCCGGCCTATGTGCACGCAGTCAAGGCGGGGCTCGACAAGGAAGGCAATGTCGTCGCTCTCCATGACCACATCGTGGGCCAATCGATCGCGGGCGGTTCGCCCTTTGCGGCGATGATCGAGAACGGCATCGATCCGACCTCCGTGGAGGGCGCCACCAACCTGCCCTATGCGATCCCGAACCTGAAGGTCGAGCTGACCACCACGGACGTGAACATCCCAGTGCTGTGGTGGCGTTCGGTAGGCTCCACCCACACCGCTTACGCAATGGAAACCCTGATTGATGAGCTCGCCGCCGCTGCGAACCGTGATCCGGTCGACTTCCGCTTGTCGATGCTCGGTCACCATTCACGGCATGCCGGCGTGCTGAAATTGGCTGCTGAGAAGGCAGGCTGGGACAAGCCTCTGCCGGAAGGCCATTTCCGCGGCGTGGCCCTGCATGAAAGCCTCTCGACCTATGTCGCCGAGGTGGTGGAGATCACCTTCAACGATGGAAATGATTTCAAAGTCGACCGCGTCGTCTGCGCGGTAGATTGCGGCACCGCGATAAATCCTGACCAGATCCGCGCTCAGATGGAGGGCGGTATCGGCTTCGGGCTAGGCGCGATCCTCCAGGAGGAGCTGACCCTGACGGGCGGTGTCGTAGACCAAGAGAACTACGACACCTATATGCCGCTCAGGATCGAGCAGATGCCGCGCGTCGAGGTGCACATTGTGCCGTCCGACGAGCCGCCCACGGGCGTTGGCGAGCCGGGTGTGCCGCCGATCGGCCCGGCCGTCGCCAACGCGCTACGGGCGGCGACGGGCAAGACGATCCGCAAGCTGCCGATCATAAAGAACTTGTCAGCATAGCCGGGAATGACACCATGAAAACGGCCGGATGAAGATCGCGGTCGTAGGTCGTTTTTGAACGCCTCCTGACAGGCGATCACCTCCATTCGCAATTTCCGGCGGCTGCCCGGTCCAATATCCGGTTTAGAGACGGTAACCCGTGTTCTGAACGACCGCAGACGGTCGTTGGTGCTGGTAGCACTAAAGAACCGCTTTCGAGACGCAAACGCCGCACGCAAATGTCTCGAAAGGGTCACGCTAGAGACTTTGTACCACCTAGTTGCATGTCTGCTATCGCTTTCTGGGCGCGAGAAGCGGCCGGTCCTCTGACGGCCCCATAACAGGACATTGATGTCTTCGCGCTGAGCGTCAGCAGTTGGCGCTACCGCGACCCTTCTCAGGAAGGCTGCACACCGACGCGATCTTCCTTTCGCCTTGCGCAAACCTCCCTTCCGAGTGAGGCGTTCAGTGCGTCGGCTTGGTGGACTGAGGCACTTCTGAGTGGGACAACAACATTGAAAAACATTGGAAAAGATTTGAATGCTCTGAAGTCCCACTGATCTCTTACCAATTGATTTTTATGGCTTTCTGAATACCCTCCGGGCCCACCATGACCATTGATTTTGTTTATAAAAAGTGGCCTCGGCCCAAAACGTTTTGGGCCCGTTATGGGCCCAACAAAAAGGGCGGCCGATAGGCCACCCTGCATGTGGTCGGTTTGAAACCGCTCATTTGATGACGCGCAGCGGTGTCCGTTGCTTCATGGCGTCGCGTTTGGCCTCCCGCTCGTTAATGGCGCGGGCGATATCGACAGCCATCCGTTTCTTATTGGCCTCTCGCACATACTCGTCTGTTACCGTCATTGAAGAATGCCCCATCGCCTCCATGATAGCGCGCGCTTGGATGTTGCATTCGGCGAGATACGTACCGAAGGTACGGCGCAGCCCGTGCAGGGTGTAGCCCTCCGGGATGCCGGCTTGCTTGTTCCAATGTGCCATCATGCCGGTGAGGCTCTTTTCGGAGAACGGACGCCCATAGCCGTTCTTCAATACCGTGCCACCCTTAGAGCGATCTAGTGGCACTAAAAGCTTGCGCCAGCTTGTCCACAACCGGGATGAACATCTCGCGCCCGCCATGACGGTTACGATTTTTCTGCTGTCGGAAGTCGAAGGCTTCGATTGTTTCCAAGGAGCCATCGAACAATTCGATCTCCTCGAAGACCAAATCGTCCCACTCCAGTGAGGCGATATCGCCGCGTCGGTTGCCGAGCCAGAAACCAAGCGCATAGCAGGTGCGCGGCGCTGAGCCGATTGGATGGTGCGCCTCGAACTTTTCACGAATGGCGATCGGCCAGGCGGGATTGGCAGTCGATTTTGGAAATGCGGACGCGGATCGACAGCGAGGGATCGTCCTGCGGTTTGATCCATTTCTCAACTTCGATCGCCACCCACAGGAGCTTCTTGATTGCCACCAGCAGGTGCTTGGCAACCGTCCGGTTGGTGGCAAAGACACTTTCGATAATCGCACGCAGATGGTCGGCATCGAGATGTTCCACCGGCGTGTTGCGCCAAGTCAGCGGATAGGCAGGATCGACCTGCATCTGAAGGAAGCGCTCAATAAGCCGAGCATTCTTCTGCTGCGTCGCTTCGTCGAAGTCCAGCCATTCCATCGTCGCTTCAAGTCGGCGCGCAGCATGACCAAATGTCTTTGGCAACGCCCGACCGGGCAAGTCAATGATGACGGCCTTTTGACCTTGGCCTTGCGTTGCCTGTTCATAGGCTTCGAACTCAGGATCGCCTGGTCCGCCAGGAAGCCGAATTTCGGGCATTCCTTTGCCGCGATAGCGATAGACGAGCTTTCCGTTCTTGATGCGCGACGAAACGCCGGGGTAGCGGATATCTTTGAATGGCCTGGCCATTAAATCTCCCTTTGAGTTTTCCGCTGCCGTTGCTCAACAGGCGGGGAATCCTCCAACATTGCCTGAAGCGAAAGGGTCTTGCTTTCCATGGCAACGCGCAGGAGTACCGGGTAAGGGAAGCCCCGACCTTGCTCTATGCCTTCAAAAGTGCGTTTCGGTATTCCCAAGACCTTGGCTGCACTCTCGGCGGTGAATCCTCCCTTCGCCCGCCAGGCTTTCACTTCTCGCGCGAGCTTTTCATTGTCGTTCACGTCATCTCATCCGCTCAGGCGATGACTGTACTACGCCTGCAGCGTATACGCAATGTGCGTAGTTGCTTATCTCCTTGTCGGCTCTCGTTTGCTCCGCTCCAATAGTTGTTGGAGACCATTGTCTTTGTCTGGCAGGGCGGAGAAAGCGATATCGAGCGCCACACGATCCCAGATCGCGCGACTGTTGACGTGCTTAGGCCTCGGCATGCGGCCGTCAGCAACCATGTCATCGAATAGTGTCGATCCGACGCCGACATAGCGCGCTGCTTCCTCACGAGAGAGGCCGCGGGGTGGGTACGAAAGCGCGTCACTCTTCATAGACGCGGCCTCGAGAACGTCGGTACTGAAACAGCACAACGATATCAAATCCAGGCGGTTGACTGTTTCGACAAGCCTCGGTCCCGATAAACGGGGCCATCTTGCACTCGGCACAACAAATCCACATCCCGCACCATCCGGTAATGAAGAGACCGTGTTGCCCTAGATAAGAGATGCTGCGTGGTGCGGAAGCTGCTTGGCCGGCTCGTTCGGGAAAGGCGAGTAGCGACGTGCAAATCGGACAGGGTAAGATGCGGCAGAATGTTTCGGTGCTGACGTCGGGGGTTCAAGTCGTTAGAGGCTGTTGAAGGTGCGTTCGGCGGCGATATCGACTATGCCATGCTGATCAAGCTCTATGGCACTTCGCCTGACAGCGCCAAGGGCCGCTATAGCCCCGCCGAATGCACTGGCGCGCGGAAAGAACGGATCGAAGGAAATCCTGACATCAAGCATGTCAGCACGTCATTTGCGGAACGCCAGAACCTGACCATGCGGATGCACATGCGCCGCTTCACTCGCCTGACCAATGGCTTTTCCAAGAAGGTGGAGGCTCACGCCAATGCGGTGGCGTTGCATTTCATGTACTACAATTTTGTTCGCATCCATGCCACGTTGCGCATGACGCCTGCGATGGCCACTGCCGTCACTGACAAGCTTTGGGAGATTGGTGACATCGTTGCGCTGATCGAAGCGAGAGAAGCCGAGAAACCGGCTATTCGCGGCCCTTACAAAAAGAGCCTTTCAAGCTAGCCGTCGCCTTCGGACGTTGGCTCATACTGCTTAGCGGAACGCATGGGAGGGAAGGATGCGTGTCACAAGCCTGTTTTTCCTATTAGCCGGTCTCACGATGCCAATTGCAGCCTTCGCTCAAGGCGAAGTATCGGTCGAACGAGGGTTGCAGGTATCAATCATCGGCGGGTGTCACGATTGCCATACCGAAGGCTACCGGGAAACAGAAGGCAAGATTGATCCTGAAAAGGCTTTAATGGGCAACTCGGTCGGTTGGCGCGGTCCTTGGGGCACGACCTATGCGACCAATCTTCGGATAGATGCTTCGGTAATGACCGAGCGTGGATTTGTAGGGATGCTGAAGCGCATTAGAACGTCTCCACCGATGCCTTGGTACAATCTTCGAGCGATGGACGAGAGCGATATGCAATCGCTCTATCAATACATTAGGTCGCTCGGCAAACACGGGAAGCCGGCCCCCAGTCGCATTCGCCCTGATAAGGAACCGACGACGCCATACGTTCAACTTGTGCCACCCCAAATGCCGAAGAACTGACAAATATGCCCAGAGCTGAGCGAAGAACGGCGCCCCGGCAAAAAGCGCAGCGTCAGATTTCAAACTGACCCACTACCCGGAATTCTCTTCACTAGACATCCGGCTCCCGTTTGAGGACTAATGGTCCAATCGGGCTGCGATACGTCCATGAATTTAGGGAAATGGCTGCAGAGCCTCGGTCTTGTTCAATATGAAGCTTCGTTCCGTGAGAACGGGATAGACAGCGAAGTGCTGCCTGACCTTACGGACGCCGACCTGGAAAAGATCGGCGTGCTTCTCGGGCATCGCAAGCGGTTGCTGAAGGCAATCGAACGCCTTGGTGCGCGGCAATTGGAACCCGAGCCCATAGAGCCGACGACGCCGCATGTCGACACAGCTGAGCGACGTCAGATTACAGTTATGTTCTGCGATCTCGTCGGCTCGACGCAAATGTCGACACGGCTGGATCCGGAGGAGATGCGCAACGTACTGCGCGCTTACCAAGAAGCCTGCTCCGTCATCATCGCCCGGTACGGGGTTTTGTTGCGAAGTTCATGGGTGACGGCGTGTTGGCCTATTTCGGCTATCCGCTTGCCCATGAAGACGACGCGGAGCGTTCCGTGCGTGCCGCTCTGGAGATCGTAGCTGCGGTTGCCACGATTGAAACGGCGGCAGCAGGCACACTCCAGGCGCGCGTCGGAATTGCGACTGGCCTGGTGGTGGTGGGGGACGTGATCGGCCATGGTGCATCGCGCGAGCATGCGGTGGTCGGCGATACGCCGAATCTCGCGGCCCGGCTTCAGGGTCTGGCCAACGCAGGCCGCATCGTCATCGCGCCTTCGACGCGCCTACTACTTGGCGAGGTATTCGAGCTCAAGGCCTTGGGCGTCCACGTCATCAAAGGCTTTGATGCTCCGATTTCGGCCTGGGAGGTCCTCCGCGAGACGGAGAACGTCAATCGGTTCGAGGCGTCCCGGTCGAACGCGCCCCTGGTGGGACGTGATCAGGAAGTGGCGTTGCTTGCCGACCGCTGGAGCGACGCGTGCGGGGGGGAAGGCCAAGTAGTGTTGCTGACCGGCGAGGCAGGCATCGGCAAGTCACGCCTGTTGGAGGCACTGCGCGAACGGATCGTGGGTCAACCTTATGGCCTTGTGCGTTACCAGTGTTCTCCGCACCATCGCAACGTCTCGATGTATCCGGTCGTCCGACAGATATCATCTTCGCTGGGTCTTAGGTCCGGCGAGCCGCCGACAGCGCAAATCGAAAGGCTCGAAGCTTTAATCGCCCGCTCGGGCCTCGGTGGCCGGGGCGTCGCATCCTATCTCGCCTCGCTTCTGTCGATCTCGACCGAGGGACACTTTCAGGACCTCGGAGTAGTGCCGAGCGAGGCAAAGGAGCAGACGATTGCCGCGTTGATTGAGCTGTTCGCCGGGCTGACGCGAGAGGCGCCCGTGTTTGCCGTGCTGGAGGACGCGCACTGGATAGACCCCACCTCGCTGGATTTCTTCAGCGGCATCGTCGAGCGAGTACCGGGATTGCGGGCGCTGTTGATAGTGACCTCTCGCCCGGAGTTTACAAATCCCTGGGTCGGTCAAGGCCATGTGACAGGGCTGGCGCTCAACCGATTCGGACGGCGTCACGCTGCAGCCATGATCGATCGCATCACCGGCGGCAAGGAGATTCCTGCAGAAGTGCAAAGCGCGATAATCTCTAAGACTGACGGCGTTCCCTTATTCGTTGAGGAGCTGACCAAGGCGGTCCTTGAATCGGGGCAACTGCGCGAGCAAAGCCAGTGTTTTGTGCTGGCCGCGCCGTTGACGGCACTGGCGATTCCATCGACGCTGCAGGACTCCCTAATGGCGCGGTTGGATAGGCTCGGGTCGATCCGGGAAATCGCACAGATTGGCGCGGCGATCGGCCGGGAATTTTCGTACCGTCTGCTGGAAGCGATCTCGCCGATTACCGGAACCGCGCTTAAGGAGGCGTTACACAAACTGGTCGAGTCGGAGCTGGTATTCTCTCGCGCCGCCATAGGTGACACGATCTATGTTTTCAAACACGCGCTCGTGCAGGATGCAGCCCACAACTCGCTGCTTCGCTCCCGCAGACAGCGCATCCATGCGGACATCGCCCGGTCAATTGTCGAGCGCTTTGCTGATAGCAGCGAATCCGCGCCGGCGGTGATCGCCCATCACTACACTGAGGCGGGACTCTCGGAGCCGGCGGCGCACTATTGGCTGACTGCTGCGGAATTGGCCCTGTCGCGGTCAGCTCTTGCCGAGGCCACTCAGCACACCGGGGCCGGATTGACGGCAGCCCGGCAAATCGAAGACGAGCAGGTGCGTCGACCACTTGAACCTGGCTCTATTGGTCGCCCGCGCCAACTCGCTGCTGCCGTTCCAGGAAACAGTTGCGGCGTTGACTAGTGCCAAATCACTGCTTGACGCAGGTGTCGGTTCCGACTTGCAACGCTTCTCGGTTCTGCATGGCCTTTGCGCGAGCAGCTATTTCGCGGGGAAGATGGAGGATGCGTTCGCCCTAGCGCGGCAGATTGTAGAGTTTGCGGACCGCCAGGTCGACCCGACATTCAAGTTGGTCGCCTATCGGCTTCTCGGGACGACCCAGGTCCTGACCGGACGTTCTCGCGAGGCTCTGGAAAGTCTGCAGTCGGCTGAAAGATATCGTGACCCCGACCGCTAGAAGGTGTTGAGCTCCTGGTTTGGCATCGACCCCGGCCTGAACGTCCTGTACTGGAAGACAATGGCGTTAGCTCTGCTGGGACAGTACGAGGGCGTCGCGAAATCCAGTGAACAGGTGCGGTCAGAGCTGTTAAATCATGGCAACGCTCACACCGTCGCGGCAGGCAACTTCTACACGATCGTGTGGCCACAATTTCTGTTCGGCAATCTCGACGCTTGCGAGAGCGATGCTGTTGCGCTCGTCACCTATTGCGGCGAACGGAAGGTCGAGCACCTGAAGCGAAACGGCGTTCTATGCCATGCATGTGTGCGAGCCCGGCGCGAGCCAACCGACGAGAACATAGCGACGATCCGTCAGGCGCTCGATTCCAATCGAACGCGCGACGCTCACCTATTCGAGTCAGTGTTCGTCGCGCAGCTTGCCGAATGCCTTCTGAAGGCCGGCAATACGGTGGCAGCAGAGGCTGCGGTGCGGGAAGGTTTCGCCTTCGTTGGCCGGTCGGGCGAGCAGTTCTGGCTGGCTGAACTTCATCGGCTCGATGGCCTGGTGGCACTGAAGCAACCACAGCCGGACCTCTCCCGGGTGGAAACCAGCCTCCTCGCCGCAATGGAGGTTGCGCGGCAGCAGGACGCCCGAATGTTGGAACTTCGAGCCGCGACAGATCTCGCGCGTTTCGCACACGAGGCCAGCCCTGGGCTCTATCCCTGCTCGATGCTGGAGCAACTCCTGGTTCCCTTTGCAGATGCAGAGTTCTCTCGGGACATACGCGACGCTCGCAATTTCCTGGCCTCGCAGGTTTCCGGTGACGTATTGGTAACCACAATGGCAACGAAGCCAGGCCTGCCTTAATGTCGGGAGCGGGATCGCCGCGTTGGGAGCACACCTCGCTGGCGACAAGGCGGGTCATGCTCTGGAGTTTTAGGTAATGCCAATCATCGACTTCTGGTTCTCAATAGGCAGCACCTACACATACCTGTCGGTCATGCGCATCGAGCAGGTCGAGAAGCAGACTGGCGTTCGTTTCGTCTGGAAACCCTTCAATGTGCGGGTGGTGATGATCGAGATGAACAACGTCCCCTTTGTGAACAAGCCGGCAAAGGCCGCCTATATGTGGAGGGACATCGAGCGGCGCTCGCAAATGCGCGGGCTCTCGCCGAAGCTCCCGGCGCCGTACCCTCTAGCGGAGCTGGAACGGGCGAACCGTGTAGCAATCGTGGGGGCAGCAGAAGGCTGGTGTCCCGCCTATGTCCGGGCAAGCTACAGGCGATGGATCGAAGAAGGACTTCCTGCCGGAAATGAGCCGAACATCAGCCAGAGTATCACGGAGGCCGGCGCCGATGTGGAGGATGTGCTGGCACGCGCGGACGCGGACGAAGCCGTGGCGGGGCTTGTTGACGCGACGAACCAAGCCAAGAGCCTCGGCATTTTCGGCTCGCCGACTTTCGTCGTCGGCAAGGAGATTTTCTGGGGTGACGACCGGCTTGAGGACGCGATCTCTTGGAAGAATCGCCAGGGGAAATAACACCGGTCTATGCGGCGTGGATCATACTCTCACTAGAGCAAAATCTCTCAAACCTGTCGATGGGCGTTCGCGTTCGTCGTCGGGTTCTCTCGCTCCAGCGCAGCAGGCCGCAAACTCGATGCTAGGCGCTATGCGCCAAGCACTTGAATTCATTGAGATCGCCAACCTGTGTGCTCAATAGCGTAGCACAGAGGTATGGAGAAGAACGGCTTTCTAGAGAGCAATTCGGCTGATTTGGCGCACGGCCCAGCAAACAGCTTTCGGCGCCATCCTGGGCTTCAGAGCGCGCTGTATTCCAACAGAGAATTGTTTGGAATTTGAGGGTGGGAGACCGCTACATCGCAAGACCCACTATTGAGGGGGCGTTCTTTTGCTATCGCCGGCATGCGGCCTGACAGCACCCGGGATCCAGCGTCACGAGCTCGAAAGTACGAGTCGGACGATGATGAGGAAGCCGCGTAAAGTCACCCGGGAAGGGGAAGACGTTCTCGTAGGCATATCCGTGGACGTAATACATTCTAGCCACCCGTCAGCACTTTTAAGTCTGCCGCCGACCAGGATCATTGACCGTAGCAGCGAACTGGGCTGCATCAACGGCTCGGCTCTTTCGATGTCGCCGACATCATCCGAGGCCGTGGCGGCAACGATGCGCTGAACGGCGCTGGCACGATGTTACATAAGTCTCGCAAGAACAACCGATTAAGGACCAGCGGAGTCACGAAGAAGCGATATCATGACCCAGCGCAGCTCGATCTACTCGACTGGGCAGCGAGCGCCCGATCGCCAAGATCATCAGCGCCATCCCCGGCACCGCGAAACGGATGTGGAGGGAACGCCACACGAACAACCCGCCGCACATCGTGCCGATGCGGGGGCGGGCATGAGCGTGGCGGCCTTACTGATGCAGCGTGAGCCGGTCCATGGGCGCGTTTGCTTCGGCCAACCTAGCCAGCGCTTGCTCGACGTTTTGAGCCGAGGTGTCAGTGCGCTTGATGTGCCGGATCATTTGCCGCGTCAGTCGCGCGAGCCTGGCGGCGCGATATACATCGCCGTATCTCGCAGTTTCAAGGTGGAGGGTCGCGAGCCTCATGGGCGACAATCCAATTGTCTAGCGGTAGAATTCGCGAATCCGCCTTTGGTTCCGCTGTCCGATCTTACGCTCGCAAAGAGCTGGCCGGAGGGCGTGACGAATGAGAGGCCGGTCCTCACATATTGCTGCGCGGTCTGAGGCGCTAGCCGTGACGACATGGGGCAGCGGCGGATCGGAAGGCTTTCACGGCCCGGATGGTTCAACGTGTGCGAACTCCGTCAGCGCTGGTGGGATCGATCTTCGTCAACCGCGATCTGGCCTCCACCACGCGCCGTTGCGCAGCCCGTATCCTGCTGCACAGCGCGATATTGATGCCGACGCCGCAGTCTTCATCCAGCATTTCATTCGCACGTTTAAGGGAAAGCTGCGCTCCGTTGAGCCGCTGTCGGGCTCTCGCCAGTTCCATATCCAAAAATTCCATTATCCTGCATCCATTGCAGTCCCTTCGATTGGTAAACCGCTTGTGGCCGCCGTTGGTTCCGGCTGGCGCGAGCGTCCAACCCAAGCGTCGATATGGAATCTCCGGACTTGGTTCAGTCGGCGGAGCTGGCTGCAAACTTGCCCGAAACATTCGTTCAACCCTCATGAGGCCATACAACTCCTCCGCCACCCGCACGGCGGGCGCTTGGAGGAGCGACCGAACCGTAGTGATGTTCAAAATGCTGCGTCAACGACATGAGTGTCGTGGCCTTCTGCTTCCAGAACTCGGTGGACCCAGAAGCCATCAAGGCCGGCCCCTTGAATGATGACGAACGGATAGTCGCGGCCGGTTCGGCTACGAGCCTTTGCTTCAACTGAGCGAGGCGGCCAAGAAACCCGGCAATATCCGCGCCGGGGATGGTATGGCGCGATAACTTCTCGCCAGCTCCCGGCGAATCGAGGTGACCAGCCAGGACTTCTTGCTCAACTCCACCGAAACAAAGATCTCGTCCAGCTCTTTGTGCGCTGCCTTGCTTTCAAAACCACTCGGCGTCGCTGCTGGCGTTCAAGCGTGGCGAACCGCGAGTCTGCTCCATGCTACGCGTGCCGAGCCCTTATGAGGAGGATCGCCGCCGCATCGTCCGGGAGCGCAAGGTGTTGATGGAAGAACGCATCCGGCACGGCAACCGGATCAAGGGTCTGCTCTTCTCGCAGGGCATCACCGGCTACGATCCTTTGCGGCGTGATCGTCGCGATCGGCTGGAAACTCTTCACACCGGCGATGGACGGGATCTGCCCGCAAATATGAAGCGCCAGGTTCTGCGTGAGGTCGACCGAATGGAAATGCTGCTCGATCAGATCAAGGCAGTCGAGGCGGAACGGGACGCCATGCTCGCCGAAGAACGCCAATCGGCGCGTGAAGTGGTTATGCTGTCGAAAGTCGTCGGTATCGGACCAGAGTTTGCGGCCGTGCTGTGGGGAGAGGGCTTGTTTCGGTGTTTCGACAATCGCCGGCAGCTGGCGGCCTATGCCGGCCTTGCGCCGACGCCATGGCAAAGCGGGTCGATCGACCGGGAACAGGGGATCGGAAAGTCCGGAAACCCACGCTTGCGATCGACGCTGCTGGAAATGGCGTGGCTCTGGTTGCGGCACCAGCCCGCCTCGGCGCTCAGCCGCTGGTTCAACGAGCGAGTTGCCCAGAATGGCGGATGCTTCAAGAAGGTGATGATTACCGCGCTGGCCCGCAAGCTGATCGTGGCTTTGTGGAAATACGTCCGCGCCGGCGTGGTGATCGAAGGAGCGTTTGTAAGACCATGACGATCTGACCGCATTCCAGTTCGGCCAGGGCCTGATCAGCCCCGCCGGAACCAGGTGGACGACCGCATTGCGGCATGGCTTTGAACGCCGTCATCGAGACTGGTCTCGTCCTCCTGAGCCCTTGCCGCCGCAGGCGGGATTATGGTGCGGCCGCTCGAGCGGCGACCGGATGTGAGGTTGATACGTGCAAACGCGCGGATCAGGAATGGGCTCAGACCTCAGGTTCATGTGGCGGTAGGGATCGCGCTGCTTGTGCCGAATGCGATTGAGCACCCTTGACAGGACGCCTCGCACCGAGCGGAGCGTCCTCCAGAAACGACCACTCAGCAGCTCAGAGCCACAGCTTGACGAGTGGTCCCTCATGTGAGGCCGCAATGGGCGCGGCCCGAGAAACAGAAGGACCACCACAATGGCGACGATCGGCACATTCTCCCGCACCGCGAACGGCTTCTCCGGCTCAGTCAAAACCCTCAACCTCAACGTCAAGACAGTGTCGTTCACCCCGGTCGACGGCGACAATGAAAAAGGTCCGGACTTCCGCATCTTCGCCGGCGCCATCGAGTTCGGGGCGGCATGGAAGAAGACCTCGCGCGAGGGCCGCGACTATCACTCAGTCAAGCTCGACGATCCCAGCTTCCCCGCTCCGATCTATGCGAGCCTGGTCGAAACCGACCCCGGGGGCGAGTTCTCGCTCATCTGGTCCCGCCGCGCCGCCGAGTGATCCGAGCTAACACGAAGCCCCGCGCAAGGCGGGGCTTCGCCATGTTCAGGTTCGCCACTGCACCTCTATCTGGTGCAGCACGCTATGCTTTGACGGGTGTTTTGCGCGCCTTCTTCACCGGCGATTTGATTGCCGTGGCAATTGCTGCCGCCGCTGGCGCGCGAGCAGCTCGTTTTGGTTTTTCCGCCGCAGCTGTCGCTGGCGCTGCCGCCTTGCGGCCCAATCCTATTGATTTTGCCAGGGCCGAGCGAGTCGCCGCGTAGTTCGGCGCAACCATAGGATAGTCGGAGGGCAGGTTCCATTTCTGGCGGTATTCGTCCGGACTCAGGTTGTAGTGCGTTCCGATATGCCGCTTCAAGGATTTGAACTTTTTCCCGTCTTCCAGGCATATGATGAAATCAGGTGACACTGACTTCTTGATCGACACCGCCGGCTCCAGTTTGGCTGCGGTCGGAGCCACAGGTGTGCCGATCCCTTGCAAAGCGACATAGACATCCCCGATCAGCTTCGACAACTCGCCGACCGGCAACGGATTGTTCGAAACGTAGGCGGAAACGATGTCAGCGGTGATTGATACGAGATCAGCCTGGTCGCTTGGGTCTGGAGAAACGGTCATCGAATTTCCTCTTGTCCAAAGCGCGCTTTGAAAACGGATGGTCTGTCTATTCGCCAATCCAGGCAAATAATTCGTTACTCCGCCAACAAACCTCATTCCGTGTAAATATCAAGCAGGCAAGTGTCGCTGCGATCGTTCGGTCCGGCTGCAGACAAGTTGCCGATCGCGTCGGGGAAGCAGGAAGGCTTTCCCCCTCGCTTCTCCGCGCGCCAAGCGCACAGCCCAACGCAAGCCAGCGCCATGAATCATGGCTCCTGCGTCGCAGGATTGAGCCATGAACAATTGTCGTCGCGACACTCTGTGCCGCGGTCCTGGTCTCGCCCCGGCATGAATTGGCCCTCGCGTGTACCTCTTGTGGGACTCATTCAGGTGGGCTGCACCGCCTCGCGCCGATCGGCAGGATGGATGTTGCTGACATGGCAGCCGGCATGCGCCCGAACGGCTGCCGCCTACTGGCTCAACGAATATCTGATGAACGGCGTGCTGCTTTTGAAGCGCTTGCCACCCCGCAGCTGACAACTCGTTTGACACCACGGCGCCGCGAGCCCATCGAGCCCCTTGCGCATGTCGGTATGACCGAGCGCCAGATGCACCTTCACCCCCGTCGGAACGACGATCATGATGCGTTCTTCCTCGCCGCGAGATGCTGCTGGACTGCATCTGCATTGTGCCGACGGATGCAAAGACGCGCCGCCCGTCGTCCAGTTGGGCTGTCATCACGCCGTCCGGCGGTCGTACGAGATTGCGCAGGGCAGTCAGTACCGGCGGTTCGGTTTCCGTCCCATGGATGAGTGCAACCGTTGCCAATTGCGGCGCCTTGCGAGCGGTCACGCCGAACTGGACACGCCGGCCGAAGGCATGCTGGTGGCCATCCCATGGCGGCGGCAAACCTCCGCCACACTGACGCCGGGCTTCTCCGTCTCCTGCACGATCGCCTGCTTCTGTGCGTCGCTGAAGCGGCGCCGGTTCGACCGCCCGTCAACCGCGGTGTCAAGTGACATTGGCGCCGTACGCAATTAGCAGCGCTGCTGAATTGAGCCCGCGCACTCGGATGCAACAGAGATCGCCAGTCCACTTCGGCCTCGAATTCCTCGGGGACGAGGGCGCCATTTGCGCAGCGCATGGGGCGAAAGTCCGAGCGCCGCGGCATATTCGGCAAGCCCCAACCCGCTCCAGTTCATCGCCTCCACATGCTTGCCCCAGAACGCCTGCAGGGCAATCGGACCGGTGTCCGTACGCACGCTGTAGCGGTAGCGGCGCGGGCTCTTGCGTCGCTTCGGCGGCCCTTTCTTGCCCCGCTTTTCCGGCTTTTCCTGGCGCAATTTCCGCAGATATTCCGCACGTTTGCGCCGATCTTCCGGGCTCACCAGATGGCGCACTCACAGCTCAAAAGTCTTCGTCGAAAGCTTGCGCCGGCGGCAATATTCCTCCGCCTCAAAACGGCCCGATACCAGGTCGCGTCATGCGTCGACCAGCACGGGTTGTTGGCCTTGTCCCAGGAACGTTGAGGCACCGCCGGAAATCTCTCAATAGCAAGGAACGTCACATGTTGCGAGATTGCACGACCCGAAAGATGTGCAGGATCCGGACGGTTACCGAGGGTGGTGGGGGACAGCGAGGGTGGTGGGGGACAGCAAGATAAAGCGAGCTGGCGCTCGCCCTCGCTTTGCTCGTAAGTGTCTGTCTGCACATTGTTTTTTCCGGCACATGCGGACACCGGGAGGCACCACGCGAGGTGTGGCGGGTGCCGGTTGGTCCGCTATCCTGCTGATCTGAAAAGTAAAGGTGCGGTGCCCGGGCGATGTGCGATCCGCCGTTTATACGCCACAGCAAGGCTTTGCGCGCCATAGTACGCGCCGCGCTCCAGCCATCTTGAAGCGCGAAATCCGACTCCCGATGCTGTCGTCATGGCAAATCGTGACAGCGACCAATTCCAGGTTCGCACCGGCCGGACGCGGCATGGCGGCGCGCCGGTCAATTCGCGCACGCTGCCCTTTGTGCGCCAGGTCGAGATTGCCATCCGCAAGCAGGGCGGCAATCCCTATCGCCTCGGTGCAAGCAGCGGTGCCGGGAAGGGGAGTGGCCGCTTCAACGCCCGCGGCCGCGGCGGCAAGCTGGCAGCAGAGTTGCCAAGGGATGGTGGCGGTTGGAAGCAGGACGGCAATGGCGTCCGCTTTCGCTCCCGCCGCGTCGTCGTGAAGGCGCGCGTCGTCAAGTTGCCAGGACGAGGCAAGGGGACCACCGGGCGCGGCCAAAAGTTCGTGTCGACCAGCAAGGCCGTCGATGCGCATCTGCGCTATCTCCAGCGCGACGGCGTCACCAGAGACGGCGAGAAGGGCAGGGTGTACTCGGCCGTCGACGACGAGGCCGACGCAAAGGCCTTCGTCGAGCGCGGCCGCGGCGACCGGCATCAGTTCCGCTTCATCGTCGCGCCGGAGGATGCCGCGGAGATGGAAGACCTGCGCCCCTTCACCCGCGATCTCATGCGGCAGATGGAGACCGACCTCAACACGCGCCTCGACTGGATCGCCGTCGACCACCACAACACCGGTCATCCGCACACCCATATCCTGGTGCGCGGCGTCACCGATGACAGCAAGATCCTGAACATCGCCGGCGACTACATCGCCCATGGCATTCGTCACCGGGCAAGCGAGCTGGTCGAACGGGAACTCGGCCTGCAAAGCGAGGTCGAGGTCGCCCGCAAGCTGGCCAACGAAGTCGGGGCCGAACGGCTGACCCGGCTCGACCGCATGCTGATTGCCGAACAGCAGGAGCACGATGTTGTCGATCTCCGTCCCAACGCCAGCGACAGCTACACCATTTCCAGCAATCGCTATCTGCTGATCGATCGGGCAAAGAAGCTGGAGCACTTCGGCCTGGCGAACGAGATGGAGCCCGGCCGTTGGTTGATCTCCGACAGAGCCGAAAGCACGTTGCGCGCGCTTGGCGAGCGCAACGACATCATCAAGACCATGCACCGGGCACTCGAGGAGCACGGCCTCGCCGATGAACGGGGCGCGGCGCAATATGTCATGCACCGCCAGACCATCACCGAGCCGGTCGTCGGCCGTGTGCTTGCCAAGGGGCTTGCCGGCGACGAGATGAGCGACCGGCTGTCGCTCGTCATCGATGGCGTCGACGGACGAACGCACTATGTCGAGACCGCCGATGCGGCAAAGCTCGAAGACATCCAGCGCGGCCATATCGTAGCGCTTGATCCGATCCCGCCGAAGGAGGAGCCGCGTGCCGCCGACCGCAACATCGGCGTCGCAGCCGGCGAGGATGGCATCTATCGGCCGAGCAGGCACCTGGAGGCGATCCGGGAAACATTTTTGCAGCAGGGCAAGGACCCGGACGCCTTCGTCCGCTTCCATGTCCGCCGTCTCGAAGCGCTGCGCCGGGCCGGCCATGTCGAACGCATCGACGAAGACCACTGGCGCATTCCGGAAAACTTGCCCGAGCGCGGCATCGCCTACGATGCCCGCAGCCGCGGCAAGGACTTCTCCATCCGCGTGCTTTCGACGCTTGACCTCGACGCGCAGATCGGCAGCGACGGCGCCACCTGGCTCGACCGGGAGCTTACGGCCAGGATCCCCATGCCGCTGGTCCGGTCAGGCTTTGGTCTCGACGTCGACAACGCGCTCGATAAACGGGCTGCCCAGCTTGTCAGGATGGGCCATGCCGAACGCGACGCGACGAGCCGGACCATCACCTTCGCGCGCGACCTTGTTGGCACGCTGGAGCGCCAGGAGGTCGCGCGCGTCGGCAAAGAAATGGCCGCTGCGCGCGGCCTCACTTTCGCGCCCGTCCAGCCCGGCAATCATGTCGGCGGCACGCTGCTTGGCCCCGTCAGTCTTGCGAGCGGGCGCTTCGCCATGCTGGACAATGGTCTCGGCTTTCGGCTCGTGCCCTGGCAGCCGATGCTGGAAGGGCGCATCGGCCAGCACATCACCGGCCTCGTGCAAAACAGCGGCGGCATCGACTGGAGCTTCGGCAGAAAGCGCGGAATCGGGATGTGACGGCTGAGGTATGGTGCTCACCAAGGCCTTTCCTACTCCAGGTTCCGCTGCCGCGCTCCACAAGGAATTCTGTTGCTCCATCCGTCAGAGCCTTGAGAATTTCGCCGCCGTTTCGGGCGGCCTCGGAGCGGATCGTCTTCGGTCCAGACGAGCTGTTGCTAGCTCACCTATTGAGGAGCAGCGCGCCAAGCCTTCCCTCTGACCAGTCGAGCGCCGCTCCAACAGGTCGGATACGCAATTGCGGCTTTCGGTAATCCCGCAGGCCACGGTTACGAACGACAGCCGGTCTATGCAAAACGGTCACATTTGGCCTTTTGGACTGTTAGATCTACGCGCCAGGCGAACGCCAGCACCACCACCGTTTTCCGGGATGAATTCGATCCCGGCAGTTTCGAGCGCCGCAACTAACGCGTCAAACGTGGTTTGCCTCGAAGTGGTTTGGGCATTCTCAATTCTGACGAGCGTGCGAACGGTTATCCCCGATGCGTTAGCCAGATCCTCTCTCGTCCAATCAATTAAGGCTCGGGCGGCGCGGAGCTGCTGGGGCGATATGTCTTTTTTCATGATATTCTGCTTGTTAAAAGTCACAAAAAGTGACATTTTGGAAGACAAAGATGCGGCCGCACGAGGTGCTCGTTACACCTTGCACGGCCTAACCACTACCCAAGCTGATTGGAGCTCGGATCATGGCTTCTCTATTCGGCGGCTTGGGGTCAAGCGCTTTTGTCATTTTCTGCCTTACTAGCTTCTGACATCATTCGCGGGTTCGTGCTTCTCTGCCCGGCCCTGGCCAGCCCCTCGAATAGCTACTGCGACAAGGGCCCTGCTTCGAGCCCGACCCGTTCGACGTTCCAAGTCGAGTCCTTCAGCACCGCAATGATATCGTCAGGGTGGCTGACTACCTTCACCTCACGACAAATCCTGCCGGTTTCGTCGACAACGCAAACGGCGGTTTCCTTCACCGAGATATCGAGGCCAACAAAATGCTTCATGTTGCGCTTCCTTTCCTGATGCTTGTGGCTGTCTGGACAGACCAAGTTATCATCAGCTCGAAGCGCAACACCTCTTTGCATCACCTTTGAAGATGGGCTCGAGCCGAATACCCCATCTGATTCCGACAATACCATGACTCTGCCTTTCGTCACTCGCAGGCAAGTGCTTGCGGGAGCGATGATCACGCCGGCCGCTTTGGTGCTTGAGAAGAATGCGGTTGCCGGTAACGTAGCGGCAACGAAGACGCCCCCCTCCGATCCAGCGCTGGCGGTTTGGCTTGAATGGGAGAAAGCCCACAAGCTGACAGAGCAGCTTTGCCAGGGGCAGCAGCGCCTCGAGACGCAGCTTGTCCACAGCGTTGGCTTTCCTTGTGTGAGCATCTGCCTGCCCGAGGGTGAGGACGTGACGCTCCACTCGATCGAGGCGCTCCATAGCGTGCTCGGCAAAGGGGCCGGCTATGGCGGCTCTGCGCGAGAGAGCCGAAGCTGATTTCGCGGCGCATCAGGCACGCTGGGATGCGGCTGCCGAGGAGACCGGTTACACCGCAGCGCTCAGGGCCGAGCGCGAGGCTGGTGACCGGGCGGAGGATCTGCTGGAAGTGATCTCGTCCACGCCCGCCACGACTCTCGCCGGTATAGCGGGCAAGCTCGATGCCGTGTTGCGTGAGGGCGAGGCCTGGGAGGAATGCTCCGAGTTCCCTTGGCCGCAGATCCGCTCGGCGCTCAATGATCTGGTGCGCATCGCCCAACAGATGATCCCGTAGGAACAGCTCTTCACGGCAAGCGGCATTCCCCGGACGGCGGGCTGGCTGCTGTTTCCGAGCCTGAAAGACTAAGATGGGGGCGAGATATGAAGACCCGTCCAACACAACTTCGGCTGCGGCGGAGAACCCATCAACTTGCAGCGAAGCGTCCGCCGTGGCGCTCGCCCATCGCTATCGCTTGGCGCATCGTTCGCGGCGCTGGCGCAATAGGCCGGCAAGGTCGGCATCGTCGTGAAGATTGGTGGCATTCCGTGGTTCAACGCGATGGAGGCCGGTATCAAGGAGCGCGGTCAGAAGCTCGGCATCGATGCGTTCATGGTTGGCCCGACCAGCGCCGATCCTGCACTTCAGGTTCGCGCCATCGAGGATCTCATCGCTCAGGGCGTAAAAGTCATCGGCGTGGTGCCGAACGACGCCAAGGTGCTCGAGCCGGTGCTGCAGAAGGCCAAGGACGCCGGCATCATCGTCATCACGCATGAATCGCCCGGCCAGAAGGGGGCCAATTGGGATTTCGAGTTTGCCTCTGCCAAGGGTTTCGGCGAGGCCCATGCCCACACCTCCAGAGAGGACGCACCAAAGCTCAGCGCGGATACCTGCAATCCAGTCCTGCCGAACTCACGCCTGTCCACGGGATCCTCTTGGCCGATGGTGAAAAGTCCTGAAAGTGTGAGGAGCTTAGGCGGCCTCAGCCCTATGGATCAGATTCATGATGCCCTCGCTCATGCCGGCATAGGATCCGTCATTGATTAACTGGCCCTGAAGCCGGTAGTCGTTCATGACCAGAATCCTGTCAGCGAGCAGGATCATTTCGGGCATGTCGCTCGTGATCAGCAAAATGGCAGTGCCGTTGTCGGCGAGTTCGCGCAGCAAATCGTGCAGGTAAGCCTTGGTCTTGATGTCGATGCCGACTGACGGCTCGTCAACCAGCAAGATCTTGACGCCTGCTGCCAGCCATTTGGCGACGCTGATTTTCTGCTGATTGCCACCCGAAAGGTTGGCCACCGTCTGCGCGAGGCTGGGTGTTTTCACCTCAAGTTTCTCGATGTATGGCGTTACCTTGTGTCGCACGAGGCGGTCGGTGAGGAATCCGAGAAGTGCCGAAAGGGGGCGCCACACTGCAA
>NZ_JAMYPQ010000035.1:0-23011 GCF_040320455.1 Mesorhizobium sp. M0698 | reverse complement strand
GCCGCATCGAGCAGGTCGGCACCGCCGACGAAATCTACGACACTCCGAACTCGCCCTTCGTCTACGGCTTCATCGGCGAATCGAGCTCGATCCCGGTCAAGGTCGAGGACGGCCAGGTCTGGATCGTTGACCGCCCGATCGGGCTGTCCGCGCCGCAGGCGCCGCAAGGCGAAGCGACGCTGTTCTTTCGCCCGCACGACGTCGATCTGGTGGAAGAATGCAATGGCTGCATCGCCGGCACGGTCGCCGCCAGCCGCCGCGTTGCCGATACCAGGCGGGTCGAGCTCGAAATCGGCGGCGAGCGCCAGCGGGTTGAGATCGAGCTGCCCGTCGACCATCCGGCGGCGCAGAAAAGCCGGGTGGCATTCAGGCCGCGGCGCTGGAAGCTGTTTCCGGCTGCTTGATTACGAGGCGATTACCAACTTGTGCACAACAAGACGTTTCGGCCCGCTCTTTCAACGCGCCTTAGCGAGAGCACAAGGGTCATCGGATTTTTCGGGAAAGCCGCAAAGCCGTAGTGCTCGTAGAAGGCTTTCGCTTCGTCCGATATGGCATGAACAAGAAGGCCGCGAATCCCGAGGATCGTCGCGGCGTAACGCGTGCGCAGAACGGCGTCTTGCAACAGCGCGGCGCCTAACCCCTTACATTGCCAGCTTGTGTCCACGCTGCTCGAATGTCGCGCGGTCGACGTCGAGCAGCCTGATGGAGCAGGTCTGCACGGCCTTGCCGTTCAAGATGGCTTTGGTCACCGCGATCACGTTCCCGGCGGAAACTCGCCGTCGGTTGTCTCCCATCCCTGAAAGGCGTCCACGTCATCGACCGGAGCAAGCGCTGCGTCAGCGGATAGTGGTGTCGATGCACGCGTCTTTCGCCACAGCGGCGCCAGGAGCCACCATTCCCGGCGCTTCTCCAATACTGACCTTCGCGCGCTACCACCCCGGCCGGACCTTCCCGAGCCTCATCAGGCAATCTGATGTCTGAACGCACCAACCGACCACGTGCGCCAGTAGCAGTCATCCGATCGGACGAATCGAATGACCGCTTTGGCTAGTTCGGTTCGAATTCTTTTGCTCCAGGATGTGTTCCGCCGAACCAACCACGTAGGCAGCTGGTACAATACCAATAACTGCAGGCCGGGGGTACGCGTCCGAGGAGGGCCGGTGCGTACGTCGCTGCGAAAGCGGCCAATTGGACCCACAATCAGCGAACATTCATTTTCGTCTGAGCGCCAATACGTCTCACAGTGGCCCTATGAACTCGGAAGATGCGAGCAATCTCGGCGGCGGGTGGACCATCATTCAGCATGCCGATGATTTCGGAGCGCTGATCGGACGTGAGTTTTGGGCGACGACCACCTTTTCGCCCGCGCTCCTGGCCGCTTGAAGCCCCGCCATGGTGCGTTCCCGTACGATGGCTCGCTCGAATTCGGCGAAGGAACCGAGCATCCGCATCATCATGCGGCCTGCCGTCGTGGTCGTGCCGATTGCCTCGGTCAGTGAGCAGAACCCGGCGCCGGCGGCCTCGATCTTCTCAAGGATAAGGAGCAGGTCTTTGAGTGACCGCATCAGTCGGTCTAGTTTCCGGACAACCACGATATCGCCTTCTTCGAGCTCGCCAAGAAGCCGATGGAGCTCGGGTCGATCCCAGCGTCCTCCAGATGCTCGCTCCTCCGCGAGCCGCTTGCAGCCGGCGGCTTTGGCACCGCAGACAGGCCTACGCGCTTCTCTGGAAGCCATACTTGGCCTACTCTGTCAGGGGATCAGATGAGTCGCTCGTCACGAAAACGACGACCAAAGGATCGAAGAAATCGCTGGGTCGTCAGGCGCAGCGCGATATTTGGAGGTAACGATGAATTTCACGGACAGGCGCCTCTGGTACGGTGTGGCAGCCGTGATCGTGGTGCTGTTTGTGATCGGGTATGCGGCTGGGTGGTTTGGGGGCACACCGCCACCAGCGCCACAGCAGTAAGCGTACTCTGGTTGCGGTTGCCCGGTTTCGTGGACGATGCGAATTGGACGCGTTTGTCGTCCAAAGAACTGCAAGCGCCTTAGGCTCCAAAGAGATGCGCTAAACATCTTGGATTCGAACGCGCAGCAGTTTTGCCGAATTCAGGAACACCAGGACATCTGGCCCCAAGTGCAAAATCGCTGCCTGGATAGGACCGATCCAGCCCATCAGCGCTGCGGTAATGCCCAAAACGTGCACAACACCGACACCGACAAAAATATTTTCCTGAATTGTCCGGTAAGCACGTCGAGCAATTGCGCGCGCGCTGACAATTTTTGCCAGATCATCCTTCATCAATGCAATGTCGGCGGCTTCCAGTGCCGCCTGCGTGCCGCCGCCGCCCATCGCAATGCCGACATCGGCGCGTGCCAGCGCCGGCGCGTCGTTGATCCCGTCGCCGACCATCGCCACGCGATGGCCCTGCTTTTGCAGTTCGGCGATGGCGGCGACCTTGTCCTGCGGCATCAGATTGGCACGCACTTCATCCACGCCGAGTTCCTTGGCGATGGTCCGCGCTGTGGCCTCATTGTCACCCGTCACCATCACCATGCGCTTGACCCCGGTCGCACGGAGCTTTGCCAGCGCTTCGCGCGCACCTGGTCGCAATGTGTCGGCAATCAGAATCACGCCCGCGAATTTCCCATCGACCGCGACGTGAACCGGCGTCTGTCCGCCCTTTTCGATCGCATCGGAAAGCGGCACGCCGGCCTCGCGCAGCAACGATCCATTCCCGACCAGCACGGTGCGTCCGGAGACCGTCGCCTTCACACCGCGCGCCTGCAACTGCTCGTACTGCTCCGGTTCCGGGACATCGATTTTCATCCGGGCGGCATAGTTGACGACCGCTTTCGCCAAGGGGTGAGCGGAGCGCCGATCGGCGGCGGCGGCAAGGCTGAGCAGATCAGCTTCCGAAAGCGTGCCGTCCTGCATCTCCACGCCGACAACCTCGGGCTTGTTCGCCGTCAGGGTGCCTGTCTTGTCGAACACCAGGACGTCGACCTTGGCCAAAGACTCCAGATAGACGCCCCCCTTGACCAGAATTCCACTGCGTGCGGCTCGCGCAATGGCTGCGATAATCACCAGAGGAGTCGCCAATCCGAGTTCGGCAGGCGATGTGAAAATCAGCAGAGTGACGATCATCCGAACGTCGCGGGTATAAAGATAAACCGCAACCAGGAAGATCAGCACGACCGGGATCAGCCATGACGCGACCTTATCCGCCAGTTTCTGGACGGGTGCCTGTTCCGCTTCGGCATTCTCGACCAGACTGATGATGCGGGCAAAGGTGGTGTCGGCACCAACCTTCTCGGTCTCGATGTCCAGGGCGCCGGATTCGACGAAGGTTCCGGCAAAGACATCGGCGCCGTCGCTTTTGTCCTTCGGAATGCTCTCTCCTGTGATCGATGCTTCGTTGACCGAAGCCGCTCCACCGACGACGATGCCGTCGACAGGGATCTTCTCGCCGGCCCGCACCAAGACAACGTCGCCCGCGCGCAAATTTTCGATCGGGACCATGCGTTCGCCACCTGGGTCCCGCACAAGTGCCACCTGGGGCACCGAGCCGATCAGGTCTTTGATCGAGGCTCGCGCACGATCCATATTCAAATCGGCAATGAACTCTGCGATCAGAATGATCACCATGAGGACCGCGCCGGCGACGGTCTCGCCTCCGATCAGCGCTACCACCGTAGCGATGGTGACGAATATCTCGGTACCGATCTTGCGCTCTTTTACGAGGTCAACGGCGCCGGTTTTGACAAGCGGATACAAGCCGATGGCAACCGCCCCCCACAAAGCTTGAATGGGAATCAGCTGTTGCCAGTACAGAAAGGCCATCAGGCCGGTAAATATAATGCGAGCGACTTCGGTCCAACGTTCGCGTGTCATCAACACTCGCCAACCCGATGGAACAGCCTTAGCCGCCGGCTCAACGCTTTCGGTGGCTGCTGTCTCGGATTTCATGATTGGCTCGCTATCTGGATTGCGGTCTTGGCTTGAAGCGTGAGCGCATCAGGATCGTGTCCCAGGGAGTGGTGTAGTTGACGGCTTGGTCGCCGCAGCTTCCGGCATGGGCCGGGAATGATCAGCGCGCCACAGCAGGCTGATGAGCGGATCATCGCTCATTTGGCTGATGGTTTCCAGCGTAATGTATCTCGCCCGCTGCACGGCCCATTCATCGTTCTGCTCGAGCAGGATCGCGCCAACCAGACGGACGATGGCGTCATCATTTGGGAAGGTGCCGATGACCTCGGTGCGCCGCTTGACCTCGCCGTTGAGGCGCTCGATCGGGTTGGTAACCGGTATGATCATGACGGTGCCATCTGATCCCCCGCTGGAGATGCGAGATTTTCAGCGCATGTGTGACCATCCGGGACAGCGGCACCGGGAGCACGCCAAGTGCGGGCAGGCCGATGTATTCGATAAGCTGCGAGCTCGCGTTAGTAGCTGGCCGCCCCTGCGACCTGCCCGGTTGCGCCGAGAGCGCGGATCCGTAGGTGTCGCGTCGCCCGCCGGCTCCCGATTGTTCAAGGAGAGAGGGGGCAATGACCTGTAATTGGAATGGCTATCCACCGCACCTTTGCGGAAGTGGTGTTCTGCGAAGATGGCCGGCTGCGCCATCACGGACGCCGACATGACCCGCTCCGGACTGGAGGGATTTGGCCGCAGCTTGAACAGGACGGACGAGGTCGTTGTCGAGGTGACCGGCAACGCCATGGGGGTGGTGCGGGTGCTTTCGCCTTTCGTCGACCGGGTGATGGTGCATCAGTGTCAGTCACGTTGGATCACGCAGGATACAGTTGGTTCGCAGGCACCGGCGACCTCGACGAGGCCATGGCGGCCTATTCATTGGCCTATGTTCTGAGCCCATCTACCTCCGATGTTTCTTGCCGCCCCGTGGGAGAGTTCCTTCGTGCGAGCAGTTTGTCGATCCGCCGGCCATCCATGTCCACGATCTTGAAGTGCCAGCCGCCATACTCAAAATGTTCCCCGACCTCAGGCAGATGCCCTAGTCGAAACAGGGCAAATCCTGCGATCGTATGGAAGTCGCCTTCAGTTGGTCGTGCTCGAAAACCAAGGCGATCGAACGCGTCCTGGGCCGACATCATACCACGAGAAGGGAGCCGTCTTCACGCTCGACGACATCCGGCTCTTCGCCTTCGATGTTGGGCAGGTCGCCGGCGATGGCTTCAAGCAAATCGGTCTGGGTAACAATTCCTTCCAGACTTCCGTACTCGTCGAGGACCATTGCTATGCGGACGGGCGCCTTCCTGAACTGCTCCAGCACTTTGAAAATCGGCGTTGATTCATGAACGACGAGCGGCTCACGGATGATCGCCATCGGATCGAGAACCTGCCCGTCAAGAACCTGGTCGAGCATGTCCTTCTTCAGAACCATGCCGAGCAGTTCATCGATACCGCCCTTGCCAACAAGGAGCTGCTCATGGCGGCAATCGCGGATCGTACGAAGAATCTCGGTTCGGTCATCATTCACGTCGATCCAGTCGATATCCGGCCGAGGCGTCATGATGTCACTGATGCGGCGCTCACCGATATTGAAGACCCGCTCGACCATCTCCCGCTGCGCCTGCTGCAACAGCCCGCCTTCCTGACTGGCCGAGATCAGAAGCTTCAGCTCGTCTGGCGAGTGCAATGAATCCTCACCGGTTCCCGGGCGCAGGCCGCAGAGTCGCAGAACGAGGTTGCCGAGACCATTCAGCATTAGAATCGCCGGCCTGAGCAGAAAGAGGAACAGACCGAGCGGACGCACGACCCAGAGCGCAGTGTCTTCGCTGCGCTGGAGCGCCAGACTCTTTGGTGCGAGCTCGCCAAGCACGATGTGAAGCGCGGTGATGATGATGAAAGCGATCGCGACGGCGACAGTGTGTGAGCCCGCAGTCGCCAACGACCCGAGCAGCCCGATCAAGAGAGGCTCGACGAGATGCGCGAGAGCAGGTTCGCCGATCCAGCCGAGTGCCAGCGATGAAATGGTGATGCCGAGCTGGGTCGCCGCCAGATTGGCATCGAGATTGTCGACGGCCCGCTGGAGCGCTGCCGCGTTCAGCCGCCCAGCCGCAGCGAGTTCGGCAACTCGGCTTCGGCGCACGGCGACCAGGGAAAACTCGGCGGCGACAAAGAAGCCGTTTGCGGCCACGAGTAGGAGAACCGACAAGATCCCAAGAATGTCGCTCAAACTGCCATCGCCTGTCGGCATGATATCCTCTTAATGACACAATTGGATACGTCTCTGAAGCGCAAATGATGGCATTGCGCAATCGCTATCAGCATCACGATCGCCCGAAGCATAATCCCCTGATGGCGATGGTGGTGCATCAACTAGCGACTGATCACGGTGCGGTCGAATACGTTGAATGCGGCAAAATGCGTATCCAGCCGTGGCTTGCAGCGCGGGTGATGTACCGACGCGCCCCGTTCTTGGCGTGGATGCGCAGATCACATGAAGGCAGACGCCATCACGCAGCCCGTCGATAAAGCTCAAATGATTGGACAGCTTGAACTGCTGACGGTAACAGGGCTGAAGCCAACGCGTGATCTGCAGATGATGTCAAGCGCCTCTCCGCTAAGAGGTGATGCTTGATAGGCGGCTGCTTCCGTGCAAATGCTCCGGCATGCGAATTCTCCTCGTCGAAGACACGCGCGACGTTGGCGAGGCTATCAGCCGCCGCTTCGAAACGATCGGCCACGCAGTCGATTGGGAGACGGACGGCCGTGCTGCCGCAGAAATCCTCGATTTCACCTGCTACGATCTCGTTATCCTCGACGTCATGCTGCCCAGCCTCGACGGGTTCGAAATCGTTCGACGGCTCCGGCAGGCAAGGAATACGACCCCGGTTCTGATGTTGACGGCCCGTTCCGAGATAGAGGACCGCGTTGGCGCGCTTGATCTCGGCGCCGACGACTATCTGGTCAAACCGTTCGATTTCCGGGAATTGGAAGCGCGCGCCCGTGTTCTGCTCCGGCGGAAAAGCGGCGAGGCGACCAACATCGTACAGTGTGGCGATGTCGTGCTCGACCGCGGCAGCCGCTCAGTCCGAGTAGGCAGGCGCGAGGTGCAATTGAAACGACGCGAGATGACGTTGCTTGAGATACTGGCGTCGCGGCCAGGCCGCGTCTTCAGCAAAGATGAACTTATCGATCAGCTTTTCGGGTTTGACGAGCCGGTCAATCAGAACGCGATCGAACTTTATGTCGGGCGGCTGCGCAAGAAACTGGAAGGCGCCAAGGCGCAGATCGTCACCGTGCGGGGCGTGGGATATCAGCTGGCTTCCGATGATACCGGCTGAGCCTTCCCTTTTCACGCGCCTGGCGGTCCGCATCTCGCTGGTGCTGGGCCTGGGTGCGGCTCTTCTGGTGAGTGCGGCGTCGTACTACGCACGTACCGCCGCCGATGACGCCTATGACCGGCTTCTGCTTGGTGCGGCCATCCAGATGGCAGACAGCCTTACGGTTGAATCCGGTTCGCTCATCATCAACCTGCCGGTATCAGCTTTTGAACTTCTGGGCCTCGCCAGCCGCGATCGCATCTTCTATCGCGTGATCGGCCCTTCCGGCGCGACGCTGACAGGTTATGCCGATCTGCAAACAGAAGTTGATCTGGCCGCAATACACGATGTCCCGGTATTGGAATCGGCGCATTATCGCGGCGAACCGGTTCGGATTGCGGTGGTGGCGCGCGCACTGTCCGATCCAGCCGTATCCGGTTGGGCGCATGTCATCGTTGGGCAGACCACGGAAGCCCGCCGCGCGCTCGCGGGTGAATTGACTCTCAGGGCGACCGTCCTTCTGGCGATCATGAGCATATTGGCATTGGCTGGAGCGATGATTGCTATTCGCTATTCTCTGCAACCGGTCAAGCATCTCGGAGCGACGCTCCGCCGTCGCGATCCACAAGACCTGACGCCGGTAACGGTCGTCGTACCGAGAGAATTGCGGCCCTTCGTTACTTCCATCAATTATTTCATGAGTCGGCTCGACGAGCGCGTGAAACTCCTGCAGCGCTTCATCGCCGACGCGGCGCACCAGATCAGAACGCCGCTGACAGCGCTAACGGCGCAGCTCGATCTGTTGAGTCAAGCCAAGCTGGACAAGTCGAGCCGCCAGCATCTCGATCGCGTACAGCAGCGCGCCAGCGAACTTGCGCGCCTGACCAACCAGTTGCTCAGCCACGCCATGGTCATCCATCGTGCCGATTCCGTGCAGCTTCAGCCGCACGGTCTGGCAGATGTCGCACGGCGCGCTTTCCGTGCGGCGGTTCCGATAACTATCGATCCGGACATTATCGTCTCCTTCGAGGCGCCTGACGACGAGCCGGTCGTGCTTGCGGACGCCGTCAGCCTTCGCGAAGCGATCGTCAACATCATCGACAATGCCTTGCGCCATGGAGTGGTGTCGCGCCTTGAGGTCAGAGTACGCAGCGACGGTACGCGTGCCCATCTCGAGGTCGAAGATGACGGACCGGGCATTCCGCCGGGCGAGTGGGAGCGGGTCACGCAGCGCTTCGAAACGTCCAAATCTCATGACGGCAGCGCAGGTCTTGGTTTCGCCATCGCGTCGGAGGTTGCGGCGGCTCACGGTGGCGCGCTGACCTTTCGCGAGACAAGCAAGGATGGCGGGAAGGGCACGCAAGGGTTCACCGTCACCTTGACGTTGCCCATCGCCACGGAGAAGACCGGATGATAACGGGAACATTGCCGACATTCGGTTTGATGGCTGCCGTCCTCCTATGCATCGGTCACGCGGCAAGAGCTGCTGAAGGAAGCAGCGCATTTTTCCCTTCGTCTCAGCCGGAGAAGGACCGACTGTCGATCCACGCCGCGACCGATCTGGCGGCTATGGAACCACTGATCCGGGATTTTCAGTCCGTTTTCCCCAACGTGGCAGTCGAGTATGTTGAATATGTCACCAACGACTTGCAAAGGAGTGCCAGTGAAGCCTGTCGGACGGACGCGGTGCTGGGCGACATCTTGTTGTCTCCGTCGGTCGACCAACTCGTGAAGCTCGCCAATGACGGCTGCGCGGCGCCGCACGTGTCGGCCGAAACCGCGCATGTCGCCAATTGGGCAAACTGGCGCGACGAGGTATTCGGCTTTACCTACGAACCGGCCGTCTTCGTCTATAACGCCCGCCTCGTGCCGTCCGGCGACGTACCGCGCACCCACATCGAACTCGCCGATCTTCTCAGGCGGCGGATCGATTTTTATCGCGGACGGGTCGGAACGTTCGACATCCGACTTTCGGGCATCGGCTACCTATTGGCGTTCAGTGATGCGCGGCAGACGACGGCGGTCTACGGTCGGCTTCTGGAAAGCATGAGCCGAGCGGAAACTGTGGTGCGTTGTTGCACCGCGGAGACCCTTCAGGACGTTGCAAACGGGAGCCTATATATAGGCTACAATATGATCGGGTCATATGCCTACGCCGCGGCCAGGGGCAATTCCGATTTGAGGGTCGTTGTCCCGCGGGACTATGCGCTGATACTCAGTCGTGGCGCGCTCATTCCGAAGACGGCGCCGAATATGGGCGTTGCCAAACGATTTCTCGACTACCTTCTGTCAGCCCGGGGACAGAAGGTTGCCAGGGATAGCGCCTTCTTCTTTGCCGAGAACGGGCAATTGCCTGAGGGAGCGGACGGCCCGGAAAAACTTGGGGAGTCTGGTATCGCGCGCGCCATACGCATCGGCCCTGCGTTACTTGCCGTACAGGACGAGGCGTTGCGCCGCCGCTTCATCGAGGATTGGAGCAAGTCCATGATCGATGCGCAGGGCCAGCGACCGTGACGCGTAGGATGCCGCCCCAAGATTTCAACAATTCGGCAATACGTCGATGTGGCCGATCCCGCTGTCGTCGACAATCTGATCACGACCCATCGGGCCTAGTCGGCTGAGCAAACCTCGACATCGCCGTGACAGGTTGGTGACAGGTCAGGATGATACTCGCCTTTTGTGCCTGGAGGAGGTACGATTTAGGCGAACTTGGAGGAGACCCTAATGAAAAATCGTCTTGCGACGATGATGGCCGCGTTTTCGCTGTCAGCCGCTTTTGTGACGCTTGCCGCCGCTGCCGAGATCCCCGCCGGGTATCCGGACAACTACAAGGATCTGGTGGCCGCCGCCACCGCGGAAGGACACCTCAGCATCTATTCGACGACCGATGCGGCGCTGGTCCAGCCCTTGCTCAGGGACTTCGAAGCAGCATTCCCCGGCATCGCCGTCGAATATTCCGACCTCAATTCCACCGAACTCTACAATCGCGTCATTGCCGAAACCGCTTCGGGCCAAGGCACGGCAGATGTCGCATGGTCTTCGGCTCCGGATCTGCAGATCAAACTTGCCTCAGACGGCTATGCGCAGGAATACAAATCCGCGGAGGCGGCCCACCTTCCGGCCTGGGCGTCCTACAAGGACATGGTCTATGGTACCACCGCCGACCCGGTGACTTTCGTCTACAACAAGCGTCTCGTGCCTGAAGGCGATGTTCCCGCAACCCACGCCGATCTTCTCAAGCTGATGACCGGGAAGACCGCAGAATATGATGGTAAGATCGCGTCCTACGATCCGGAAAAATCCGGTGTCGGCTTCTATTTCTACAACCAGGACGCCAAGAACTGGACCGATTCCTGGGCGCTTAACAAGGCTTTTGGCAAGGCCCATATCAAGCTCTACAGCTCCGCCGGCTCGATGATCGAGAAGGTCACGTCTGGCGAACATTCCATCGCCTATGGCATCTTCGGCTCATATGGCCTCGCCAAGCAGGCCAAGGACGAGAACCTCGGTGTGATAATCCCGAAGGACTATGTCCTGGTGACCACCCGCGCCACCGTCATTCCGGCGGAAGCCCAGGATCCCAATGCTGCGAAGCTATTCGTGGACTATCTGCTGTCGGCGCGCGCGCAGAAGCTGATCGCCGACGACATCAAGCTCTATGCCGTTCGTGATGACGTTGAAGGGGCAACCACGCTGGCGTCCATAAAGGCCGCCGCCGGTGAAAACGTTCACCCGATCGCGCTCGACGACAAGCTGCTCGAAGGTCTCGACGAGACGACACGGCTGGCGTTCCTCAACGAGTGGCAGAAGGCCATGAAGGGCGAGTAATCGCTTGATCGGGAGTGCCTCCACAGTCGGCTCTCTCACCCTTCTTGCTATTAAGAATCATCGGAACGGCGCGCTTGCGCTCTTGCTAGCGGACGGCCCCCGGCTTTGTTCGAGGCGATCATGCCCTTCCGTGTCTTTCGTGTCAGCACCAACCTCCTCGCCATCCTGGTGGTGCTGGCACCGGTCACCCTGATCATTTATCAGAGTTTTCTGTCCGCGCCTTTCTTCCAGAAAACCGCGCATCTGTCGCTGAACGCCTACAGCTTCATCCTCGCGGACGCG
Source organism: Mesorhizobium sp. M0698 (assembly GCF_040320455.1). NCBI lineage: Bacteria > Pseudomonadati > Pseudomonadota > Alphaproteobacteria > Hyphomicrobiales > Phyllobacteriaceae > Mesorhizobium > Mesorhizobium sp. M0698. Next base: position 11,612 of record NZ_JAMYPQ010000035.1, on the reverse strand, counting down.
GATTTCTGGCTAGCGCTGACGACTTCGCTCAAGCTCGCGGTGGGCATGACGGTGATCGCAGTTCCGGTGGGAATCCTGCTGGCGTTCATCATCGTGCGCACCGACGTGCCGGGCAAGCGCTGGCTGGAGCCGATCATCCTGATCCCGGTTTTCATGTCGGCGGTGGTGCTGGCCTTCGGCTATGTGATGACACTGGGACCAGTCGGCTTCGTCTCGCTGGCGGTCAAGTCGATGATCGGCTACGTGCCCTGGAATGTCTATTCGGTGACATCGATCGCGATCATTGCCGGGCTCACCCATGTCCCACATGTCTATCTCTATGCATCGGCGGCGCTCCGCAACGTTGGCGCCGACCTCGAAGAGGCGGCACGCACCGCCGGCGCTGGCCCTTGGCGCGTCGCCGCCAGTGTGTCGCTGCCCATGGTGATGCCGGTGGTGCTCTATGCGGCGGTTCTGGTGTTCTTCCTCGGTTTCGAACTTTTCGGCCTGCCGCTGGTGCTTGGCGATCCGGAAGGCGTGCTGGTTCTCGCCACCTATCTCTACAAGCTCACCAACAAGCTCGGTGTTCCTTCCTACCAGTTGATGGCCGTAGTGGTGGTGGCGATCATCATGATCGCGCTGCCGCTGGTGGTGCTGCAGCGCTACATGCTGCGCAACGCCAGCCGCTATGTGTCTGTCAAAGGCAAGGGCAGTCGGCACAACCCCATCCGGCTGGGCGCTCTTCGCTGGCCGGCCTTCGCGCTTGTGGTGGCCTGGTTCGCGGCCACCGTGATCATACCGGTGGGCGGCGTCGCAATTCGTTCACTGGTGACAAGCTGGGGCGTCGGGGTGAATATCTTCCAGGTGCTGACGTTGGATCACTATCGCGATCTCGCTGACTATCCGAATGTCATCAGCGCCATTCTCAACACGGTCGGCGTCGCGGTGGTCGGCGGCGCGGCTTCGATCGCGGCCTATACTGCCGTGGCACTCGCCGGTCATCGCTCGAGCGCACCCCTGACCAAAGTCGTCGACTACGTGGCCATGATACCGCGGGCGATGCCGGGCATTGTGGCTGGCCTCGCCATGCTGTGGATATTTCTGTTCTTCAAACCGATCGCACCCCTGCGTGCCACGATGATCTCGGTATGGCTCGCTTATACCATTGTGTGGTTCGCCTATGGCATGCGGCTGATTTCCGGAACGCTCCTGCAGATCGGCAAGGAGCTCGAGGAAGCCGGCCGGTCAGTTGGCGCCAGCGAGGGCCGGGTCGCCAGGGACATCACGCTGCCGCTCATCCGCGGCGGCATGTTCTCAGCCTGGCTGTTGATCTTCCTGATCTTCGCCCGTGAATATTCGACGGGCGTCTATCTGCTCGGACCGGGAACCGAAGTGATCGGCTCGCTCATGGTTTCCCTTTGGGGCACCGGCGCGATCGATCTGGTTTCCGCTCTCGCCGTCATCAACACCGTCATCATCGTGACCGGTCTTGCCCTCGCAATGCGCTTTGGAGTCCGCCTCAATGACTGATATCATCATAGACGGCCTGCGCCTCAGTTACGGCACCCTCGAGATCCTGAAAGGTGTGTCCTTTTCGGTCGAACCGGGTCAGATCGTCGCCTTGCTCGGCGCGTCCGGGTCCGGCAAGACGACGCTCTTGCGAGCGGTCGCCGGTCTGGAGACACCCAACAGCGGCAAGATACTGCTCGGGGACAAGCCGCTTTTCGATGCCGGGCAGAACATCAATCTGGCGCCGGAAACGCGCGGTCTCGGACTGGTATTCCAGTCCTATGCGCTGTGGCCGCATCGGACGGTGTCCGAGAATGTGGGTTATCCCCTGAAGCTGCGCAAAGTGTCCCAGGCAGATGTTGCGAGCCGCGTCCAGAAGGCTTTGGACAGCATCGGCCTCGGCAAACTGGGCGAGCGCTATCCGCATCAGCTCTCCGGCGGACAGCAGCAGCGCGTGGCGCTGGCCCGTGCGCTGGTCTATGAGCCGAACGTGATTCTGCTCGATGAGCCGCTGTCAAATCTGGACGCCAAGCTACGCGAAGAAGCGCGGATCTGGCTGCGCCGCCTCATCACCAATCTCGGGCTATCGGCGCTGTGCGTCACCCATGATCAGGTGGAAGCGATGGCGCTCGCCGACCGCATCCTGCTGCTCAACGGCGGCCAGATCGAACAGGACGGAACGCCCAAGCAAATCTACAACAAGCCGAAGAGCCTGTTTGCAGCAGAGTTCATGGGTGCCAGCAATCGCCTTGACGCCGTGGTCACCGCCATCAACGGCAACCGTGCGGAAATTGTCGCCAACGGCATCCATCTTGTGGGCAGTGCTCAGCAGGAGCTGACCGTCGGCGCCAAAGTCACCGCACTCGTCCGGCTTGAGCGGGTGACGTGGTCCGGGGAGGACGGCCCTGGACGTATCGCCATGACCTGCGTCGAGAGCCTTTTCCTTGGCGATCGGCATGAAGTCATTTTCGAAAGCAATGACCTGACCATCCGGACCTATTCCCGGGACGCCCTTCCGTCCGGCCAATACCATGTCGAGTTCCCGTTCGAGGATCTGATGGTCTTCGCGGCGGAATGAACTTCGGCGTTCACCACGAAGAGGATCATTCTTGCCAACCGGCATAAACATTCTCGAGCGGCTGACCTGCCACGGGCAATTTCCTCCATCTGAGATCAAAGTCCGGCCTCGATTGAAGGGCGGACTGATGAAGAGAATGCGGTTTACGCAAGAGCTGATCATCGCGGTCCTGCGTGAGCATGAGGCGGGGCAAAAGCGGGCGACTTGGCGCGCAAGCATGGGACCTCCGAGGCGGTTAGCCTTACACACGTGTTGAACGCGTGTTCGCTTGCGCATCACCGGGTATCAAAGCTAATGAAACCCGGAGAGGACTTGGCTGCTTCTGCAGGTGAAAAGTGCTGACTTTCTCATGGTTCTATCTCGCGTCGTGCCTGCTTGCGCTTATAGCGCTCGTCGCCGTTCTCGAACTCGGACTGCTTCCGGCACTGCTTTCGGGCCTTCTCGTGTTCAACATCGTTCATTTCGCCGCACCGATGCTCCATCGAATCGGCGTTTCCAACAGCCTGACGAAAAGCCTTGCGCTGACCTTGGTGGCATTGATCTTCACGCTCCTGATAGCCGCCGCTATCTTTAGCGGCATGTCGCAATTGACTGGTGGTTCGGAGAACGTCGTGACGCTCCTCAAGAAGATGGCCGAGATCATCGATACCGCGCGCGTCCATCTCCCGACCTGGGCGATGGCCTATTTTCCATCAAACATCGAGGAACTGGAAGTCTTCGCGGCCCGGTGGCTCCGCGAACATGCCGGCCAGCTTCAACTCGTTGGGCGGGATGTTGGCGTCCTGGTGGTCCACATTGTCGTCGGCATGGTGATCGGCGGCTTGATCGCGGTGAGCTCGGCGGCGCCATCGCGCGAGCCCGGCCCACTGGCGGTCGCGCTCGCGGATCGTGTCAACATTCTGAGCAAGGCCTTTCGCAACATCGTGTTCTCGCAAATCCGGATTTCGGCGTTGAATACGTTTCTGACGGCGATCTATCTCGTCGCTGTTCTGCCGTCCTTCAGCATCGATCTGCCATTCATCAGGACAATGATAGCGCTGACTTTCGTCGCTGGCCTTCTGCCGGTCATCGGCAATCTGATCTCCAACACGGTGATCGTGGTTGTCAGCCTCAGCATCTCCTTCCTTGCAGCGCTCGGCTCGCTTGCTTTTCTCATCATCATTCACAAGCTCGAATACTTCGTAAACGCCAAGATCATCGGTTCGCGGATCAATGCGCGTGCCTGGGAGCTTCTTCTGGCGATGGTTTTCATGGAAGCCTGGTTCGGTATGCCGGGTCTTGTCGCCGCGCCGATCTATTATGCCTATCTGAAGGCTGAACTGACGATGCGCGGGCTAATCTAGGGTTAGGGCAGGTGGCGATTTGACGACGCAAGCAAGGTTGCTGGGAAACCGCGCAAATTTGGCCACTCGCTGAACAGCACCATCTGGTTAGTGAACCCTCAAGAGTTTCGTGACCGATTTGAAGGCCCCCGTTTAATAGCACGCCCACTGCAAAGACATTAGAAGGCGCGCTAAAACATAAATTGTCCGGAGGCATGTAATCTGCTACTGTTTGATCACCGACAAACGGCTCTGGAAAGCCGTGCGTCGGACATCATGCACAAGATCAACTCAAACCGGAGAACGGCCATGAAACGGCTTCTGACGGTCGCTGCCCTTTTGGCGGCAGGCAGTTTGGTTACGATGCAAGGCGCAGCCGCCGACGACGCTGCGATGATCAAGAGCGCTGAATCTGCTGCACCCCCTGCCGTGGCAAGCGGCGCTGCGGTCTACGCCGCGGATGAAAAGGGCGCCATGCGCACCCTGCGCGAGGGCAAGAACGGCTTCTGGTGCATGCCGGACAGCCCGTCCACGCCCGGCCCGGACCCAATGTGCGGCGATGCCAACGCGATGGAATGGGCGATGGCATGGATGGAAAAGAAGGAACCGCCCAAGGGCAAGGTCGGCTTCATGTACATGCTGTCCGGCGGTACCGATGGCAGCAACACCGATCCCTATGCGACGAAGCCCGAGGAAGGCAACAATTGGATAGAGACCGGCCCGCATGTGATGATCGTCAACGCAATGGACATGATGCAGGGCTATCCGACGGACCCCAAGCCTGACACATCCAAGCCCTATGTGATGTGGCCGGGCACTCCATACGCACATCTCATGATCCCGGTTAAGTAGCTGAAATGGAGTCACGCGGGCGCCAACGCTTGTTTCGCCCGCGCTTGTCCTGATAATTACAAACGCTTGCGGCGTCCGTGACCTTCAATCGAGAGTCTCGGCGGTCGGTAGCGGGTTGGCCTGATCTCTCATCACTTTTCCGGCAAATGGAAAGTTTCGTGACAGCTCGAACAGTGGCGGCCCTGCAATACCAAATATTCGTATATTCGTCAGGAAGTGCATAGTCTTTGATGACCGTCGTCGCGGGAGGAGTTCGCGTTGAACCGGACTATCCGAATGATCGCCACACTTGCGCTGTGGAGCGTGCCATTATCCGGCCAGGCGCTTGCGCATGCTCGATTGGTCGAGGCTACTCCAGAGATCAATAGCACCATTGCCGCTCCGCCCACTGAGATTCGACTGCGCTTTAGCGAACCCATTGAGGCTCGATTCTCGGGCATCGATCTTTCGGGGCCGGATGGTGCGAAGATCACCACGGAGATCGCGGTGCGCGATAAGGACATGGTGGCACCTGTATCAAGGTCCCTTGCGCCGGGTGTTTATCAAGTTGATTGGCACGTGCTGTCAGCAGACGGGCACAAGGTGAAGGGCAATTTCAAATTTGAAGTCAGACCGTAGAAATGGACGTTGATGGCACTCTGGCCTTCGCCCGGTGGGTCTATTTCCTCTCAGTGATGATTCTATTCGGGTCGGCCCTCTTCCCTTTCTATGCGCTAGACAGAACCGCGGCTCCCGCGCTTGCGCCTCTACCCCGTAACATCAATCCTGCCCTCGCACTTGCGGCCGCAATCTTCGCGGCAATTTGGCTGCTGTGCTTTACGGCCGGGCTCTCCGGACGCGAGGGTATGGTTGACACCTTGCGCGGCGTTCTCATGGAAAGCGACTTCGGAACCGTTTGGTTTGTTCGCCTTTCGCTCGTTCTCCTGCTCCTGGTGATCAGCTTCTCGGGGCGGCCCGAATTGATCGTCGGGCCGGCCTTCTTGCTACTGACCTGTGAGGGTTGGCAGGGCCACGCGGCGGCGTTGGGCCTTCTAGCCTCACTGACTCAAGCTCTCCATGTTGCAAGTGCCGGGGCGTGGATAGGTGGCCTCCTGCCCCTCGGACTGCTAATCGCGGCAGCGCAGCGGCATCCATCCGAAGTCGCAGGCGTGGAAACCGTCCTGTGGCGCTTCTCCCGCTTTGGTATGGTGGCGGTTGCGCTCATTTTTTTTACGGGCGCTATGAACACTTGGCTAATGCTCGGCTCGTTCCCCGATCCGCGCAACAGCTACGGTCGAATTCTCCTGTTCAAGATCAGCCTATTCGTCGCGATGGTCGGTTTGGCGGTCTACAATCGATACGCCCTGGTCAGCCGCATGAAGTCCGAACCGGCCAAAAGCTTGGGCACATTGTCTCGCAACGTTGCGCTGGAGCAGATCATCGGGTTTGGGGTGCTTATGGATGTAAGCGCGCTGGGGCTTATGGATCCGTACGCGTGACGCGCTGACTTTGCAATTATCCGCTGGCAACGTTTCTGCAATTCGCGATCGACACTCACCTCTATCCGCCTGGCGCACAGAGTGGCTGGCCGGTCTGGCTGCCGATCTCAACCAACGTCGGGACGTGTGGAGCGCGGATATATGCCTGCGGCCTAGACACGATTCCATGCGTAAACGAGTAACTGCCAGCACCAGCCGGCCAGCGTTCATCGCTCCTTGATTCCCACCCTGGTGGAGAAGCCTCCCGAGGGCCGAGGGATGGACACACAAGTTCGACGGCTACCGCGGGTCTTCAACGCGGACCCGCGTCGGAGAATAACTGGCGAATGATACTACGGGGCGACGGCGCAGCCGCCGACAGTCGGATGGAGGTCGATCTCGTCGCAGCCGCTGGGCCCGCTAAATGGCACTCTTGACTAACGTGCCAGAGGGTCCATTTTTTGACCCTGCGGTGTGCTGATGTCGAAGCCCCTCTTTATCCCGGCGCTCGCTGCTATATGCCTGAGTTCGCCGCTGGTGCGTGCCGATAATGTCGATCTGGCGTTGGAAGCTTTTCACGGTATTTGTCTTGCCCATGGACCTGACTTCGAACGAACCGTCCTGCGGCCAGGAGACGCGGATGGACTCCGTTGTCCGGCGACGCAGCACTTGCCCCCGTCGGTGACGTAGGCGCCTTCCAGGGCCGGGAGGCGACCGGTGACGACCTCCCGGCCAAAACCATGATCGCGGTTACAAAAGCCACTTGAATGGCAAGTCCGTGCAAACTTGCTCCATAAAGCTATTCGATGTCGACCGCGCGGCATTCGAGGAGCGTTTCTTCGCCCGGACGGATGCCGAAACAATCGGCGAGGACAGAAACGGAATGCAAGTTTCCAAACTCTACATATTGACAGTCGGCAATCGCAAGCAGCTTGTCCATTTGACGTTCCCGAGGTCCGGATCACATCGAACACAGTCATTGCAAGCTCGATCGCGACGACTAGGGCGGATCAGCTGGTGTTATCTGCACGGGACGCGGGGCTTTTTGCGTTTGCAAGGAACTCGCGATAGGAATGCTCTGAATCGATCAGGAGCAGGAAATTGAGCGATCGGCAAAAGATCATCTGGATGATAGTGCTGGCAATCCTTGCTGGCATCGCGGTGATCATGCTCAAACATTCGCTGAAGGGCGACCTTGGGTATCTGCCTCCTTAGATGAAGCAACACAGCCCTGATCGATCAAGGTTGGTATGGGCTTTGGCCCGTCCCATTTCGGCCTGCTTGCAATGGCAGGTGTCCTGCCTGATGCGGAATCGACGAGCGAAATGTGAGCGAAAAATGCAACTGACAGGCATGGTATCCGGCGCGGCGCTGTTGCTCGCTTCCACCGCGGCAGCGAACGCCCATCCGCATGTCTTTGCCGAAGCGAAGCTGGACCTGACCGTCGGTCCAGACAGGACGGTCAGGTCGCTTCGGCATCTCTGGCGTTTCGACGACCTCTTTTCCAGCACTGTGCTGATGGAATTCGACAAGAATTCCGACCTTGTCCTTGATGCCAAGGAACTCGATGAAGTCGCTCTCACCGTCCATGCGTCGTTGGCCGAGTACAACTACTTTCAGATGGTGACCTTGAACGGCAAGGACGTGACGATGGCGCCACCGCCGAAGTTCAGCGTCAGCTATGAGAACGATCAACTCGTCGTCCAGTTCGAAACGCAGCCGAAGGACCCGTTGGCCCTTGCTGGAAAAGTCAGCATCGGTGTATACGATCCGACCTTCTACACGGCAATCGATTTTACCGACGACGACAAGCTTGCGGTGGCCGGTCTGCCGCAAGGCTGCTCACGTTCCGTCGTCCGTCCAGATCCGGACACGGCCATCGCGCAGAACCAGAAGAGCCTGACAGACGCGTTCTTCAGTGATCCGACGGGGACCGATCTCGGCAAGATTTTCGCGACGCGCCTCGAATTGACCTGCGGCTGAAGCGGAGCCGGTTCGATGGCCATGTTCCAGACGCTGGTCGAGTTCCAACGCACGATCTACCTGGCGCTGGCCGAGCAGATCAAACTGCTTGCGGCCGGCGGCGGTTGGCTGGCGTTCACGGCCTTTCTGCCCATGGGCATTCTGTTCGGTGCGGCGCATGCGCTGACGCCGGGCCATAGCAAGGCTGTCCTGGCCACCTATCTGGCAGGATCGGACGCCAGCGTCCGGCGTGGGCTTCTGGTGTCGCTGACACTCTCCTTCACGCATGTAACGATTGCCATGCTGATCGCGGCGCTCTCGTTGCCGTTGGTATCGATTGCCCTGGGCAGTGTTGGCCGCGCCCCGCTGCTGGAAGACGTCAGTCGGGGCCTGCTTGGCCTGATCGGCATTTGGATGCTCTGGCGCGCATTGAGCCACGGCCATCACCACAAGCATGAGGGCGAGGCCGTCGGCGTCATGGCCGGCCTGATCCCATGCCCGCTGACGCTTTTCGTGATGACCTTTGCGATATCCAGGGGCGTTCCGGTCGCCGGCATTCTTTTCGCAATCACCATGATGGCCGGCGTGGCGCTGACGCTGTCTTGCGTTGCGGTGCTGTCGATCCTGTTTCGTGAACGTCTGGTGCATTTTTTCGATAGCCGGCCACGCCTGTTCGATGCCATTTCCCGAGCCATTGAGGGCGCTGCCGGCTTGGCGCTTGCCGGCGTGGCCGTTTGGCAGATCACGTCGGGCTGAAATGCCGTGAACCAGATCGAGCGGTGGATCAAGGCCCGTTTACCTGGAGGTCAGCCGTGTCTTCGTCGCGGCGCAAAGCATCGACGCGCATCTGCGCTCGTCGGTGGAACAGACGGATTAGGTGACGCCCGACGCTCGAAGTGGCGCCGGGCGACCCTGGATGCGCTAGATCATACGCTTGATGTCGATGTAGTCGCCTTCAGTCTGGATCGTCAGGGTCACGTCGCTGCCACCGCGGTTGCGCCAGAACCAACCATGATTTCCATCGAAGGCGGCTTCAATGGCACCTTCGTCAGCTGGAACGCTGCGACCCTTTTCATAGCTGACGGACTGACCGCCGCCATCGCCGTGCGTCTCGAAGTTCACCACGCCACCGTCAGCTGTCCAGGAAAAGTTTGCCTTGGCGCCCTGCCGCATCACGAGCTTGACTTCGGCACCCTGGCCTGGCGCCAACGTGAAGGATAGCTCGTCTTGCCTTCCATCTGGCTGGATCGGGGCTTCCGAGGTTGCTTCGGTGGCAGGCGTTGTAGCAATGGCCGGAGCCTCGGCAGGAGCGATCTCTCCAACTGTCACATTGTCTTGGGATACGGCCTCCCCAGTTGGCGACGGCTGCAAAGCAGGCCGTTCGGCGGTCAGAGCGACGAGGAGGTTTTCAATTCGGTCCATGCGCGCCATCAATTCGGCCGGAGGGACCATTTGCGTCATCCGCTCGGTTGGTGCCTTCGCGCTGGCCATTTCGTCGGCTGCCGCCTCGGCTGCCAGCTGTGTCTTGATTTCGCCCATTCTGGTGAGGCCGAGCAATCTGCCTGCTCCAGTCGGGTCGATCGCATACTCGGACGGCATGACGACCGTGATGAGCAAGGCGAACGCCGTCAGCGCGGCAATGAAGGTGGAGCGCTTGAGCTGCGCTGACGTCGGCAAATCGGCGCGGCTTGGAAGGTCGGTGTTGTACATGATTCGGTTCCTTATGCGGCGACGAACAGGCCGGTGAGCTGATATCCGATCAGCAGGAAACCAGCCGTCATCATGATGACGTTTGCGGTATAGGCGTGGCGCCAGAAGCTTCGTGTCCGGCGCCAGTAGCCCATCACGATCAGGATGGCGCCAAGAGCCAAGAGCTGCCCGATCTCGACGCCGACATTGAAGGCCAAAAGGTTGGGCACCAGGCCGTCCGGCGAGATGTTGTATTCGATGATCTTCGTCGACAGGCCGAAACCATGGAAGAAGCCGAAGACCAGCGTCGCGATCTTGGTGTTCGGCTGGAAGCCGAGCCATCGCTGGAAAGAGCCCATATTGTCGAGCGCCTTGTAGACCACGGAAAGGCCGATGATCGCGTCGATGATGTAGCTGTTGATGCCGACGTTGAAGTAGACGCCAAGCAGCATGGTCGTGGAGTGGCCGAGCGCAAACAGGCTGACATAGATGCCGATATGCTTCATCCGGTAGAGGAAGAAGATTACCCCGAACAGGAACAGGATGTGGTCGTATCCGGTCACCATGTGCTTGGCGCCGAGATAGATGAAGGGCAACACGTTGATGCCCGAGATTTCCTGGATGTAGCCCTTGTCGCCGGCGGCGACGGCATGGGCAAAGGCTGCCCCGGCGAGCAGCGGCAGGGTCAGCAGAGCGATAAGCAGGGGCAGGGCGGGTCGCCAGTGGCCCCGGTCGAAGGGTTCTTGCATAAAATTTCCAATCTTCGTCGTTGAGGGTGGCCGCGCGAGCGGCCGCGATCATGCGGCGAGGAATGGTCTCGGCGGTCGCTCGAGCCGGAATGTCGTGCCCGGATCGACGGAAGTCGGCGGGTAATTCAGCCAGCCCCGTTCGACCTGTGGAACGGTCGGTGCGAAGTCGGCTGGCGTACTCGCCGTCTCGTGCGAGTGGTCGGCCGCATTGTGCCCGTGAAAATGGCCAGCGCTCTGCTCGTCGGCAACGCCGTCATCGTGTGCGTGGTCATGATCTTCGATCTGCGCGGCGGCTCCGCCGTGACGTTCAACCGCGGTGGCAATCGCGATCGGATCGTGTGAGGTCGAATAGCCGAAAGGACGCAGCACGCCGAACATCATCGCTAAAGCGATGACCAGACAAAAAACTGTGCTGTGGATCCGATTCGGCATGAACGGCGATTATTCTCCAAAATCCTAACGAATGGTTGTTGACTGCACCGGAATCGAGGCCTCTTTGAGGCTTGTTGTATCCCCTCCAAGAGGATAGTATCAAGAGATGAGCGAGCAGCCTCATACCCACGAAACCCATCCCGATATCGTCAAGCGCCTCAAGCGGGCTGGCGGACATCTCAAGGGCGTCATCGAAATGATCGAAGCGGGCCGGCCCTGCCTCGATCTTGCCCAGCAGCTCCATGCTGTCGAGAGGGCCATCGCGCAAGCCAAGAAGACCCTGATCCAGGATCATCTCAACCATTGCCTTGAAGACGTCGTCGGGCCGCTGGCGCGCGAGCAGCGCCGCTCGATCGACGAGTTCAAGGATATCACCAAGTACCTGTGAGAGAACACCATAATGGATAAGATACGCGACTGGTTCGGCTTCGGTCCGATGACGCAGGGCTTCGGCGGCCATGGACATGATCATGGTGATGGTGATGGCGGCCATGGCCACATAATGGATAAGATACGCGACTGGTTCGGCTTCGGTCCGATGACGCAGGGCTTCGGCGGCCATGGACATGATCATGGTGATGGT
>NZ_JAMYPQ010000034.1:0-24516 GCF_040320455.1 Mesorhizobium sp. M0698 | reverse complement strand
ACTCTGACCTCCTTGTGGCGATGGCCGCTTTATAAATCCCCACGTATCCTAAAATCCTCTAAAAAATCCTAATTATCTGGCGATATGCTGCCAACTGGCCGACAGATACGCCCGCGCGGGCAACGGCGCGGGCTTTGCTTATCTCGAGGGGAAGCCGGCGACATGGCCGGCAACGCCACTGTCCGTCAATTCGGCGAGCGCCAAAGACTGGTCGAGATGCTCGGCCCGCCACGCGAGCAACTTCTCGGCAAATTCCAGCCGTGCCAGCAGATAGGCTGGGTCGTCAGCGACATTGGTCAACTCGCGCGCATCCTTCTCCAGGTCGAAGAGCAAGGGCGGCAGGCCTCCGCCGAAATTCACATATTTGAACTTTTGCGTGCGGATGACGGCGAGATTGCACTGACGCGGACCGATGCCGAAATACCGTTCGGCATCACCATCCGCGATCGAGCGGAAATCGAACTCCCAATGCGCCGCATCGCGCCAATTGTCCGGCTCCGTTGCGTCCAGGAAAGGCGCCAGCGAGCGGCCGTCGAGATGCGGCAGCACTTCGCCGCCAGTGAGGTCGAGCCCAGTGAGATCGAGCAAGGTCGGTGCCAAATCCACCGCCTCGGTGAAGCGGTCGACACTGCTGCCGGCAGCCTTGCGGCGGCGCGGATCGCGAATGATCAGCGGAATATGGAAGCTGCAGTCGAAGAAGCCGCCCTTGCCCAGCATGAAATGGTCGCCCATCATCTCGGCGTGGTCGGAGGTCAGCACGATGACGGTGTCGTCCCATGCATCGGCCGCCTTGACCGCTTGCCAGACGCGGCCAAGCTGCGCGTCGACCTCCGAGATCATGCCGTAATAGAGCGCCCGGATGCGGCGAAAATTATCGTCGCCCCAGTCGCGCACCTTGCCCTCCGAGCCGGGACGGAATTTCGATCGTTCCTGCCGGTCAAGTTCATAGGCGAGATAAGGGTGGCTTGCTGCTTCGGCCTGCCAGCTTTCGGCGCGGTCAAAAGCTGGACCAATGGCCGGATCGTACATGGCGTTGTAAGGCGCCGGCACGATGAAGGGTGGGTGGGGGCTGATGAAGGAAAGATGCGCGAACCACGGGGCATCGCGCTCCTGCTCGCCGAGCCAGCGGATGAATTCGCCGGCCAGGAAGGCCGACGGCGTCTCGTCCTTCGAATAGATTGGCGGACCGTTGCTGATCGCGCCGTCGTTTTCCAGGATTTCGCCCGCCGGGCGGTGAATGGCGGGGGAGCCGGCGCCGGCATCGACGCCGCGCGCCTTGAGCCATGACAGCCAGGGCTTCTGGTGCTCGGGCAGAAGCTGGCGCACGGTGAAGCCGGGCAGCACGCCTTCATAGCTTTTCAGCTGCGGGTCGCCAGGCGCCAGCGTGCGCGGGTCGCGCGCCATGTCGGTATAACCGAACAGCGTCGGATCATAGCCGAGGGCGCGTGCCCAGAGGGCTATGTTGCCGTGGCGGGCGTCGAGCGGCGTGCCGTTGCGGCAGACACGATTGTTCATCTGGTAGAGGCCGGTGTAGAGGCAGGCGCGCGCCGGCGAGCAAGGTGCGGCGCCGCCATAGTGCTTCTGGAACAAAACGCCCTCGGCAGCCAGCGCGTCGGCATTCGGTGTCCTTACCACCTTGTGGCCAGCAGCTGACAGGCAGTCGCCCCGCCACTGGTCGCAGGTGATCAGGAGAATATTGGGGCGTTTTCCACTCAACCGCTGTATCCTCATGCTGGCTACATGCGTCGCTCATGGAGCGCAATTTCGGCGAGTATGCAAGCCGGTCCAGTTTGCCGAATGGTGAACAAAACCTGCTTCGTCGTTCACTTTAACAGCACAGTCCATTCTGTGTTTGCCGCCTTTGCGGCCAGGAGGCGGATGCTCATATTTGCGTGGACAGCGGCAAGGGCCGCACCGGCACAAGGAAAGGAGCAGAAACATGCTCGACCAAGTCAAGGGCCTGCATCACGTCACCTCGATGGCCAGCGATGCGCGCCAGAACAATGAATTCTTCACCGGGACGCTCGGTCTGCGGCGGGTCAAGAAAACCGTCAATTTCGACGCACCCGATGTCTACCACCTCTATTACGGCGACGAGGTCGGCACGCCCGGCTCGGTGATGACCTACTTCCCGTTCCCGAACATCGGCAAAGGCCGCCATGGAATCGGCGAAGTCGGTACCACCGCTTACTCGGTGCCCGAGGGCACGCTCGGCTATTGGGAGAAACGGTTTGCCGAGCAAGGTGTCACCGGGCTGTCCGGCGAGGAGACGTTCGGCGAGAAGCGTCTTGCGTTCGCCGGTCCCGACGGCGACGGGTTTGCGCTGGTCGAAGACAGAGCGGACAGCCGTGCACCATGGGCCAAGGGTGGCATTCCCACCGACGAGGCGATCCGCGGCTTTCACTCGGTGTCGCTCAGGCTGAAAGATGGCGGCGCCACCGAAGAGCTGCTGAAATTCATGGGTTATGAGGAGGTCGACAAGTCCGGCAACGTCAGGCGGCTGGCGGTGAAGAACGGCAACGGCGCCGACGTCGTCGATATCGAATCGCTGCCAGGGGCCGGCTTTGCCAATCTCGGCGCCGGCTCGGTCCACCATGTCGCTTTCGCCGTCGAGAACCGCGCCAAGCAGATCGAAGTGCGCAAGGCGCTGCTCGATACAGGTTATCAGGTGACGCCGGTGATCGACCGCGATTATTTCTGGGCGATCTATTTCCGCACACCGGGCGGCGTGCTGTTCGAAGTCGCCACCAACGAGCCGGGCTTCGACCGCGACGAGGATACCGCCCATCTTGGCGAGGCGCTGAAGCTGCCGTCGCAACACCAGCATTTGCGGCCCTATCTCGAGCAGCATCTGCAGAAACTGGAAGACTGAGGGCAAGGTCATGAGCAAGGATTCGTATATTCACAAAGTGCTGCCCGGTTCGCCTGATGGACCGCTGCTCTTCGTCTTCCATGGCACCGGCGGCGACGAGGCCCAGCTTCTGTCGCTTGGACGCGATCTCGCGCCGCAAGCGACGATCGTCGCTCCGCGCGGCGATGTCTCGGAACAAGGCGCCGCACGCTTCTTCCGCCGGACCGGCGAGGGCGTTTACGATATGGGCGACATCACGCGAGCGACGGACAAGATGGCCGGCTTCGTCAAGGCACATGTCGAGACGGCAAGGCCATCTTCGGTGCTCGGCCTCGGTTACTCCAACGGCGCCAACATCCTGGCTTCGGTGCTGTTTGCCGAACCGTCGCTGTTCGACGCAACGGTGCTGATGCATCCGCTGATCCCGTTCGAGCCGGAGGTCAAGGGCAGCCTTGGCGGCAGCCGCATCCTGGTCACCGCCGGCAGGCGGGACCCGATCTGTCCGCCTGATTTGACGGCGCGGCTTGAAGCCTATTTGCGCGCCGATGGCGCCGATGTCACAGTCGAGTGGCATGACGGCGGCCATGAGGTGCGGCCGTCCGAGATCGAGGCGGCGCGGCGGTTGTTCGCCCTTGCGCCGGATGAAAGGACCGCAAGCCATGTCTGACCTATTGCCCGAGATCGAGATGGAGGACCGCGGCTCGAAGGGCCGCTACCTCCTGCGTGGGCCGGGCGGCGCCGAGGCTGAGATGACCTTCACCAAGATCGGTGAGCACCAGATCATCATCGACCATACCGAAGTGCCGGATGCATTTCGCGGCCAGGGCGCGGGGCTTCGCCTGGTCACCCGTGCCGTCGAGGATGCACGTGCGGCGGGCAAGACGATTATCCCGCTTTGCCCGTTCGCCAATGCCCAATTCCGCCGCCATCCGGAATGGGCGGACGTGCTGAAGCGGTAAGCACAGCCCCTCGATGAATGACAGGAGAAGGGGTGCGCGGCTTTACCGCGTGCCCCTTTGGCCATTGGCGGCGTACAAACGCAAGGGGCAACATACGGGATTTGCGCAGAGCGCCAACCTTGCCTAAGTATTGCCAGCAACCGGCTCGCCGTCTGCGGCCCGACCACTTCAACCGAATGGCCCTCCATGACCGAATCCGATCTCGTTCCCGTCTTCGACGGCCACAACGACACGCTGCTCCGGCTCTACCAGTCGAAGGATGCGGACGTCGAAAAGCTGTTCATCGAGGGGACGCCGGGTGGCCATATCGACCTTCCGCGCGCGAAGAAAGGCGGGTTTGCCGGCGGCATGTTCGCGATCTTCCCGCCGCCTGTCGAGAAATCCAAACGCGGCGCGGTGCCGCTGGCGCCGAGCGACAGCGAGCCCTTGCCGCCCGAGGTTCCGCGCGCCGATGCGCTCAACTCCACCATAGCGATGGCCTCGATCCTGTTCAGGCTGGAGCGGGCTTCGGCGCTCACCGTCTGCCGCACCGCCGGCGATGTGCGACATGCGATGGAGCAGGGTTCAATCGCGGCGGTCTTCCACATCGAAGGGGTCGAGGCGATCGACCCTGAGCTCACCCTGCTCGACGTTCTCCACGCAGCCGGCCTGCGCTCGCTCGGTATCGTCTGGAGCCGTCCCAATGCCTTCGGCCACGGCGTGCCGTTCCGTTTCCCGTCATCGCCCGATACAGGGGCGGGGCTGACCGATGCCGGCAAGGCGCTTGTGAAAGCCTGCAACCAGCTGAAGATCATGATCGATCTTTCGCATCTCAACGAAAAAGGTTTCCGCGACGTCGTCGAGATCAGCGACGCACCGCTGGTCGCGACCCATTCCAACGTGCACGCGATCTGCGGCCATTCGCGCAACCTCACCGAATGGCAGCTCGGCGCGATCCGCGACTCCGGCGGCATGGTCGGGCTGAACTTCGCCACCGGGTTCCTGCGCGAGGACGGCAGGATGAACGCCGACACCGGCCTCGACATCATGGTGCGCCATGTCGATTCGCTGCTGCAGGCGCTGGGCGAAGACGGCGTCGGCCTAGGCTCGGATTTCGACGGCGCCATGATCCCGGCCGTGATAGGCGATGTTGCCGGCCTGCCAAGACTGCTCGACGCATTCGCGGCACGCGGCTTCGGGCGCGCGCTGATCGAGAAGATCGCCTATCGCAACTGGCTAGGCATGCTGGAAAGGACCATCGGCTAAGCGGGTGATGCCGGCTTGACCGGAACGCGATTTGGGGGCGGACTATTCGAAACCCATGCGTTTGAGCCAGTCCTGGCCAATGCCGCGATCACGGATGATCGGCAGCGGATCCGTCGAATCCAGGCGTGCGCAGATGCGGTAGACCTCGAGCGTCTCGGCGTTCATCTCGCCGCGTTTGTAGAAGAACATGGCCGCAGCATAGCGGGTGCGGCCCGACCATTTTTCGCCGAGCGGCGTGTTGATCAGCTGCCACTGTTCGGCGGCTTCGGTGTCGAGTTCGGGACTGTCGGTGTCGTCGGCCATATTTAGAAATCCGCGGGCGGACTGGTGCGGCGGTCGAGTTTGATGACCAGCCGCGGCGCCAGTTTGGCACGCCTCAGCAGCTTTTGATATTGCAGCTCGCGCCTGGCGTAGATCTCGACCCAAGGTCCGCTGCAGGCGGGCTCGGCGGCGCTGATCTGGTCTGCATCGCCGGGATCGCTGCCTTTCGCCGACGGTGCCTTCGACGTCGTTTTCGCCAAGGATGCAATCTCGACGAGAACATTCGAATATGGGCAGCCGTGCAGAAGGTGCTTGACAGTGGCAAACACCGTCCCACTGATCTTCGCGGCCGAAGCCGATCGGCTAGCCGGCGATGCTGGAGACCATCACCCCGATGAAGACAACAGAGGCGCGCGAAGCCCTCCTCGAACCGGCGCGAAAAAGCGATTCCGATAAGCGCGGCCGCAAGGCGTCGAAAGAGACCAGGCAGCTTCAATTGATCGAAGCGACGATCGATTCACTGGCCAAGCGCGGCTATTCGGAAACGACGATGGCCGACGTTGCCGACGGCGCCGGCCTGTCTCGCGGCATCGTCAATTTCCATTTTGAGAGCAAGGAGAAGCTGCTCGTCGCGACCTTGCAATACATGTATGACGAGTATTCGGCGCATTGGCGCAGCGCCTTGCAAAAGGCCGGCGATGATCCCGCCCGCCAGCTGCAGGCATTGGTCGCGGCCGATTTCGACCGCTCGATCTGTAACAAGCGCAAGCTGGCTGCCTGGTGCGCCTTCTGGGGCGAGGCCAAATCGCGACCGAAATATCAGGCGCTGAGCAGCGCACGCGATGCCGTCTACCAGAACATCTTCATCGATCTTTGCGCGGCGCTCAAGCAGAGCGGCTTCTATGCCTATGAGCCGCAAGTCATGGCGCTGGCGCTCAGCGCCATGCTGGATGGTCTGTGGCTGCGTTTGATGATGGGCACCGAGGACGCCACACGCGAGACGGCGCTGCAGGCCGCGAACGAGTTCCTGTCTGCGGCATTCCCCAAGCACTATCCGAACTCTGCAGCCCGCGGTGCCAGGCCGGCGTGAACCATCAAAAAGAGGGTGGACCAGCAATGAAGACAATGATCCGACCCCTGACATTCGAGAAGATCAAGGCCGGCTAATGAAGTTCAAGATCGAACGAGCCGATGTGGCCATCGTCGGCGCCGGCTTCACCGGCCTGTCGGCCGCGCGTGAATTGAACCACGCCGGCATCGATGTCGTGCTGCTCGAAGCCCGCGACCGTGTCGGCGGCCGCGTCGAAGCCGTGCAGAACGGGCTCGGCGAGCGGATCGACAGCGGCGGCCAGTTCCTGTGCGAAGACATGCCGGAATTAATGGCGCTGGTGCGAGCGCGCGGCAAGACATTGGTCGAGACCCATGTCGCAGGCGAATTCGTCACGCAGCCGCGAATGAGCGAGGCGCAAGCCGGGCGCACTTACGGCACCGCGATGCGAATGCGCGAGCGGATGAATGCGATCGCACCGACCGACCCGACCATTGTCGGCTTGACGGTCGCGGCATGGCTCGATCGCCAGGCCGATCCCGACGATGCGAAGGCCGCCTTTCGGTCGATGATCGAGGGCCTGTGGTGCCTGGCAATGGAAAGGCTGCCGCTGTGGTACTTGATCGACAATGATCGCCGCATCACCAACGAGGTCTCGGAGCTGCAGTATTTCGTGGGCGAAACCATGCATTCGCTAGCGGATGATCTTGCGCGGGATCTCGGCGATCGACTGCGGCTGAATACAGCTGTCGAGGCCATTGAGCACGGGCCGGGAGGGGTTCGCGTCGTTTCGCCTGCCGGCGCGATCGAGGCACGAGCGGTACTGGTCGCCGTACCGCCGATGATGGCCTCGAGAGTGGATTTCGTGCCGCCGCTGCCGGCTGTGCTGAAGAGAGCCCTCGGCGTCTGGCAAAGCGGCGCGGTGATCAAAATGCTGGTGCGCTACCCCAAGGCTTTCTGGCGCGACAGGGGCTTGAGCGGCATGGTGATGTGGCGCGACCCGCACGGGCTTTTTGCCTGCGATGCCAGCAGGGACGAGGATCACGCAGCCCTTGTCGTCTTCATCGGCGGGCCGCTGGCGCAGCGCTGGCGGGATCTGGACGACGCGGCGTTGCGCGCAAAGGTGACGTCAAAGCTGGAAGAGGCGCTCGGTATCGAGGCGGCCGGCATCATCGATCTCAGTTATCGCGACTGGACTGGGGATCGCTGGAGCGGCGGCGGTTACAGCGATCTGATCGTCGATGCGACGGCAACCGATGCCGAACGCATTATCCGCGCCGGCGCGTCGCGGATCCATTTCGCCTCGTCGGAGCTGTCGCCATCATTTCCGGGCTACGTCGAGGGCGCCATCGTCGCCGGCCGCATTGCTGCGCTAAGAATTATTCAGTCTGCCATCGCCAGCAGAGCCTCGGGGTCATAAGCGAGGCGGATCAAGGTGCCGAGCGCATCGACGCGCATTGCCACGAGCTCGGCCTGCTGGTCCGGCCACTGATCAACATGTGCGTGATGTCGCCGCCATTGATCATCACGCGCGAGCAGATCGACGACATGGTGTCGATCCTGCGCGAAGGCATTTCGCGCACGATGGACGATCTGCGCCGCGAAGGCGTCCGGCGGGGATAGGCGTTTATCGCCGGCAATCTCAGCCGTGGCATTGGTCGGCCGTTGGCAACGTGGGCGAGGTCGATGAACTGGGCGGTGCCGCGATCTTCCTGGTTTCCGACGCGTCGAGCTTCATGACCGGCCAGATCATCTATGTCGACGGCGACATGACCGGACCCGTATGAGCACGACTGTCGCTGTCGGGCGCATGGAAGATCGGTCGGCCTCAGGGCCGCCCTGCAAAAGGCAGGGCTCGTCATTTGCACACTCTTATCTTCACCGCTAAGCTTCTCCGGCTGGGGTATTTTCCTCAGATCACATTCGCCATCCCAAGGATCTCATGACAGCCGACACAGCAACGCGCGAACAGTTCGCCATCGATCTCGCGCGGCGCGCCGGCGCGCTCGGCCTGAAGTATTTTCGCGACCTCGACAGCCTCGCCATCGAGAGCAAAGGTCATCAGGACATGGTCTCGCAGGCTGACCGCGAGGTCGAGCTGTTCATCCGTGCGGCAATGAAAGCCGCCTACCCGACCGATGGAATTGTCGGCGAGGAGCATGCCTCGGTCACCGGATCGAGCGGGCATGTCTGGGTGATAGATCCGATCGACGGCACCGCGAACTTCGTGCGGGGCATTCCGGCCTGGTGCGTGGTCATCGCCTGCGCCAAGGACGGCGACACTGTCGTGGGTGTCATCCACGAGCCCTCTACCGGCGAAACGTTCCATTGCCGCAAGGGCGGCGGCGCTTTTCTCAACGGCAAGCCGATCAGGGCAAGCGCGGCCACCAGCCTGACCGACGGCTCGTTGGGCACCGGCTTTTCCAACCGCGCCGAAATGCAAAACGTCGCAACGCTCATCGGCTTGCTGTTTTCAAAAGGCGGCGTGTTTTTCCGTAACGCATCCGGCGCGTTGATGCTCGCCTATGCGGCCGCCGGCAGGCTGCTCGGCTATGTCGAAGAGCATATGAACGCCTGGGACTGCCTGGCAGGCATGCTGCTGGTGGAAGAAGCCGGCGGCACGATCGTCAAGCCCGACCCAAAGACGGTGCTGGAAAACGGCGCGCTGGTGATTTGCGCCGGCAGCGGTGTGTTCGCCCAGGTTCGCCAACTCTGCGTGCAATCCTTCAAGCTTTGATCAGAACCGGTCCGCGCTCCGGAAAGCCGATGCCGACGCTGTCGCCTGCCTGAAACGGCGCATCGATGTTGTGCGATATTGCAAACACCTGGCCGTGCGGTGTGCCGATGATCAGTTCGAGATGGCTGCCGACATAGGTGACCTTTTCGAGCCTGCCGGCGATCGTCCGCGGCCTGCCGGCAGGCCCGATCTCGATGCGGCTCGGACGGACCGCCAGCTTCGCCGGGCCGACCAGCTGGCCTCGCGCCGGCAGTTTCAAGGCCAGCGAACCCAGCCGGACGGCAGCTTCATCACCTTCTACCGAAACCACCTCGCAATCGAGGATATTGGCTTCGCCGATGAAGTCGGCGACGAAAGCGTTGGCCGGTGCGTCGTAGAGTTCGCGTGGCGTGCCGTCCTGTGCGATCACCGCTTTGTTCATGACGATGATACGATCCGAAACCGCCAGCGCTTCTTCCTGGTCATGCGTAACATAGACCACCGTCAGTCCTAGCTTGGTCTGGATTTCCCTGATTTCCTCGCGCACGTGCCGGCGCAGCTTGGCGTCGAGATTTGACAGCGGCTCGTCGAACAGCAGCACTTGCGGTTCGAGCACCAGCGCGCGTGCCACCGCCACGCGCTGCTGCTGGCCGCCAGACAGTTCGCTGGGCAGGCGCGCCTCGAGACCGGTTAGGCCGACCAATTCCAGCCCGGCATGGGCGCGCGATGCGGCCTCCTTCTTGTCATGGCCGGAGAAACGCAAGCCATAGGAGACGTTCTCCATCACCGTCATGTGCGGAAACAGTGCATAGGACTGGAAAACCATGGACACGTCGCGGTCGGTGGCGGGCAGGCGGGTGACATCTTTGCCGCCTATCAGAATGCGGCCGCTGGACGGCATTTCAAGGCCGGCGATCATGCGCAGCGTCGTCGTCTTGCCGCAGCCGGAGGGCCCGAGAAGCGTCACCAGCTTGCCGGCTTCGATCGCAAGCGAGATGTCGTCGACCGCCGGCATGCTGGCGCCCGGATATGTCTTGGTGACATGGTCGAAGGTTACCGAGGCGGCGTTGCTGCGAATTTCGGCCATCACCCGGCTCCTGCTATTGTGGTCGGGCCGCCGGCCGTTCCGGGCAGGCTGACATTGGTGCGCACGCTCCAGCCGCCGTCGCCCTGCTGGATGCCGCGCCGGCCGATATTGCGGCTGCCGACAAGCAGCTGCATCAAGCCAATTACCATCAGCATGACGACGATCAGCACCGTCGAATAGGCGATGGCGATGCCGTATTCATTGTTCTCGACACGTCCAACGATGTAGCTGGTCGAGAGATCGTAGCGCGCGCTGACCAGAAAGATGACGGCGCTGATCGCGGTCATGGCGCGCACGAAGGAATAGACGAGCGCCGCCAGCATTGCCGATCTCAGCAAAGGCAGGATGACGCGCCTGAAGGTCTGCCACGAGTTGGCGCCAAGCGTCAGTGAGGATTCATCCAGGCTACGGTCGATCTGCGACATCGAGGCGACGCCGGCGCGCACGCCCACCGGCATGTTGCGGAAGATGAACGACAGTACGAGGATGATGCCGGTCCCGGTCAGCTCGATCGGCGGCACGTTGAAGGCAATAATGTAGCTGACGCCGATGACGGTTCCCGGAATCGCGAACGAGAGCATGGTCGCAAATTCGAAGGCGTTCTTGCCGCGGAAATTCTGGCGGACCAGAAGATAGGCGGTCAGAAGCCCGATCCCGGCCGTCAGAGGCGCCGATATCAGCGTGATCTCCATGGTCGTCCAGAAGGAGCTCCATGCCGAGCCCGACCAGTGGATGCCGAATTCGTTCCAGCCGACGGAGAACGCCTTCCGGTAGTGCTCCAGTGTCAGGCTCTGGTCGACCCCCCACAGCTTGACGAAGCTGCCATAGAAGATCACCGTGTAGACCAGTACGGTGAATGCCGTCCACAGTCCGGCGATGACATAGAGCGCGTATGTCAGCCCGGCAGGCAAGCGCGGATGGACGCCGGCGTCGCCCTTGCCGGTGACGGTGGTGTAAGAGCGCCTGCCGATCCAGAAGCGCTGCGCATAAAAGGCGCCGAGCGTGAAGGCCAGCAGCACCAGCGCCAGGATCGCGGCAAGTGCCGCATCGTTCTGCGCGCCGACAATGGCAAAGAAGATTTCTGTCGACAGCACGTCGTAATTGCCGCTCAGCACCAGCGGATTGCCGAAATCGGCCATGCTCTCGATGAAGCCGAGCAGAAAGGCGTTGGCAAGGCCCGGCCGCATCAGCGGCAGGGATACGGTCCAAAAGGTCTGCCAGCGGCTGGCTCGGAGCGTCTGGGAGGCCTCTTCCATGGACGGGCTGACGCCTTCGACGACGCCCATCAGCACCAGGAAGGCGATCGGCGTGAAGGCAAGAACCTGGGCAATGAGCAGGCCGGGAAGTCCATATACCCAGCGTGTCGGCTGGAGGCCGAAGGCGCCGGCGACGCTTTGAGTCACCGCGCCCGACAGTCCGAACAACAGGATGATGGCAAGGCCGATGACGAAAGCCGGCGTGATGATCGGCAACACGGTCAGGGCGCGCAGCAGCTTGCCGTGGCGGAAACCGGTACGGGTCACGACCAGCGCGAACACCAGCCCCAGAAACATGGTCAGCAGGCCGACGAGCACGGCCAGCAGCAGCGAATTCCAGGCCACGCCGCAGCGGCTGCCGCCGGCAAGACAAGCCAGGCTCCACAGCCGCGAACTGAACAGCTTGGCCAGGAACGCGACAGGCGAGTAGCCGCCGTCGTCGGTCTGCATGGCATTGGCCAGCATCATCAGGATCGGCATGAAGATGAAAATGGCAACCATGGCGACGACAAAGCCGATCGAGCCGACGACGAAGACGTCGCCAGAGACGGCGCCGCGCGCGGCAACACCCAGGGTGAAAAGGAACAGAAAGGCACCGCTGACCAGCAAGGCGCCGTAGCCCATGCCGAATTGGCGGTCGCCAAGTTCGCCGAACAGGCTGGTGAGCCAGCCGAACTGCCAACCGCGCAGCCCGATGGCGAAGCCCTGGAACAACAGCCAGCCAAATCCGGCGGCGCTGACAATGATCAGCAGCCGGCTGAAAACCGGATCGGATTTGGTGCGGCCCCACAGAAGCAGCGGCACCACCAGCAGCAGGCCGAGCGGCGCCAGCCACAGTTTCTCGCCCTTGAGGGCCAGAACCAGTGCCGGCGCGAATTCGCTGTCGGACGGGTAACCGTCGAACAGCCAGGAAAAGCCGAAGAACCCGTCCTCGATGCCGTACCAGGGCAGCACGGCAAACCCCAGCCATCCGACCGCCATCCAAAGGACGGCGACCGGTTCAATCGGCCAGCGGGTTTCGCGGAAGCGCATCTGCTATTGCGGCAGCGATGCGACCTCCTCGTCCCATTTTTTCAGCAGCCGCTTCCGCTCTTCGCTCGAGCCGTACTTCTTGAAGTCGTAGTCGATCAGCTTGATGGTGGAGAGGTCGGGCGCCTTGTCGGAGGTTTTTGCCGCCTTGTTCGACGGAACCTGGAACGACCCCGCCTTTTGCGCCATGGACTGGACGTCGGCCTCGAGCGCCCAGTCGTAGAATTTTTTCGCAGCCTCCAGGTTCCGCGCCCCCTTGATGATCGATTCCGAGCCGATCTCGTAGCCGGTTCCCTCGCAAGGGGTGACCGGAACGATCGGGAAACCTGCGACGACCTGCGACACGGCGTCGTGGATGAAGACGATGCCGATGGTGGTCTCGCCGAGACCGGCGGCCTTGATCGGCGCCGAACCCGACTTGGTGTACTGGTTGACGTTCTTGTGCAGGGCTTTCATGTATTCGAAACCCTTGTCCTCACCAAACAGCTGAACGATGGTCGCCAGCATATTGTATGCGGTCCCCGAGGAATTGGGGTTGGCGACCTGGATGTGCCCCTTGTATTCGGGCTTGATCAGATCGGCCCAGCATTTCGGTTCGGGCAGATTGTTCTTGGCCAGCAAATCCTTGTTGTAGCCGAAGCCCAGCGCACCCGAATAGATGCCGACCGTGCGGTAGCCGGACGTTTCCGCCTGCTTGATCGCCCAGGGCTGCAACTGGTTGAGCAGCGGCGATTTGTATTCCACTGTCAGGCCCTCCTCGGATGCCTGCAGATGCGGATCGCCGGTGCCGCCCCACCAGATGTCTGCCTTTGGGTTGGCGGCCTCGGCGCGCAATTGCGCATAGATTTCGCCAGCGCTCTTGCGGGTCATATTGACGGTGATGCCGGTCTTCTCCTCGAACGCCCGCGCCGTCTGCTGGCACCAGACCTCGTCAACGCCGCAATACATGGTCAGGCTTTCGGCGGACGCCGATGACGACGCGGCCCACATACCGGCGGCGAGGATGCCGGCGCCGAGAATTGCCCTTTTTATCATGTTGAAATTCCTCCCTAAGTTATTTGCCGACTTATGAAACCCAGATACGCGGAAAATTCAAGTTGGAAGGGTACGGCCGCCTTTGCGCCTTTCGCCGACTTCCCGCTCGATATGTTCGACAGGTTGATGCGGATCAATCTTTGCAGTCACCTGGCCGATCGTCCAGCGCTGCTGAACATCCTCAGACGATGGCCCGGTCCCAGCCGCCATAATGCGCAGCGCTGCGCGTGCCGCGCGGCAGGCTGAGCCCGACCAGGAGGGCTCCGATCGCCAGATTGGCGAGGCTCGCGGCCGCACCGCCGGCGAGGATGAACGGAGAGAGGGCAATCCAGGCTCCAAGCGCGATGTTCAGAAAGCGGACGGCGCGCGCCACCTCGGCCATCGCGGTAACGGCTACCATGATGACCAGGCAGCCGATGACATGGTCGCTGAAGTAGAGCGGCGGGCTTGTGCCGAAGCTGAGCGGCGTGATCATCAGCAGGGCGCCGGCGAGCGTGCTGGCGACAAGGGTCCACGGGAAGTTCACACCGCCGGTGACGAAGTCCAGCGCCACTGCCGACAGCGGCCGGTCGAGGTCGGGCGTCGGCGTCTGGTCTTCCGAAAGTGCCGCTCCTCCGCACCAGAATGTGCGCCAGAACGGCTCTCCCGCCTGTTTGGCACGCCAAAGATACTGGCAGCTCGCCAGCACCTCGTCGACCGAATAGGGGATGAGCACGACGGTGACGGCAGCCTGGACGATGCAGAGCGTGCACAGCGCCCCGATGAGCGGTGGCTGGATGATGATGAAGCCGACGCTGACCACGCCGAGCGGGACGACCAGCAAGCCGAACAAAAGCACCATCCATGGCATGGTGCGCCAGCGGCGGCGGTCGCCGATCGCGCCGGCGAGGATATCCAGCGCATAGGCGAAGGCGCCCAGCCCGGCATCGGCGATCGGAAAGCCCTTGGAGACCCAGGAGGTGACCACCGCCTCGCTGCCATTGCCGGCCGGCGTTTCGCCCGGGCCGAAGAACGGTTCCCAAAGGCCATCGATATGGCCAAGCTGATAGGCGGCGAGATAACGCGAGACGAACAGGCCGACAAAGGCGAGGCCGATTATGGGAATGCGCTGGGTGAAGAGGGAGGGCGAATAGCTCCAGCCGAGCGGGCGGTCGTCATCGGCGGCAAGGGCACGCCGGCTGATACCCGGCGTCGGCGGGATCATCACCGCGAACGCGACGATCAGCATGCCGGCCAACGTGTCGGTCGCGTAGGCTCCGGCGCTGGTGGTCCAGAACAGCAGCGGCGCGAACATCACCCAAACCCCGATCGAGGCGGTGAGCCATTGCAGCCCGTGCCAGCGCCGGCGCATGCCGACAAGCGCCAGCGACAGGATGGCGAGGCCGGATACAATCTCACTGATGCCGAGCCTGCCGTCGCGCGTCTCCGGCGAGGCGATCTCATGTCCGAGCGCCGGCGGAATCGGTGCTGAAGCGGGATCGAACAGGCCGAGCGTGAAGGGCGACGCCACGAGCCACAGCCCGACCGCAACGTTGGTCAGCGGCGCCCAGAGCGTTGCGGCCCGGTGGCGTTCGGTTTCGGCCTCGACCTCGTCGTCCGAGCGCTCGAGCGGGCGCTGCAGCCGTTCGGCGGCCTGGTCGAGCTCGGGCGCGGAAGCGGCGACCGCCGACGGTTCAAGCTTGTTCTTCTTGTACCAGTCGGTAGGATCCGCCTTCAGCCGCCGGATCATTTCCGGCAATGTAGCGGTCAGGCTGTGCCGCGGCTTCCAGCCAAGCAGGCGCCTGGCGCGGGAGATGTCGATCTCGTAGTGATCGTCGGCGTTCTCGATCATCCATGGCTTGATGTCGGTCTCCTGGTCGAAAACCTTCTCCTGCATCCAGGCGCCGAGCTTCGTCACCTCTTTCGGCAGGGACAGGGTCCGCCAGGTCTCGCCGTGCAGGAGCTGCCCGATCTGCTTCTGCATCTCGTCGTAGGACGGCGTCTCTTCTTCGCCGATCAGCAGTACGGTCTCGTCGGGAAGCGCGCTGCGCCGGTCGACGGTGCGCACCACGGCGTCGACGAGATCGTCCAGATGCAGGTAGGGCTGGCCGGTGGTGATGTCGCCGGTGAAAAGATAGGCGGTCGGCATGCGCTCGAAAATGCGGGCGATCTGCTGGGCGATGAAGGCCGCGTGACAATCCTCGTCATAGACGCCCGCCAGTCGCAGGATCGCAACCTTGACGTTGCCGTGCTCTTTCAGGATCAGCGTCTCGGTCTCAGCCTTCGATCTCGGATAGGCCCAGGCCGGATCGATCGGAGACTCTTCGTCGATCCTGGCGCCCTTTGCCGGGCTCGCCGCATGCACCAACAACGTGCTCGAAAACACGAACTGCTCCGTCTCGAGCCCTCTCAGCGCGTTCAGCAGCCGGCGCGTTCCCTCGACGGTCACCGCGCCGTATTTCGGATTATCCTCGCCGGTCGTGTCGTAATAGGCCGCAAGATGGATCACCGAGGCAACGCGGCCGCCGCTCCGCTCGCGCACCTCGGCCAGTGCCTTCGCCACGCTCGCGTCCGAGGTAAGGTCGATCTCGATCGTCTCGACGCCGGGCAAGGATCGTCTGGCAACATCAAGGCCGATGATGTCGTAGCGCTCCATCAAGCCGCGAGCGATGGCTTGGCCCAGAAACCCGCTGCTGCCTGTGATCAGGACGGTGGGACGGGTTTTGCCGGTCATGGCGAATCTCCTTGGCGATAGCCGGGTAGAAGAGGCCGAATGCTTCGGTCGCACACTCGGAACCATGTTCGTTGAGAACGGTTCCCGATGAGGTAGCACCACAGAATGGGTGCGCGCGGCGATCCGTCAGACCGACGGCCATTCGTGCCGGCGGATTGCGTTCGTGCACAAGTGCAGGACTCCCATTGGTCTACCGGCCGCGAAGGGAAGCGACCAGAATGTCGATCAGCAGCTTGCCGCAGCGACGATCCGGATCGCGGTCGGGATCATAGATCGTCACCTCCATCCCAATCACGCGTGGATCGTTGCACCATGTGCGAAGGGCTTCGACAGCTTCGTCGGGCAAGACACCGCCGGCCTCCGGCGAATCGACAGCCGACATGATCTCGCTGTCCAGCACGTCGACATCGAAGTGAACGAATACACCCTCGACGTCCTGCCCTGCGACCGCGTCAAGCGCTATCCGTGCCGCATCGGCGATGCCGCGCCGCCGCACTTCTGCCAAATCCATCCGGTGAACATCGGTGTCGAAGATGGCCTTGGACGTGTAAGTCGCGGGGTCCTGCACATCGCGATAGCCAAACGCGACTACGTCGGCCTCACGGACCAAAGGAGTGTGCTCGCCGAAATCGGTCAGGAGCGTCGGGCCATGACCGGTTACGAAGGCCAAATCCATGCCCGCGGCTCCCTTTGATGGCGAGGTAACCGGCAATTTGAAATCGGTGTGCCCATCGAAGAAGATAAGGCCGTAGCGGCCACGACGCCGTAGCGCGAGCGCAGGGCCAAGCAACACACTGCAATCGCCGCCGAGCATGAGCAGGAACCCTCCCGAGTTCAGCTCCTCGTCGACCGCTTCGGCAAGCGTCTTGGAATACTGGCGCAGGGCCTGGGCATTGCGCACGCCCGTCGCAGGATCCACCTCAGGCCGATAAAGCGGAGCCCGAACCGAGCGCAACGGACCGGCGCCCAAACGGTCGGCGAGACCAAGCGATTGAAGTGCCTCCGGCGCCTTCCACACGCCGGGCTCCGGCCCACCCTCCTGCGGCATCAGCCCAAGATTAGAGGGCGCGCCGAGCAAAGCGATGTGTCTCGTCTGAGTGGTGGCTCGCGGCATTGTCGTGCTGGCAGCTGAGGTCATGATCAGAGTTCTCCGCGTTATGGGCGATACGCATCATGCTCAAGAAACAGGCTGCGCTTTCCTGACCGGTCTCCCGCTGCCCTTGCCGCCGAGTACCTCCGGTCGGTGTCACGCGTCAGGCAGCATCGCGAGCGACGAGTATTGCTCGTTCAGCGCCACCGTGTCGTCAGCGGTGATTTCGAAGTCGATGTTGTCCCGCAGATGCAGGCTCTGGTTCGCCTTGGGCAGCGGCGTTGTCCCGCGCTGCCGGGGCAGAGCTCGATACCGGTCGTTTGGGCCATATCGGATTTCCAGGAGGCGAACTGCCGTCTTTGGATTATGCGTGGTGTGCGCGCGTTCTGGCGGCCTTCTGCGCCGCCGCCTTCCTTCCGCTGGCGCCTTTCGTCTCGGCGGCCTTCTTGGCGGCGGCCGAGCGCTCCTCAGCCGTCCGGCGCGAGGCCGCACGCTTGGCCTGCTGCGCCAGCGCCTCGTGCGACGCCGTGCTCTTCGGCTCGTGCTCGAGCACCTTGGAGACGGCTTTCGAGACCCGCGGGCGGCGTTTCGGCGTGCGTTCACCCTGGCCGGCCTCATAGGCGTATTCGGCGCTTTTGCGCGTGCTCTCCTTCACCTTGCCCTTTTTGGGCGGGGGCAGGTCTACGCCTGCGCGTCTCGCCTCGGAAAGCCCGATGGCGATGGCCTGCTGGGTCGAGCGCGCGCCGTGCTCGCCGCGGCGGATTTTATCGATCTCCTCGTGCACGAACTCGCCGGCCTGTGTGCTCGGCGATTTGCCCTCGCGCTTGTCCTTTCGGGCCTTCTCGATGGTTTTCTTGTCTGGCATTGTCTTTCTCCCACATACGGGTTGCGACAGCCATTCGGGTTGCAGCTGCGCGCGGTCTTATGAGGATCATAACGCGTTGAGGACGCAAATGATCCCGGCACTGGTGATCCAAGCCCCAGCCGTCAGGACGTTGACGCCGATCTGTCCGAAACCAGATGGCGCAAGAACCATCGGCTCGCCAGACCCGCGACTTCGTCCAGGGCGCCAGGCTCCTCGAACAGATGTGTCGCGCCAGGGACGATGGCGAGCTCCTTCTCGCTGCGGAGCGCCGCCAGCGCCGAGCGGTTGAGTGCGATCACTTGCGTGTCCGCGCCTCCGACGACGAGCAAGGTCGGCGCCCGGACGCGCGGCAGGGCGTGCGCTGCAAGATCGGGCCGGCCACCACGCGAAACTACGGCCGCGGCCTGGTCGGGCCGCTCGGCCGCCGCCACCAGGGCGGCACCGGCGCCCGTGCTCGCGCCGAAATAGCCAAGACGCAACCCCGACGTGTCCGGCGAGGCGCCGAGCCAATCCGTGACGCCGACCAGCCGGTCGGCGAGCAGTCCGATATTGAAGCGCAACTCGGCCGTGACCTGGTCGATCCGCTCCTCTTCGGCCGTCAACAGGTCGATGAGGAAGGTGGCGAGGTTCGCCTCGTTCAGCCTTTCGGCCACGTGGCGGTTGCGCGGGCTGTGGCGGCTGCTTCCGCTGCCGTGGGCGAAGAGCACAAGGCCGCGAGCATCCGGGGGCAACGAAAGATTGCCCTCAAGCGTGACAAGCCCCGCGGGAACATGCACGACGTGCTCGCTATCCCGGTCCATATCCACCTCCGCTATGTCGATCTGGTGCCAGGCGCCGGACCCGCGCTCGCGCGCCCAGCCAATTCCTCTTCGGAAGCGGCAGGCTTGTGGGAAGCCGCAGGCTTGGGCACGGACCTGGCGAGGAGCGCGCGGACCTCTTCATCGCTCGTCTGCGAGAAATCCACGTACCAGCGCCCGACACCCAGCAACGGCTCTGGTGTCGTCGCGCAAACGACCTCGTCGGCGTCCGCCCGCATCGCGTCGCAAGTGTCGGGGCTACCGACGGGAACGGCCGCGACAATATGGGCGGCGTGGTTTTTTCGCAGCGCCTTGATCCCGGCCCGCATGGTCGATCCGGTCGCAAGCCCGTCATCCACGAGGATAATGGTTCGTCCATTCAACTGCGGTGGGGGTCGCCCGTCCCTATAGAGGTGCTCGCGGCGCAGAAGCTCTTTTTCCTCCTTTGCAGCGACCGCGTCGATGACATGTGGCGGGATCGCGAGACCGTTGACGATTTCGTCGTTCAGGACACGTACACCTGAGGGCGCGATCGCCCCCATGGCCAGTTCCTCGTGACCGGGGACGCCGAGCTTGCGCACGACGAAGACGTCGAGCGGTGCCTTGAGTGCCTGCGCGACCTCGTAGCCGACCGGCACGCCGCCTCGGGGCAGCGCCAATACGATCACATCGTCGCGGCCGGCAAAGCGAACGAGTTCCCCGGCGAGTTGCCGCCCGGCCTCGCGGCGATCTGAAAAGATGATAGCCATGACCTTCAATCCGCGTGCATCTGTTTTCCCGGTGGATGTTTTTTTCACCAGCCTGCGGCCACATTCCGTGGGATGGCTGCGGCACCGGTACCATTTTGGAACTCGCTCGCTGCCTGGACGTTCCAAGAATAGTTTCGATCGCGAGGTGCCGGCACCGGCACGCGCCTCAGCGCGGATCGGGAAGATCGAAGATAGTGATCCGTACATGCCTCGTCCGGCCAGCTGGCAATCTAGCGATGCGTGGCAACAGGCCCGTCTGGCGACTTGTTGCCTCAGCAATCAGGGAAAGGAATATCCCATGCAAGTTCAGGAGATCATGAGCCGTCGGACCGAACTGGTCGGCCCGAACACGACAATCAGGGATGCCGCCCGGAAAATGCGGGCCGACAATCTCGGCGCCCTTCCGGTCGGCGAGAATGACAGGCTGGTCGGCATGGTGACAGACCGCGACATCGTGATGCGCGGCGTCGCCGAGGAGCGCTCAGCCGGCAACACGACCGTTCGCGAGGTCATGTCCGAGCATGTCTATTGGTGCTTCGATGACGCCGATATCACCGATGCGGCGAAGATCATGGCCAAGCATCAGGTGCGTCGTCTTCCGGTGATCAATCACGACAAGCGCCTCGTCGGCGTCATTGCCCTGGCCGACCTCGGGCGGACCGATGAGGAAGCCGCCAAGATCGCTCTCGAAGGCGTTTCCGAGGCAACGGACGATCCCCGGCGGTAGACGCTCGCCTGGGCGGTTGCCGCCGTGCTTGCCGTTCTTCTCCATCTGGGCTGAACGCCGCCTGCTCAGGCAGCCTTCAGTTTGGCAACTATCGCGCTTTCACTTCTATGCGGCGTGTCTTGTCCTTTGCAGCGGGGTTCTTGGGAAGCTCGACAGCCAAAACGCCGTTCCTGAAAGTGGCCTGCACCTTGTCGGCATCGATCTCCGCTTCCAGGGGGATGGTCCGCTGAAACCGGCCATAACTGCGTTCGCTGTAGGTGCGGCCGCCGTCGCCTTCCTTGTGCTCCGAACGCTTCTCGCCCGTGATAAAAAGGGTGTTTTCGCGCAGCTTGAGCTCAACGTCCTTCTGCTCGAGCCCCGGCAATTCGGCGGTGACCTTATAGGCTTGGTCTGTTTCATGTACGTCGACGCTCGGCCAAAGATCGCCGGCCGTAGTCGCTTCGGCCATCGGCGCGAAGAAGTCGTCGAACAGGCGGTCGATCTGCCGGTGGAATGACGTGAGCGGATCGCGCGCGGATGGGTAGAGGCTGCGCGATGGCGTCCGGGGCGCCAAATCGTGATGTGCCATGGTTCTTCTCCTGTTTTTTGTGTCTGCATCACTCGTCGCCATGTGATCGGCGACGGCAAACAAAACTCGTCCACCCATGAGGATGTTCCGGGTGCCGGCCAAGAAAGGTGGTCGAAAAACAGCGGCAAAAAAGCCGGCCCGAATTCCCCCATGACGGGACCTCCGACAATAAATGCGCATCAGGACATGCGCATCGGGGAACAACGGGCAGGTACGGCTGTTTGGTCACATCACCTAGTCGGATTTGAACGGAAGGAGGATTTCGATGAATGCCACCGGACTCGACGTATTCGACAAGACACTGCAGACCACGAACATCTGGCTCGACGAGATCATGGACGAGATTGGACCGGATCGGCAGGTCGCCTGGCACGTTCTCGGAGCGGTGCTGCACGCCCTGCGCGACCGTATGCAGCCGGATCTTGCAGCCCACCTCGGCTCGCAGCTGCCGATCCTGGTGCGCGGCGCCTTCTATGACCAATATCAGCCTTCCAAAGCTCCCGAGAAGATGCGGTCGCTCGACGAGTTTCTGGCCAAGATCAAGGCGGAGCTGGAATTTACCCGTCCGGTCGATTCCAAGGATGCATTCAGGGTCGTGTCCAAGGTGCTCGCCCATCACGTCGGAGAAGGACAGATGCACAAGGTCTGGGAATCCCTGCCAGGCGAGATAAGACGCGTCGCCGAAGCTCAGCAAGCGGCGTGAACGGCGCAGGCGCGGGCTTCTCGGTCGCAACCTCCTTGGGGAAATAGCAATGCCACTCACCCTTATCAGCCCGGCGTTCCGGGCAGGCGGAAGAATTCCCGAAAAATATGCGCGTGACGGCCAGAACGTCTCGCCGCCGCTGAAGTGGTCCGGTGTCCCGGATGGTACCAAGAGCCTTGTTCTTGTCGTGCGGGATCCCGATGCACCAAGCGGGATTTTCGGGCACTGGGCGGTGTTCAACATCCCGCCGGATGCCGGGGGACTAGCCGAGGCCGAAGACGGCAAGCCCGGCCCGTCGGCACTCAGGCAAGGCACCAACGATTTCGGCAATGCGTATTACGATGGTCCGCAGCCGCCTGCAGGGCACGGCGTCCACCATTACCACTTCCTGCTGGCCGCGCTCGATGTGCCGAGCCTCAGCGTACCAGGAAAGGCGGGCGTGCATCAGGTCTGGAAGCAAGCCCAGAAACACGCATTGGAGGAGACGGAGCTGGTCGGAACCTACGAACGGCCGGCGTGACGCGGGCCGTGTCGGTCGCCGCCTTCACAATGTAATCTGGGCAAGCGGTTTTCGGGCAGGGCCGTGGATGACCGAACCGTCGGCGGCGAAGATCGAGCCGTGGCAGGGACAATCCCAGGTGTGGTCCGCATTGTTCCAGGTTACGGTGCAGCCCTTGTGGGTGCAAATCGCCGAAACCGCCTGGAGTGCGCCTTCGGTGTCTCTCCACGCCGCAATCTTTTCGTCTCCCCTGACGATCACGCCACCCATGCCAGGCGCAATGTCGTGGGTGCTCGAGACGATCGATTGACTGCGGCCGTTCTTGTGGAAGTCCTCAGGATAGGGCCGGGCCGGATCGTAGAGTTTTTGCCATGGGCTTGGGCGGCCGCAGATCAGGTCGGCGATCATCGCGCCCACGGCCGTCCCGTTGGTGATGCCCCAGGCGTTGAAGCCCGTGGCAATGTGGAAGCCGGCGGCCTTGGCGGGATCGGGCTCGCCGGCATATGGAATCCTGTCGGCCGTATCATAATCCTCATTGCACCAGCGCCACGCGACGTCGCCGACCGGAAGGTTCTTTCTCGCCCATTTTTCCAGTTCGACAAACCGCCTCGCCACGTCGCCGTCCCAGCCGGTGTTGAACTTGGGGCCAAGCGTGACCAGCAGTGGACCTTCGGCATCACGGCCCGTCCGGATGGAATGCGTCGGGTCGTCGATGCCGATGAACATGCCGTCGACAGGGAGGGGATCATCGATCCGAAAGGCCATGGCGGTGTGGCAGCGCGGTTGCGTCCGGTTCGCCATGCCGACGGGGCTCTTCACCGTCATGTTGGTGGCGACGACGACGTGCCCGGCATCAACGGCACCGCCATCGGTGACGACGCGCCAGCGGCTTGCCTCGTCGATCGAGGTGGCGCGGCTGTTTTCGAAGATCCGACCGCCACGGGCCGTCACCGCTTCCGCCAGGCCAACCAGATACATCGCCGGGTTGAACTGCGCCTGGTCGGGGAACCGTAATGCCGCGGCCGTTTCGAAAGGCAGCGGCGCGCGGTCGAGGAGATCGGCCTCCAGCCCGACATGGCGCGCGGCCTCCGCCTCGGCCGCGACCTCCGCGCGCCGGCTTTCATCGCAGGTGTAGCTATAGGCGTCCTTGCTCTCGAGATCGCAGGCGATGGCGTACTCGCGAACCCAATCGCGGATCTGTTTGGCGCCGGCGGAATTCGCATCGGCATAGGTCCGCGCCAGGTCCCGGCCGAAGGTGTCGATGAGATGACGATAGATCAGTGCATGCTGCGTGGTGATCTTGGCCGTCGAGCGGCCGGTTACCTGTCCGCCCGTGCGCAGGCCTTCGAGGACGACCACCGACCGGCCCGCCTCGCAAAGCCGAAGCGCCGTCGTTAGCCCGACAATTCCAGCCCCCACGACTACGGCGTCCGCACGGATTGGACCTTCGAGCTGGGGATAGTTCGTGGAGGCGGCTGCCGCCACCCAACAGCTTCCCGGTTTTCCCAAGAGAATGGCCATTTCAACCGCGCCCCTTGCGTCTCCATGCACTTCCATCGACAACCGCGCCGGCGGAGGAACGTTCCCGAGCTTGGTCGCTTTCAATCATTGTCTCGCCACCCCGGGTTAGAAAAGCACCGGGAAGGTGCGAGGTGCAGGCCATCACCCAGGTGATCGCCTCGCGGTCGTATTCGTCGCCGGAGCGCCAGTCCTCGAAGAAGGCGTTCAGCCTATCGACACGCCCCGGCCAGATACCGGCGGCGTGCAGGCCGAGCGAAACGCCGTAATTGGTGAAGGCGAACTTGGTATCGCGCAGCCATGGCGCGCGGCTGAAATAACCGGGCGGGTCGACCCACATCGTTTCCAGGGTTCGCAGCGAACGCCTCGTCTGGGCCTCGGCCCACGGCTCGTCGGGAAAGAAATGGGCGAGCCACAGCATCATGCCGAGGCCGAGGTCCTGGTCGATGTCGAGGCTGCGCCAATCGCGCTCCATCAGGTCACGCATCTGCGCGATCTCGGGCGCCAGTTCCTCGTCGTCGAGCATTCGGTAAGAGACGTAGCCGTCATAGGCATCCATGCTGCCGAGGCCGTAGCCGGGGTAAGGACCGCTCAAATCCTCCTGCATCTTCCAGATCACGCCGCGGCCGGGGACCACAAACGCCTGGTGAATGTCCCGCGCCAGCGTAATGCCGCGCTTGCGGTATTCCGGCTTCAGATCGCCGAGACGCGCCAAGGCGAACAGCCACATCGCCAGATAGTGGAAATACTGGCCGTCGCGATCCGCCGCTTCGCCGATCCTCAGTCCGCGCCGGCGGCCG
>NZ_JAMYPQ010000033.1:0-25166 GCF_040320455.1 Mesorhizobium sp. M0698 | reverse complement strand
CGGCATTCGGACGAACGAGAATCGACAGAAAGGACGACGGCCTTGCACTCACCCCCTTGACGGTCGAGCGATTAGACGACCCGCTTCGCGGGAGGGTCGCCTGGTTCTGAGGTGACGCGTATTCATAGGCCTTGAGCAGGTAAAGCCTGCGATTTGACCATGGAGTTCCCTTCAACGAGAGGAACTTGCCACGGCTACCTTGTCGACCGATGCTCCGATCACGCCGCTTCGCAGCGCATGCAGCAAGACATGCTGATGCGGGCTTGGGACCCCATAGGCAGCAGGATGCCGGGCGGCGGCATCGCGCCGGACGGATCACGCTGGATATCGTCGCGGCCGGCCTTCGTTCTTCCAGTCAGAGTACTGGCCAACTTGTTCCGCCGTCTGTTCCTGACCCGGCTGGTCGCGCTGCACGACGCCGGTCGGCTCGCCTTCTTCGGATCGGCGGCGCACCTGGCCGACCATCAGGCCTTCCTGCGTCATCTGAAGCGCCGGTCAACAGGATGCTATGTGCACGTTGCCGTGGCGCCGGTCGTCACGCACACCAATCCCGTCGGAAGCAACGCTACAGGCTCTGCGACCTGGCCCGGAAGCCGCTTCCACGACATGCCCAATGCGGGGTTCGCGACAAGCGCTGGCACCCCCGAGGCACAAATCCCCATAGGCAATCGTCCGCGGCCCGCGGGTTCCTGCATGAGAGACTTTCGTACGCCTGACGCCACCAGAAACGCTTCACCAAGTCAGTCATTGCTGCGGACTTCGCCATCGCCGAAAAGCGGACATTGCCGAGGACTACGCTGCAGGTCGAGGTTGCTCCATCTCCTGCTATTCACAGCTCTCGATGATCTAAGCTAACCGGACGCGGTCTGGCCGTCTCTCAATGACGGGCTGGAAAGCGTGTCAGCTTGTTTTGCTTGGTTCTTTCGATTTAGGATACAATTTCGGAAGCAATTCTGCATTTCCTTGAAGGACCTAAAGCCGAGGCGCGGTGCGAGGCGGGATAAGGTTGTCGGGGACACTCCGCATCGGCGCGCGATCGCGGCGGCATTCTCGAAAGCCACGTAGTCCGGCTGCGCAAACATCACCCGGGCGACAGTTTCCAACTTCGTGGGAAGTACGAGCTCCTTTTTCGCAATCAGCATTTTGAGTTCGGCGAGCGTTGGCACCGGACTGTCGCGAGATACGACTTGTCTACCGCCCGCTCGTGAGGAATCAGATAGCCCCACACGCATGGTTCTCACTGTTTGGCTGCTTGCATGAACATGTCGAACTCGGCATCCCCAATCGGAACAGTATGCTCGTCACCGGGATACCTACCGGAATCGACGTCTGCCTTGTATTCCCTGAAGGCGACAAGGCGCTCGTCCTGGATCTTCTGCAGTTCAGGGCCAAGGTGTCGGTAAACCTTTCCGTGTCGCGGCGTGTGGTTCTTGCCGTAACCACACACATCTTCCGTGAAGAGGTACTGCGCATCCGCATACTTGCCAGCGCCCATGCCAAGCATGACAAGCGATGAGTTTTCAGCCAAGAATTTCGCGACCCGATCGGGCACGACTTCCAGTTCCGCTCCGAAGACGCCGATCTCCGCAAGTTTCTGGGTGTGTCGCCAGAGGCGCATCGCTTCGTCCGCGGTCTTGCCGACTGCGCGCCAGCCCGTCCAGGTGATGTATGACGGGATTAAGCCGATATGGCCAACGACAGGGATGTAGTTGTCGCAAAGTGCCTTCTGGATGTCGTAAGACGCCGCACAATAAAAGGCGTCACCACCAATGCCAGCGAAGTGGAAGGCTGCACGCAGATAATCCTCTGCTGTCGCCAGCGGGCGGCCAGCAAAGCTGCCCCAGCTGCCATATGGCAGGCCGACCTGTACGAAACAGTCGCCCGCTGCCTGCCGCATATCCGAATCGAAAAATCGACCCTCGATGGAAAGTATATGAATGCCTGCTGCGGCAGCGGCACCTGCCTCGTCGGGCGTGCTGACGAAGAGCATGGAGATTTTCTGTCCATTCTTCTTCATCTTTCGGATGTCCTCGACATGAGGACGGTTGTGATACATGCCCATAATCAGCCTCCGCTGCAGTTCAGGCGACCTTGAAAATGAGTCTGCGAGCGGTGTTCGGATCGGAAAGCATAGTCGGATAGCTTGCCGCGCTTGATCATAACGCCCAAACCCGCATCGCACCTATGATGACCGTTCCCGGCATAGCTCACACCGTAAAAGCCCGCCGAAAAGCGTCCAACGCCGCTTCCGGATCGTTTTGGGCAAACGCCTCCAAACCCACCGGCCCGCGGTATCCCATGTCGAATAGAGCTCTCGCGATGTACCGCCAGTTCATCTCGCCCGTTCCCGGCTCGCAACGACCCGGGTTGTCAGCCACCTGCACCTCGCCGATGAACGGCAGGCACTTCTCGCACCAGCGCACAATATCGCCCTCGCCGATTTGAGTGTGATAGAGGTCGAGATTGATACGCAATTGCGGTCTGTTGATCGACGACACCAATGCCAGCACTGCTGCCGTCGAGCCGAATGGGCAGCCGGGGTGGTCAAGCCGGTTCAGATTCTCGAGCGTGAAGGTTACATCTTCGGCCTCGGCCATGTCACAGATGCGGTTTAACGTGTCCCGCGCCTTGAGCCACATCGGGCCAGTCTCGACGTCAGTTTTTACAATAGGAATGCCGCCCTCGCCGAGACCGGTGCCATGCAGGTTCAACCGAGCAACTCCGAGGCGCTTTCCGACCTTCGCGGTCTCGAGCGCCGATTTTAAGAGAATGTCGGCCCCCTCATCATCGGCGAGCCTTCCGTCG
This sequence comes from Mesorhizobium sp. M0698, assembly GCF_040320455.1. NCBI lineage: Bacteria > Pseudomonadati > Pseudomonadota > Alphaproteobacteria > Hyphomicrobiales > Phyllobacteriaceae > Mesorhizobium > Mesorhizobium sp. M0698. The sequence goes on along the minus strand of NZ_JAMYPQ010000033.1, from coordinate 22,361 downwards.
AGATAGCCGTTCATGATTGTGAAAGTCGCGCCCGTCTTCTCGAGCTCCTCGAGGTCATGGTCCGGCCAATTCCACAATCCGATGCCGAAACCCATCTCATGCAAGCGCGCGACGCGCCAAGCAATTGGGCGATCAAGCCAAAGCATCTCGGCGCAGGCGGCCAGCTGGAAGGGTTGGCCCATGATGGCTCAAGCCTCGATCATGACGCGGCCATTCTCGACCTTCGTCTTGTAAGTCTTGAGGTTCTCGCAGGCCGGTGGCGTCTCTACTTCGCCGGTCGTGAAGTCGAAAACGGAAGCGTGCTTGGGGCATTCCACCGTATTGGCCATGACGAGGCCGTCAGCGAGGTGAATCTTCTCGTGCGTGCAAAGCCCGTCTGTGCAGTAGTATTCATTCGCGTCGTTGCGGAAAATCGCGAAGGTGCGGCCGCCATGATCGAAGCGTTTGGCTTCTTCGGCTTCTATTTCGTTGGCGGCACAGGCGTTGATCCAGGGCATGGTGTCTTCCTTCAGATGGCTTGCGGTTTGAAGTCGGCAGGGGCGGACGGCATGACGCCTTGGAGTAGCGCAACGGACTTTTCGAGCCCGTCGAGCGAGTTCAAAAGGACATCCTCATGCTCGATCGAGAGCCAACCATCGTAGCCAGCCATCTTCAGGCGATAGCAGAATTGCCGCCACCACTCCTCGCCGTGGCCGAAGCCCAGCGTGATGTAGCTCCAGGATCGCGCCGGAATATTCATCAGGCTGCCGTTTTCCAATAGAGAGGTCGTCGCCTGCACCGGGCCGTTCAGCATCGTATCCTTGGCATGAACGTGGTAGACCGCCTCGCCCAACGACTGAGCCGCCGCCAGGGGATCAGCGCCCATCCAAAAGAGGTGCGAGGGATCTAGGTTGGCGCCTACGACCGGGCCGACCGCCTGCCGCAATTTCAAGAGCGAGGGCACGTTGTAGACGCACTGGTTGCCGTGGAGTTCCAGCGCAATGCGCTCCACGCCATTCTCCTGAGCCAGCGCCACGATGTCGGTCCAGAAGGGGATTATCTTCTCTTCCCATTGATATTTCAGGATGGTCTGCGTTTCCGGGGGCCACGACGAGACGACCCAGTTAGGCATGGCGTCGGAAGCTTTGCCGCCAGGAAGGCCACTCATGGTGCACACGGTCCGGATGCCCATTTCCCCGGCCACGCGAATCGTATCTTTCAACCCCTGACCCTGGGCTGGGTCGGTTGGATGCAGCGGATTGCCGTTTGCATTGAGGCTGATGATTTCCAACCCGCGCTCCTCAAACGCATTGATGAAGCGCTTCTGGCCTTCCTTATCGCCCAGTAGGGACGAGAGCGGGAAATGCGGTGCGGTGGACCAGCCGCAGGTGTTCACCTCGACGCCATCGACGCCCATGCGCTTGGCATGGTCCAGCATCGTCTCGAAGGGAAGGTCGCCTAGACTGTCGGAAACGAAACCCAATTTCATGCATAAAACTCCGGCTTTTCGATCATTTGCACGGACACGTTGCGCCCTTCGTTCAGCGCCTTCACGCCCGCCTCGGCAACGGTGGCAGCGCAGTAGCCGTCCCAGCAATCGGCGGCGGTGCCGGGGAACTCGCCGGTAGTTACGAAACGAAGGAAGTCGCGATTCTGCCTGCGGTAGGCGTCGGCGTAGCGGGTCCGCCAGTCTGCATCGTAGCCCGTGCTCTGGGCGAGCGCCGAATCTAAGCGGGTGTAGGCGACATTGTTCATCGCCACAGCACCCTGCTCGCCAATAAGCTCGGCGCGCACGTCGTAGCCATATGCGGCATTGTTGTTGATCTCGATGTTGACGAGTTGGCCGTCAACTGTCTGGAGCACCATGAAGACTGGCGCGACAAGTGCATCGGAGCGCTTCGGCTGGAAGGCCGAGATTGAAGCGTATTCAGTGTCGAGTACGTAGCGCACCACGTCGAATTCGTGCGGGGCGGAATTGGTGATGGCCATGGCGCCGGTGAAATCGGCCGCTGGCGTTTCAACGTTGCGGTGGAAATTGTGCATCATCAGCGGCCGTCCAAGCCGGCCACCTGATAGAGCACGTTTCATTTCCTGGTAGGAGCGGTCGTAGCGGCGCATGAAGCCGATCTGGACGAACTTCGCACCCGCCTTCTGTTCAGCCTCCATCACTGCGACACATTGGGCGGACGATGGAGAAAGAGGCTTTTCGCACAGCACGCGTTTGCCGGCCGCGATACAAGCCTGCGACAACGGCGCATGCGTGAAATCGGGGCTCGCGATGATCACCGCATCCACGTCGTGCCGTGCGATGACGCCTTCGGGGTTGGTGGAGATGTCGGAGGCGCCAAGGGCATTGGCGACCGCTCGGGCACGCGCCTCGTCCCTGTCGCACACCAGCTGGAGCGTGGCGCCGGGGAGGTCCTCGGCGACTATTTTAGCATGGTCTGCGCCCATTAGGCCGGCGCCAATCACGGCAATGCGGGTTGTCATGTATTCTTCTGCCTTTTTTCTGAGTTAACGGCCGCCGACCCTGGCAATCCTAAGGCGTCGGTTGATGTGGAGGCGGCGGATGCCGCGCTTGCTGAGGGAAGCCTATCGACTCGTTCGCTCCTCAACTACTTCCAGAGGCGGCGGATGGCCTTCGTGCTCATCCATATAATTTTCGATCTCGGCTTCGAGGTCGGCCATGGTCTCGCCGCCGGCCATCAGGTCGGTGATCTCCTCTCGTGTCTTTTCGTGCTTGCGGAAATCCGCGGCGATGGCACCGCGGATGAGCACGGCGAAATGGTCGCCCACAGCCATCGCGTGCATCACCTGGTGGGTAATGAAGATGACCGCGAGTCCGCGGCGCTTGGCTTCGTTGACGATGCGAAGCACGTGTGCCGCCTGCTTGACGCCGAGCGCCGCGGTTGGCTCATCGAGGATGAGGACGCGGGCCCCGAAATGAACGGCGCGTGCAATAGCCAGGGACTGACGTTCGCCGCCCGACAGGCCGCCGACCAGCCGGTCGCCATCGTCGATGCGCGTGATGCCGAAATCTTGCACCGCTTTGACCGCGATTTCGTTGGCGCGCTTACGGTCGTAGAACTTGAACGGGCCCCAGCCCTTCGTTGGCTCCAATCCCACGAAGAAAGACCGGCCTATGCTCATTAGCGGGAAAGTGCCCCCGAATTGGTGCACCGTGGCAATGCCGCGCTCTTGCGCATCACTTGGCCCGTTGAAGCTAATCGGCTGGCCGTCCATCAAGATTTGGCCGCTGGTGGGCATGAAGACGCCCGCTAGCGTCTTGATCAGGGTGGATTTGCCGGCACCGTTATCGCCCAACAGGCACAACACCTCACCTTGGCGCACTTCCAATGAAATGTCGTGCAGCACGTCGATCGCGCCGAAGGACTTGTTGATGTTCTTCAGTTCGAGAATGGCAGGTTTGTCGCTCATGACGCGTTCAGCCCTTTTTCGCGGGATTGGCCTTCAATTTCATAAACTTCTCTCAGTGCTTGGCGGCACCTCCGGCGGGCTTCGCGCCCCTCCGGGGTCTGTACGACAGGGCTAACTCGCGGAAGGACTGGTTCATCAGCACAGCCACCAGGAGCATCACACCGATGATCAAGTTCGACCAGTTGCGGTCAATCTGGGTAAAATAGATTCCCTGACTCACAATGGCGAACGTGACTGTACCGACGAAGATGCCGATCACCGAGCCGAAGCCGCCGGTGAGAAGCACGCCGCCCACCACCACAGACACGATCGCATTGAAGATGAAGCTCATTCCGCCGGAGACTTGGGCCGAATTGAACTGGATGGCTTGGCACATACCGACGAATGTGGCGCTGACGGCGGACAGCACGAACAGCGCGATGGTCATGCGGCCCGTCGGAATGCCTGCATTGCGGGCGCTTATGCGGTCGCCGCCCATGGCGAATAGCCAGTTGCCGTATCGAGTCTGATGCACGACGAAGCCGACGATCACAGCGATAATTATCCACCAGACTATGATGACCTGGTGGCTGCCGCCGATCAGTTGGCCGAACAGAAATTTGGCCCAGCCTGGCGCGGTGACCGCCACGCTGGCATTGCCGGTCAACAACACCGAGGCGCTGAGCACCACGCCCTGCATGGCGACCAGCGTGCCGAGCGTAATGATAAGCGAGGGCACGGAAGTGCGGACGGTCAGCAGGCCGTTGACGAGGCCGACCATCACGCCAACCGCGAGCGCGCCCACGATGCCGACCATCATGGGCATGCCGTAATAGCCGGTGAGGATGGCGGTGGTCATTGAGCCCGCTGGGATCAACGCACCGATGGAGATATCGAGTTCACCCGAGATCATCAGGAGGCCGAGAGGAATGGCGACAATGCCGAGATTGGCGGCGAAGTTGACCCAGCTGGCCGCACCGACGAGGGTCCGAAGGTCGACACCGCCAAAAATGACGAAGAACAGTACGACACCGACCAGGCTGAGGATCGAGCCCGCATCGGGGCGGCGCAGAAAAGCCTTGATTGCATCAGTCATGGCTGTCCCTCACGCCTTCTTCGCCGAATAGCTGAGAGCCAGCTGCCGGAAGGTGTCGTTGGTGAGCACCGCGATCAGCAAAAGTGCGCCGATGATGATGCTTCCCATGTTAGGATCGATACCGGTGAAGTAGATTCCCTGGTTGACGACTGAGAAGGTGATCGTGCCGAACACGATGCCGACGATTGAGCCGAAGCCGCCGGTAAGCAGCACGCCCCCTATAACCACGCACATAATGGAATTGAAGATGAAGGACCCGCCTGCCAGAACCTGCGCGCTTTGGTAGACCATCACCTGGCTGACCCCGACGAAAGCGGCGCTAAAGCCGCTGAACATGAACAGGCCGATTGTAAGCCGGTTGGTAGGAATACCGACGTTGCGCGCGCTTACCTTGTCACCGCCGAGTGCATAGATCCAGTTGCCAACCGGCGAGACGTGCAGCATCCAGAATGCGCTGACGATGAAGGCCAGCCACCAGAGAATTGTGACTTGGAACATGCCGCCGAGATACTGGCCAAGGATCGCCTTGGTGAGAGCGTCCGGCACCAACGATACACCGGTGCTGCCGGCGATCATGACGGTGAGGCCAAGCGTGAGGCCCATCGTGCCGAGCATGGTCCCTATGGTAATGATGAGGGACGGGATGATGGTTCGCGTCACAAACAAGCCATTGATGAATCCGACGGCGAGGCCCATCCCGAGCGCAGCCAAGATGCCGAGCCAATCTGGTAGGCCATAGTGGCCGGAGATGATGGCGGCGGTCAGAGAGGCGGCGGGAATGATAGCGCCAACCGATATGTCCAGTTCGCCGGCAATCATCAGCAATCCTATCGGAAGGGCGATAATGCCGATCTCAGCCGCGACGTTGAGCCAGCTGGCCGTACCGGCTGCTGACAGAAAGCCACTGCCACCGAAAAGTCCGAAGAAGAGGAAGACTGCGGCCATGCCGAGGAACGAGCCCGCCTCGGGCCGGCGCGCCAGACGGCCGAGCGCCAGTGCATGACGAGCGGGCTCTGACGTTGGGGCTGCGGGAGATATCACTGGATGCGCCGTCATAATGGATCCGCTAGCAAGCGGGCGGCCGAACGCGGTCGCCACATTACAGGGATGGAAGGGCCGCTCGCTTCTTCGCGAGCGGCCTTGGTTGAGGACTTAGCGCGTCCCAGCCTTCACGCCCGCAATGGTGGCCTCGACAGTGCTCTTGTCGATTATGCCGGGGCCGGTGAGAATTTCGCGGGTCGGCACGGTCAGGCCGTAGTTCACCTTGCCATTCAGAATCGCGACGGCGAGGTAGCCCTGCAGGTATCCCTGCTGGTCGATGGCGCAGGCCTGTTTTCCCTCCTTCACGTTATTCAGGATGGTCTCGTCGAAGTTTATGCCGCAGAGCTGAACCTTGCCGTCTTTCCCGGACTGCGTGATGCCGTTCATGGCGGAGTTGGCGTCAACGTTGCCGATGGTGAACACGGCGTTCACGTCCTGATGTTGCAGCAGATAGGCCTTTACCGCCTGGGCCACAGCTGTAGCCGAGCCGAAGGACGTGGCGGGCAAGGGCAGGACGTCGGCTTCGCCGCCGCCATTCTTCATCCCTTCTTTGAAGCCACCACAGTAAGCCTCGATATTGGCCGCACCCGGGAGGGTGTTAATGCAGACGCCTTTCTTGCTGCCGGCCTTGGCGAGATACTCGCCGCCGGCGACGCCGCCTTTGTAGTCGTCAGAGCCAACATAGTTCATGGCGCCGAGGCGATCGGCCGCTTTCAACCCGCCGGCATTGTAAATCACTAGGGGAATGCCAGCATCCACGACTGCCTTGAACGCAGGGTCCATCGCTTCCGGCACCCAGTCTGGACCGACAATGGCGTCGGCCTTCTGGTCGATTGCCTGGCGGATCAGTTCGGCGGCGTCCACGCCCAGATTGTCGTAGTTCTGGGGCCCGAGCCAGGTGACCTTGCCACCCTGGGCTTCGACCACCTTGCCCGCGTCTTCGGCGCCGCGTTTGACGATTGACCAGAACGGGTCGTCCGGCTTGCCGCCGATGACGAAGATGTTGGCGGCAAGCGTCGCGCCAGTGCTAAATGCTGTCAGCACCGTTGCCGACACGAGTGTCTTGAATAACGTCACAGTCGTCCTCCCAGGTTTCACCCGCCTCGCGGGTGTTGAAATTAAGTTCTACTGTCCCGCCCGCCCGCTCCTCTCAGGCACATGCGGGACGGTGTCGTTCCGTCACTCTGCCGGCATGTCAGAGGCCGCGCCGCGGGCTTCCTGCTTGGCGCGCCGCCTTTCCTTCTTTTTGAGGAAGCGCGTCTTCATCGCGTCGTCGGCTTCCTTGCTACCGTCGTGCCAAGTACCGAACAGCTTATCGAGGGGCACGAGGCCATCACCGCCGTAGTTCACCTCGAAGTACTTATGGTGCAGGTAATGCACGTAGGAATGGCTATCGAGATTCATCTTGTCGGTGAGTTCGAATGTCTCGAAGCCAAGATGGCCGTTGACTGCGCCGAAACCGGCGCCGTGCAGCGTGAAATAGGCACAGACCGGGTTGGATGGGATCAATAAGTGCAGCCAAGCCTCGGCATGGTACAGGAAACCCTCGACCGGATGCATGGACAGAGACGACCACGGGCTCGGGTTGATCGAGTTGTGGTGGACCGAATGCACCCATTTATAAAGGGGTGGCCAATGGATCGCGCGATGCAGCAGAAAGAAATAAACCTCGTGCACAAACGGTCCGATCAACACCAGGAAGGACAAGTAGAGCCAATTGGTTGTCCAGGGCAGCCAGGCCGCCCAGCTGTTGGCATAGACCCACAGCATCATGATCTCGACCACGGTCCACAGCGGGATGGTCACAAAGAAAGACCGCAGGAAATTGTCTAGGTTCTGGCGCTGGAACCAGAAAACGTCGGACGGCACATCAGACGGAAATTTCGCATTGTATTTGAAGCGCGTCCCCTGCCGGCGATGAACGTAGTAGCGCAGCTCGAAGAAACCATAAAACAGGAAAATGCCGGCGGCGTTCAGACCGTATAGCCAGAAATAGTTGAGTAGCGACAAGCTTGCGAGGCTCTGCCAGCTCGGGATGAGCAGGTTGACCCAAAGGATCGCTGTGGCGATGTGGAAAGCGTTCCATGGCCAAAAAAAATCGGGAATCCAGGCAACCACCTTTTTTGCATTGAACGGACGATGCCACAACGGCGCCGGCTCTGCACGGCGGTGCGGTGCCCAATTGCCGCGTTTGTCGCGTGTTCCATACTGAAGGTCATCCATCGTAACAGCACCTCCTTGCCCGGATCAGTCGTGTGCTTGCGGGTCCAGTCGCCCCGGGGCTCATCATCAAATTGAGCCCTAGCTCGGCACGTTTTATATCGGAGGGTTGATATTTGTAGAAGTCGAAAATAATATCAAAATGACATTTGTATCATTTAGCTTCAATCATGATGATACAAAAGAGGGTTAACATTCATGAAACGGCCGACAATTCGCGATCTCGCTACCGCGGCAGGCGTATCTACAGCGACTGTAAACAGAATTCTGAGTGGGACCGTTTCCGTACGCCCGAAAACCGTTCAACGCGTCCAAAGCGCGGCGGAAGAAATAGGGTTTTACGCTATCGGAGCGATTGATAACCGGGCCCGTCAGCTATCGCCCCAGTACCGATTAGGTTTCCTGCTCCAGCAGTCCACCCGCGACCTCTACCAGCTGTTCGGGAAGAAAATCGTCGCCGCCTGTCGCGATCGTCGGGACGAGGTGATTGAACCTGTCGTCGACTTTGTGGATCTGCTGACGCCAGAGACTATCTCGAGCCGCCTCATCGCGCTCGGCGACGCATGCGATGCCGTCGCGGTGGTCGCCGCAGATCACCCGATCATTGGTCAGGCCATCCGTTCATTGAAGGAGATGGGGAAACCAGTCGTTTCTTACATTACGGACCAATCAGCGCCGGAACGGGCGGCGTATGTGGGCACCGACAACTGGAAACTGGGGCGCACTGCAGCCTTCCTGATTACCCAAACGACCCATGGTCCTGGTCGCATTGCGGTTTTCATAGGGAATCATCGGTATCAATGCCAAGACGTCGCAGACGCTAGCTTTCGCTCCTACTTGCGCGAGCACGCTCCAAGGCTCACGGTGGAGGAAAGTCGCCCCACCCACGAGGAATCGAGCGAGGCTTACCGAATGGTGGCCGAGTTGCTGAAGGCGACTGACGATCTTGTGGGAATTCTGATCGTCGGCGGCGGAATAACCGGTGTACTTCGCGCACTGAGGGAGGTTCCTTCCGAAAGGCGGTCGGGGATCAAGTTGGTTTGCCGTGACATTGGCCCCGAGACCCGAAAGGGATTATCTGAAGGGTTGATCACCGCAGCCCTTTGTCATCCGCTGGAGGCGATCTCTGCACTTCTTGTGCAGACAATGATTGATGTCATGGGACCACAAGCACCGTTCGCTACGCTTCAGCGGTCCATACCTTTCGAAATAGTCACGCCGGAGAATATTTGAGACAAATATCTCGGCGGATGAATCAGGAGATCCCTCGGGATAGCTCAACCGGTGCAAGCTTCAGACTGCCAATTCGCGCTTCCAGCAGTGAACGCGCAAATGCGCATCCCGACCCCGACCGTATCGATCCGTCAAGCGGTCGACCGCAATGCTTCGCCGCCGAGGTCGCGGTAAAGAATGATAGGCCCAGCAACTGTCAGATCGCCAACGTTGGCAAAGCATCGTCAGCTAGCGGTCAGCGTCAGCCATCAACTTTGTGATCTGAACGGCACCAAAGGCTCCTTTTCGACGAGCCGCCGTCGTACGACATACCTTGCCTAGACACAGGTTGTGAAAACGCGTGATAAGGTCGGCCCGCGCTAGACTCAAAGATGGCCCGGGGCACCAGAAGATGGCACACCGCATGTGCAACGCAATGCTTGGCTTCGCGGCGCTTGCTTTAGCCGCGTGCCAATCGGCTCCTGAAACGCCGCAACCCGCCACTCTCGAACCTGCGTTAGAACCTGATAGTATTCCTTCACAACCTGCCTTGGATCCTGGCGCTGTTCCTTCCGGCTCAGCGATCTTAGATCAATCCGTGGCGGTCACTCCCCCTGGCAAGGGCGTTCCAACAAAGTATGCTGCTTTTTCGGGTCTATGGGCCGGACAATTGGACGGGATGTATGACGCCAAACTTGCCGTTCAGACGATTTCTTCCAATGGAAAGGTGACGGTCACCTATGCGTGGGGAAATCTGGGCGACAACTATCCGGGAGAGGCCGCCGGCGCTGGAAGAATTGTAGGGAGCACGTTGAAGCTTGAGCGCTTACCGAATGGCGCGGACGTCAGTTTTGTCATGCGGCCCGACGGGGCCCTGGCCGGAACCGTTACGCTTGCCGGCCAGACCTACACGGGCGCGTTCCTCAAGCAATAATCAAAGACGCATCTGAAGGGCTATGCAGAGGGCCAGGCGACTGTTCCATATTGCAGTTGCCTGTTGTTACCGGAGTGGAGGGCCGTTCAAGGCCCAAACTGGTCGTCTACGACACTGGCGGACATCTTCTGGTTGGACGGCAGCAGGATGTTCGCATCGCAGTTCGCAGGTTCCTAGCTGGCGCCGGCCTCATCTCGTCATCCGACAGACCAAGACGGTGATACAACATCCGCTTGGGGCAGTACCGCTTCACAGCTCGTTCGTTGCTGTCGCCGATCGAAGGAACAATCGCACGGGGAGGGGCAGCGCATCATGCCGGCGCTCGCCTTCGTAGCCGGTTGTGAGCTAAAAGATTGATATGATCCGGGACTAACCGTTTCATAGCCTAGGCGCGGCTCCGATTTGTCTTTCGGGACCGCGCTGGAGACAGTTCCGGTTGAACGGCAATCCAAATCTGTTCCCCTCTTTTTCTTGACCGTGCCTGACAAGTCGGGGCAGGCTGACGTGACTTCTGTTCTGACCACCATCTTCTTCTCGTGCGCAACGGTGGCGGTGGATCCGGCAATCACAATTGCTGCACAAATAATCGTCAATCTCATTGCATTTCCCCCTTAGAGCGCACCGCAAAAAATGTCGTCGGCTGTCTTGAGACAGTGGCGGAGACGGTACTCGCGCTTGGCCGGTCGATGCGGCTTCCGGCTTGATAAGATTGTAATTACATTAGCTACAGCGCAAGTAATCATTTCGGACTAGGAACGGGCTCACGCGCCTACCACGTTGAAAGCCCTTCGATGGAAAGCGGCTGAGCTGCGGCGAAAAGGGGGGCGTTTCAGCCTTTTCCGTCATGCTCCGCTAGGGGGCCGACGGTGCCAAGACCTATAACGCCATAGAGGGCTCGGACGGCCCATCGGCCTCGCCGTCGATCTGCCGCGCTGAGGTCGAGCCGTGCATGAATGCGCCGAAGATGCTGCGCCCCATGCCGGCAATGCCGTGGCCGAGGAACCAGAGCCGGTAAAGAAGGAAGGCATGCCCATGGTCACCACGACGCGAGAGGTGCGGCCGCGAAGCAGCGTCTTGGTAAATCCGCCACCCTTGCCCGGATAGGCCACCGCGGCCACGCCGACGACAAAATCGACGCTGATTGTCAATCTAACCCGCCGCGATCAAGACCGTGCTTTCTGGCGACCAGCTCAGCACGACGTCCTGACCTTCCGCCAGCCTGCCAGCGCCGGTGTTCTGCACAATCACCTTGAGCGTCTGGCCGGCACGCTCGACAAAGTAAGTGCTGCTATTTCCGGCGAAGATGCGTTTGGACACTTGCCCTCGCAGCACATTCGTGTTGGCCGCATCCGGAGCCTCGGCATCAATGAAGATGCGGAGGCGTTCGGGCCGCACGGCGCAGCTTGCCTTGGCGCCAGCGGCAAGCTTGGCACCCGCGCCAGCGGCAATCGCTGTGCCGTCCGGCAGTCGGATGCCGTTGCCCGTGCTGTCGCCGCGAAGGATGTTGGCGTCGCCCAGGAAAGTGGCGGCAAACTCGCTCTTCGGCCGATCGTAGATCTCCTCGGGCGAGCCTTCCTGCACCAGCTTGCCATCGCGCAGAATGCCGATGCGGTCGCTCATCGTCAGCGCTTCTTCCTGGTCGTGGGTGACGAAGATGGTGGTGATGCCGATCTCGCGCTGGATGCGCTTGAGCTCGATCTGCATGTCGACGCGCAGCGCCTTGTCCAGCGCGCCGAGTGGCTCGTCAAGCAACAGCACGCGCGGCCGGATGACGATCGCGCGAGCGAGCGCAACCCGTTGGCGCTGGCCGCCGGACAGCTGGTGCGGCCGGCGGCCGCCGAGCCTGCCGAGTTGCACGAGGTCGAGTGCGCGCTGTACCTCGCTGGCAATCACCGCCTTGGGCTCGCCGCGCACCGACAGGCCAAAGGCGACATTGCCGGCAACGCTCATGTTGGGAAACAGGGCGTAGTTCTGGAACACCATGCCGATGCGCCGTTTTTCGACTGGCACCCGTTCGACGCTCTCACCACCTATGGTGATGCGGCCGGAATCGGGAAAGTCGAAGCCCGCGATTTGTCGCAGCAGCGTGGTCTTGCCGCTGCCTGACGGCCCGAGCAGGGCATAGAAGCCGCCATCGGCGAAATCGATAGACACATCGTCCAGCGCTTTATGGGCACCGAAAGCGCGCGACACGTTCGCTACTTGGACGCCAGCCATTACTTCTCTCCGCCGAATTTGAAGGAGCGCGCCGTCAGCAGCATCAGTGCCATCGACACGACAATGATGATTGTCGAGACTGCATTGATCTCTGGTGTGAATCCCTTGCGGATCGCGGCGTAGATTTCGACCGGCAGCGTCGTCTGACCGGGCGTCGACAGGAAGTAGGATACGACGAACTGGTCGAAGGACACGGCGAAGGCGAACAGCCCTCCGGCGATGACGCCCGGCATGATCCAGGGCAGCGTGACGCGGTTCGTCACTTGCCATTGATTGGCGCCGAGCGAGCGCGCCGCCTCTTCCAACTCGGGCGCGAAGGTCTGCAGTCGCGCCGACACCACGACGATGACATAGGGCAGTGCAAGCGCGACGTGCCCGAGCAGGATGGCGAACAGGCCGCGCCCAATGCCGACGCCGAAGAAGAAGATCAGCATCGCCGTGCCGGTTATCAGCCACGGAATGGCGATTGGCGGAAACAGCAGCGCCTGCAGGAATTTCTTGCCGCGAAACTCATAACGGTAGAGCGCCAGTGACGCGGCCGAGCCAAGCACCACGCAGATGATGGTGGTGATGACAGCGATCTCGAGGCTGTTCCAGGTTGCTGAGATGAGCTGGTCGTTCTGCCACAGCGAAGCATACCATTCCGTCGTCCATTCGAACGGCAGCTGGTAGAAGGGCGAAACGTTGAAAGACATTAGAGCCATGATGATGATGGGCAGATAGAGGAAGGCAAGCAATAGCCAGATGTAGAGGCGGCCGAGCCATTCGAGGACCCGTGTCGTCGCCATCACGTAGCCCTCCTCAGCACCGGCGAGGCAACCGCCAGGATGACCAGCACGACGGCCAGCAGGATGAAGGAGAGCGCAGCACCCAGCGGCCAGTTGAACACGGCGACGAACTGGTCCTCGATGACAGTGCCGTAAAAGGTGCCGATACGGCCGCCAAGGATGCGCGGCTCCATGAACGAGCCAACGACCGGGACGAAGATGAGCGCTGCGCCCGCCACTAGCCCCGGCATCGACAGCGGAATGATGACCCGCTTCAGCACCTGCACCCGCGAGGCGCCGAGCGAGCGCCCGGCCTCGATCAGCGAGTCATCGATGGCCTGCAGGGTCAAGTAGCAGGTCAGCACCATGTAAGGCACGTAGGAGTGCACCAGCCCGATGATGACGGCCGGATAAGAATACATCAGGTCGATGTTGATCTTGAACGGCAGCACGGCGTTGAGCGCGGTGTCGAGAATGCCTCCTTCACGCAGCACCATCGCCCAGGAGAAGATGCGCACCAGCCCGTTCGACCAGAACGGCAGGATGACGAGCAGGAAAATCGCCTCTCGGCTGCGGCCTTTCAGCACCTTGGCCAGCACATAAGCGGCGGGATAACCGATGACGATGCACCACAGCGTCACCTCGAGGCCGAGGCGCAGCGAGGCCAAAAGCAATGTCAGATAAAGGCTTTGTGAAAAGAAGGCGGCATAGTTTTCAAGCGTGAATGCCCACGGCTTTCCCGACAGCGGCAGGTCGGTCATGAAGGAGAAGAAGACCATGGCTGAGAGCGGCAGGAAGATCGCAACCGTCAGCCAGAGATAGGCAGGCGCCAGCAGCGGCAAGGCCGATCTCAATCCGCTGCGCGACGCGGCCGCAACCTGTGCTGCCATGACATCCTCCTCCCAGGATGGGGAAGCATCAGCCGACATGTTTGGTCGGCTGATCCCGGCTTCTGCTGTTACTTCACGTCGACCTTGAGCTGCTGCCAGAGCGACAGATAGGTTTCGCGCTGGGCGTCTGTGATCGGCGCCTGGAACTGAATGCGCTTGGCGACTGCCGGGTCACCCATCACCTTGCGGTTGAACGCATCCCCGGGAAGTGCTTCTACAGCCTTGGTGTTGGCGGATACCGGGGCTCCGACCTTGGTGACCCATTCGACATAGAACTTCGGGTCGATCATGTAGTTGATGAAGGCTTGCGCCCCGGCGACGTTCTTGGAACCAACCGGAATGGAAAAGGCGTCAAGCCAGGCGACGGCACCCTCCTGGGGAATGACCAGCGAGACCGGCAGCTTGAAATGCGTCTTGGCGCGGTCGGCCGAGCCGCTCCAATAGGTGCCGATGTCGATCTGGTTGGAGGCAACCATCTGGTTCCAGTCGTTCTCCGAGCTCCAGAACGTCTTGATCTGCGGCATCAGCGAGGTCAGCTTCGCCTTGACCGCCTCCATGTCCTTGACGTCGTTGATGTTCTGGCCGGTAGCGATGGCGCCGAACTGCACGGCCTCGACGGCATCGTCACGGATGGTAACGCGGCCCTTGTGGGCGGGATCCCACATTTCGGCGATGCTCGTCGGCGGCTTATCGAAGGATTTTTCATTGATGGCGAGCGCCGTCAGCCCCCAGACCCACGGCACGCCATAGACCTTGCCGTCATGGACGAGCATCGGCGATCCGGCCTTGTCCTTGCTGATGTCGGGAAAGTTCGGCAGCTTGGACGTGTCGATCGGCTGGATCAGCTTTTCCGCCATCGCCTGGTCGTTGAAGGCGGCGTTGATCATAACGACATCGTAAAGGCCGGGATTGGTCCTGAGCTTGGTCAGCATCTCCTGTTCGGAATTGAAAAAATCGTTGACGACCTTGTTGCCGGTCGCCTTCTCGAAGGCTTCGATGGCCCACGGCTCGTCGGCGCCGTAGCCCTTCCAGTTGAGTACGTGCACCTCGTCGGCCTTGGCGGCAAATGCGAGTGCGGAGGTGAAGACGGCGGTCGCCGTCAGCAGGGCAGTCAAGTCGGGCATGCGCATGTTCGTTCCTCTCTGTGTTTGCCCGCTTCCCGGGCTTTGTCAGGCTGTCGGGCGTTTGGCCTCTTGCTTCCGGCCATGGAGGCCGATCGGCGGACCGCCGGCATGGCTTAGGAATGTCTGGATCTCGTGGTCGGTCGGCGCTGATGAACCACCGTGGCGGGTGACGGAAATGGCCGCCGCCGCATTGGCGTAGCGCGCTGCTTCAAAAGGCGGCACGCCGCGCGCCAGCGCACTCACGAAAGCGCCGATATGGGTGTCGCCGGCGCCATTGGTGTCGATGGCGTCGACCTTGAAGCCGGCACTCGTTTGCGCCGAGCCATCGGCCAGCCGTATGTGGCAGCCTTTCGCTCCGGCGCGAATAACGACGCCGACGGCCTTCGGGGAGTGGTCGCTAAGAAGCCGTGACGCGAGTGTCTCGACGCCGCCCGGACCGGCAATCGCGGCCGCTTCCGTCGTGTTGCAGCTCAACCAGTTGGTGCGGGCGAGTATCCGCGACAGGATAGGGCGGGGAATGTCGACGACGACAGGTGTCGGGTCGAGGACAAGCGGTGTGTCGGCCGGAAGTGCCTCGATCCAGTCGACAAGCGCGTCTCGGCTTCCCGGATAGCTAAGCGTATAGCCGGAGGTGAACACCCAATCCCCCGGTGCGACCGAGACGGGCGCCATCATGTCAAGGCTGAGCAAGCTCTCCGCACCAGGCCACGAGACGAAGGTGCGCTCGGCATCGCTGCTGATCATGGCGACGCAATTGCCGCTGTCCATGACGGGCGATGGCGGCGTCAGTGTCTCGATCCCCTCACTGGCTAAGGCCGTGCGCAGGAAGTCGCCATTGGGTCCGCTGCCGAGCTGGCCGCCGAACACCACCTTCATGCCGGTGCGGCTGGCCGCGGCCATCATGTTGAAGCCGCCGCCGGCGACTTGCGTGTAGCTCGACGCCGTCTTCTCCGTACCCGGCGCCGGCAAGGCGTCGATGCGATAGACATAGTCGACCACCGTGCTGCCGACATGGACGAGACGCCCACTCATGCCGCCGCATCCTTGCCGGGACCGGTCCTGTCCGCACGGCGCTTGGATATACGGGCCGCAACAAGGTCGGCGGTGAGCGCGCCAACCGCCGCTATGTCGATGCCCTTGAGGTCAGCAATGCGGTTCTGAGGCAATCGGGAAAAGCCGGTGCAGGCGCCGGCCATGCCGGTCGCGATGGCGCCGATCGTATCGGTGTCGCCACCGAGATTGGCACTAATCACCGCCGCTTGCCAGGGATCACCGCCGGCGATTTCCAGCACCGCGAATGCAGCCGGAATGGACTCCTGACTGGCGACGCCGGTGCCGACCAGATCGGTGATCAGCCGGATCGCGTCCTTCGTCGCCTTGCCGCGCACAAGCTCCTGCGCCCACCCAATGCGCGCGGCAATGTCACCGCCGGTCACCCAATGGCCGAGCGTTGCTCCGCCCCTCGCCGCGGCGATGGCGCTGTCGGAAGCGGCGCGCCAGTCGCCGCCGGCGACGCCGCGGCTGACGGCCGCCGCAACGGCGGCTGCGGCCGCAATGGCAATCGAGGTGTTGTGCGTGGCCCGGCAGGTCTCGGCAACTTTGGCGACCAGCGCGTCCAGCGGCTCTGGCGGCATCATGATGCCGACCGGCGCAATGCGCATGGCCGCACCATTTGTGTCGCCGCTGCGCCCCGCTTCCTCGGCCGGCACGCCATTGTTGATGGCGTCGATGGCGCGTTTGGTCGATGGTCCCAGCAGATCGTAGCTGCCGCGCGCTTTGACGTCGCGCTCCCAGTCGAGCAGCGCGTTGACCCACCGCGTATGATCGAAGCGGTTACCGGATTCGACCAGGATACGGCCAAGCAGAAGCGCCTGTTCGGTGTCGTCGGTGATCGTTCCAGCGGGAAGCCCCTTCGACACCGGATGGTCGGCGAAAGGAGCAATGAAGCCCTCTACATGGGCGTAGAGTTCGGCAATCCGGGCCGGCGACAAAAGCTGCGTCGGCATGCCCAGCGCATCCCCCAGTGCCCCGCCGACAAGCGCCCCCATGGCCCGATCAGTCATATTCCCGGTGTTGTCG
This sequence comes from Mesorhizobium sp. M0698, assembly GCF_040320455.1. Lineage (NCBI taxonomy): Bacteria > Pseudomonadati > Pseudomonadota > Alphaproteobacteria > Hyphomicrobiales > Phyllobacteriaceae > Mesorhizobium > Mesorhizobium sp. M0698. The sequence continues at coordinate 5,385 of NZ_JAMYPQ010000033.1, read as the reverse complement.
TCCGGCATCACTCAGAACCTCATATGCAGCGCAAAATGCGCCGGGTTGAGCAGGCTGGTCACATATTCGATCGGCCGGTCATCGGCGGCGCGGGTCAACCGGCGACCGCGAAGGAACGGCGTGCCTTGCGGGCAACCGAGGATTGCAGAGTCCTCGGCGTTGAGCATTTCGATGCCGACCCATTCCTCGCCATGGTCGGGAATGAGGCCCGCGCCGCGCAGCGTCTGGTGCAGCGAGCCTTCGCGCAGGCCGCGCAACGGCACATCCTCCAGTTCCGGCGATAATGGCAGGCGGCTGCGCTCGATGGAGATGGCGTGGCCGTCGCTGGCATTGGTGCGCACCCGGTCGACAGCGATGAAAAACGGGTTTTCTATACCAAGCAGTGCGGCAAGACCGGGGTCCTCGATCACCTCGAGCCGCAGCGTCCGCGTCTCGGCGTTGGCGCCGGCGTTGGCGAGCGCCCGCGACCAACCGATGGAGTCATCAACGGGCTTGCCATCGAAGGTGACGAAAGAGCCGATGCCGACTTTGGTGGTGATCAGCCCGCGGTTGGACAGTTCCTCGAGGCCTTTGCGGACGGTGTTGCGGCTGACGGAGAAACGCTGGACGAGCTTGTTCTCGCTTTGCAGCCGGTCGCCGAAGCCGAGAACACCGGAGCGGATTTCATGTTCGAGAACGGTGGCGATCTGTTCGGGTTTGCCCGTGCCGGGAGACAGTTGAACCGAGCGCCGCTTCATATGGTACCTGTTCAGTGAGCCTGTATAATCCTGTTCATATCACGGCAGGCTTGTCAACGAGTGCCGCATGGAGCAGTTCGTGATCCCGAGTCCGGTTCAACAGGACGGCATAAGGAGCGTCAGCCTAGCGCCGCCGCAGCCGAGACGCGGGATCGACCGCTCCCGTCGAGGGGCGTCGTTTAGCAGGAGCTCGCGACCAAGGTGAATTCCAGGATCGCAGTCGGATGTGGGGAAAGGATGCCACACAACGCACTAGATACGGCGCACGACGGCCGCCTCGCCATCGTTGATCTCGCGGTCGCCGCCTGGCGAGGCCGTCAAACTACTCCTGTCGAGTGAGGTGAATTACGAAGGGAAATTACCAGCCCGGACCCGCGAGAGGCAGGCGTGTCTTTCGAGAGTTGGAAAATCTTACAAGTTTCGTCGGTCTGCTGCATTCTTCTTAAACATGGCCAAGACAAGCCGCTTGCCTTCGCGCACACTGTCTTCGAGCGGCTTCGCCTTCGCCAGATGCGCCGCAATCGCGCTAGCCAGCATGCAACCCGTCCCGCGCATTGATGCGACAAGACGAGGTGCGTCGAAGCGGATTGGTTCTTGATCCGAACGCAACAGAATATCGGTTGATCGAGGTCCTGATGCGTGGCCCCCTTTGATCAGCAGGCCCGGCACGCCGGCTGCCAGCAACTTCCGTCCCAGTCTCACCGCGTCGCTCTCGTCGGCTGGCGGTTCCGCACCAACAAGGAGCGCCAGCTCGAGGAGATTGGGGGTCACAAGGCAGCAAAGCGGCATCAGATCGCGCCTCATGGCAGCGATGGCACCTGCTTCCAGAAGCCCCCGGCCGGAGCTCGAGGCCAGCACCGGATCGAGCACTGCCGGCACCTGCGGATTTTCGCGCAGCACGCCGGCAATGGCAACGACGATCTCAGCCGTTGCGAGCATGCCGATCTTAATTGCCGCCACCTTGTTGGCCTGCAGCGCGGCGCACATCTGATCGGCCACAAGATCGGGCTGCGAAGGATGGATTTCCATCACGGCTTCGTGCGTCTGCACCGTCAGCGCTGTGACAGCCAGGCAGGTGCGCACGCCAATGGAAGAGATCGTCTCGATATCACGTGCAATTCCAGCCCCACCGCTGGAGTCTGATCCGCCGACCACGAGCACATGCGGTTCTCGCCTCAGCGCCATGGCTTTGTCTTTTCGATCCATTCTCGCGTGCGCGCTTCGGGATCGGCATTCAACGTGATGTCGGTGACCACCGCCGCGCTGTCCGCACCAGCCTCGAAGACACCGTCGAGCCGGTCGGGGTTGAGGCCGCCGATGGAGACCAATGGGATCGGCGCCACCCGATACTTCCACTCGCTCATCCGCTCGAGCCCTTGCGGCGCCCATTTCATCTGCTTCAGGATGGTGGGATAGATGGGGCCGAGCGCGATATAGTCGGGCTCGGCAGCGATCGCCGTTTCCAGTTCGAGATGATCGTGCGTGCTGAGCCCGAGCTTCAATCCGGCGTACTTAATCGCCAGCAGGTCGGCCGCGGCCAAATCCTCTTGGCCGAGATGGACGAAGTCGCAGCCTTCCTCAATGGCGAGCCGCCAATAGTCGTTGACGATCAGTTGGCAACCATGGACCGCGCAGACGTCGTTCGCGCGGCGGATTTCCGTCCGCAGCGTGGTCTCGTCCCTATCCTTGATGCGCAACTGAACCAGCTTGACGCCAAGTGGCACCAGCCGTTCGATCCAGGCGGCGCTGTCGACGATCAGGTAGAAGGGATCGAGCTTCATGAGAAAACCGCCCTGCCGAATGTTGGTGTCGATGGCACCGCGACGTCGCGGGGTTCGAGCATCCCCGAGCTGAAAGCTTCTCGACCGGCCTCGACCGCCTTGCCGAACGCACACGCCATGCCGACCGGATCGGCCGCCTTGGCGACCGCTGTGTTCAGGAGCACGGCATCAAAGCCGAACTCCATGACTGTTGCCGCGTGCGATGGCCGTCCGAGACCAGCATCCACGATCAGCGGGACATCAGGGAAATGTCCGCGCATCGAGCGCAGCGCCATGATGTTGACCGGCCCGAGGGCGGAACCGATCGGTGCGCACCAGGGCATCAAGACCTTGCAGCCCGCCGCAAGCAGCCGCTCGGCGACGACAAGGTCGTCGGTAGTATACGGGAACACCGCAAAACCGTCCTCGCACAGGATGCGGGCGGCTTCGAGCAGACCGAACACGTCCGGCTGCAGCGTGTCGTGATTGCCGATCACTTCGAGCTTGATCCAGGGCGTGCCGAAGACTTCGCGCGCCATTTGTGCGGTCGTGACCGCTTCCTTGACGGAGTGGCAGCCAGCAGTGTTGGGCAGGATTCTGACACCAAGCGAGCGGATCAACGACCAGAATTTTTCGCCAGCCCTGCCGCCTGCCATTTCACGGCGCAACGAGACGGTCACCACCGAGGTGCCCGATGCCCTGACTGCATCGGCAAGGATGGCCGGCGAAGGATATTGAGCCGTGCCGAGAAGCAGGCGGGAGGGAAGCGTCGTCCCGAGAAGATCGAACATGCTAGCCTCCCTGCATGGGCGAGAGGATTTCGATCCGGTCGCCGTCGTTCAATTGGAATTCCGCCCGGCTGGCTTTGTGCACGAGGTCGTTGTTGACGGCGGTCGCGAGCCAATCGCCCTCATAGTCAAGCGCGGCAAGCAGCTCGGCCAGCGTGGTGGCGGCAACCTCATGCACTTTGCCGTTGACCATCAGTTTCATGAGCAAGCTCCACGGGTTTGTCGTGATTGAAGACAATTTCGCCCGCCAGGCGCGCCATGGCGGAGGCGAGAAGAAAGCCATGGCGATAGAGCCCGTTGATCGCGACGGTGTCTCCGCTCATTTCGACGCGCGGCAGATTGTCGGGAAAGGCTGGACGGACGCCGACGCCGGCTTCAACGATCTCGGCCTCGCCAAAGGCCGGATGGAGGGCATACGCAGCACCCAGAAGCTCCATCATCGAACGCGCCGTGACCGGTCTGGCGGACTGGCTTTCAATCATCGTCGCACCAATCATGAAACGGTGGTCGGTGCGCGGCACTGCATAGAGTGGAAAGCGCGGATGCAGCATCCTGACGGGGCGCGACAGCGAGAAGTCTGGCGTGTTTAGGATCAGCATTTCGCCGCGAACGCCGCGAAGCCTGTCATCGACGGCGGCCATCCCCGGGCAGTCGATCTGACGATCGAAACCGGAAACATGCCGGGCGTCGGTGCCGAAGTGGAATTTGACACCCATGGCTGCGAGCTTGTCATGAAGTGCTGCCATCGCCTGGCGCGGGTCGAGATGAGCCTCATCTGGGAAGAGCAGTCCGCGCCGGAAGCGGCCGGCGAGGTCGGGTTCCAGGAGCGCAATTTCGTCTTCATCGACACGCCGATGGCCCGACGTGCGGCTGGCGAAGCGGTCGAGCTCGCCGGCATCACGCGGGGGGGCCACGACAAGTGTTCCGCCTCGTGTCACCTGACCCGGCAGCACCGCATCCCACCAGTCGGCGGCGTCACGTCCAAGGTCCAGCACCGGCTGCTCGGCGCTTTCACGCTCGCACCATGGCGCCAGCATGCCGCCGGCGAACCACGACGCATTGCCTCCAAGGCCATGCCGGATCTCGGCGACAGTGACCGTCGCGCCGCGGGCGGCGAGTTCGAAGGCGGCGGTGAGGCCGGCGACGCCGGCCCCCTTTATCAGCACCTTCATGATGGCTTACCTGGCTGAGGCGTGAGCGGTGCGCCGGTCTCGTCCGCTGGCACGTAGAGATCGCCGCCCTCGCGGTATTTCGCCGCCATCGCCGCCATGCCCTCTTTCTGTGCCTCGGCGCGGATGTCGTGAGAGATGCGCATCGAGCAGAATTTCGGTCCGCACATCGAGCAGAAATGCGCCAGCTTGTGCGCCTCCTTGGGCAAGGTCTGGTCGTGGAAGGACCGTGCGGTTTCGGGGTCGAGCGACAGGTTGAACTGGTCCTCCCAGCGGAACTCGAAGCGCGCGCGGGAAAGGGCGTCATCCCTGACTTTCGCCGCCGGGTGGCCCTTCGCCAGGTCGGCCGCGTGCGCTGCGATCTTGTAGGTGATCACGCCGGTCTTGACGTCATCGCGGTCGGGAAGGCCGAGATGCTCCTTGGGCGTGACGTAGCAGAGCATGGCCGTTCCGAACCAGCCGATCATCGCCGCGCCGATGCCGGAAGTGATGTGGTCGTAGCCCGGCGCGATGTCGGTCGTCAGCGGTCCAAGCGTATAGAACGGCGCCTCGCCACAGACGGCGAGCTGCTTGTCCATGTTCGCCTTGATCTTGTGCATCGGCACGTGGCCGGGCCCCTCGATCATCACCTGGCAATCTTTCGCCCAGGCGATCTGCGTCAGCTCGCCGAGCGTTTCCAGCTCGGCGAATTGCGCCGCGTCGTTGGCATCGGCAATCGAGCCGGGACGAAGGCCGTCGCCGAGCGAAAAGGACACATCATAGGCGCGGCAGATGTCGCAGATTTCAGCGAAATGCTCGTAGAGGAAGCTCTCCCGGTGATGGTGCAGGCACCATTTGGCCATGATGGAGCCGCCGCGCGAGACGATACCCGTGACCCGGTCAACGGTCAGCGGGATGTAGTGCAGCCGCACGCCGGCATGGATGGTGAAAT
>NZ_JAMYPQ010000032.1:0-25532 GCF_040320455.1 Mesorhizobium sp. M0698 | reverse complement strand
GAAGACGCCTTAACTAAGACTTTCAAAACCGTTAAGTGTATGCTGCCAGGCGATCAAGGCGTGATGTCGCCCTGTCGGGGGGGGGGCGAGTAAAATGCAGACTGTGATGAGTCAAAAGCTGGCAAGCTATGGCCAGTGGACCTACCGTGGTGCCTGGGCCCTAGAGATTGCGGCCGCAGCGATTGGTCTTACGACAGGTGTAGCATTAGGCGTACAAGCGTTTTCTGCAAGCGAGTCTGTCACTGCAATGGATTTGACGCTCGCCAGTGCACCCTTTCTCATGGTGGCAATCGCGGAGCTCACCAAGATACCGATAGCTACACTGCTTTTCAGCGCGTCTTGGCTCTGGAAGCCCATAATCTTGGTCTTCCTCCTGGTTCTTGCAGGCATCACTTTCGAAACTGTCTTTATGGGGATGGAGAGGGCAGGCGCATTGCGTCAGCTGCGTTATGAGGAGCTCGTAAACAAGATTGATGCCCTTGAGCAGGAAGCGACAAAGCTCGCCTCTGCTGACGAACTTGGTCGAAGAGCCGATCAGGTCGATCAAGCCCGTTCCGAAATTGAGCAGCTGACTTCTCTTGCGGAAAAATCGCGTGCGACCTTTCAGTCGCAAATTGCCGAGGCCAATGCGGAATTGGAGGGAACGACAGCCCTTACCCCAGAAGCCTCGCGTGTTCGCGATCAAGTGGAGGAGAAAAATCGGTTCGATCGGCGCTGATTCAACAGCGTGATCGCGAAGTTAAAGAGGCTGTCGATCAGTTTGAGCGCCAACGCGACAGCTTTGTTGAACGTATCAAGATGGCGCGCGATTCAGGGGACAGCGACTCGGCACGCAGGCTAGAATCGGAAGTGGCTAAACTTGCCAACCCCCGCACGAAAATTATCACCAAGTTCGACACTCAGATTGACCCGCTCGATCAAGAGATTGCTGCGCTGCGCGAAAATTTCGATCGTTTGCGGGCAAATAGCCCTCCTATGACTACTGACCAGAGGCAGAAGCTTGTCGATAGGCGTTCGTCTCTGGAGCAAACGCGCGATAGTGATGCCGCGGCTTGGCAGCGTCGATTGGATGAAGCGGGCAAACGGCTCGCAGATGCCCAGGCGGCAGAAGCCAACAAGGCAAACACCTCGGCGCAAAACCAGGTCAGACAGGACCAGATTGCCAAAGCCCTCAGCGCCTTGGCCAAGGAGCGGATCCCAATGGCGCGGACAGATCAGGTCCGCCGTATTGCCTCACGGTGGTACGGCAGCAAACCTGAACTGGTGACTGAGGCACAGGCCGGAATAATCTCTGTGATTTGGTTCGGCTCGCTCGCGCTCATTGCCGCGCTCGCGGGACCAATTACGGCAATGGTCGCTCTAGCGCTCCAGCGCATTGCCGCCCGAGAAGAGGACAATTCAGACAGCAAGACTTCCAGGCTGCTCCGCAGAATGCTTCTGAGTTGGCGGTGGCGCCGAATTCGAACGATTAAGGTACCAGTCGAAGTTATGGTCGAGAAAGAGGTTGAGAAGCGGGTTGAGGTGCCTGTGGAAAAGGTGGTCAAAGAGATCCTCTATGTTCCGCTCTTCACCGATGATCCCGAAGTCCTTCGCAAGGCCCTCGACCAGGATTTGCCGCCTGAGGTCTCAGACCTCGTGACGGTATCAATGAAGGGTCGCAAAAGTGCTCGTCCGGCATAACACCACCCTGCTCGAGCAAGCCGTCGATCTCGCCGTCAAAAGGTCAGCGATTCCAACCTTGCAGGCTCAAGCCGCGGCCCAAGAGAAGACAGCCCGGGCGACCGCCTTTCGCCGAATGGCGACTGGCGGAGCCATTGCAGTGGCGGCGGTCGGGATTGGGCTAGGCATGAATCTTGGTCTATGGGACAAAACCTTGCCGGAGCCGGCGGCTTTGCCGACCATAGAGCAGCCAAGCGATCTCACCTCCCCAAAAGATGAGCCGCCTATTCCTGTTCCAACTCCAAAGCCAACTCAGGAGCAGGCGCCTCAGGCTGACGTCCCTACCAAGCCTGACGTGGTGACCGTCGACTTCAACAAGTTCGCCACCAAGAACGTCGAGTTCCAAGGCACCACTTGGGAGTTAATCACAGGTCACCACTTCAAGGATGAGAACGACCAAACCTGGGACCGAGCGTGGTGTTACTCTCGGCGGAGTGTGAACGGCGTAGACGTAAATGTATCATTGGCAGCTCGTTCTGCCCCGACAGCGCCACCAGCCGGGCCTGGCGCTGGTGCTCAGACGCTTCAGTTGGTCGGCCTTAATGATTCATCCGCCGTCGATCTTGCAACAAGATGCGCGTGGCTGGATGGTCGCACATTTGCGTCTTCAGACATCATTCCTGACTCGTCACGAGAGCAGGCCGCAACTGTCCCCGCAGAAACTCCTGCGACAGAGGTCGATCCAGATAGTGGATTTGTTGTCGTGTCCGGGTGGGACGCGATCGGAAACGACCTGCCGGATATGCCAATTAGGAACGTGAGTTCTGAGCAGTGTCAAACCGCCTGCGACACCGACTTCAGGTGTCTAGCGGTTACTTATAACACAAAATTTCGAGCTTGTTTCATGAAAGGGGACGCATCGCTACTGGTCAAAAGCGAAGAGTCGATCATGGCCGCAAAAAAAGTGGTCGAGAGCAATTTGCGCTACTCGAATTTGGTGTTCGCCACAAAAACGGAAATTTCTGGCAACGCCTATTGGACCTCTCCGCTCCGATATCCAGACTGCATACTGCAATGTGCAAACGACAAATCCTGCTTAGGGTTCAATTTCCGCAAAAAAGAAAGTGCGTGTGTCCTTTTCAACAGCATAACCCAATCCGCTGATAACGCAGCGGTCGCATCTGGCATCAAGAGCGTCGCCAACTAAAGTTGAAGGAAGAACCTATCCTCAAGGAGCGATTGAAACCAAGCTGCTTGTCAAAGAGAGTGGCTAGCAAAATTCCACGATAACCTTTGGGTTAGCGGCAGGAATGTTCTTCGACGAAGCTCCAGCAGAATGCAAAGCGGAGCCAACTGAGGCATCTCAGAGAAAGAATTGTCGTCGGCGCATTGCGGGACCGTCTGACTTAATGTCAAAAATGGGGCCGGTACCCGACCGACTGCTTCTGGGTGTCGAGGATCGAATAGCTGTCGGACGCGCGGACCTCTTTTATCTGCGGGTTCCGACTCCGTAGCGGACTTTGGTACATCAAATTCACAAACACCGCTCTCGGGCTTTGCTGATGTTGAGAATGTCTGCCTGAGGCAACGCAGCTAAGGTCAGCGGGAGAGCTGGGTTCTCAGGACCGCTGAGATCCCGGAATCAAAAGGCTGGTACCTCGTAAAGCGAAAAACCCGCCGGCAGCGGGGCTGCCTTCCAATCCATAGCAATGGCTACCCGTTTGGGCTGGACGACCGGCCGCCCGTTCACACACCCCGCCAGGCTGGTCGGTCGGAACCATCGAGATCGAGCCAAGCGGTAAGGCCCCAAAGCACTACGGGCCCGACACCTACCGCTTCGGCGCGGCGCTGACGCGGGAACCAGGCTCCACGCAGACTAATGGAGCACAGGTTATATCGGTTTGAACATGCTTTCAGCGGCATCGGAGTTAAGGCGCGCCCAGAACTCCATCGCGTACCTGTCCGTCATGCCGGCGACGAAGTCGCAGACCTCACGTGCTTTGACGCTTACATTAGGCGCTTTCCGAATGCGGCCCCGGACATCGGCGGGCATCAACAAGTCACCCCGGTCTCCCATCAGGGCCTTGAAGATGTCGGTGACGAGGTCGTAGCCCCGGTATTCACCAAGCTTCACGCGCGGCGCATAGATCGCAGCCACAAATGTGTACTGCTTCAACACCTCCTTGCGGAGCATGAGCTTCTCCGGAAGGTATACCTGGCTGAGCGATGGGCACTCTTTGTGGGCTTTGAGTTCGGCCCCCGAGATGAACTGGTGTACGAGCTCCGATGAGAATTCTGTCCTCTTGTAGCCGTCCTCGCTCATGACCTTGGAGGTGCGGTACGCCTCGGCGAATGTCAGCAGGCTCTCGTCGCGCTTCGCTTGTTGGGCGATGTCGTCTTCTATCACGATGCCGTCGAGCGGCGAATCCGCATCCTCCGCCGGCTGCTCTATTATCTCGGAGAATATCTCCATGAAGACAGCCTGTATCTCATTGATGGTCACCGTCCGCTTCATCGGCTTCGAGGCCCTTTTCGCTACCGCGCTGAGCAAAGCGTCGTCCGAGGCCAGCATCTCCGCAGGGGACAGGAACCCGACTTTGAAGCAGTCCTCGAGGTCGTAGACCGAGTAGGCGATGTCGTCCGCCAGATCCATGATGCTGCATTCGATCGTGCAGAATTTCTCCTCAGGACCGAGGACGTAGCCGTTGAGCGCCGATGCCTTGACCCGGTCGACGATAATTTTCTCCGAGCCGTAGTAGCCTTTGACAAAACCGTCCGCCGCCTTCCGGATGGCGGGTATCTCGTTGTCGTACTTCAGAGTGGCCGCGATGGTCCGATGGCAGAGATTGAGCCCTGCCCTATCGTCCCCCGCCAAAGGTTCGGCGTACCGCAACTTCTTCTCAAGGCGCGTCAGGATTCTGAGGGTCTGCGCGTTCCCCTCGAAGCCGCCGTAGCGTTGCATTGCCTTGTCGAGCGCGCTCTCGCCGTTGTGGCCGAACGGCGGGTGACCGATGTCGTGCACGAGCCCGGCGGTCGCGCAAAGCCTTGGATCGATCTTGCCGCCGAGATCCTTGTCGTAGTCGTAGTTGATGCGCTCGGCGATGCCCTGAGCGATCTGCGCCACTTCCAGAGAGTGGGTGAGCCGGTTGCGGAAGAAGTCCGACTCCCTGCTTGGGAAGACCTGGGTCTTGCCCTGTTGCCGGCGGAAGCTTGCGGAATGGATTATCCGCCCGTAATCTCGGCCGAACTCGTCGCGCCACTTTTTGTCGTGGCCGTCCTTCTCGGGGACTACTTCTCGGCTGCGGTCCGCATCGGTGTACATGGTCTAGGCCGGCTGATTAACGTGGCCGTGCTGCTGTCCATCTTTGGCATCATCCTGCGCCTTCTTCTCCTGCGCACGCTGCTCGGCCAGGATCCGTACCGTCTCCCGCAGAGTGCTCAGTTCCCGCTTCGCCTCCTGCCTTGCGTGCACGACAGCCTGGAAGTTTGCCATTCTATCTCTCCTGCTTGTTTGTCGACCCAACGTTGGACCCTGGATGTTCTCATTATGTTCTATTTCGACGGCCTTGGCTATGCATCGTCCGCCCGAATCATGCGCGTAGGTACCCCGGCCTTTCGTGCGACGTCGGCTATGTGGCTCGTCAGACCGACTTCGCCCCGCAGCAGGAGCCCGTGCCCGATCGGAAGCGACTGTACCCGCAGCCGCAACGATTCGAGACCCTCCGACACGTCGAATACTGCCCATCCGTCCGCCTCGCCCGGAACGATGATCGAGCCGGCCGAACGGCTAGCGCCACGGTGAAGTTGCATGACCCAGACCTGCTCGCCGTCGAACGCCCACTCGAAGCGTACGTCGCCCAGCGCGGCGACGAGGCGGGCGTGCGTGGCCTTGACGGTCGCCACCACTATATCCGGAAGGGCCATCGGCGGCGTAGTGCCCTGCATGAAGTCCTCGCCGGTGCCGCGGGCGCCTTCAACATAGAGGATGCGGTCCGCACCCTGCACCGCTGCGCCCGACCAGACGGCCGGCACGGCCTCCTGGGCCAGCACGGATACGATCGCGCTGCCGTCGGGATCCTCCCTCGACAGTAGGGAGAAGGGGTCCAACCATCCTCGCGAGGTGGTGAACTTGCCCGGTACCTGTTCCACCGGACACGTCCTGGTCCAAATCTCCTTGGACCCGGTCGGCGTGCCGAAAGCAAATGGGGCCAAGCGCCGGCCAATTACCGTGCTCCGTGGAACCGGAAAACCAGCCAGGTGCGCGACGAGCAGGCCGAACGCTTTGTCGCCCATCATCCGGGAGAAATCGTTGGGCCACCGAACGTCCACCCGATTGCCGGGCAGGGTTTCGTGGGCACCAAACTCCCAATAGAGAACGTGCGACTGCCGGTAACCCCGCTGTGCGGGGTGGAGGCTGAACTCGAGGCGGGCCGCCTCGCCATGGGCGAGCTCGGGCCCGAATCCAAAGACGGTTTGGAAGGCGGCGTTGGCCCACGGGGCAGGGAGGGAGGCAAAACCTTCCCTCTCGACGCCACGGGGCGTCGCGTCGGGACGGAACTCCACGACATCATCGAGGATCACGCCGGAGACGCCGCCATCGGACACGTCGATGGTCTCATTAACTATGGCGAAGCTTCCGTCCGCCGCGAAACGGGCCAGGGCGGTCAGAACGGCCTCAGAGTCCTGCAGCGCATAGAGGAACTCGCGGCTCTGCGAAGACGCTTCGCTGAAGGTGCGAATGTTGACCGTTCCTTCCCCGCTCCGTTCGAACAGCGCCTGCACGGCTTCCGAGGCGGTGGCGAATTGGTGGTTGGCCGGCAATCCGGCCAGCCGGCAGTATTCCTGCCGGGGTCCCGAGGGCGACGGCGAGAAGCTCACGAACTGGGCGACGTTGAACCTCTCGGCCAGTCGGTCCAGCGTGGCGTCCTTGCGGAAGTCAGGCGGGGCGAGGTGAGACAGGTTTCCGGAATGGATCATCGGCGCTTGGGATCCAACATGGTCATCAGGTCTCGCTGCTCATTGGTTTTACACTTGGGACGGTAAACACTCCCTTTGCAAGCGACAAATCGACCGCAGCTTTTTGCACAAGCAAAAGACGGTACTGCGACAGCCTGGCACTTGCGGCACCGGGCCACGGATCGCGTGCCTGACGATTCTCGCCGCCGAATCCCTTTCGCGCCCTCTCTATCATACGAGAGCCGAAAGGTTGTTAAGAATATGCAGAATATGCATTCGATGCTCCTCCGGCGCGTTGCGCAGGCGGCTCATGGCCTCCTCCAACTCCGAACCGGACGCAGTTGCCGTGCTGTCCGCCTTCACGAGCCAGTCAGCGAGGTCGGCCTCGAGCCCGGCGGAAGGCGGCACCTTGCGCGAAAGAACCTTGCTCACATGCCCTTGGGTGACGCGGCAGAACTCTGCCAACTCGCGCTGTCGAGTGCGAGTGCTCCTTAGGACGGCGTTCACGGTATCGATGATATCCGTCGATTGCATTGACCTGTGTTTCACGAAATGAATATAATGCATAATTCTTCGGGACAATTTATGCAACACGTCATCTCCCTCCACAACGGCACACCCGTGAGACGCTTCCTGCCCGATCCTGCGGAGTCCGTGGTCCCGGGAGTGGCTTGGGGCCGGTTTGAAGAAGCGTTGACCCCTGCGTTCTGGGCCGCACAGGCCTGGATGCAGGAATTGGCGGGCGGTGAGGCGTTCGGCCTTGGCGACACCCTAGCGGAGGAAGTTGCCGCCTGCCTGCTCGGTGGGTACGGTGCGCCCGCTGAAGTCGGTCTCGCGGCATATGGGAGGGTGCGGCAAGCGATGCGTAGCACTGCCGTCGTTGACGTCGGTGCGATTGAGGCCATGCTCACGATGCCTCTGAAAGTTGGCGACAGGTTGGTCCGGTATCGCTTCGCCAGGCAAAGGTCGCGACAACTGGGAGAGTGCCTCGCGAGGATCGCCGATATCGACGAGGCCGCGCTGGACGACATCTCGCTCAGGGACGCACTGACGCGGCTGCCGGGGATCGGCCCCAAAACGGCATCTTGGGTTGTCCGGAACCGCCGGGCGAGCGACGAGGTCGCGATACTCGATATCCACATCGTGCGGGCGTGCGTCCATATGGGAATATTCGGCGGCGGTGCGACGCCTGCGAGGGACTACGCGGGCCTCGAATCCCGTTTCATCGGGTTCTGCCGCGCTGCTGGCCTACGCGCTTCCTTGCTCGATGCACTGATGTGGCGAACCATGCGATCGATCGGCCCGTCATTCGCGGGCTTGCGGCCAGCGTCGAATCCGAGTTCAACTGGAGGACGCAGCAGGGGGAAGACAGCATGTCCGGAGGTGGCGGCTCGAGCAGGGACGATCTGAGTCCGGGAATCGGAGGGGGGCCGGACACCTGCGGCCAGACCTACAACGCCCCCATCAACAGCCCCAAGCCTTCCGTGCTGGGGCCCGTGTCCATCGGTACCGTTCTCACCGTCGACGTCGTCCCCACCGGCACTACCAGCACCCTTGTCGTCCGTGACGCGATGGGACGAATCGGCGGCTCCCTGACTTTCCTGGGCTATACGCAAGTCATCAACTGCATCGTCCAACGTGGCGTGGCCTACACGGCGACGGTGCTGGCCATCGCGGGCGGCGTCTACACCGTCGAGGTGGTTCCCGTCTGATGCGCAGCCTTTCGGTGGTAGGCGGCATCTACCGCGAGCGCTGCCTGCAACCGACCTGGGATGCCGTCCTCGGATCCGCCGGTCGCGCCGCCCAGGCACTCGGCACCGTCAAGGCTTCGCGGAAGCGGTTGCACGCTTACATGGGCGATCGGGCGCGGAGCGAAGTCGAACTCCTCGCCGAGCTCGCCGACTTCGAGTTGGTACCCACGGACCTGCCTTTCCTGGTGTTGTTTGACTACGCACATACGCTTGGCGACCCTGTCATATCGCCGCCGATCGGCTTGATGGGCCAGCGACCGCCGCTCGCCGTCAAAGACGACGTCGTGCTCCGCTACGGCATGCTCGAGGGCGATGCCGTCGTCGCCGCCAACATCGCGGTTTACGATCCACAATCCGCTTTCGGCGCTGCCGCGTTCACCGCCAACGGCTCGTCGGCCAAGAGGCTTGCAGTGGTGCTCAACAGGCTCGAGATGCGCTCGATCACGGGCGAGGAAGATCCTCGCGCCGGCGCCGACTGGCTGTTCCGGAACGACGGCGCCGAGGTGGTCGTGCTGAAGATGGGTGCCTTGGGCGCACGGGTAATCACGCCGGACGGGGCGTGGGAAATCCCCCTCTATCGATCGGAGCGCGTTTGGAAATTGGGATCCGGCGACGTCTTCTCCGCAACGTTCGCTGCAATGTGGGCCCTGGAGGACATGGCGCCCGATGACGCGGCGGACATCGCGTCCCGGGCGACCGCGTGGTACTGCGGCCACCGCGCCCTTCCCACCCCGGACTCCGCCACGCTTGCCACGATGCCGTTCGAGCAGGTGCGCCCGGGTACGGGCCGCATATACTTGGCGGCGCCATTCTTCGACCTCGGGCAGCGCTGGCTGGTGGAGGAGAGCAGGCGTGCCCTGCTGCAAGCAGGTGCCCAGGTATTCTCGCCCATCCACGAGGTCGGACCCGGCGCGGCCGAGGTCGTCGCTCCGGCGGATCTCGCCGGCATCGAGGACTGCGACGTGCTCCTGGCGATCGTCAACGGGATGGACCCCGGGACCGTCTTTGAGGCGGGCTACGCCATCCGCAAGGGCATACCGGTCGTCGCGCTGGCCGAGAATTCGCGGGAGGAGGATCTCAAGATGTTCGTAGGCTCCGGAGCGACGGTGACCAACGACTTCGCGACCGCCATCTACCAGGCTGTCTGGAGACTGCCGCGATGACTACCGCCTTGCTCCTGTCGGGCGGGATGGACTCTGTGAGCATCGCATGGTGGCTTCGGCCCGACGTCGCATTGACCATCGACTACGGCCAGAAGCCGGCCGAAGCCGAGATCGACGCCGCCGGCCACGTGGCCCAACTACTCGGCATCTCGCACGAGGTGATCCGGGTCGACTGCTCATCCCTGGGTTCTGGCGACATGGCCGGTACCGCGCCCGACGCCGCGGCGCCAGTGTCGGAATGGTGGCCCTTCCGGAACCAACTGCTCGTCACGCTGGCCGGAATGGCGGCGGTGCGCCGTGGCGTGTCGCGGCTGCTGATAGGCGCTCTGGCCACCGATGGCGCCCACGCCGACGGTCGGCCGGAGTTCGTGGAGCGGGCATCGCGGCTCATGGCCATGCAGGAGGGCGGGATAGTCGTCGAGGCGCCCGCCATCGAACTCGATGCGGTTGAGCTGGTGCGTCGATCGGGAATCGATCAGGGCACGCTTGCCTGGGCGCATTCCTGTCATACCGGCAACTACGCTTGCGGCAGGTGCCGCGGCTGCACCAAGCACTTCAACACATGGCAGGCCCTTGGCTGGACTCCTCACTGACGAACCCCACCCTCGAACGCCAGCAGGGAAATGGGTTGCGTGGCTCCCGCCCGACTGCACCCTATCGGTGCTGGACCCGCCGCAGCCAACGCATGAGCACGCCTTCCAGGAAATGCTGCAGGCCCGCCGATCAAGCGTCGGGGGTGATATTGCTTGGTCGGACATCGAGGCGGTGCTCTGGCATTCGGCCAGAACGGTCACGAACGGCGGCGTCGGACGCGCCGGGATCGAGATTGAGCGGCGGCCAGCGCCAGCGGCGGGCGGGCTTCACTGCATCCATATAGTCTGCCAGATGTGCGCAAACGATGGGCAGCCGAGGCTGTACCTGCCCAGGCATGGGTTCGCTGAGCTCAACCACCGCGCTGGCTCGGCGGCATTAAATCGGGCGGAGGTGGTCCAGCTGCTTCCGGGGGCCGCAGGCTGCACGCTTCGGTTCGTGGCCGACATGGACAAGGTCTCAGCGGCGTACAACAATCCGGAGAGCTTGGTATGGCGCGATTCCGGAGCCCTGGCGGCCACAATAGGTCTCGTGGCCGAATGGCTCGGCCTTTCTGCAACCATGCTGGGTATTGCGGGTGGAGAATACATGCGGTCGATCGGATTTCCCCGCGAACGCTTCCTCGCCGTGGGGGGTATTCAAATTTCGTCCAGGTCTCGCTAGCCAGTAAATGCCGCAGTCTTAGCAGGCGGCGAATCGCGCTCGTTCGCTGTTTCACCTTGAGAATCCCGTTGGCTTCCAGCTCCCTCTCAAGTTCCAGGCAGTGCCTACTCCGGTCTCGCCAGGGCCAGAAGCTGGCGGGCCAAGTAAGGGCGACGTGGTCAATCCTGCCCAATTCAGAGTAGGTATCGTCCAAGTCCGTTACCGTCCGAACGTGGTGCCAAGGGCTGGCGGATGTCCGCTTTTGGGAACCGGTCGCCGACACCGGAGCGGCTGCAATCAGGCGCAGAGCCGGCATTGGTTCGGGGCAGATCAGCTCGTCTATTGTGCCCTATGTTTCGGCTTGCCGCCGGCAAATTGCTTCAATGCATTTGCCCGCCTAGAAAGGTGCCCCCTCGGATTCACTGATCGCTGTCACTTATTCGGACCCTGAAATTGCCTGCCGCCGCGATTTCTCTGACATGTCGACGACAGGGAGCCCTTCCTTTCTGGCCTTGGCAAACGCTCGATCGCTTTCCAGGAACTCCGCCAGCATGAACGGGATCAGTTCCGCTACCGATTCGGACTCGCCATAGGTCTGACGATAAAGCGCCGCATAGTCCTTCAGTGCTTGGTTCAGGTCTGCACTTACGCTTATGGTGATCTTCGAAGGTGTCCGATCCGGAAGTTTGCCGAGTTTCAGATTGGTCATGATGACTCCAGTCAATTCGGGTAAGGCCGTAGCACAAGATCCTTGTGCACGATGACGCGCAGTGGCCAACCAGGGCGGACGGTGATCGTGGGCTGAAAATTGAGGTTCTTCTCGGTGATGCGCTGGCCAGCTCGACTGACGTTCTGCTGAGCGGATTCGCGGATTGCTTTGACCAGGTCGCTTTCCTCTTCCCCGAGGCTCAGCTCCGTGCCGACCCCTAGCAACGTGGCCAGCGCAACGCCTTTGATCAGCTGCCAGGTGTGGAAATCCACCTTGTCCTCAAGCCCGGCATAGCCGGCGGTGTCCGTCGCCGGCAGATTGTCGATTTCGATCGAAGAGCCGTCGGGCAGCAGTATCCGTTGCCAGACCAGCAGCGCGCGCCTTTGTCCAAAGGCAACAACGCTGTCATAGGTGCCAATCAGGCGAGAGCCTTGCGGAATGAGCAAGGTGCTGCCGGTGACTGTGTCGTGCACATTCTCGGTGACCTGTGCGACGACGAGGCCGGGCAAGTCGGAATTGATGCCAGTGATCAGGCTCGCTGCGATGACGCTGCCGGCCATCAGCTGATAGGGCGAAGCCGGCGTCTGCAGTGCATGCAGATTGTAGATTCCACTTGTGTTCCGCTGGCTGACAAAATCGAGCTTGCGCTGTTGATTGTTTTGGTCGCCCTCGGCCGGTGCAACGGAAGCTGAATCGCGTGCGGCATCGGATTGTGGAGCCGTTGCCTCAAAGGGTGGACGCCCGCCCTGCCCGTTGCCGGCGGCATCTGCTTGCCGGGGTCGATTTTCGATCCGGAAGAAGACTTGCGATTCGCGCGCCTCGATCGCCTGCTGTGCAAGGCGCTGCTCCTCCGCCGAAACCTCCTGGCCCGGCGCGATGCCCAGCTGGCGTTGGTGCTCAAGGATGGGGCGGCCGAGGTCGCCGGGCAGCGGTGGTCCAAGCACCGGAGGCTTGGGCTTGATCCCGGAATAGTCCTTAGGCAGCCTTTCAATTGCCTCCGCGGTTGGCTTCCGCTCAGTGTTGTAAAGCTCTTCAGCCTGCCCTTTGATGCGCAGCGCCGGTCCCTGCAGCGCCATCATGGTGACGCCTAGAACGGTGCCGGAACCAACAGCTGCAATGGCGACAATAATGCCGCGCTTGAAGCGCACAGCGCGGCGAGGCGAGGCCCGCAGCTGCAGCTGTTCAGGATCGAGTTTCGGTGGAGCATCGGAGCGGGAAGTATCCGTCATGGGCCGTCCCTCACCTGCTGGAACGCGAAAAGAGCAATATCCCCCGCGGCGCTTGCCTGCCGTCGGTCCTCGTAATGCGCACCACCTGCTGCTGCTTGGCGCCGAGGCGCAGTTCGGCCGCGGCGAAGAGGCGATCGACGATGTAATAGTTGCCCCGTACGCGGTAGTTGACGAGCTGGTTCTCCCCGTCAGCACCGACGATGAAGAGCGGCGGGGCCTCGCCCTGATCGATGCGGCGCGGGAACTCGATGTAGACCTTGCTGCCATCATCGAACGCGCGCGTCGGCCTCCAGGGCGGCATGTCTCCAGTAATCGAATAGCGGAAGCGAATATTTTCGAGAGCCACATTCGACGCCACTGGCATAGCGGCGTCGGCCTGCGCATTGCGCCGGCGTAGCGCGATGATCTGGTCCTCGCTGTAAGTCCAGGAGATGGCCGCCATGGCGGTCTTATCCGTGCTTTGAAGCTGCAGGTGATAGCTTCGCCGGTCCGTGGTGATCACCAGATTGGTGGCAAGTCCTGGCGCGAAGGGCTTCACCAGCACATGGGTGCGCTGGTCATCGCCGGAGCCACTGACGGTGTCGCCAATTACCCAGCGCACTGTGTCGCCGGCCGACACGGATTGGAGTTTCTCGCCTGACTGCAGAGCGATATCGCTGACGCGCTCCGGTGCGGCATAGAGCTGGTAGAGCGCGCCTTCGGCAAAAGGGTAAACCTGCACCGCATTCACATAGCCATATTTGGTGGGTTGGTGCGTCGCCGCCTTGTTGGCATCGGCGACACGTTCTTCAGGCGAGCGCCTGTCTTCAGCAGCCTTGCCCGGCTCGGGCTGCAACTGGCCGGGCAGCGGCAGCGGTGTCGGCACTTCCACGACCTTGACGGGCTTCTCCGGCGCCTTCTCGATTGCCGCCGGTTGGAACTTGGCAGCATCATAGGAAATCTGAGGTGGCGGCACCGGCTTCGAGGCACAGGCGGAGATGACCGCAGCCGACGTCGACAGGACCAGCGCAGTGCGGAGCGACGAGAGTCTATTTATCATTGGCGGACTCCTTTGGGGGAACGGAAGTCTGCGCGGCACTGTCGAGCTCGCGCGACCAGTCGATGGCATTGATGAAGACGCCGAGCGGGTTTTTGCGCAGCTGATCGGTATTGTTCGGCGGCCGGATCACAATGGTGAGGATCCCGGTCCAACGCGTTGTGCTGGCGAGGCTGCCGCGCTCAAAGACCTGCTCGGTCCATTTGACTTGAAAGGAGCTCTCGGACGCTCGAACCACGCTCGTCACCTGCACCGAGACGCTGCGCGTGCCGATCTTGCCGAACGGATCATTGGCCTTAGCGTACTCGTTGAGAAAGAGGGCTGCACGGTCGGTGGCAAAGTCGTAGGCCGAGAGCCAATTCTGCCGCACCAACACCGCATCGGTGGAGACGGAGCGGACATTCTGGATGAAGCGGCCGAGATGCCAGGCAATCTGGGCATCGTCGGGCTCGTAGGTTTGGATTGCCGGCGCGACAGCCCGTGTCTCACCGAAGCGGTCGACCTCGACGACATAGGGCACGACGCGGCCCTGCATCGACTGCCACAAGAGTCCACCAGAGAGCCCGATGGCCAGAGCGAGGCAGCCAAAGGCGATCAGGCGCCAGTTCCTTGCCTGCACGCGCGCAGTGCCGATGCGCTCGTCCCAAAGTTGGGCGGCCTTCTGGTATGGTGTGACGGGGTGGGGCGTCTTCCCGTAACGCTGAACAGGTCGCTTGAAGAGCATCTAGTCTTCCTTATCGTTGAGAGAGGGGTTGGCGCCGCTTCCACCCCGATCGCCATCGCGGACGGCCTGCGTGGCGGCGTGGCGATGGGCGCGCGCGGTCTGTTCGGAACGCAAGCGCCTCGCCCACGCCGGCGCGGCATTGGCACCTGACGCGGCAGGGTTTCCGGTCATTGATGCGGTCGGCGTGCCGCCCGTCGCGGTCCAGGCGGCATCGCGGCCGGCATCGGCGCTGCGCCGGAATGGTTCTGTTGCAGATCGCATTCCCCGAATCGCGGCGCCGCCAGCTGCGCCGGCAACGCCCTGCAGTCCAGCAGCTACGCCGGAGAGGCCGGACTCGGGCGATGTTGCACGCCTCATCTGCCAAGCTGTGGAAGCAGCCGATCCCATGGCCGTGCCGGCTCGAACGGCGGCGAGACCGCCGCCGGTTGCCATGCGCGCGCCGGCAAGCGCCGCACCTCCGGCAACGAGCGTTGATCCGGCGGCCGCCGCGGTGGTTCCGAGTGCGGCTCCCGCGCCAAGCTGCGGCGCGCCGGAAACAAGACCCGAGGCAATTCCCGGTCCGAAAATGCCGAGCCCAAGCAGCGCCAACGCGCCCAGTACCTGTGACATGGCCGCGGCCAAGTCCGGCTCCTTGCCTTGCAGGGCGGAAGCGAACTCGCCGAAGAGCGTGGAGCCGATGCCGACGATGACGGCAAGCACCATCACCTTAATGCCCGACGAGATCACATTGCCGAGCACGCGCTCGGCCAGAAACGCCGAGCGGTTCCAGAGCGCGAAGGGCACCAGAACAAAGCCGGCCAATGTGGTGAGTTTGAACTCCAGGATGGTGATGAAAAGCTGGATGGAAAGGATGAAGAAGGCGATGAGGACCAGGAACCAGGCGAGAAGCAGCACGAAGATGGTCAGCGCGTTGCCAAAGATCTCGGGGAAGCCGACTAGCTGGCTCGCTTGATTGAGCAGCGGCCAGGCGCCCTCGAAGCCGGCCGCGGCAATGCGGCCTGGCCGCAGGAGACTGTCGGCGGACAAATTGCCGGACGAAGCGTTGATGCCGAGCCCGGCAAAGGAGCGGTAGATGATGTCGGCAAGGCTTCTGAAATTGTTCAGGATGAATGCGAAGGCGCCGACATAGAGCACCTTTCGGACGAGCCGACCGAGAATATTGGGTTCGCCGCCGAACGCCCAGACCAGGCCCGCCAGCGCGATGTCAATGCCGATCAGGATGGTAGTGAGAAAGGCGACGTCGCCCGAAAGCAGACCGAACCCGCTGTCGATATAGCGGATGAAGGTCTGCATAAAGCGATCGATGACGCCGAGGTCATTCATGTCGCCGTCTTCCTCGTTGTCTTGAAGACTGCTGATCAGTTGCCGGGATAGGCCGTACCGGTGCCCAGGAAACGCTTCGTCGTCTCGCGGGCGGCTTCCTCGGACTGCGCCTTGCGGGCAGCATCTTCGGCTTCAGCCCGGAACTGGGTCGCGAGCAGCGTCTGGATCTGCATCTGCTGCTTGGTCGAAAGCGCGATCAGCTGATTGGTGGCCTGGCTTGCCTCAAGGGCACCTGCCGCGCCCTGACTGCGGTTGACGAGATCGGTAAGCAGGTCGCCGTCGGCCCGCACGTTCTCCACGATCTGCGACTGCGCGCTCATGGTTTGGCGGAACGCCTGCATGGCGTTTTGCCAGCGCTCGCGCGCGGCGCTCGCCACATCGTTGACCTCGATTGTGGCGTCGTAGCTTTCCGGATATTGCACACGCCACTGGTTCTGAAGCTTGTCGAGATCGAAGCTCAGGCCGCTGGCCTGGGTCATCAGGCCGTCGATCCGTTGGAGCGAACCTGTGAGCTGGCCCACGGAAGAAAAATCCAGGCGCTGAAGGTGCCGCGCCATGTTCTGCAGCATCGTCGCCTGGTTCTGAAGCGACTGGATCTGGTTGTTTATCTGCTCCAGGGAACGTGCCGCTGTCAGCACGTTCTGCGCATAATTCGACGGATCGAACACGATCAGGGCGTGGGCCGGCTGGACGTAGTCGGCCATTGGTTTTGCGATCAGGGAAACGGTGATCAGGCTGGTGAGAAGGCGGCGCCGCATCATGACGATTGCTCCTTGTCTGGTTGAGGGAATTGCTGGAGAAGCTCGGCAGCCCAATCGAGGCCGCGCGCAATCAGAAACCGGGCGGCAAAGCCCTCCTGTCCGTGCTCTGACAGCACCTTGTCGATTAGGGTCTGCGTGGCCGGATCAGAGGCGCCGCAGAGCGCAAGAGCGATCGGGCCGAGCCCGAGCTCGAAGAGGCGGTTGCCGCGGCGCGACTGCAGATAATACTGGCGCTTCGGTGTGGCACGGGCGACCAATTCGATTTGCCGCTCGTTCAGGCCGAAGCACTCATAGGCTGCCCGCACCTGCGGTTCCACGGCACGGTCATTGGGAAGAAAAATGCGCTGTGGGCAGCTCTCGATGATTGCCGGCGCGATCGACGAGGCAGCGATGTCTGCAAGTGACTGCGTGGCGAAAATGACGGAGACGTTCTTCTTTCGCAGCACCTTCAGCCATTCGCGGATGCGGGCGGCAAAGAGAGGGTTGTCGAGATAGACCCACGCCTCGTCGAGCATCAGCAGCGTCGGCCGTCCGTCGAACCGCTCCTCGAGACGATGGAACAGATAGGTGAGCACCGGGAGCACAGCGCCTTGGCTGTGCATCAGCTCTTCGGTCTCGAAACACTGCACATCCGACAAAGCCAGCCGATCTTCATCGGCATCGAGCAGCCGGCCGAAGGGACCGTCGAGCGTGTAGGGCATCAACGCGGCCTTGAGCCCATTGGACTGAAGCAGAACCGACAGGCCCGTCAGCGTGCGTTCCTGCACCGGCGCAGTCGCAAGGCTGATGAGTGCCGACCAGATCGCCTCCTTTACCTCCGGCGTAACGCTGACATTCTCATGGGCAACGAGGCCGGCGATCCATTCCGCCGCCCAGCTGCGAGTAGTCTGGTCGCCGATATTGCTCAGTGGCTGGAAGGCAAGCGCACCATCCGCGCCCAGCGCGTGGTGTTCTCCGCCCATGGCCAGTGTTGCCGCACGAGCCGAATTGCCCTTGTCGAAGACATAGACCTGCGCCCCGGCATAGCGTCGAAACTGCAGAGCGACTAGCGCGAGCAGAACCGACTTGCCGGCACCGGTCGGCCCAACGACCAGCATGTGGCCGACATCGCCGACGTGGGTGGAAAGCCGAAACGGTGTCGACCCGTTGGTCTCTGCGAAGAGAAGCGGCGGGGATTCGGTCCCAGTCACGTTGGCGAGATGCTCGTTGTCCACCGGACCGGCCCACGCCGACGACAGCGGCATGACATGGGCAAGATTCAGCGTGTGAACGAGCGGCTGGCGAACGTTAGCGTAGACATGACCGGGCAACGAGCCGAGCCACGCCTCGACCGCGTTGATGCTTTCACGGATCGTGGTGAAGCCGAGCCCATTGACTATGCGCTCAACCGCTCGGAGCTCTTCCGCGGCGGCCTGCCGGTCCTGGTCCCATACCGTCACCGTTGTGGTGAGATAGCCGAAGCCGACGTGATCGCCGCCCAATGCCTGAAGGGCGGCATCCGCATCGAGCGCCTTGTTGTCGGCGTCACTATCGACGAGAGGGACGGGTTCGTTGGTCACGACCTCGCGCAGGATGGCTGCGACCGATTTGCGCTTGGCAAACCACTGACGGCGCAACCGGGTCAGTGTCTTTGTGGCTTCCGTCTTGTCGAGCGGGATGAAGCGCGTCATCCAGCGGTAGGCGAAATCCTGATGGTTGAGCGCGTCGAGGATCCCTGGCCGGGTGACGTTCGGGAAACCAAGAACGGTGAGGGTGCACAGATGCTGCTCACCCAGCATCGGCTCCAGGCCGCCGGTAAGCGGCGCGTCAACCAGAACACCGTCGAGATACATTGGCGTTTCCGGCATGGCGACCGGATGGCGGTAGGTCGAGATTGTGCCGTGCAGATAGGTTAGCGTCTCGGCATCATCGAGGGCGCGCACTTCCGGCATGAAGCCGGACAGCAAATCCAGGACGCGGTCGGTCTCGTCGCGAAACCACGCCAGCTCCTGGCGCCAGTCTCTAGCCCCTCCCGAGTGATGCGAGTCGACCAGTGCGCTTTCCGCCCGCGCCTGGCCATCTGGCGCCGGCATGAAGACCAAGGTCAGATGATAGCGACTCTCGAAGTGCGCGACCTTGCCCTCGAAGGCCGCGCGCCGTTCCTCATCGACCAGCCATGAGGCAGCATCGGGAAAAGCCGAGCTCGGATAGCCCAGCGCTTCAACGCGCTCGGCCTCGAAAAACAACCCCCATCCGGAGCCCAACCTTCGTAGCGCATTGTTGGCTCGTGCGCAGATGCCGACCAACTCGGCTTCGGTCGCGCTTTCAAGGTCGGGGCCACGGAACCGGAAGGTTCGCTGGAAGCTACCGTCTTTATTGAGCACGATGCCGGGCGCCACCAAAGCGGCCCAGGGCAGATGATCGGCCAGCCGATCGGCTTTGCCGCGATACTCCGAAAGGTTCAGCATGCAAGCCACCCTTTCAGGCGAAGATGACGGACAAGCACGCTGGCGAAGTCCGGATCGCGGCGAGCGGCAAAGACCGCGAGCGTGTGGCCGGCGATCCAGAGCGCCAGTCCGGCGATCCACTGCTGCAGGCCAAGTCCGATGGCGGCGGCCACCGTGCCGTTGAGGATCGCCACCGCTCGCGGCGCGCCGCCCAGCAGGATCGGCTCAGTCAATGCCCTGTGAACGGGGACTTCGAAACCCTCGATATGCTGCTCTCCGGTGGCCATCAGACGAGTGCCCCGCCGCCGAAGGAGAAGAAGGAGAGAAAGAAGCTCGATGCCGCGAAGGCGATCGACAGGCCGAAGACAATCTGGATCAGCCGGCGAAAACCGCCTGCCGTGTCGCCGAAAGCAAGGGTCAGGCCGGTGGTGATGATGATGATCACCGCGACGATCTTGGCGACCGGTCCCTGGACCGACTCAAGGATCTGCTGCAGCGGCTGTTCCCAAGGCATGCCGGAGCCCGCTGCGTGGGCCGGGACGGTGAGAAGAAACGCGAGCGCGGTGGACGAAAGGAAGCGAAGCTTCTTGAGCATGAGGTGACCTTTCAAAACTGCTGGAGTTGCGGAAGCGTGAGCGGGGTGAGGGCGTAATCACCGCTGCTGTCGAGACCGGTGACCTCAGCGATCGCGTCAATGCGGCGCGAGGATCCGCGCCCAGCGATGAAGACGATCAGATCTACCGCATCAGCGATGAGGCGGCGGGGAACGGTGACGACGGCTTCCTGGGCGAGCTGCTCGATACGGTAGAGAGCGGAGCGCGCCGAATTGGCGTGAACCGTCGCGATGCCGCCGGGATGCCCGGTGTTCCATGCCTTCAGCATGTCCAGGGCTTCCGCGCCCCTGACTTCGCCCACGATGATGCGGTCGGGTCTGAGCCGCAGGGTCGAGCGCACGAGATCGGCGAGCGTGACCGACCCCCGCCTCGTCCTCAAGGCAACGCAATCCTTCGCCGCGCATTGCAGTTCGCGCGTGTCCTCGATCAGGATCACCCGCTCGTCGCAATCGGCGGCTTGTGCCAGCAGCGCATTGGCAAGTGTTGTCTTGCCCGACGACGTGCCGCCGGCAACCAGGATGTTGCGCCGCTCGCGGACCGCCTTCTTCAGCGCATCGGCCTGCAGCGGCAGCATGACCCGGTCGGCGACATAGTCGGCCAACGTGTAGAGTTTCGCCGCAGCCTTTCGGATGGCGAAGCATGGCCCCAGCACGACAGGCGGCAGCAGACCCTCGAAGCGCTCGCCCGATGGCAATTCGGCGCTGACAATCGGATTGTCCGCATGCGCCTCGGCGCGCACGTGGGAGGCGACCAGGCGGATGATGCGTTCGGCCTCAGAAGGATGCATGTGCACGCCGGTGTCGACCCGGCCTTCACCCAACCGGTCGAGCCGCAGCGCACCGTCGGGATTGACCATCACCTCAATGACGGTCGGATCGGCAAGGGCTTCGGTGATCGCCGGACCCATGGCGGTGCGCAGCATGGCGCGGCGGCGATGGTCGGCTTCCGGATGAGAACTCATCCTTCCCCTCCCCTGCGATCGTCGGTGCCAAGTGACCGTTTCCCGGAAGCGATTTGGCGGCCGACCTGTTCGACGAATTTCTCGAAGCGCTCCTGGGCAATCGCTTGCGTGGCCTTGTCCGGCACCGGCGTGTGAGCATGAAGCGTGATCGAAAAGCGGATGAAGAGCGCCAGGCTCTCCAGGATCATCTCGACATCGCGCCTGACATGTCCGAGGTCACGGGAAAGACGGTCGAGCCTCTTGCCGTAGCGGTGGTCGAGTTCATTCTCCCCACGCCGCTCGATAAAGGCCTCGACCGCGTGCGCCACAATGGCCGATTTGGTGGTCGATGGATTGCGGCTGAGGTTCTCCAGCTTCTCGCTCAACTCGGGTCCAAGCAAAAACTGGTGACGAATGCGGTGGGGCTTCATGCTGCTTGTTCCCTCTGACCGGCGCTGATGCACCGGCGACGGGAACGAGCATCGTCGAGATCCTCGAAATCGCTTACGGCCGTTATCTACGCTGAGATGCGCCCGCGTATGGCGCGCCGTTCAGAAGCCGGGCACGATGTCCTTGTCGTCGCCCATTCCCTCATTGAGGCCGTACGCACGTGCTGCGGTGGAAATCCGATCCATGACGCGCTTGTCGGCGAGCGTCTCGCAGTCATCGTCTGCGGGCGTGAACAGATCGCCATGATCAGGCTCCTGGGCGACGAGGGTCCGTTCTTCGGGCAGGCCCGGATGGCGCTGCTGCTGGACACCTCCGTCTTCGATTGCCGCGCCGGCACTGTCGTCGTCGCCAGCAAGACGCCGATCCAGGCCGCGCACCTGTCCGCTCCAATCGTCCGGGCGCGACGTGGGCCGATCCGCGTAGGCACCGTCGCGCAGCACCGGCGAAGGCAGCACTCGCTCGGTGAAATTCGGATCCTGGTAATAACGCAACTTCTTGGCGCGAATCGGCGGCAATCCCGAAACCAGGATTAGTTCGTCAGCCTGCGGCAACTGCATCACCTCACCCGGCGTCAGCAGGGGGCGAGCGGTCTCTTGGCGGCTTACCATGACGTGGGACAACCAGGGCGCCAACCGATGGCCGGCATAGTTGCGCATCGATCTGAGTTCCGTCGCGGTACCGAGCGCGTCCGAGATGCGTTTGGCCGTGCGCTCGTCATTTGAGGAAAAGGCAATCCGCACATGGCAATTGTCGAGAATGGCGTTGTTCTCGCCATAGGCCTTGGAGATTTGGTTCAACGATTGCGCTATCAGATAAGCGCGGATGCCGTAGCCTGCCATGAAGGCGAGCGCAGTCTCGAAGAAGTCGAGCCGACCGAGCGCCGGAAATTCATCCAGCATCATCAGGAGCTGATGCTTGCGGCTCTTCTTTGGATCGCCCTCCAGGCGCTCGGTCAGCCGCCGGCCGATTTGATTGAGCACCAATCGCACCAGGGGCTTAGTGCGCGAGATATCCGACGGCGGCACGACCAGATACAGCGACATCGGTCGCTCGGCATCCACAAGGTCGGCAATGCGCCAGTCGCAGGCCGATGTTGCCGCGGCCACCGTTGGATCACGATAGAGCCCGAGAAACGACATGGCGGTCGAGAGAACGCCTGAGCGCTCGTTCTCTGACTTGTTCAGCACCTCACGAGCCGCCGAGGCCACGACCGGATGGACCTGGGGCTTGTCCACCGTGCCGAGGTGGTTGGTGGTCATCATCCGCTGCAGTGTCGCAGCGAATGAGCGTTGCGGGTCCGACAGGAAGGTGGCGACACGGGCGAGTGTCTTTTCCTCTTCGGCGTAGAGCACGTGCAAGATGGCGCCAACTAGAAGTGAATGACTGGTCTTCTCCCAATGGTTCCGCCGCTCCAGCGCGCCTTCCGGATCGACGAGAATGTCGGCGATGTTCTGAACGTCGCGGACCTCATCTGGACCTTTGCGCACTTCCAGCAGCGGGTTGTACCGCGCCGATCTCGGATCGGTCGGATTGAACAAGAGACAGTGCGAGAACTTCGACCTCCAGCCAGAGGTCAGCTGCCAGTTCTCGCCTTTGATGTCGTGAATGACGGCCGAGCCGGTCCAGGAAAGAAGGGTTGGAACAACGAGTCCGACGCCCTTGCCCGACCGTGTCGGCGCAAAGGCCATGACGTGTTCCGGTCCGTCATGGCGCAGATAGCGATAATTCAGTCCGCCAAGGAAAACGCCGGCCGGCTGAAACAGCCCCGCCTTCTCGATCTCCAGCTTCATGGCCCATCGTGAGGACCCATAGGTGGTGACCAACCCCCGCTGCCGTGCGCGCCAGAGGGACCCAGCTATCGCGGCGGCACAGCCCAGGAACCCGCTGGCTCCGGCAAGTATGCCAGCCTTGTCGAAGACTTCAGGCGCATAGGCGTCAAATTGGAACCACCATTCGAACAGTTTCCACGGCTGGTAGATCGGCCAGCCGACTGTCACAAACCAGGGCGCGCCGAGTGGCGGCTGATAGGAGAGCATGTAGGCGCACCATTGGGTTGCAGTCCACACGCCAAGAATGACAATTGCGAATACGACAGCGATCTGCCCAATCAGCAACTTCGTGGGTGTCAATGGCTTGCTCCGCTCTTCTGGGCAGACGGACCAAACATCGCGCCGAGCGATGAGAATTCGAACGGCCTCTACGTGCGACCAGGTGCGATGACAAGGTTGATAGGCATTGTTCACCTGCGAAAGCGAAAATCCGCCGCAGCAACCTGTCGGCGGTGCCAGGTACGCGGTTGGTCGCAGAAATGTTGGCTTCTGTGCAGGCACATTAGATGTGCTGACAGACAAACCTCAGACAAGTCCGGAAGATATGCCCGCCTATCATTGGAGCCGACGCGTTTGTGCGGGTAGCGAGGAAGATTCTGGCCGGCGATGGATGGCGGATCCACACTGCCTTTTTACGCGCTTCGAAGCACGAAGCGTGAACCATTTGTGCCTCGATCTTGGTTCGGTCTCGGCTTGCAGGAGGTCGATTGACGAACGCCAGCCTGGTCGTACGCGGAGTTCGTGAGAAAGCTTAACGTCAGCGACATCGACATCGAAAATGCGATCACCGAGCGAAAGGTGAAATGTCGCGCCGCTGACGCTTCAAAGCCAAGCCCGCGCGCCTCACCGATAAGAGCTTTAGCTATCGCGTTGGCGGCATCGTCGCGGTGCCTTCGGGACGTCGAATAGGCCCACCCGCGGCGCTCGCACTCGATCTCGGCGCGGGTTTTCCCTTGTCTCATCGCCCTGTCAGCGCGTTGCAAATGAGCGAAACCAAGCTGTCGCGCGCTCGCTTGTGAAGCGCGCCTTTCGGCTGCCATGCAAGGAAATCATCAACGCTCATCCAATCAACCGGGTTTGTGTCGGCGTCTGGCTGGCTGAATTCCACATACAGATGCAGTTCGTCCGGCACGAAGACGACCCTCCACGATCCTTTGATATCGTTGGCAAGGTTGTAGGCGATGGCGGTCATGGCGATCCACTCCTTCGCCTGGAGCGTGCCTATCTCACGGGAAAATTCCATCGCCAGAAGTTGGTATTGACGCTCCCGCTTTCTCAGAAATCCAACGTCCACGTGATGCCGAAAGGTGCAGCTAGCTTTTTGTGCATCTCGATTGGGAACACTGGACCGCCGCGAAAGTTCGGTGCACGCAGCGAATCCTCCACCTCCAGGTATTGCTGCAGATCGGTATCCCGATCGGCCCGCGCTCCCGCAAGGCGCGGGCCTCGGCCTGTGGTGCTCATGCCATCTACTTCGATCCGCAAGATGGAATATGATCTGGATAGAAGGACCCTCTCGGTGTGGTTCGTCGCCAGCCGTAAACGGTACGAGTTTGAGGGGGTACCGCCGGAAACCTTTGCCGCGTTCCGGGCCGCGTTCGCCAAGGGCCGCTATTTCAACGACCACATCCGCAACAATTTCCGCTACCGTCTGGTTGCGAGCGATAGCGACCCGGGATGACCTGACCTGCCGGCGGCTCAATCGTCCTGTCGCTCCAACCGGCGGTTGGTGGACGCGTTGCCGCTGTTGCGCTTAGGGTTGGTTACGGTCCGCGCTCACTTGGCAAGCCCAACCCCCCGCATCCCCCCGCCTGGTGCAAAGCGTTTGATCGATCCCGCCGTTCTGGCAGTGCGGCGGGACTTTTTTGCGGTCCAGGTGGAACATCGGCGCGCGGGGAAGGCGGGGTGCACGCAGCACCCTTTTCTAATCCAACGTGTGGCGCGCTGAAGGGTCTCAACGTCGGTCTGCCGCCGGAGCTCAACTAGCTGGACTATTGCTCGACCGGAAGCGGCTCGTGCTGCGGCTCAGCGTGGTGGAACACCTGTCCAAGATCGCGCGCGTCGAACGTTTGGCCGCAGACTGGGCAGTAGACCAAGTGCTTCGACTCGTCCTCTACCGGCCCGTCATGCGGCCTGCCCTCATAGCCGGTCGCGATGTTGTCGGTTCTAATCCGGGGCGTCGACAAGTGCCTTTCGTCGTTTTGGCGGCCGATATTTCTCCATTAGCCGGACCTTGTCACGGTCGACCGTGACCAGCGGCCCGAGGTCGATCGTCACGGTGTCCTCGTCGATGCGCGTGACCTCGCCTTTCAGGTCGATTTGCTGGCCTCGGTTCACCTTGGTGTGGTCGATGATGGAATGTGGGAAGTCGTAACCTGGGATAGAGACGCTTACGCGGTCCTCTGTTATCCGCCTTCGAACCGTGGCAGTAATCGCCACCTGGTCACCAATGCCTATTCCCCGAGCCATGCCATGGATTCTGGTGCGGGCAGTGTCCTCTTCAAGAGGCTTCTAATATACGCCCGCCATCCTAAGGCTGACCTACGACCAGAGTTACAAAAGTTGAACTTCATCGGGGAACACTCCTTCTGTCTGCCTGTTCAATTTGCCAGGCGCATCCCGCGCATTCAGACAGGAGAAAGATGATGAAACGCATCCTTTTGGCTTCGGCCGTGCTGGCGGTGTCGGCCGGGCTTTCCTTTGCCCAGACGACCAGCGGAACTTCGAGC
>NZ_JAMYPQ010000031.1:0-32077 GCF_040320455.1 Mesorhizobium sp. M0698 | reverse complement strand
CGCCGGGCTATGACCACATCACCTCCGGCATCGGCGCGGCGATGATCGGTTGGTTCGGCACCGCCATGCTCTGCTACGTCACGCCGAAGGAGCATCTCGGCCTTCCCGATCGCAACGATGTCAAGATTGGCGTGATCACCTACAAGATCGCCGCCCATGCCGCCGACCTGGCGAAGGGTCATCCGGCGGCGAAAGTCAGGGATGATGCCCTTTCCCGCGCGCGCTTCGAGTTCCGCTGGGAGGACCAGTTCAACCTGTCGCTCGACCCCGCAACCGCGCGCTCCTTCCACGACGAGACGTTGCCGAAGGAGGCGCACAAGCTGGCGCATTTCTGCTCGATGTGCGGGCCGAAATTCTGCTCCATGCGCATCTCCCACGACATTCGGGCCACGGCGCAGAAGGAAGGCATGGCGGCGATGGCCGAGAAATATCGCGCAGGCGGCGATCTTTATATGCCGGTGGAGACGCCCGAGGTAGAAAAACAGGCCTCAGTGCAGGAAGATCAGGGGGCGCGCTGAGCCATGCGCCGCATTCTTGTCAAAGGCGCCGGTGTGGCAGGCCTCACCGTCGCCCATGAATTGGCCGCGCGGGGTGCATCCGTCACGGTTGCTGAAATTCGCAGCCAGATCGGCGGCAATGCCTCCTGGCTCGCCGGCGGCATGCTCGCCCCTTGGTGCGAACGCGAAAGCGCCGAGGAGGCGGTCGTCACTTTCGGCAACGTTGCGGCCGACTGGTGGGAAAGGGCGCTGCCCGGGCTGGTGACGAGGGCCGGCACTCTCGTCGTCGCCCATACGCGCGATGCCTTCGAGCTTGCCCGTTTTGCAGCTCGTACGCGCAACTATGAGTGGGTTGACGAAAAGGCGGTTGCCGCCCTCGAGCCCGATCTTGCCGGCCGCTTTCATCAGGGCCTGTTTTTTGGCGGCGAAGCTCATCTCGATCCCCGTCGGGCTCTCGAAGCCCTCGCCGGCAAACTGCGTGCGATGGGCGTCGTCTTCCTTTTTGAGACGGGTGAGGTTGGCCTTTCCGGCTTTGATCAGGTGATCGACTGCACGGGCATCGCGCGGGCCGACGACGATTTACGCGGCATGCGCGGTGAAATGCTGATCCTCCACACGCGTGATGTCTCGCTCGCGCGGCCAGTGCGTCTCATGCATCCGCGTCATCCGATCTATATCGTGCCGCGAGCCGATCATCACTTCATGGTCGGCGCGACCATGATCGAAAGTGACCATGACGGACCGATCACCGCCCGTTCGCTGATGGAGCTCCTCAATGCGGCCTATGCACTCCATCCGGCGTTCGGTGAGGCCGAAATCGTTGAGACGGGAGTGGGCGTGCGCCCTGCCTATCCCCACAATCTGCCGCGGGTGAAGCGCTGGAAGGACGGCACGATCACGATTAACGGCCTTTACCGGCACGGTTTCCTGCTTTCACCGGCCATGGCCGAGCAGGCTACCAGCCTTGTCTTCAACTCATCTGCCGACCAGGGAGCCTGAAAATGAAGCTGATCGTCAACGGCGAAGCGCTTGAAGCCAAGGCAACGACGCTCGACGCTCTTTTGAAGGAGATTGACTATGAGGGCGGCTGGCTCGCCACCGCGCTCAACGGCGACGTAGTGCCCGCGGCCGAACGGGCGGAATTCCGCTTGAGCGAGGGCGACCGGATCGAAATCCTGTCACCCATGCAGGGAGGCTAGCCGATGTTCGATCTTCTCGGGGCAAAGCTTGCCTCACGCCTGCTTCTCGGAACCGCCCAGTATCCTTCGCCGGCCATCCTTGCCGATGCAGTGAAGGCGTCTGGCACTTCGGTGGTGACGGTATCGCTGCGCCGTGAAATGGCCGGCGGCAGGGCCGGCGAGAAATTCTGGTCGCTGATCCGCTCGCTCGGCGTGAGCGTCCTGCCCAATACCGCCGGCTGCCACTCCGTGAAGGAAGCCGTGACGACCGCGAAGATGGCGCGCGAGGTCTTCGGCACGTCCTGGATCAAGCTCGAAGTGATCGGCAACCACGACACGCTGCAGCCGGACGTGTTCGGCCTGGTCGAAGCCGCGCGTCCTTTGCGAAGACGGCTTTTTGGTGTTCCCCTATACCACCGACGATCTCGTCGTCGCCGAGCGGTTGCTGGAGGCGGGCTGCAAGGTGCTGATGCCGTGGTGTGCGCCGATCGGCTCGGCGGTCGGACCGGTCAACATCATGGCGCTGCGCTCGATGCGCGGATATTTCCCCGACATTCCGTTGATCGTGGATGCGGGGCTCGGACGGCCATCGCACGCAGCAACCGTAATGGAACTCGGCTTCGACGCTGTGCTCCTGAACACGGCGGTCGCCAAGGCGGCCGATCCGGTCGGCATGGCGCGCGCTTTCAGCAAGGCGGTCGACGCCGGTCGCGAAGCCTATGGTTCGGGACTGCTCGAGCCGCACGACGTCGCCGTGCCATCGACGCCGACAATCGGCAGGGCGGTTTTTTCATGAAGCTCGATCCCTTCTACCTGATCGTCGACAGTGCCGCCTGGATCGAACGGCTGGTGCCGCTCGGCGTTAGGCTGGTCCAGCTCCGCATCAAGAACATGGACGAGAACGAGTTGCGCGCGGAAATCCGCCGCGCGAACGGCGTCTGCGCGGTCCATGGTTGCCAACTGATCGTCAACGACTATTGGCGCACGGCAATCGAGGAAGGCTGCGACTTCGTTCATCTCGGCCAGGAGGATTTGGCTGCGGCCGACCTGCTGGCGATTAAGTACGGCGGATTGAAGCTCGGACTTTCGACCCACGATCACACCGAACTGGAAACGGCGCTGGCGGCCGAGCCGGACTATGTGGCGCTGGGTCCTATTTATCCGACGAGCCTCAAGAAGATGAAATGGCCGCCGCAAGGGCTTGAACGGCTCAGTGAGTGGAAACGACGGGTCGCGCCGATCCCGCTGGTCGCCATCGGTGGCCTCAACCCCGACCGGCTCGACGGCGTATTCGAGGCTGGGGCAGACAGTGCCGCGGTGGTCACCGACGTCACGCTGCATCCTGACCCTGAAGCGCGCACCAGAGAGTGGATAAAAGAGACCGCCCGATGGCGCTGAGGCAGGAATCGCATGTACTTGTCGTCGGCGGATCGGACTCCAGTGGGGGTGCCGGAATCGCGCGCGATATCGAGACGCTCTCCTCCATGGGCGTGCGCAGCTGCCTTGCCGTCACTGCGGTGACGGTGCAAACACACGACATCGTCACGGACATCCTTCATCTGCAACCCGGTCTGGTGGCCGATCAGATGCGTGCAGCGCTGCAGGCCAACAAGCTGGCGGCCGTCAAGATCGGCATGCTCGCAACGGCTGAGATCGTCGCTGCGGTTGCCGCTGTGCTGCGCGAAAATCCGCGCATACCGGCAGTCCTCGATCCGGTGCTGGCTTCCACGTCGGGCCGAGCGCTTCTTGAAGCAAGCGCCATCCCCATCATGAAGCAGCATCTGATGCCACTTTGCCGTATCGTCACACCCAATCTCATCGAACTGGCGCTTCTTGCCGGCTCAGAGCTAGCGGTGGATGAGGTCGGCGCGCTTCAACAAGGACAACAACTGCTCGCCGCCGGGGTTCAGGCCCTGCTGATCAAAGGCGGCCACGGCTCAGGACCTCGCTCAACGGATGTTCTCGTTCGACCTAACCAAGAACCCGTGCGCCTTGACACTCGTCGGCTGGCAAGAACGATGCGCGGCACCGGCTGTGCCCTGGCCAGCGCGATAGCCGCGTATCTGGCGATCGGGGGATCGATTGAGGAAGCGGTGCGCCAGGCCAAGCTTCTGGTGTTCGAAAAGATTTGGAAACACCCCATATGAGAATCAGGCTCGCGATAGGCGGCCCCATTTTATCGCCGACGATTTCAGCCAACGGAGGGTCATGTTCGCTGGCCGGTGCTTATGACAAAAGCATCTGATCCTGACCGCTTTTGTGGCTCTGGTTTCGTCGATGGGTGAATGATCTTCGGTTCAGCAGACGATTAGCAGCGGGAGCCAGGCACCGCCAATCGCGTGGAATCTAGGATCATATTGCGCGAGCAAGAATCCCGTTGGCGGCGATTATCACCAAGGGGATCTTGGCGTCGGCGACTGTGCACACCTGACTAAATCTAGTTTGCGGCGATCATAGCCGCAAAACATCAAAAAATAAGAGCGAGTAAATTTTAGTAGACAGCCCATAACTCGAAGCAACGTTATCGTAGCCGCCGGCGCGCACACTGGTGCATAGTTGGTCGCCTCGCGCAAGCCACCTCGTCTGCTGGACTCCTCCACCATTTGGGACCCGGATGGGTCATATCCAAACAACTAATTTTATCAATCTACCAGGATGCCCGCATAGCGGTGCCGGCAGAATGCTCACCGTTTGGATCGTACTTCGGTTAGCCTTGTCAACGCGAGCCCATTTGCTGGGCGAGACAAGGGCCGCGCGAAGGAAGGAGCAAACAAATGCAGATTCTCGACGTTAATCAGATGGTCCAGTACTACCTAACATCGCTTGAGCTGGTTGTGATCTTCGCTACCGTTTGCGCGGCGCTGGAGCTAACCTTTCCGGCTTTTCGATACAGTTTTGCCTCAAATGTTCGCGGCGTGCGGAATTGGATATTGGCTCGGATGGGGTACATTTATCTGGCATCTCTACGCTGCGAGCTTGGGCTGGTTAGGAATAAAGCCGCTCGTAACGATCAATTTCGGTGCGTTTCTTCACTCTGACAACGCAGTCATTAACACTGGATTCGCCGTCATTTCAGGGGTCTTAGTCGCGATTGCCGGCGACTTCTTTTACTACTGGATGCACCGCGCTCAGCATGCTGTTCCATTCCTCTGGCGCATGCACGCTACTCACCACTCGATCCGAGAATTGACGGCATGGACAGCGCTTGTATCACCCACTCAAGCTGATCCATTTCGAATCTAGCGTAGTGCCCGCTGTTGCCATGACACTGATTACCTGTCAGGGACATCTTTCACACTCTAGCACCCGCATCAATCTTGGGCCGCTTCGATACGCTGGCGGCGTTCCTCGGGCGCGTCACCGGCATCACACTGATCCGGGATAAGCTGCACCGTTACCGGGACCGGCAACGGCTGGAGGCGTTTGTTGCGCGCAAGACAGAGCTCGTGCAGGCGAAGCGCGGGGCGGCGCATATCCAGCGGGAGCGGCACCGGCTGCAGGCCGTAGACGGCGAGTGCACGCTGAAGGCGCTGGCGGCGGTCGAGAAACGCGAGCTGCAATCGCTGGAAGTGAAGCGCGGGCGCGAGCAGCGGATCAAAGACCGGGCGGGGCATGTGCATATGCCGGCGCTGACGCTGGAGCTGAAGCCGAAGGGGCGCGGCGCGTTGGTGCGCAAGGCGCAGAATCGCTACAAGGATACGCTGCGTGTGCCGGAAGAGCGGCAGGCGCGGGTTGACCAGGCGGCCAGCCCTTCCATCGACCTGCAACAGGCGATGCAGGATGCGCTGGCGGCGCAGTCGCCGTTGTCGAAAGCGGTGGACGTGCGTGACGGTTCGCGCGCGCAGCCGATGACGGGAAGAGCGGGGACAGACAGGGCAGTGGTGATGAGGGCGCGATTGCCGAGAAGCCGATCTCGCGGGCGTCGCGGCGTAGTGAGCGCGGGCGCGGCCGTGATGATCGTGGCGGGAGGGAGAGGTAAGGAGCGTCTTTTCTTTGAGAATTCGCGTTTACGGGTACCCACGATGCACAACGGGCGAGTTTTTCAAAGAGGCGCGTCCTCCTTCGAAGCGCTTCGGAGAGCCAGGCTCTAGGCTCGCCCCGAGCCCCTGCGTAGCCTGCGGGGGAGCTGGGTCTCGGCCCATCCGGGTAACGATCCTTCGCGCAGACGAGCTATGGAAACGATCAAAGTGTGATTTCACTGGGTTATTCCCGATTATCGCATAAAAAACTTGTTATCGCACAACTTAAAAAACTTGCAACTCTACAGCATCATTGACTTGTCGCCTATCAGCACTATATACTTGTAATCGCACAGCTCTAAAAACTTGCAAAGGCACGGCCATGGCCAAGCCCCATGAAAAACTCGCTGAATCACTGGCCGTCCTCAAAGAGCTGCAGGAGGGTGGGCGGCGCATATTCAAGTCAGATGAGCTGACCCGCGTCCACCGGGAGCGGCTGCTGCAGAACGGGTTCCTGCGCGATGTTATCAAAGGCTGGCTCATGTCGACCGGCCCGCAGGCACAGCAGCAAGACACCACCTCCTGGTACGCGAGCTTCTGGGAGTTCTGCTCCCTTTACTGCAATGACCGGTTCGGCAAGGACTGGTTCCTGTCACCGGAGCAGTCGCTGCTTCTGCACGCGGAAGCGCCCACTATTCCGCCTCAGGTGGTGGTGAACACCCCCAAAGGCACGAATAACAAAATCGACCTGCTGTTCGGCACTTCGCTCTATGACCTCAAGGTCAAGGAGATGCCGGCCGAACTGACAGAGAAAAACGGCCAGCGCGTGTTCACTGTCGAGGCCGCCCTTACCCGGGTGCCGGAAGCGTTCTTCCAGCGCGCCCCTATCGAGATGCAGATCGCCATGGCGTCGGTGCGCGACGTATCAACCGTTCTGGCCCTGCTGCTTGATGGCGGCCATTCCGCCGTGGCGGGACGGCTTGCGGGGGCCTTCCGTCGCGTAGGACGCGACTCCTTTGCCGATGAAATCGTGGCCACCTTCAAAGCCGCCGGCTATGACGTGCGCGAATCCGATCCGTTCGCGGGACAAATTGGAGTGACAACCATTGCGGCGGGTGTACCGCCGTTGGTCGCCCGCCTGCGCGCGATCTGGCAATCGCAGCGCGAAGCCATCATCGAGATATTCCCGAAGGCACCCGGACTGCCGTCCGACAAAGACGCCTATATGAAGTTCGTCGAGGATATCTACGAAAGCGACGCCTACCATTCGCTGTCGATAGAAGGGTACAGCGTCACCCCGGAACTCATCGACCGGGTGCGCGAGGGGAGCTGGAATCCGGAGATTGATGAAGAGGACCGCAAGAACCGGGATGCGCTTGCCGCGCGTGGCTACTACCTCGCATTCCAGAAGGTCAAAGACTCTGTTGCCGCGATCATCAACGGCAAGCCAGCCGGCGCGTTGACGCGGGACACTCACCGGGAGTGGTACCGGGAGCTGTTCGCGCCGTCAGTGACCGCCGGCATCCTCAAAGCCAGCGCGCTTGCGGGATATCGCAATCACCCTGTGTACCTGCGCGGCTCGCAGCACGTGCCGCCGCGTACCGAAGCGGTGGCCGATGGTTTGAATGAGCTGTTCGAGCTGCTGGAGGCGGAGAAGGAGGCCTCCGTGCGTACCGTGCTGGGGCATTGGCTTGTGGGCTATGTGCACCCCTATCCGGACGGCAACGGACGGATGGCGCGGTTCCTCATGAACGCGATGCTGGCTTCAGGCGGTTACCCCTGGACAGTCGTCAGAGTCGATGACCGGAAGGATATGAATGTGAAAACGTTCGCCGCCTTTCTCGCCGAACGGGTGAAGTGGTCTATGGAGAAGGCGGCGTGAGGTCGGTGGTGTGCCATGTTCAACTTGCTTGTCTCGGGCCACGGCGAGTGGTGGGAAACGCCGCCGTTCACGTCAAGCATTGACCGGTTCAAGGAATATAGCGGCGCCGAGGCCGAGGCTATCGACCTCGCGCGCCCTGAAACATTGCGCCGGCTGGAGGAAATCCCGGCGCTGTTGATGTACGAAGTCGGGGCGGGAGGCCCGCACGCGCGGGTGGTCCGGCACGGCCGCATACGCAATATCGTTCGGCGCGGACACGAACTGGCCTTCACCTTCGAGCCCGATCCGGAACATGCCTTTCTCGACCGGTCAGCGGTGTTGAGAATTGCGGACCGGCTGGGCATTCAACAGTTCGAACAGCACCGTACGCACTGGGCGATCAAGGATGGTGACATTCCGGCCGAGCTGATTGCCACCGGCACCGCTGAACGGGCGCAGCGCACCGTTGCCGTGGTTGCGGCAGAATATGTTGGAAGCGCGCCGCGAGGGACGAAGGAGAGAAGCTGCCGAACTGGCCGAAGAACTGGAGGATTTTCCTCCCCTCGCTGGAGAAAGCACTGTCGCTCGTGCCGGCGCGTATCCTTCAGCAGCCGACACCCGAATTATACCCGATCCTTGGGATAGAGCCCGGCACGCCCGAAGGCCGCAACGCCGTCGTGGCGTCGTCGCAAGGGGTCACAATGGGCAGGACTTGCCTGCCGACTGGTCTTATTCGCTGGCGTGGTTCCTGGACCTTTACGGCAGCGCGACGGAAGCGGGGCGCCTTGACGGCGCGCTGGCCCAATGCGCAATGCATATGATCGCGCTCGGCACTGGCGAGGGAGAAGCCGCCGCCCCGGTTGAAGATATCGGCTACGCACTCTGGCGCTGTTCGCGAAGCCCGAAACTTATCGGCGATCTGCGCCGGGAATCGCTGAGATAGCGCAGGAGGTTTTGTCGCTTACCAAAATCAACTGGAACTCGACCCAAATCAACCAGAAGCTTCCCATTCCCATTCTAGCAGCCAGAAGAGTGGGTGAGCTTTTGAAATATCTATCCGAGGAATCGATAAGCTCAGACTATCGCAAGTATACATAGTTTTTTCTGTTATATGGTCTGCTCGGCTGCAGGCAAAGAGTCCCGGATAAACTTCAGCACGAAAGCAGAATTGAATGAAGGTGGGCTACACGGAGTTCTCATTTGGGTATGCCTTCACCGAAAACCTTATCCGGTCATCGTCAGCCGCACCTGTAGGCGCGCCGGTCTTTCCAAACCTCATACAGGAGGGGCATTCTGGCTTTGACATCCGCATCAATTTCCCAGGGGTTCCGCTGTTTTTCCAGTACAAGCTTCCGGAGCTGATGAAGCGAGGAACTGCGTTTGAGATTGCGAGCGGACATTGTCCCGGTTTGTCGATACCATTTTTTCGGATTGCGATGATGCGCAGGGATGTGTCGCGTCAGCATGAACTGCTTCTTCGGCTTGAGGCGGGCTATCCGTCAAACGTCTTCTATGCGGCTCCTTGTATTGCAAACATCAGCGATTTCGACCGCTCTTATAATGGAGCAACCGTAGCACGGCAGTCCATTTTCGTCTCACCAGGGGATATTGGGCCCTTGCCAGACGACAAAGCGCACAGCCTTGCCTATAAACCTGGACTGGCAACTGGATATTTTTGCTCGAAACCCAAGCCCACCAAAGTTCAAACATTTGATGATCTCGCTGCGCTCTTTAAGGAGCAGTTCGCCGAGAAGCGTTTTGCGGAAGTCGGCGAGGCGGCGCGTGAGATGCGCGAAAACGTACTTGAGCTTGCTTCGCCGTCAATGCGGCAAGCCGAACAGCTCATTGCTGAACGGGTCGGCGCGAGACGCATTCAGATTCTAGACGGCGCAGCCAGACCGCCCGAGGAAGAGCGCGCAGTCACTGACATTCTCGTAGCGCGGGAAATTGCGCGTGTCGATCTTGGCGTCGACCTGCTGGTGGCCCAACCACGCTAACGACATCATACCTCGCTGATTAGCCCTCCTTTTGTCTAGGCCACAGTTATGAGACTACGAACTACTTGGCCAGGAAGAAGATCGGATTGAAAGCGAACCTTCCTTGTCATCTTTGCATCACGGTCAGTCTGCACGAGATTGACCGCTGCAAGCCGGGAGCAAGACCGGGCTGCGCAAACGTTGCAACAGATCCTTCAAGGAAATTCATAGACTCTTAGCAACTCCGGTTCGCTGTGAATGGTAGGCTTATTGCAACGTTTGAGTCAGTGGGGTCCGAACCGTGGCTTATTCTCCGACCCGCCGAACTGCGTGCAATTTCGGCTAAAGGCAATGGCAAGAAGAGCGCCCATCTTGTTTGTTCGACACAGCCATATCGGCTCAAAACAGTATCTTCACGGCCACCGAGATTGTCCGGTCGGTGGACAAGCAACCATATTATTTGGTTCGAAAGCTGCAACATCTGTGGAGAACGCGAAATGACAAATTCAGTAGGACGAGTGCCCAGGCTTTCCAAGTGGCTTGGTCGTGACCAATGCTGACACTGGTCAGTCGCCTACGGACGGCAGCGCATTTAGATCGCCTTCGAATTCTAGGCCTTTGCGCGCACGCGGACCTAACTGTCTGCCAGCTAGCGGAGATTCTGGGTCTGCGTCGTGAGCACGTTGTGCGACACGTTCGGCTGCTGGCCAGAGCCGACTTTCTTTACTGCAACGAACAACGTCCGTGGTGCTCGTACAATCTCAAAACAGGAGGTAAGGACGGCGGGCTGGTTCAATTGTTGGTTGATCTCCTGCCCCACGGCGATGGCTATCACAAACGACTTCAACGGCTCGAAGCGGTACGAGACACGCGGCCGAAGGGGACCGCATGCTTGACCGTGAAATAGGTCATCCAATTGGAGCGCGAAGCTACCATGGACAACTCCGCCGACGGCGCGATCGCACAGCCCGACACCTACGGGCAGTCTTCCTTGGCCGCGGTTGATTGCCGCGTTCACGAACTGCTTCTAAGACAGGAGCGGCAGGAGCGGACGACCCTTAAGCTCATCGCCTCAGAGAACTTTGCGTCCTCGGCCGTGCTGGAAGCGAACGGCTCGATTTTCACGAACAAGTACGCCGAGGGGTACCCCGGTGCGCGCTACTACGCTGGAAATGAGATCGTTGATGAGCTTGAGAATCTAGCCATTGAGCGCTTGAAAACACCATTTGGCAGCGAGCATGCCAACGTCCAGCCTTATTCCGGCTCGCCGGCCAACCAGGCTGTCTATCGTGCGCTTTTGAGCCCCGGTGACAAAGTCATGGGCTTGCCCCTTCCGGAAGGGGGCCATCTGACTCATGGTTGGGCCATCAACTTTTCCGGAACTGACTATCAACGCGTCCCCTATGGACTAGATGAAAAGACACAGCAGATTGACTATGACCGCTTGCGCGAGACAGCCAAGCGGGAACGGCCGCGGCTCATTTGGGTCGGCGGAACTGCTTACCCGCGTGTCTTTGACTACGCGGCAATGGCAGAAATCGCCCTGGAAGCGAGCTCTTATCTCGTAGCCGACATTGCGCACATCAGCGGCCTGATTGCCGCGGGAGCGCACCCGAATCCCGTGCGCCATTGCGACGTGGTCAGCAGCACCTCCCACAAATCGATCCGCGGTCCCCGCGGTGGTTTCATTTTGTCCAGGAACGAAGATCGCTATCAGGCCCTGTATCATGCAAAGAGCAAATACAATCTCGCCAGACGAATAGACCGGGCGGTCTTTCCTCACCTGCAAGGCGGGCCCCACATGAATGCCATCGCTGCGCTAGCAGTTGCCTTGCACGAAGCCGCGAACCCGTCCTTCCGAAGCTACGGCCAACAGACCGTCAAGAATGCCAAGGCTCTTGCACAGGCACTGATCGAGCGAGGTTATGACCTGGTTACCGGGGGGACGGACAATCACATGCTGATCCTTGATCTGCGCGATCGACCACTATCGGGCAAGGCCTATGCCGAGCGGCTAGCAAAGGCAGGCATCATCACAAACTTTAACATGGTGCCTGGCGACCCGCGGGATCCGGCGGTCACAAGCGGAATTCGCCTGGGGGCGCCAGCAGTGACGTCAATGGGCATGCGCGATGTGGAAACCGTGCAAATTGCTGGCTTCATTGACTCCGTCCTCTGGCGAGCCAGACGACGAAGATCTCCATGCCTCCCTGCGAAGAGACGTTGCCGATTCGTGCGCTGCGTTCGAGGTCCCGGGCATCCCCGACAGGTAAGGTGGGCTAAGCAACATGCCCCATACAACTCCAACACCCGAAGCGAGGCATTTCATGGCTAGGCAGTTCGTGTTCTCTTCCGAATCGGTTGGCGCGGGACACCCGGATAAGTTGGCCGACAACATCTCGGATGCCATCCTCGATGCCATCCTCCGCACCGATCCCAAGGCGCGCGTCGCCTGTGAAGCGTTGGTAAAATCAGGGATAGTCGTTCTGGCTGGCGAGATTACCAGCGATGCGCGGGTGGATTATAGCCAAGTTGCGCGCGATACAATTCTCGATATTGGATACGACGATGAGGCCGTCGGCTTTGACGGCCGGCGTTGCTCCGTCGTTCATGCACTCACCGAGCAATCGCCCCACATTAGCCAGGGCGTTGACGAGGGACGAGGGCAGGACCTCCAGCAGGGAGCGGGAGATCAGGGCCTCATGTTCGGCTACGCATGCCGCGAAACCGATACCTTGATGCCTTTGCCGATCCAGCTCGCTCATCGCTTGACGAAACAACAGGCAGATGTCCGGAAAGCACGACAGCTTGGCTGGTTGCGTCCTGACATGAAATCCCAAGTCTCAGTGCGCTATGAGGGGTTGCGCCCGGTCGCCCTGGATACCATCGTCGTATCGACCCAACATGACGAGCAGGTCTCGCAAGAGACGGTCCGCGAGGGCGTCATTGAGGAAATCATAAAGCCTGTCCTGCCGACCCACCTGGAGACGGAAGGCATCAGAATTCTGGTCAACCCGACGGGGAGGTTCGTAGTCGGCGGGCCGCGCGGCGACTGCGGTCTCACTGGACGCAAGATCATCGTCGATTCCTA
Source organism: Mesorhizobium sp. M0698 (assembly GCF_040320455.1). Taxonomy (NCBI): domain Bacteria; kingdom Pseudomonadati; phylum Pseudomonadota; class Alphaproteobacteria; order Hyphomicrobiales; family Phyllobacteriaceae; genus Mesorhizobium; species Mesorhizobium sp. M0698. The sequence goes on along the minus strand of NZ_JAMYPQ010000031.1, from coordinate 19,515 downwards.
TGGTGGGATGGGTCGTCACGGCGGCGGCGCCTTTTCGGGCAAGGACCCGTCCAAGGTTGACCGCTCAGCTGCCTATGCGGCCCGGTATGTCGCAAAGAATATCGTCGCTAGCGGACTTGCGGACGTCTGCGAGGTGCAGCTTGCTTACGCAATCGGCGTGGCCAGTCCGGTTTCTGTCATGGTCAACACGTTCGGAACAGCGAGGGTTGAGGAAAGAAGGATCGAGCGCCTCATTCTTGAGTTGTTCGATCTCAGACCGAAGGGCATTATCAAGATGCTTGATCTCTTACGCCCTATCTACCGCAAGACCGCGACCTATGGCCATTTCGGCCGTGAAGAGCCTGATTTCACGTGGGAGAAGACAGACAGGGCCGACGAATTGCGTCGCGAGGCAGGACTTGCCGCCCCGTGAGGGCTGGCGCCGAACCGATTGGCAAGCGGAAAGCCCATTCCCACTGGCCAGACCCGCCGGCGGCCGGCATGCCAGAAAGCCGGTGGGCTTTTGGCGGAGACATGAATTGATGCCGGACTATGACGTGCTTTGTATCGGGAATGCCATCGTCGACATCATCGCCCAGTGCGACGAGGCGTTCCTGGAGACGAACGGCATCATCAAGGGCGCGATGAATTTGATCGACACGAGGCGCGCCGAACTGCTCTACAGCCGCATGGGCCCGGCCATCGAAGCCTCGGGCGGCAGCGCCGGCAACACGGCGGCGGGCGTCGCCTCCTTCGGCGGCCGCGCCGCCTTCTTCGGCAAGGTCTCGAACGACGCGCTCGGCGAAATCTACGCGCACGACATCCATGCCCAGGGCGTCGCCTTCGACACCAGGCCGCTCAGCGGCGAGCCACCGACGGCGCGCTCGATGATCTTCGTCACGCCGGACGGCGAGCGCTCGATGAACACCTATCTCGGCGCTTGCGTCGAGCTCGGCCCGGAGGACGTTGAGGCCGACAAGGCGTCGGGCGCCGCGGTCACCTATTTCGAGGGCTATCTGTGGGATCCGCCGCGCGCCAAGGAGGCGATCAGGCAGACGGCGAAGCTCGCCCATGCCGCCGGGCGCGAAGTGTCGATGACATTGTCGGACTCGTTCTGCGTCGACCGCTACCGCGACGAATTCCTAGAGTTGATGCGCTCCGGCACCGTCGACATCGTCTTTGCCAACAGCCACGAGATCAAGTCGCTCTACCAGACCGCGTCGTTCGACGAGGCGCTGGCGCAGATCCGCAAGGATTGCAAGATCGCCGCCGTCACCCGCTCGGAAAAGGGCTCGGTGATCGTGCGCGGCGACGAGACCGTGACCATCAATGCGACCAGGATCCGCGAGCTGGTCGACACCACAGGCGCCGGCGACCTCTACGCCGCCGGCTTCCTCTACGGCTACACGCAAGGCCGCAGCCTGAAGCAGTGCGGCGATCTCGGCTCGCTAGCGGCCGGCCTGGTCATCCAGCAGATCGGCCCAAGGCCACGCCAGAATTTGCGCAGAGAGGCCGAGCAGGCGGGGCTGCTGTAGGTGGCGAGCCAAGAACCAGCTGCCCACCCTCCTTAATCCAGCCCGAGCCTTTTCTTCAGTTCCGCATTCTCCTTGCGGAGACGATCGGCAAGCAGGCTCTTTAGCCGCTTGTTTTCTTCCTCGAGCGCGACGAGATCCTTCAGCCCGTCACTGTCCGCCGCAGGCGCCGCCGCCTTCTTCCAAAGATAGTATGTCTGTTCCGAGATGCCGGCTTGCTTCACCGCGCTCTTGAGAGTAGCGCCGCCGCCGATCGAGGTCTCGATCTGCGCCAGCTTCTGGGCACGATCCTTCGCGGAGTAGCTCTTTCGGCCCGTTCGCGCTGACGGCGGTGCTTCAGTGGTCGCGGATATCGGCTTGGCAGGCGCGCTCGCCTCAGCTTCTGGCTTCCTCGACCGCCGCGCTCTCGTCTTCGGTTTTGGCGTTTCCGTTTTGTCTGCCGGTTCGCTATGAACTACTGCTGACTCGGTCTCCAGGGGATTGGCCATGAAATGCTCCACTCGCGGTTTGTGCAAAGGTTCAGCATCAAGGGCCACTACAGTAGAGTCAACAAGCTGACGATTTAACGGCTCGACTTCCTTTGTTGTCTCGGCCATCGCCGCGGCGATGTCGAAATTGCCCCAGATGGAACGTGCGGATTTTTGATAATTGCGCTTTTGTTTGATTTCCACGGTGAATGGTCGCGTCTGCCGCCTCATAGTTCCTTCCTGAATAGGAGAATGAAGTCGCCGCTCGAATTTTTTGGCGCTTCCTGCTTAGCGCGGAGCATTATCGTATAGCCGCTCAACGGGCAAGTGATGCCGGTCTTCGATGGCTGACCATCTGGGGAGATTTGAGCGGCTTCGCACGTCCTGCGCATGCCTGTAAGGCCGCCAAGTTTTCTGGGTTAGCAGGCGCGCACTGTGGCAGCTTGGCTTGTACGGCGAGGCCATGGTTGAGTGAGGCGAAACAAATCCAGCCCCGCGGTCAATCCCGAGGCTTCCCACAATGGCGAAGAGAACATCTTCACTCGTTCCTTTTGAGCACAAGACCTTCCGTTCGCTATGGTCGGCTGCACTCATTTCGAACCTTGGCACCCTAGTGGAAGGTGCGGCGGCAGCTTGGCTGATGACGAGCATCGCAGCAGTAATTTTTGATCGCCCATTCGTGCTGTGTACCAGCCCTGTGTCTTGCGCAAGTGGTCACGAACGGCTGCCGGAGCCTCGAAGACGCCCTAAAAACACATGCTGCGATTTTTGAACACGCTTGACGTGTTAGATTAATTCATCCACGATGCGTGTGTTGAACACGCGAGGTGAGTTATGAACATGAAAGAGCTTAGGGTTCGACTGGGCATGACTCAAAAAGATTTGGCAGAGCAGATGGCAACAACGCAACAGACTGTGGCCCGTTGGGAAACAGGCAAAACGCAGTTGAACGTCGAGCAGATCAAGGACCTTTGTCTCACGTTGAAATGCACGGTCGAGGAGCTGCTGGGCTGGAAGATTGATGTCGAGGAGTGGCGCACGAGCCCGTTTGCAATTGCCGATGCCGAAACGCGATACGGCACGCTCAGAATCAAGACGACTGTTGGCAGCCGCCAATATCCTATCGATGAAAAGGCGCGTGAATCGATTTTACGTCAGTTGAAGGAACTTCATAATCTGCGCAGAAATAACACAAGCAGGCCATGGCTGTATTGTTGGAGCCTTGACAACAAAATACTCTTGATAAATCCGCAATATGTCCGCACCATTGAGCTTATCGGTGACGATGTAGAGGAGATGCCAGAGTATTATCATCCAGAAATCTATCGGGCTTTGGATGACTGGGATAAGGGTGAGGTTTCAGGAAAGCTGAAGAAAGAATGCGATGCCATCATCGCAGAGATGGGTGATCAGGAAGCCGTGCGCATGGCCTCCTATGTTCGCGTCACATATGACGACGGAGAAGATGAGTGGAACTTCTTGGATGAAGAAACCGCTACGACTTTCTTCGGATTGGAAGCTGCGACCTTTGACGTTCCCCAGTGTAGTTTCGCCGAAGTGGAGGAGGAAGGTTACTACCGAGCGCGATACGCCAACCTTGATCGCGTCGCGGTGATGGAGGTTCCAAGCGACCGTTATCACAGATTGACCGCGCCCGAGGAAGCTTAGAACCATCCACGAAGGGCGCATGTTACATCTCGACCTTGCGTGGTGCGTTTTCAGTACGAGATGACGTTAAGCGTAGGTAGTGGCAGGTAAGAGTGCTCGACCAGAAGCTCAACTGCCTCCTCAATATCGCTGCCGATGTGCCGCAGGACACGTCCACGGGAGCGTGGATAGGCGTGAAGTTCCTGCACTCCACGGTCCGCTCTCCCATCGCCGGTGTGTGCCCGACGCCATCTTGTGGACGAGCTTGGCCGCCTGCACCCGGTTGTATTCCGGCTTGCGGTCCGCCTGGGCGGTCCGCCGCGATGGCTATCTCCATGTCAATCGGCGCCGAACTTTGACTGCCCGCTGCTTTTGATGAATTTGGCGAGGTCCCGCGCATAATCACTCTTGGTCTTCTCCTTGAGGCCCTGTGTCGCGAACTTGTGGTCCAGCAGGGCAAACAGGTCCAAGTCCCCTTCCGCCTGTGGCGCTGGCTTGCCCTCACCGCCCTCGGCTTCCCAATTGGGGACCGCTTCTGCGCGCTGCACCGTGGCGATTGTCCGCCCAAGACGCATCACAAGATCGAACGCCAAACCGTGCGCGTGCACGACGATTTGCCGCTCAGGCCTCATTTGGACAGGACTTGAGCTAGCCCGGTGGTTTGAGCCGGGTTACCTTGAGCCGGTGGGCTGCGAACAAGCAGTTCGAGACATTGGCCTCGATCACTTCGCAACACGCCGCTGCGCCTGGCCTCGGTGTGCTCCCCCCGAAATCGTTGTGTCATATCACCGAGGGCATCACGGCCAACAGCTTCCACATGGGCAACAGCCTCGCCATTGAGCCGAATATGGTCGCGAGCAGATCACCAACGAAGCGGTCGGAACCTCGGAGCCGAAGTTCGACGCCGAGGTGGTTCGCGTGATGCGCTAAGCAGCACCACGGCGCTTGCCGGTATGTTTGCTGCCGGCAGCCGACGAACTCCTATCCTCCTGGACAAGGGCGCCGTGCGTCATTGCTTTGATTTACCGGCCGCTCAAGGCTTCCACAGTTTTCGCTTTCGAGGCGACCTTTGGAACATGCCAACGGAAATTTAACATAACGACATAAACATTTCTTTATGCGGCGTTGACAATGAAGCGAACTGCTGTAATTGTCTCCCGCGTCGTGGTTCTCCGTACGGCGCTGCCGCAGCGGAGCTAAGAGGGAAGCCGGTGCGATGCCGGCGCTGCCCCCGCAACTGTTAGCGGCGAGCCAACCCCACTCATGTCACTGAGGCGAATAGCCTTGGGAAGACGGGTAGAGGCTATGACCCCGCGAGCCAGGAGACCTGCCACGGCGAATTACGTCCACGGGCGGGGTGTCTCGGTGGCCGCTGCAGCCTGGCGTTCGTGCCGGCCTGCTAGCGCCTTCCTTGTCACCGACGCCCCAACCATCGGGGTCTGGCATGACTATCTCTCAGCAAATTCCTGTAGCAACGCTCGGCGTGCCCCGCTTCGGTCGTCGGCGAGAACTGAAATTCGCGCTTGAAAGCTACTGGTCCGGAAAATCGTCCGCTGCCGACCTTCTCACGACGGCGAAGGCGCTCCGTGCCGCTAGCTGGGAGGAGCAACGCGATCGCGGCGTGTCGAAAATCCCGTCGAACGACTTCTCGCTTTACGACCATGTGCTCGACACCGCAGCCATGGTCGGCGCCCTTCCGTCCCGTTACGGCTGGAATGGCGGCGAGGTCCCACTCGACATCTACTTCGCTATGGCGCGCGGCAACCAAGGTCAGACGGAGGATTGTGGGCACGGTGGTCACCAGCATGCGGCTCATCGGACTGGCGTAACCGCGATGGAAATGACCAAGTGGTTTGACACCAACTATCACTACATTGTGCCGGAACTCAACGATGATCAGACGTTCGCCCTCTCGTCGACGAAACCGGTCGATTACTTCATCGAGGCTAAAGCTCTCGGCGTTCACACACGCCCAGTCATCCTTGGACCGATCACCTTCCTCAAGCTGGCGAAATCGCCTGCCGAAGGATTCGATCCCATCGCGCTCCTACCACGGCTTCTGCCCGTCTACGAGCAACTCCTGCGGAGCTTGAAGCTGTCGGGTGCCGATTGGGTGCAGATCGATGAGCCAGCGCTTGTCCTCGATCTGAACCCGAACGAACGAGCTGCGTTCGAATTCGCCTATGGCCAGCTGTCAAAAGCCGCGCCCGAGTTGAAGATCATGCTGGCTGCCTATTTCGGGCCGCTGGGAGACAATCTCGAAACCGCGGTTTCTCTGCCCCTGGCCGGGCTGCATATTGATCTCGTGCGCGCTCCCGAGCAGCTGGAAACGGTGGGTCGGCTCGCACCGAAGGATCTGGTGCTCTCGCTTGGCTTGATCGATGGCCGCAACGTCTGGCGTGCGAACCTGCCCGCCATTCTCGACCGCATCAAACCGATCGTCGCCGGCTGGCCCTTGGACCGCGTCGAGATCGCGCCTTCTTGCTCGATGCTGCATGTGCCGATCGACCTCCGCATGGAGACGGAACTCGACGCGGACATCAGGTCGTGGCTCGCCTTCGCGGCCCAGAAGACCGACGAGTTGGTGTTGCTTGCCCGGGCCCTGTCCCAAGGCAGGGATGCGGTGGCAGGCGCGTTGAAAGCGTCTGCCGAGGCTGCCGCCACTCGCGTGACATCCACGAAGATCCATGACCCGCTGGTTGAGGGGCGGATCGCCAGCATTGACGACAGCATGAAGCGACGAGAGAGCGCTTTTGCCGAGCGCTCCAGAGTCCAGGCCGGCACGCTCGGGCTGCCGCCGTTCCCGACGACGACCATCGGGTCCTTCCCGCAGACGCCGCAGGTACGCAGGGCGCGGGCCGCTCATGCGAAGGGCCAGCTGAGCTATGTCGACTACGAGACCTTCCTGAAGAAGGAGATCGAGGCTGCAATTCGCTGGCAGGAAGAGATCGGGCTGGACGTGCTGGTGCACGGTGAGTTCGAACGAAACGACATGGTACAGCATTTCGGCGAGCAGCTGTCCGGCTTCGCCTTCACCCAGCATGCCTGGGTGCAGAGCTATGGGTCGCGTTACGTGCGCCCCCCCATCATCTTCGGCGACGTATCGAGGCCCAAGCCGATGACGCTGCGCTGGTGGCAATTCGCCCAGTCGCTTACGGAAAACCCTGTGAAGGGAATGCTCACAGGCCCGGTGACCATTCTCAACTGGTCTTTTGTTCGCGACGACGTACCCCGCTCCGAAGCATGCCGCCAGATCGCGCTCGCCATCCGCGACGAGGTGACGGATCTCGAATGGTCCGGCGCAAGGATGATCCAGATCGATGAGGCCGCGTTTCGCGAAGGATTGCCACTGCGCCAGTCTGACTGGAAAGACTATCTCGACTGGGCTGTCGAATGCTTCCGGATCGCTTCAACGGGTGTAAAGGACGCGACTCAAATCCATACCCACATGTGCTATTCGGAGTTCAACGAGATCATCGACGCGATCGCTGAAATGGATGCGGATGTCATTTCGATTGAGACGTCGCGCTCGAAGATGGAACTGCTGGACGCCTTCACGAGCTCCAAATATCCGAACGAAATCGGTCCCGGAGTCTACGACATTCACTCACCGCGCGTCCCGGAAGTCGGCGAGATTTCGGATCTCGTCATGCTTGCCCGCGAGCGACTGTCGGATTCCCAACTGTGGGTAAACCCGGACTGTGGCCTCAAAACACGCAAATGGGAGGAGGTCCGCCCTGCCCTGATGAACATGGTCGATGCAGCACGTGCGCTCCGGTAGAAAGTGTAGGCCGGAGGGTTTCCTGGTTGCTCACCATGTGGTGAGTGACCGGCTGCCGCATGTCGGCCGTGAATGTGCCAAACGCGATCACATCCTTTGAAATAAGTCACTCGAGCGAGAATGTGCACTTTCCTTCGGCACGTGTATTAATCGCGCAGGAGTAAAGGGTACCGTTTTCTCCCTGTGACGTGTCGAGTTCGAAGGGGATGTGATTGGCGTCGAGACCGCTCCGGCCATGGGTTATCAGCATGCCAAGTGCACTGTTCTCGATCAGTCGTAGCGGACTTCTCGGCTCGGTTCATCGAAATGCGCGGGTACATACATGACAGGTTCCTTCGCTGGCCGCCGGGTTCGCTATTCACCGGTTGACATCCGATGGCAAGCGTTCCAACGCGGCGGCGATCTGGCGCTTCGCTGCTGAGGGCAGAGGCAGGATGGGACGCGGGGGGTCGGCACGGCAAATGTCGAGCAATTCGGCAAGTGCATAGACGACGCGAAGGCTCGAGAACTCCTTGAAGAGGCTCCAGAGCGGCGCAAGCGCGGCATCGATCCGTCGCGCTTCGGCCGCATCGCCCTGCTGCGCCGCTGTGACGATCTTTGTGCAGACCTCGGGCAGGATGCCCGCGAGGACGCTGTACCATGTGTCAGCGCCAGCGATCATGGCCTCTGCAGCGTTCCAGTCGCCGCTGTAGCCGATCGAGAACCCTTCCGGCACAGTGCGCCTCTGGTCGGCCAGATGGCTCTTGATCGCATCGCCCTTGTCTGTCGGATTCTTGATAGCGACAATCCCACCCACCTTTGCCAGGCGGCTGACGAGTGCTGGGGTGAAATGGAAATGCGTCGTTCCTGGATTGTCGTAGACGACGATCGGCAGGCCGCTCTCGCACGCCACCGTCGAGAAATGTTCGAACACCTCGTCATCAGTGAGCGGGGTGTAGGAGGCGGCCGCAAGCAGCCCCGCGGCTGCTCCAAGGGCCTTGGCGTCCTGCGCGAACCTCACTGCTTCATCGGTGCGCAGCGCGCCCACACCCACCACGACCAGCGTTCGCCCGGCGATTTCGTCCAAGGTCTCGGCAAGCGTCCGTCGCCGTTCCTCGCGCGACAGATACATGTAGGTGCCGGTGCTGCCGAGAAGACCGATGGAATCGACCTGAGCGGTGCCAAGCCGAGCAATCAGCCTGCGCAGGGCAAGGGTATCGACGCGGCCGTCACGATCGGCGGGCGTGATGGGAAACGCGGAAAGACCGCTCAGGAATGCCATGGCAAGGCTCCAGGTTTGTGCGTGAGCGCAGGACTGGCCGGAGGACAGGTCATCACAAGGCGTCCAGAGCCCGCCGCAGGTCGGCGATTAGGTCATCGACGTCTTCAAGACCCACCGAGAGACGCATGAGGTCCTCGCCGACTCCATCGGCCAGATGCGCATCCTTGCGGATCGGCTGACGAGCACGGGTCAGGCTTGCCGGATGATAGATCAGGCTGTCGGCATCGCCGAGGCTGACAGCCCGGGTGATCAGGTTTAGCCGGTCCATCATCCGCCGCGCGCCCTCTAACCCAGCGTGGAGGCCAAAGGCCAACATGCCCGACCCTTGGGACATCTGCTTTCGCGCCGTCACCTGATCAGGGTGCGAGTCGAGGAAGGGATAACTCACCCATGCCACCGCCGGGTGCGCCTCGAGCGCCCGAGCCACCGCAAGGGCCGTGGCGCTGTGCCGTTCCATGCGCAGCGTGAGCGTCTTCAGACCGCGCAGGATCAGGAAGGCTGACATGGGCGAGAGCGCTGCGCCGGTGATGTAGCGCAGGCCCGTTTCGTGCAGCGTGCGGAGCGTTTGCGCGTCGCCCAGAATCGCCCCACCAAGGGCATCGCCGTGCCCATTGATGTATTTGGTCAGCGAGTGGAGCACGAGGTCTGCCCCATGTTCGAGCGGCCGCTGGAGCGCGGGGGAGGCGAAGGTGCTGTCGACTGCAACCTTTACACCGCGCGCGTGGGCGCGCTCGGCAATGGCAGCGATGTCGAGGATGCGGCTCAGCGGATTCACCGGGGTCTCGAAGAAAACAAGCCGGGTCCGCTCGGTGATCGCGGCATCGAGATTGTGAGGATCGGACAGGTCGACCGCGACGACCTTGATGCCGAAGCGGGGGACCGCCTGTTCGACCATGGCAAGCGTGTTCGCATAAAGCGTCCTGTGGACGATGAGTTCATCGCCTTGGGACAGGAGCGACAGGATCAGCGTCCCGAAAGCCGCCATCCCCGAGGCAACGACCAGACCTGCCTCGGCTCCTTCCAGATTGGCAAGCCGTTGTTCTAGGATCTCCGTCGTCGGATTGTATTCGCGCGCATAGAGCCTTCCGCCAAGGGCGGCGGCGGCCTCGTTCGCTGCCACGCTTTCGAATCCATAGGTCGAGGTCAAGAAGACTGGCGGCTGAACGGCATTGGAAAAGCCGGCGGGATCGTAGCCATGATGGATCGCCCGAGTGGCGAATCCGGGACCGGTGTCGTTGAGCGACCGCATGAGAGCATCGGTTTCCGATTGATAGGAGCGGGTCATTCGGCCTCTAAGATCTTGCTTGGGTTTCCGAAAGATTGACGGCAAACTGGCCAATGTGAAATATCCAGTTGGCGATGAATGAAATGGTCCAGTCTTCAAGTGCCGGTTCTGCAGGTCGCACGCACGCGATGGGTGCACGCCAGATCTACGAGGCTCTTCGCGAGCAGATCCTCGGAAGTGTCTACGAAACCGGCAGTCAGCTGCCGTCCTCCCGAGGCCTCGCAAATGACCTTGGGGTTTCGCGAACGACGGTGACGGTCGCCTATGAGCAACTGGCTGCGGAAGGTTTCATCGACGTCCGTCAAGGCGCACGACCCCGCGTTGCATCTTCGTTGATCGGTCCTGGGACAAGCCGCACGCCTGCGAAACGGGTCGGCCCGGTTCTTCTGTCCGCCTATGGGGGCCGACTGCGCGTCACGCCGCCCTGGCCGGATTATCTGCCGACTGGGCTGAAGGTCGATTTCCGCTATGGCGACCTGGCGCCGTCAGACTTCCCCGCATTGGTCTGGAAACGTGCGATGAACGAGGCGATGGGGCAGCGCCCGTTGCGTCTTGCCTATGAGGATCCGCGCGGCTCGCGCCGGCTGCGCCAGGCGCTCCAGGGCTATCTCTGGCGCGCCCGAACCCTGAGCTGCGACCTCGAGCAGATAATCATCGTCAACGGTTCGCAGCAGGGCCTCGACCTGTGCGCGCGCCTGCTTCTCGATCCCGCCGACCGCTTTGTCATCGAGGACCCGTGCTACAGGATGGCGCGTCAGGTCTTTGCCAGTACGGGTGCCTCGCCCATCCCGGTCACCGTCGACGAGGACGGGATGAAGACGGAGTTGCTGGCGGGGATCGGGGCGCGACTGGCCTATGTCACGCCATCGCATCAGTTTCCGCTGGGCGGCGTCATGCCGATCGCGCGCCGCCACCAGCTTCTGGAATGGGCGCGGCACAACAACGCCTATGTGATCGAGGACGACTACGACAGCGAATATCGCTACGACATCAATCCGGTCCCTCCGCTGCACAGTATCGAGGACCACGGGGCTGTCATCTACCTCGGCACGATCTCCAAAACGCTCTCGCCGATGCTACGCATCGGCTACCTCGTCGTCCCGCCGGAATTGCAGGAGGTCTTCGCAACCGCCAAACAATTCGCGGACCGGCATTCGCCGGTGGCTGAACAGGAGGCTCTGGCCTCTTTGATCGAGAGTGGCGGCTACGAAAGCCATGTGCGGCGCGTGCGCAGGCTGAACGGCGAGCGTCGGGGGACGTTGTTGGGCGCCTTGCGGCGCAGCTTCGGAGATCGCATCGCTGTCCAGGGAGCAGATGCCGGTCTGCACGTCGCCGTTTGGTTCGACGAACTGCCGCGATCGCGGGAAACGACCCTGGTCGAAGCCGCCCGAGGCGCGGGCCTGGGGCTACACCTGATCTCGCCCCTTTACGAGCGGCAGTCGGACGAAGGCCACATCGATCGCATGGGGCTTGTCATGGGCTATGCCGCCTTGAGCATTCGGCAGATCGAGAAGGGCGTTGAGGTCCTGCGAGCGGTTGTCAGGCAGGTACAAGACGCGTTGCCGGGACACGGTGGCTAAAACGGCGGGGACGCGGCGTGCTGGCGAGGAAACCGACCCTTGGGCTGAACCGCGTTTCGTTGCAAAGCCAACTGGACTGGGAAAACGCCATACCATGCTGTTGATCAGGCCAGTTTGGCGGCAGATTTTCGTGCGAGACGAATTTCCGAAAGCGATGCATGACCCGGCAAGGAAAGCTGCTTCACATCCATATCGCGCCCGCTGCCTCCTATGAAATGGAGGATCTGGCGGAGCCGTAGCTTGTTGCCGGCCGAGGCGGGCTCGAGCACCCGCAAGAGATAATCGACGATCTCTACCAGGCCTTGTCCACGGCCGAACGATGGAATTATCCAGCGCATGGTGCGGCATGCACCATGCCGATGCCAGAAGATCTGGACGCTCGACAAGCACCTTTCTTCAAACATTTCCCGAACGACCCGCAGCGCAAAGCCTCCCCATGAGAAAAGAGCATCCCATGTCTTTCACGCCATTGATTGCCCCCGAGATCAAGGCCCGCTACCCGGATTTTCATCTGATCAGCATTGTGGTGCGGAACGCTGAAATCGACGTGCCGGATGCACAGGCGTTGAACGACACGATTGCGGCGGCGGAACAGGCGGCGCTTCGCGATGACGCCCAAAGGGACGCGCATCTTGCGGCGTGGGCCGTTGCCTACGAGGCTTTCGGCACAAAGGCCAATCGAACGCCGTGCTCGGCCGCCGCGCTTCTCAAGCGGGTGCGGAAAGATGGCTCTCTCCCGCGGATATCCCCACTGGTTGATGCCTACAATGCCGTCAGCGTGTTGTATGGCGTTCCGATTGGCGGGGAGGATCTCGATCTCTACCAAGGGGTCCCGAGACTTTTAATTGCGAAGGGAGCGGAGCCATTCGACACGATCCAGCAAGGTGAAATGGTAACCGAGCATCCTGAACCGGGCGAAGTCATCTGGTGCGATGATGCCGGTGTCACGTGCCGCCGCTGGAACTGGCGGCAGGGGCGGCGCACCATGGTCACGGTCGATACCCGCGCCATGTGGCTCGTGCTGGAAGCCCTCGGCCCAATGTCAGCTAAACAGATGACGGCCACCGGAGAGCATTTGATGGGACTTATCCAAGCGTTGTGCCCGGGTGCGCGAATCGAAACCGCGCGAATCGACGAGTCCACTACATCTCGTGTTCCTTAGGGCATGGCCCCATCTTTCGGAGAAACACCCCACTCAGCCCTGTCCGGATCTGGCGCTCCTTGCTCGCTCCGCTGGCCTACACAGTTGATTGCGAACGACCCAGAACGGCTCTCGAAAACGAGCGTCGAATGAAATCAGATCACTGCTTGTTCTCCCTTAGCGTTGTTTGGCGTACTTTTATCGCGATGCCTTAGTGGGGATGGTCCAAATTGCGCAAGCTCGGTCGAGTGATCGCGGAGAAGCTTAATGTCGACTACATCGAAATTCATGGAGCGGTACGGACAACGGTGCGAACCCGGGACGTCGTCCCGGTGTCGTCAGGCTCTCCCGTCCGACTGAGCCTCAGTTTTCTTCACGGCGCGAATACTCCTGAGGCCGCCCGGATTCTCGTTAAGAGACAGCTGCCGCTCAGGACGGCCCACGCGATACTCACGGAGATGGTCGTGCAAGGCGTTCGTGACGGTTCCTTGCGTCGACGACCTATTGGCACTGAAAATGAACTGTCGTCCGCAGGCGTGATCGCGAAGGTTCATGCGCCGCGGCCGATAAGTGTTCGCGAAGTCCGGGATCGCACGAAGCTCTCTCAGGAGGCATTCTCCGTGAGGTATGGCCTCGATCTGGCAACGCTTCGAAACTGGGAGCAAGGTCGCTCGAAACCGGATGCAGCGGCGAATACTCTCCTTTGGACCATCGCCCGGAATCCGGAAGCAGTCGAAGAATCGCTGGACATAGAGGACGGAGTGGCTGCCCCTTCGCCCTAAGGGGGCCGATCACTTCGGCGCGCGGCAATTCGGCCGCCAGCGCGATGGCCGGCCGCCGCGCGGTATCGACAGCGCGCGAGCCTCATGCGTCAGACGCCTTCCTTGGCATGTCGCACGCCAGATCCCAAACATGATTCCATCGCAACGAGCTGGTGACGGAAGCAGTGTCTGCACTTTGGAAACGAGCCATTTGCGTTCTCATGGACGTCGCGACTCGTCTCGTCCAGTAAAAGTCGCAATCATTGTCAATTGCGATGTTCCGCAGTCAGCTGGCCGTTTATTTTCCTAAGATCTGCGTTACAGGCCGGGGCGTTGTCGCCGTTTCGGCGGGTAAAATGGGATAGGCGAGCTCGGGTGCCTTTCCGGTCAGCGAGTTGAGGAAGGCAACAAGCAGGTCGACTTCTTCGTCCGCCAGTACCACGCCAAGCTGGGTGGTTCCCATGATGGCAACGGCCTGTTTCAGATCCCAAACCTTGCCCGAATGAAAGTATGGCGCGGTGAGTGCAACGTTGCGCAGCGGCGCCACGCGGAAAACATAGGAATCGTCGGCAATATTGGTGACCGCAAATCGGCCCTTGTCTTTTTCCGGCAGGACCTCGGCGCTGGGCTGTTCCACGAGGCCGAATGGGTAATAGGCTTCCCCACCAACGTTGATACCGCCATGGCAGGACGAGCAGCCTTTGTCCATGAAAAGCGCCAGGCCCTGTTTCTGTTCGGAAGTCATGGCGGCGTCATCGCCATTGAGGAAGCCGTCGAAGGGGGCCGGCGTGACCAGTGTCGCCTCGAAGGCTTCGATCGCCTTGGCGACGTTGTCGAAGGTGACGCGATCGGCTTCAGCCGGAAAGGCTGCATCGAACCAATCGACATATTGCGGCATCGACTTGAGGGTGGCGATGACTTGACCCGGTGTATTGGCCATTTCGACGCCGGCTTGGACCGGTCCCTTCGCCTGAGCCTTCAGGTCTTCGGCACGACCGTCCCAGAACTGGGCGATGTTGAAGACAGCGTTCAGTACAGTCGGCGCGTTGCGCGGTCCCTTCTGCCAACCATGGCCGATCGAGGTTTCGTGATTGTCGTCGCCGCCGGTGGCCAGGTTGTGGCACGAGTTGCACGACAAGACGCCTGACGCAGAGACGCGTGGATCGAAGAACAGTGCCTTGCCGAGAGCGATCTTTTCCGGGGTGATCGGGTTGTTGGCGACTGCCGGCGTGGTGGGTGGCAAAGCCTTGAAAGTAGCCATTGCCGTTTCTCTGAGGTCTGCGGGGATCGAATCCGCAGCAAAGGCGGTGGCTGTCAGCAAGGGGACAGCCATCGTACTGAATAGGATTTTCATAAATGATCTCGCTGCGTCGTGCACGCAGCCACTCTGGGATATGCGGCTCATGAACGCCCTGCGCTAGATCAGTTGCGGGAGAGGACCGGGTGGTCTGACACCTGTTTTTGCGGCAGAGCTTGGACCGTCCCGGAATTGAACGCTCTTGTCGATTGGATTTCAGGGAGGCGGAGGATCGCTGCTCGGCAAGCGGCGGCGCCGGAGCCCGGAGCCGTGCTTCGGTTCTCTCTGCGCCTTCTACCATGAAGAAATCGGGGCCACCGTGTCGGATTCGGTTTGGGGCCGGTTATCTGTTCCGCAGCAGGTCCTGCTCGACTTCCGCCTGCCTTCGCCAGATCGACGTGGGCCCAAATCGATCCGCGATCGCGTCTTGTAGCACCCTTTGCGGGACAATCTTATTTTCGACTGTGGAGGGCCGTTTGGGGTGAGCGAAATTAAACGAATTTCAAAGTGCACCCGAGTAGCTGTTTTGATTGGCTTGTGAGGCCTATAGCCTCCATCGAGCGAATATTGGCAGACGACGGAGCACAATTTTGGCTTCGTTTATCATCTTGCTTCAATGGGACAACTGCTTTGCGATCATTACACGGTAATTTACCATCATGAATTTGAGGGAACCAAGTCCCACGCAGTGATTTTTACACCGGAATCGTTGCAGTCCTGTCGCGAGAAGCTGATTTACAAATACAACAAGATATAACATCGCCACAGCGCGCAAAATATTGTTTATTCTCTATACTACGCTCCAGACGCCGACGAAATCTCGATACAATAACTTCGTCGGCGTACCCGCTCCAGCCTCACACACGACTGCGACGCCTATACTTGCGCTTTTCCACAGCTCGACATGCAGGCAGCGAGCCATTGCATCGCGGAGGTTGCATCTTCCAATATGGCGACCTGTTTCGCAAAGCGGAAAAAAGTCTTGCGCGCTGCGCTCGCAGGTGTCCGTTGTATGCATCAAAGCACGCCCTGAGGACGGCTTCGTAGATCCGGTCTCTGCGATCTTCTGGCCCTTCGTTGAGGAAAATCGATAGCATCCGCAGGACTGGCAATCTCTTGCACGATGTGCGCTGGACGTCTTACGAAAAGTGGGCTGCTGAAAGTCCCTGAGCTCATTCGTTCCTCCCGACCTGCTGAACCGCTAGTTTGCGTAAGGCGCCTCCTCTACACCCGCCCACCATTGCGGAATGTGTTGTCACAGCGATAGCGGTTCAATAGCAAAGCAGCGGCGTGATGTCCTCGGTTTACCAGCGGTCCAATTCCTAACATCCTGCTGCGAGAGCGGCTCACCGGATGAATCTACATCGTTTCGACCAACTGCGAATCAACGCTTGATAGTTCCTCCACGCGCCACCAGGAAGCGGCCACTGCTCTGCCACCGATTTCACAGCCAAAGAGAGGATGGCGAAACAGGAATAGCCCGCTTCGTTTCGAGATTACTGGTCATTTTGGCGCAAAGCTTACGGCCGAGACGCGCCTGAAAATGCGCAAGCACCGCGGCAGGTCGCCAACAACGGAACGCATCAACGGTCATGACGGCGCGATACTGCGCTATAGATCTCGCTGCTGGACGAGCATCGCAATAATCCTGTCGAGACCTTGGTTGCTTTCAGCGGAGACCGCCACTATGAAGCGACGCTTCGCCGACTGTGTTTCACGCCGCCTGGAGAGTTTCATGACAGAAGAAGCCGAAAAAAACATCGACACCCTCATCGAGCTCACGGCCGATGTCGTCTCAGCCTATGTCTCCAACAATCCGATCCCGGTGGGGGATCTCCCTGCCCTCATCGGCCAAGTGCACGCGGCTCTGAAAGGGACGGCGGAAGGTGTCTCTGCAAAAGAGCCGGTTGCCCTTACGCCTGCAGTCCCGATCAGGAAGTCGGTGACACCGGACTACATCATCTCCCTTGAAGACGGGAAGAAATTCAAATCGCTAAAGCGCCATCTGTCGACCCACTATGGGCTGACGCCGGATGGATATCGGGCCAAATGGGGCCTACCGGCGGATTATCCCATGGTCGCGCCGAACTACGCCGCGGCGCGCTCGTCATTGGCCAAGACAATGGGGCTCGGCCGCAAACCGAAAGCGCCGGAAGCGCCGGAGCCGGCGCCGACGAAGCGAACCCGCAAGAAGGTCGCGGCTTGATTTCGGCAATTGAGATTCGTTCTGGAGCGTTGCAGCCATCGGCTTAATCTGCGCGTCATATAAAAAGGCGGGGCCAACCCCGCCTTCCTTTCAAACAACTTTGTTTCATGAGGAATTCGCGACGCCTGCAGCAATCTGCTGCCCTCAGTTTTTGCTCGCTCCTATCGAGCGGCCGTGAGGACCTCCGGACCTACGCGCCCACTCTTGCCAAGACGCAGGAGAAAATTTCAACCAGCTTTGCTGAGGCTGCCAGCGGAGGATTTGCCGGTGCGGCGATCCTGCTCGATCTCATAGTTGATCTTCTGGCCGTCAGCGAGGGTCGAGAGGCCCGCGCGTTCGACAGCGGAAATGTGGACGAAAACATCCGGACCGCCATTGTCGGGCTGGATAAATCCAAACCCCTTGGTGCTGTTGAACCACTTTACCGTTCCAGTCGGCATATACGTGTTCCTCCTTAACAATTGCAACGTGGGCAGGCCATCAGGCCTGCCCGACTCATAGCCGAGACTTGGGCGCAGCAAAAAGCGAAAAATTGTTAAACCCCGATCAGCTGGCGCACTCCATTTTGGCCGTAGTCGCCAGCAAGCAGTGTCCTACACACCGCTCGAGCATGGCCGGAAGCGCCCGATCCTTCCAACGCTCCTCAGCGCCACGTCTATGGCTGGTGCTTGGAGGCACGGGACGTAAGGCCGACCGCTGCTCGTGCCGCCAGGTCAAAGGCCTGGTGGTTCACGGAGCTACCTTCGTGCATAACGGCTTGGCAAGCGCTTGAAGGAGTTTCGAATTGGATTGTTTCAAGAGGGTCGAGGGGTTAATCGATGCCACCAGCGTGGAAGCGATCGATAACGCGCGCGTTTTGCTGGACCAGTTCAAGGGCAAGTCAGAAACAATCGCCCAAGCAATCGACGACTTCCTACTTGATTTCATGACCTTGCTGTTTGTGGTAGAAGCTACCCGCGAGCGGTTCCACAATCCGGCGAGGCGGTTGGCGCGTATCAGATTGAGCAGGATCAGGCTGTTACTCACCCGATGCTCTTGACCTAAGGGACCACGCCGCCAGCGATGCGTTTGCAGCCGCAAAGAAGGCAAAATCTGTTCGCCGGCAAACCGAGCACAGCCAGGCGGTATTTACGCAGATGAATTCGATCGCGACCGCCAAATTCTCCTGTTTGGTACCCAGCGACGACGGCAAGCGCGGACAGCTTCCGTGCTGCTGTCCTCCAGCGACAAACGTGCCTGCATGCCCCCATCCACGGCGAGCTCGACGGTTGTTTCTTACGTCTGACCAAGGTCCCGCGCAAACACTCCCCTTTCCTTTCGCGCAGCAACTCATCAGGCTCAACGGCCTCGCGGCAGGCGCATTACGCCAGAAGCGCGACCGCATCGTTTTTTCCCGCCCGAGTCCTACGATCTTCGTTTTCCAGCGCCTCGCGGATATCCCCAACTTGCCGATTTTTGGATCAGGTCCGTCCTAGCGCGCGAGCAGGCTCCGGGTTTGAGTTGGCTGGGCTGCTCACGCCTCTGCCCTTCAGCATCGACCCGGTCTGGCTGTCGAGGACAGGGTCCCGCTGGGGCGGCCAACATCTCCATTCTCACCGTCAGTGCAGCGGCCATTCGAAGCGCATCCTATACCCCTCCCCGGCAGCGCGCCCAATCGTCTTCCGAACGAAGAAGATATTCTCAGCCGCGCGCGTCGCGTTCGGCCCTGTCCGATGTCCGACAATGTCGGATGCGCAACATGGCAGAGCCCTATTTGTCCACTGCCTCGAACGGTTTTCTGATCTGGCACGGTGCATGCTTGGTCATCCGCAAGGCGTCGCGGACCAAGGAGAATCCCGTCCCATGATCACCTCACCGAGAAATACTCCCGCAGGTCTCCTGGATCCATCCAAAGATGAGGCTCGAGTAAGGCCTGGCCCCGTGAAGAGCTTATTCATCTGGCTCGCCGCTGCCCCCCGATCCTCCCACGCGGGGAGACGGGGACGCAGCGACTTCATCAAAATGAGGAACAAATCACTTTGCCTCGAACCTTGCCTTTCGACCAGCCACCACAACCGCAGCCATCGATCGTCCCCCTGGCTGCGCAGGGCGTTCATTGCCACCGCGCTGGCCCTGGTGACGACCGCTCCGGCTCTGGCCGCCACAGACGGCGGCAAGGTGACGGATTTCCTGCTCGACAACGGCATGGAAGTGGTCGTCATCTCCGATCACCGCGCGCCGATCGTCACTCATA
This sequence comes from Mesorhizobium sp. M0698, assembly GCF_040320455.1. Classification (NCBI taxonomy): domain Bacteria; kingdom Pseudomonadati; phylum Pseudomonadota; class Alphaproteobacteria; order Hyphomicrobiales; family Phyllobacteriaceae; genus Mesorhizobium; species Mesorhizobium sp. M0698. The sequence continues at coordinate 345 of NZ_JAMYPQ010000031.1, read as the reverse complement.
TGCTCTGGTACAAGATCGGCAGCGCCGACGAGCCACCCGGCAAATCCGGTCTTGCCCATTTCCTCAAGCATCTGATGTTCAAGGCGACGACCAACCACGCCGCCGGCGAGTTCGACCGAGCCGTCTCAGCCATCGGCGGCTACAATAACGCCTTCACCGCCTATGACTACACCACCTTCCTCGAGACGGTGGCGCCCTCGGCGTTGGGTGAGATGATGGGCTTCGAGGCCGATCGCATGTTCAACCTCATCCTCAACGACGATGATATCAAGACCGAGCGCGACGTGATCCTGGAGGAGCGCCGTTGGCGCAGAGAGACGAACCCCCATGCTCTGCTGGACGAGG
>NZ_JAMYPQ010000030.1:0-32093 GCF_040320455.1 Mesorhizobium sp. M0698 | reverse complement strand
CAACCGATTGCGGCCGCCTGACGGTCTCCGTTCGAACCCGTTTCCAGTCCATTCCGTCAACCAGAGCCATGAGCTGAGCATGATTATGTTGACCGCGTAGACGACCATGCTTCGGCAACCAACCTTCCGCACCAAAAATCGCCTGCAAATCTCGCTATTAGACGACGGTATTACTTTTTGGGCCTCCATTTGGCCGCTGCAACAGAAGGGCTGGCGTCGAGCGCGCCGGCCATCGACCAATGCGACGGAGTTCCCGCTCGCCCGATCACATTGGACGTCGACAACGGACAACTCACGGGATAGCCTCGGACCGCCAGGTCGAGGTTTCCTGCTTGGCCGTCTGGCCAAAAGGCCGGCGCACGCGCACCGGTCGTGACGGAAAGGAACGCGCGCTTGCCCCGAAATCGTCCTTTGTCACAATAGCGCATTCTGCTGTCATAAACGCTCCCCCACACGAAGACCCGGTCAATCCACCCCTTCAGAATAGCCGGCATCGACCATCACCACAGGGGGAACTGAAAAATGACTAGGTCTGCCCTATCGAGCTGATCGATGGCGCGGATGACCTCTGGAGGCAAAGCGCCCAAGTTTGAGGCGTGGCGTTGTTCAGATAGCACGCTAAAAAAGGCCCTGTTTAAGCGCTTGACATAGCGATGCTCGGCTTCAAGCGGCTCAAATGCTTCTCGATAGAGATCCAGCAATTCTACACTATTACCATTCATCTCAAGTCTCTCCTGGGCGCCCCGAGCCAATTGAGCGTTCAAAGAGTTCTGTTCAGGGTGTGCCAACAGAATCAGCGCATGCATGCGTCTCTCACTATCCTGTCACATGACAGGAATTTGTAGGCAACTCAGATTTTATAGCGTTAGTCTCGGATCGCCAGCGCCGTCTTTACCCAGTCTCCAACTTTAAGGCGATAAAGTACCTGACGTCGCAAGGCTTCCACTCCCTGGACACGTCGCAAGGCTTCCACTCCACCTGGCAGATCAAAATCATCTTGTGGGTCATGACTCATTCCGAGTCGCTCCATTACGCGCCTTGAAGCCAAGTTCTCAATGAACGCATAAGCGACTACTTCGCTCAATCCAACTCGCTCGAAACCAAATGAAAGTGCAGCAGAGGCCGCCTCCGTTGCATATCCTCGCCCCCAGTACTCAGGATGCAACCGCCAAGCGATTTCAACCGCTGGTGTGAAGTGAGTCTGATAGGGAACATTCATAAGCCCACAGAACCCGATACCCCCGCCAGTACCCAAATCTTCGAGCGCCCAAATGCCGTATCCATACGTTCTGAAATGATCCCGTTGAACGTTTCTCCACGCCTCGATCGCGGCCCGATCAACGAATTGCCCTAGGTATCTCGCAACTCTCGGTTCGTCATTCATCCGAGCGAAGCTGTCGACGTCTTCGTCCTTCCATTCCCGCAGTAACAGGCGTTTTGTTTGCAGCATCGCTAGTCCTCTTGAACATTGACATTGATGGTACGTATATCTTCGCGAAGCCATACTGCGTGTGATGTTACTTTAACCTGGGCCTCCCCAGCCCTGTTTGGCAACATCGCACCAGCAGACCACAGGGCGCTTCTCAGGTCTCACGAATACCGCGCAAGCGCTCTGAACGCCTCCGCAGAAGCTCCATGGTAGTCAACATGATGGCAGCGAACAGGATCAAAACGGTGGCGGCGGCCAGGATGGTCGGACTAATCTGCTCACGGATCCCGGAGAACATGACTTTCGGCAAGGTACGCTGATCGGGGCCCGCGACGAAGAGGGCAACCACCGTCTCATCAAAGGAGGTGCCGAAAGCGAACAGCGATCCAGAGATCACGCCTGGAAGTATGAGTGGCAGCGTGACTTTGAAGAAGATAGTTACGGGTGTGGCACCAAGCCCGGCTGCTGCGCGAGTTAACGAATGGTCGAAACCCGTTAAAGTCGCGGTCACTGTGATGACAACGAACGGAGTGGCCAACATTGTGTGTGCCAAGATCAGCCCGGTAAAAGTGTTCAACAAGCCGACATCAGCATAGAAAAAATAGACTCCAACAGCGGTGATCACGACTGGGACGATCATTGGCGAGATCAGCAGACTCATCACGGCCGTGCGCCAAGGGAATTTCGGCCGGCTAAGGCCAAGTGCGGCAAGTGTGCCTAACGCCGTAGAGAGGATTGTGACCGATACGGCGATGAAGATCGAATTGTATAATGCGCTTTGCCAGCGATCAGTCAGGAAGAATTCCTCATACCAGCGGAACGAGAAAGCTGGCATCGGGTATGTGAAAAATGGCACCGAATTGAATGAAAGTGGAATTATTGCGAAAATGGGTGCGATAAGGAACAGCAACACTGCGCCGCAAATGAGTCGATGTAAGTAGTACCAGACTATTTCCGTTCGAGAGGCATAAGGAAAAGCGGTCATCGCTGTCACCCCACCTTGATCTGGTCTACGCCGATCAACTTGTTGAACACATAATAAAGCAGAAGCGTGGCTGAGAGCAGGACGGCGCCAAGGGCCGAGGCCATGCCCCAGTTGAGATCCTCGTTCGTGTACCTGGCGATGAAATAGCTGACCATTTGGTCTCCCGGGCCGCCGACGAGCGCGGGAGTTATGTAATAGCCTAAGCAAAGAACAAAGGTCAGAAGGGAGCCGGCCGCGATCCCCGGCAACGTCTGCGGGAAGTATACTTTCCAAAAAGCGTAGAACGGCCCAGCGCCGAGCGAGCGCGCGGCGCGCACATGACTCGGCGGGATCGTCTTCATCACGCTGTAGATTGGGAGCAAGGTGAAGGGCAGTTGAATATGGGTCATAGCCACGACAGCGCCGATTCGGTTAAAGATGAGCTCAGCGGGCTGCGAAATTATATGCAGCGTTATAAGAGCGTCGTTCACGACGCCATGCTGCTGCAGAAGCACCACCCATGCGGTCGTGCGTACAAGCAGCGAAGTCCAGAGCGGAAGCAATACCAATATCATCAATAGATTGCTGGTCTTACTTGGCAGAGCGGCCAGCAGATAGGCTACCGGAAAGCCCAGGAGCAGGGTCGTAGCGGTCACTCCGATACTAATGCCAAGGGTACGCAGGAACACGTTTTGGAAGATCGCGGTCTCCGGCGGCGAGGAGACAATCTGACCATCGGGACCGTACTGGTGGTCGACAGAACGAAGTAAGTAGTAGGCTGTATAGGCGGAGGCTCCACGTTTCAGCAGGCTCCAGACGTCGTGCTGGCCCCAGAGCGGATTGATCTCGATCAGCGCTGTCTTGTATGGGCCGGCGGAGAGTTCGCGCGCCTTCCGCGCGCTCGATACCACTTGGCTGCCGACGCCGGACAGCTCGTAGTTCATCCGCTTGCCGATCGTGCCCGCAGTCTTCTGGGCGAAGGCCTGCTTCAGATCGGCGACGAGGGCCGCATAAGCCGTCTCGTCCGGCAGGTCTTTGCCATCCCAGCCGTTAAGAGCCGTCATTGTCCGGGGCAACAGGGCCTGAAGTGTATCATCGTGGACAGCGTTGAACATCATCCGCCCGATCGGTAAGATGAAGGTGATTCCGATGAAAAGCAACAGCGGTAAAACGAGGGTAAAGGCCTTCAGCTTGCGCCGACGCTCTACGCGTTGCAACGTGACCCGAAGCGGAATGCCACTGGAGCTTCCTGCAGTGTGAGCGGACATCATGGCCATTCGCTTTCTCCTCTAATCCTCAGCGGAACCCGAGAGAGGGAATGAACCCTCTCCCGGTGCACCTCACTTCTTTTACTTCGCGAGCCACGCGGTAAAGCGTTGACGCAATGCGTCGCCGTTGTCAGCCCAGAAGTTAAGGTCCATCATCATAGCGTTGGCCATATTCTCTGGGGCCGTGGGCAGATCAGGCAGGACCGCCGGGTCGACCAAAGCGACCGCATCCTTGTTGGCTGGCCCGTAGGGCATGTTCCCGCTGAAATTGGCCTGCGCCTGCGGTGAGGCGGCGAAAGCGATGAACTTGTGAGCATCCTCCAGCCGTGAGGTTCCCTTGGGCATAGCCCAGACATTCACGCCGAGTCGCTGAGCATCCCACATTATTGCGAAGTGTTTGCCGTCGTTCTTGTTTGCGTCAGAGATCCGGCCGTTCCCGGACGTGGTCATGACGACTTGGCCGTCGGCGAGAAGCTGCAACGGCTGGGCGAAGGACACAAACCAGACGACATCCTTCTTAATCGTGTCTAACTTCTTGAACGCGCGATCGACGCCCTCGGGCGTGCGAAGTACCTTATAGACGTCCTTGATGGGCACCCCGTCGGCCATCAGAGCCCATTCCAGGTTGCCCCACGGATCTTTAAACAGTCCGCGTTTGCCGGGAAATTTCTGAAGATCAAATAGGTCGGCGATCGACTCCGGGCCATTAGGCAGCTTGTCCTTGTCATAGGCGACGACCTCGGAGTAGACGTCAGTCGGCACGCCGCAGTCAGACTTGTCGCCCTCCATGAACTTAGCCCGGTCGAGACCAATTTTTTTCCAGTCGATAGGTTCGATAATTCCTTCGTTACACAACGTGATGGCGTAGGACAAATCAGTAACTATAACGTCCCAAGTCACGCTCTTGGTCTCGACCATGGCGCGGACTTTGGCGGGCTCGTCCAGATATTCGTCCTCGGTGATTTTAACGCCGGTCTGCTCGGCATAAGGCTCGAAATAAGCCTTGCGCTGCGCCATCTGATAGCGCCCACCCATCGAGACTACCGATAGCTGGTCGTCTGCAAATGCTGGTCTCACAGGCATAAGCCCGCCGATGAGTTGGCCCGTCACGGCCACGACGCCCGCAATCATCAATGACTTTTTCATTTTCTGCTCTCTCCCTTTGTTTGGCCATACCCCAGGATAGGGCGCCCCTTGCACGAAGACTCGCCAACCCGTTCGCGACGAGCCTCGGTTCCTCGTCACGGCGCGTTGAGCGCCCGACAATCCTCCGCTTTCCAGCCGATGGTGATCACCGCACCGGGCTCGACACGGGCCAGTCCTTCCGAATTCGGCAGCTTGAGCACGAAGTCATCATGGCCGCAGACCGAGACCCTGATGCGCAGGTGGTCGCCCAGATAAATCAGTTCCGCAACTTGCGCATTGAACACATTTGGCAGCGAGCCCGGTATCGGGTTCAGCTTCACTCGCTCGGGCCGCAGCGACAGCACGGTTGGCTTTCCCACACCCTCGATATTTACCGCCAGCGCCAGCACGTTGCCGGCGCCGGGAATCTCTACTTTGCAGGTCGCACCATTCACGGCCACAACGTTGCCTTGCAGCCGGTTGTTCTCGCCGATGAACTGGGCGACGAAGGCGTTCCGTGGCCGCTCGTACAGTTCGGCCGGCGTTGCGAGCTGCTGGATGACCCCGTCGTTGAACACCGCTATGCGGTTGGACATGGTCAGCGCCTCGCTCTGGTCATGCGTCACATAGACCACTGTGACGCCGAGGCTCTCGTGAATGTGTTTGATCTCGAGCTGCATCTGCTCGCGCAGTTGCTTGTCCAGCGCGCCGAGCGGCTCGTCCATCAGCACGAGCTTGGGGCCGAAGACGAGGGCGCGGGCGAGCGCCACGCGCTGCTGCTGCCCGCCGGAAAGTTGGCCGGGCCGCCGCTTGGCAAACGCGCCGAGCCGGACCATATCGAGCGCCTGTTTGATCTTGGCTTCGGTCTCGGCCGTGCTGAGCTTGCGTACTTTAAGAGGAAACGCGAGGTTCTCTTCTACCGTCATATGCGGGAAAAGCGCATAGTTCTGGAATACCATTCCTATGTCGCGCTTGTGCGGCGGCCTATTGTTAATGGAGTGCCCCTCCAAAAGGATCCGACCCCGGGTGGGCACCTCGAAGCCTGCCAGCATCATGAGCGTCGTCGTCTTGCCGGAGCCTGACGGTCCAAGCATGGTCAGGAACTCGCCACGGGGGATTGTCAGATTGAGATCCTTAACGACTAGCGTCTCGCCGTCGTAGGTCTTTTGGACTCCCGCGAACTTTACAAGAGTATCGAGCACATCCTGCGCCGTTTCTGCTGAATCTGGTTGCGCTTCAGCGCGTACCGCTTCCGCAGACCATCTAGGCTGCCCTGACGATGCGCCTGTATGCCTGTCTGTAGCAAGGCGTGTCGTAGACATGTCTTCTCCTCCATTCGTCTGCAGCTTCCCCACAACTCGCTGGGATGGAATCCCATCTGGCACCGTCAAGTTGCCATCACGACTGTAGGAAGAACTCAGCACTTGTTCCCTTGAACTCTTAAACGAGCTCGTTTCGAATTTAATTTTTGTGAACGATACGACACGGTGGAGAGCGATTTTCATCAAATCCGATGCACCTCTGAAACGTAGGGCACATACCACATGCGCGATTTGCAACATGTCGACCGCTTGGGAGGTGTCGACCTCAGAGGGCCGTCTCTGTGTTCTTCAGGCGTCGAAGATTTACTCTTTCTCGCAGCCGCCCACCTCACAGCATACGTTCCGCACCATCTTAGGATTTCTCCGCGCACTTTCGATACAGCGGCGCACCGTGCCTGATGATGGACGGAGGTTTTCTAAGCGGGGGCTTCCTGGTTCTCCCGCTCATAACCAGGTTTGAAACGGAGAACCGTGTGCAGTACCGGCTTTGAAGCGAGAAAAGGCGAAAAGGCGATGGGCTCAGCCCACCAATGGAGTGGGCTGCAAACCCAACATCACCTAAGTTTGCGTGCAGCGCCGGCGGACGGGATCGCTGTCATAAGCGCGGATCTCGCACAGCGTGACTCTGACCCCCGCGATCCCCCCTGCCCGTCGGTTGACACGATCGGATGCAGCTTGCGGCCAGAAGCAGCGCTCGGGGCGGGCTGAAGATCACACTCAGCCCGCCCTCGTACCCAACAGTGGCGCCAGACTAGGCGACGCTCTTGGCGGCGTTAGCGCGACTTGCCTCCCGCAACTTCAGCAGGCCAATAATCGTCTCATTGCGTTCTTCGATCATCTGGGGAATCGTCCTGCCGCCAATCACTTCTTCAGCTTGACTTACGATGAGATCGCGAAGCTCCGGCGTCCAGTCAGGCAGAGGATGCTCGGTAACGAATGGCGCCCGCCACTCTACGGCCCCGTGGACGTCCATGGAGGCTCCGAGGCCCTTGTCGCCAGCTGCAAGATGGAAGGTTGCAAATGGCCCCATAAATGCCCAGCGTAGTCCCAAGCCATGAGTCAGACAGTCATCAATCTGCGCAACCGTGCACTGGCCAGCTGCGACAAGATGCAAAGCTTCTCGAAACAGCGCGATTTGAAGTCTGTTTATCGCAAAGCCGTAGATTTCCTTTTCCATGCGGAGGACACGTTTACCAACCGCTTCGAAGAAGGTGCTTGTCCAATCCAGAACTGCCGTATCAGTTTTCTCTCCCCCGACAATCTCAATCAACGGTATGAGATACGGTGGATTTACTGGATGCGCGACCACGGTACGCTCTGGATTTTTGCAACGCTTCTGGATCTCCGTCATCGGGAATCCGGAGGTACTTGAACCGATCACGATATCGGCGGGGACGAGACGATCGAGCTTCTCGTATACACCTATCTTTAGATCGAGATTTTCTGGCACGCTCTCCTGCACATATTCGGCATCCGACACAGCGTCTTCAAGGTCTGTGGTAAAACGCAGGCGCTCCCGCGACGCACCAGGTCGAATGCCGATCTTCTCCAGTACTGGCCACGCCTGATCTAGCAAGCGTTCGAGGAAACCGGCGGCGTCCTTACCTGGGTCTTGTGCTATGACGTCATATCCGCTCGCAAGAAACTGAGCGACCATCCCACCGCCGATGGTACCCGTGCCTATGCAAGCTACGCGTTTAACGTTTTTTGGATCGGGCCGTGTCATCGGTTATTCCTCCTTGTGAATCTAGCTGGCATTCCCAGTAGTCGAGAGATCACTGAACCCTGGGTTCGCATTCCATTTCAAATCCAGTCAACCACGCCTCCAAGTATTGGAAACGCGTAAGCAAAACACAGCTTGGCTAGGACGCCTCGCTGCTGCCCGGCGTCCTGTGGTCGACTGTTACCATGACCTCAGTCGGCGCTCTGACGTTATCGAGAACTGGGCAGCATCGCTGCACAATTTCTAACAACTCAGCGATTGTTTCTGGCTTCTCATTGCTCACGATATTCACCTTGACGGATATACCGTGGAATCCAGATCGGATTCCTTCTTTCGTCCCGAAGAAACCTTGCGAGTTTAACTCGGCCGACAAATCTACACCAATCGCAGCAACATTGATCCCCATATATTCTGCGTAGACGCGGGCAGTAACCTCAATGCTGGCGCCGATTGCGGCCAATAAGACTTCGGCCGGATTCGGCGCTGCACCCGTTCCTCCAAAGCTAATGGGCTCGTCGATTACGAGATTATGGCCACCAAAAACCGACTCCGACCTCAATCCGACTACCTGCTGAGTTTTCCCTGACATCACCTCGATGCAGTCAGCGGGGTTTCCCGTGGCAGATGCGGTACGTAGTTGAGCAAACACCTGCCCAAGCGTTGAAGTTGGTACTCTCTCAGTCATGTCATTCGCCAAAGGTAAGATGAATAATTTCCCAAAAGGGACCTAAATTTGCGCGACAGCATAGGATACAAATGGGTTGCCTGCGATGAAGTCCCAGACAACTTCCTTGGTGGATCTGCTATCGCACCCTCATCGGGGAGGAATGGGTCTGCGCGCCTTCCAGAAGAGAACTGTCGCTCGAGGTTTGCGACATGAAGGCGACTTCAGTCGTCACCACACTTCCTTACAAACTCTGAGGAAGTTACCAGACATCACCTTCCTCACCGCATCCTCTGGGTATCCATGATCGAACATCAACTGAACCAGGGTGATCACATCTTTCGGACGCTGGAAGCGGAAACCCTTGAAGGTTGAATTATCGAAGTCCGGCCATTCGGCTCCGATATTCCGAGCCCATTCGTCGAGTCTGTCCGTTTCAAAGACGAAATCGAAACCAAATCCTACGTGGTCCGGCCCGATCAACTGAACAACGTGATCCAAATGCTTGAAGATTGCCGACATTGCGCCAAGGCCATCACCGATATAAGCGCTATTGCCTGAAAGGCCGATAACACCACCATTCTTAGCTAGCGCCTGGAGTTGATCGTCGCGAATGTTCCGGTAGTGCTCATGCACGCCCATTATGCCGGCGTGGGAAATCATGACTGGCCGGGTCGCGATCTCGAACACGTCCATCGTCGTCCGGTAGCCGGTGTGCGCAAGATCGACAATCATCTTCAGTCGTTCGATTTCTTTGACCACCTTCGTTCCAAATGTGGTAAGGCCGCCGTCTGCCCTGTCTGAGCAACCACCACCCACATAGTTCGACGCATTGAAGGCGAGCTGAACCACCCGCAGGCCAAGCTCGCGGAAAGGCTCCAGAACTCCTAGATCCTTACCAAACCAAGCAGTCCCATGGGTCTGCATCCCAACAGCCAACTTGCCCTCTTTTTTGGCGCGAAGCACATCTTCCACCGTGAGGGCATGGATGAACACGTCTGGCCTGGAGTGGATCAACTTCCTTTGCCACGCAATCGCCTTCATCGAAGAATCGATGTTCATCGAATCTTCCGTCACGCCAACGGCAGTGAAGCTGACGCCAGCTTGGATATAATCATCTAAATACTTTACAGGGCACCCGTAAGACTGATCCTGCGGATCCAGAGGATAAAGCATGTCCCAAACAAGGTTCTCGCGCCAAAATTTCTGCGTAGCTTCTGAGATCATTCCACACTTCCTTCTTAGTCACGCTCCCCAGCACCCATCGGCCAGAGTAGGAGCAACGCAATTTTCTCGCCGAGGATCGCAATAGGCCGAGAGCGATACACTATGGATGCCACCTCCGTTGAAGCTAATTTCGTCAAAAATAAGAGACGGTTGAAATGACGACTGCAAAAAAGAGGATGAATTGCAAAGTCCTATCGCTGACTTGGCCGGATGAAGGCAGATGCCTTCATCGTCGACGTCAGGCGCAGAGATCAGCCTGTCCTTGGCGGTATAAATTGGGAGCCAACTATACCGCTCAATATGAAGACGCCTCGGACCATGACGTACAGTATGTTTTATCCGCGTTTCACAACGCCAAGTATTGCCCGGGCTTCAGCAGGACTCGCTACACTGGCACCGAGCCGCTCTATAATTTGAACTGCATTGTCGACGAGTTCTGCGTTAGAGGCCAGTACACCCCGTCGAAGATAAATGTTGTCTTCTAAACCAACTCTCACATGGCCACCCAATGAGGCAATCTGTGCGACCATGGGCATTTCGCTGGCTCCGCAACCGAAGCCGCCCCAAATCGCACCGGAAGGCAACAGCTCCTGCATAGCATGTAAAGCGGCAGGCGTAGCCGGAGCTCCATAGCCGGTGCCAAGGCAGAATTGGAAAAGAGCCGAACCTTCGATTAAACCCTCTGAAATCAACCTTTTGGCTGTTTCAACGTGGCCAAGCTCGAAGCATTCGAGCTCAGGCTTGACCCCTGCCTTTCGCATAAGCTGTGCCATTGCTCGTAAATCGGACATCCGCCCAACGTAGATATGTTCGTCGAACGCCATCGTGGCGCAGTCCAGAGTACTCAGCTCTGGCTGAAGTTTGACGGCATGTAGGCAGCGGACCGTTGGACTTTTAAGGGTGGTGGCTGCTCCGACCTTGATCGGGTCGACAGAGTCCAGCACCAGTTCTCCGTCCATTCCGCATGTCAGGTTGATGATGACATCAACCTCGGAGTCCCGTATTTGCTTCACAACCCGCTCGTAAAGCTCAAAGCGGTTCGATCCCACGCCTGTATCCGGATCGCGAACGTGAATGTGAACTACTGAGGCACCTGCCCTCGCGGCCTCAAGCGCCGCCTCCGCTATTTGCGACGGGGTCTTCGGAACGTTTGGGTGCTTCGCGAGCACTGCACTGCCACCTCCAGTGACTGCGCATGTGACGATAACCTTCTCTGCCATCAAGTGCTCCTATTCCGCTATACATTGCATACACAGACGTACTGACTTCGACGTCCAGTTCGTTCTATCCCCGCCTGCGTCAGTTGCCGCGCTGCGACACCGCTTTGCGGGCTGTAACGTTTTCACGCTCGTGGACTGCCCCGATTTCGGCCTGTCCCGCCAGAGTCGTCATGGCGCTTCGCGGTGCTCCTGACGGGCGAGTTGTAGACGGGATACGGCGGATCGGGATCGCCAAGGCGTACTCCCTAACGCACTAACGGGAGCAGCGATTGAGACGTCTCGACCCTCGACGATTGCACAAACGATTGACTGGTTCTCGCATACAGGTCGGAATGCCTGGCACTCAGCCACCGAGAAAAACGCCATCTCCGACGAGATTGACAGCCCCGGGCACGCTGAGTTTCCTTACACGTGCGCTTCCAGGGTATATGCCGCTCCAATCACAAGGCAACGAGTGGCTCCTTGTCCACTTCATCACAAATCTCGTCGCTCCCCAACTCAGGACCGCCCAAAATGAATGATCGAGGTCCAGAACTTGCTGAGCTATACGCATTTTTGTTCACCAACCTGTCGCCGGCACGGCCATTATGAAGGCTCAATTTTGTCGCTTAGGATGGCAGCACGGATGGAAGCAATCACACCAAAATGGTCGGCTCCCTGATTTGTTTCGTTCAATAACGCTCACGGTGTGAAAGCTCGACGCCAACTCTCCGAGACCGATCGGGTTCGGAGAAGACCGCCTTCCCCTCGAAATAGCCCGTCCGCCAAGCATAGATCGCGTCGTCGAATGCCTCGTTAACGGCGTTGCCGTACCATGTCGTGACGATGCGATAGACTTTGCCGAACAGCGCCGTGCCCATGCGGATGTTTTCGCAGGCGCCGACAAGGTCAGGCTTCAGCTCGGACGGGTCCGAGATCCCGAAGCCCACAGGGTACTGCGTGATGATGACGCGAACCACTGCCTTGCCGACATACTGCCGCATGACGGTCATGGCGTCGTCCGGCGAGCCCCGCTTCGGAACCAGCACAACGCGATCGCCCGACCGGACGGACCGTCAGCGGATCGGACGAACCGGCCTCGGCGATGAAGCGTTCGACGATCGCCGGCTTCAAGGCGGGGTCCGCGCATTTCTGGATCAGGGCTGCGTCGATCATTTGGGAAGTCCCCCGCTCAGCGATTGAAGGCCGCAACGAGCGGATTGCCGAAGAGCCTTGCCCAAGCCTCGGCGCTGGCCTTCTGGATGGCGACGAACGACGTCCCTTTCGTCCACCAGCCATTGCCGCTCGCAACCATGACGTCCGGCGAATACAGCGCCGATTGCAGCACCGGCCAGAGGATGAGCTGCTCGGAGCAGATCAGGGAGCGATCTTTTTGCCGCCGAGCTCGACGACCGGGTTGGCGAAGAAATCCGCCCTGGCCCCTCCGGCCCCTCCAAACCAGCCGCGCCGTGGTTGCCACATGGAAACGGGGACCGGCATGCGCTCGCGGTAAACGAACGCCGCGCCCTCGCCCGAGACCACGGGACGATGACATTGTCAAAACGGCTCGAGAAGGGCCGGTTTCTATGGCCGTCGCCGGCGGACGGTACGGTTTCTATATCACCGGCGCAGCTCGCCTACATGCTCGACGGGATCGATTGGTGCAACCCGCGTCACACGTTCCGCCCTCAGCTCGCGGGCTGAGTTTTTCTTTGAGTTTGCGCCATTTTCCGCGAGTCAGCGCACGCGTTTTATAATTCACTCTAGGGCATGGTTGCCACCGCCCTGGATGCTGTTCCGGACGATATCGGCGCGCTGGAGAGCAGCGCTGACCGCGGCGCTGGCCAGAGCCGAAGACGAGGCCGCGCGCGCTGCGCTGGTCGAGGCCGAACTGGCGGTCGCCAGGGCCAAGGCATCGGATAATGCGGCGCTGATCGCACATCAGGATCTGACGATCCGGAAGCTGCAGCGGGCGCTGCATGGTCAGAGTTCTGAACGCTCAGCCCGTCTGCACGACCAGATGGAGCTCACCTTCGAGGAACTCGAGAGCACGGCAACGGAAGACGAGATCGCCGCCGAACAGGCCGCGGCCCGGACCACCGAGGTGGCGCCTTATGTGCGCAAGCGACCGGCGCGCCAGCCATTTCCCGAGCACCTGCCGCGCGAACGCGTGGTCGAGCCGGCGCCGACCGCTTGCCACTGCTGCGGCGGTCATCGGCTGCGCAGGCTGGGTGAGGGTATCACCGAGACGCTGGAGGTGGTGCCGCGGCAATGGAAGGTGATCCAACACGTGCGGGAGAAGTTCACCTGCCGCGACTGCGAGGCGATCAGCCAGGCTCCGGCGCCGTTCCACGCCACCCCGCGCGGCTGGGCCGGTCCCGGCCTGCTGGCGATGATCCTGTTCGAGAAGTTCGGCCAGCATCAGCCGCTTAACCGCCAGGCCGAACGCTATGCCCGCGAAGGCGTGCCGCTCAGCCTGTCGACGCTGGCCGACCAGGTCGGCGCCGGCGCCGCGGCGCTGATGCCGCTGTTCAAGCAGCTCGAAGCCCATGTGCTGGCCGCTTCGCGTCTGCACGGCGACGACACGACGGTGCCGGTCCTGGCCAAGGGCAAGACCGATACCGGCCGATTATGGACCTATGTGCGCGATGACCGACCGTTCGGCGGCGCCGATCCGCCGGCGGCAGTGTTCTACTATTCCCGCGATCGCCGAGGCGAACATCCCGCGGCGCATCTCGCCGGCTGGAGCGGCATTCTGCAGGCCGATGCCTTTGGTGGTTATGGCGATCTCTATGCGACGGGTCGTCAGCCGGCGCCTATTCTGGAGGCCAGCTGCTGGGCCCACAGCCGGCGCAAAGTGTTCGAGCTGGCCGATGTCGAAGCGGCGGCGCGCAAGAAGGCGCACGGCGAGAAGCCCAACCTGGTCTATCCGCTGGCGGTCGAAGCCGTGAAGCGCATCGATGCCCTGTTCGATATCGAGCGCGAGATCAACGGCCTGTCGCCGGCCCAACGCCACGCCGTGCGCCAGGAGCGGAGCGCGCCGCTGGTCACCGAACTCGAGCGCTGGATGATCAAGACGCGCGACAAGCTCTCGCGCGGACACGATCTGACCAAGGCCTTCAACTACATGCTGCGCCGCTGGTCATCCTTCGCCCGGTTCCTCGACGACGGGCGGATCTGCCTATCGAACAATGCAGCCGAACGAGCCCTGCGCGGCATCGCTCTCGGCAGAAAGTCCTGGCTGTTCTGCGGTTCCGATCGCGGCGGACAGCGCGCTGCCGTTCTCTACAGCCTGATCGTCAGCGCCAAGTTGAATGACGTCGACCCTCAGGCCTGGCTCGCCGACGTCCTCGCCCGACTGCCCGCCTATCCGGCACATCGGATCGATGATTTGCTGCCGTGGAATTGGAGATCCGCAAAACTGCGGACCCAACCAGCGGCGGCCTGATCATGCAGCGCAATAAGGTGCATCACGTCTATACCGTCGAACGTGTCGCCAGGGACCTCGGCGTCAGCGAAGCGCTCATCCAGGACCTGACCCTCGGTCTCGAGCCCGAGGACGGCGTCATCTGGGTGTACGGCGCCAAGGATGACCACGGAATCTTGGCCTTCACCGATCAAGGCATCGAGGAGGTCAAACTCCTCCTCGAAGAATATCATCGCGTCTCCCCATCGAAAGCTTGACCCCAGCACCGCGGTGCTCATGGCCGCCGGATACACGTCTGCGGTCTTCACCGGATAGGTACCCAAGGGCCAACGCTATGAAACATCCGCGCCGTTCGGCGGCTGGAAGACGCAGACCTTCATCGCCGGCTTGAGATGCCACGCCATGATCGCGGCTTGGATCGTCGACGCGCCGATGAACAAGCCGCGCTTCGAACTCTATGTCGAGACCCAGCTCGCACCCGAACTCAAACCGGGCGACGTCGTCATCCTCGACAATGTTGCCTTCCACAAGAGCGAGCGTGTGGCCGAACCGGTGCGCCAGCGCGGTGCCTGGCTGCTGCCGCTGCCGGCCTACTCGCTTTAATGGAAATGCTCCGTCGCAGGGCGTGCGCTGCCACAGGGTTCGCTGCCGCGTTCGCGTAGCCCGCCTAATATTCCGGCCGGTTCGTCACCTTGAATTTCATCTTTCCTATACGATGGCGGCGGGAAGAATTGTGCTTGAAGGCATCGCTGCGGCAACCGGCTATTGAGACTGCAGCTCGCCTACACCAAGATCGCTAAATGATTCGTACACGAACGCCGCTAGGATCGCATCAATCTCACCGGCGATTACATTTGGTCAGACGGAGTTGAACTCTATGCGGACGGGCCGATGCCACTCCAACTGACCGCTCGCCCCTGACCGTTGCACGCCTACCATGAATCTGCGTCCCGAATAATACACAAGGGGCCAACCCGGGACCGTGACATAGCCTACTCCAGCTCTTCGCGGTCATTTCGACTGGTGATCGTTATTTCTGGAAATTCGGTCATACAGGTCGCCGAACGTAGCCGCCTTAATTATCTCATCCAATTGCGGCGACCTCCACCGGTCGCTTTTCGCCAAACAAGATTGGAGTTCTGCTGCGATAAGGCTGTCCCCCCCAACATCAAAGAAGTTATCTTCCCAGCCTAGATCTTTTGTGCCGATAAGAGTCTTGATCTCATCAAGGAAAACGCTCCTCGGATCACCGTTAGTCAACATTTTGTACTTCCCTATTTCGACTTCTTCTTCTTTTCGCAGAGATCTTTTCTCTTCTTCTGACTGCTTGTCTGGCGTCGTGAACACTTCCTCCCTTTGCCGTTCTCGCTCCCCGGGTTGCCGCGGAAGTGTCGGGCCCGCAGGCTGATCGTCCGGCCAGCATCGGTGACCGTCGAATGAGTACGTTGGAAGGGGAATGCGACGGCGAGTACCGGACGGTTCCAATTGATCATTGGCTCGCTTCCAGTCTACCGGAACACCCAAGGCCCAGAGATCCCCGAGGCATTCCAGAAGGACATGGCGGTCGGTGAACTCCTCGTCGTTCCTGTCGCGCGCGGCTGGTATAATCGCTGGAATTCTGGTCCTACGATCCTCTGGACTGATCACTTCACGTGCGAAACGTCCCAGATTGCACGATGGCCCAAGCTCAACGAGCGCAGTTGCACCGGCCGCTATGATGGCTGCGAGAGAGCGATCGAATCGGATCGTCCCGATTGCTTGCCTACTCCAGTAGGTCTCTGCCAAGGGCACTTTCGCCCGGTGCAGATATCCTCCTGAATTCAGAGCGATGGGCAGATCTGGAACTCGCGTCTCGAGAGTGCGGACCTGCGCATCGATGATATCAGCAGCCGGTTTCATCAGCGGGGAATGGCTGGGGATGCCAGCTGTGTTAAGGGCATGGTTGGGAATCTCTGCTTGTTCGAACTCCTGCTGAAGCCGTTCAAGCAGTTCCCGTTTACCAGTGAACACAACACTCGTCTTTGAGTTCACGACGCCGACGTTGATCTCGCCAGCTTCAGCTCGGTCTCGCCAAATGTCCTTCTTAAGAATGTGCTCAGCCTCGTCCGGGCTGCATTTGGCCGCAAGCATAGCACCGTCGACACCGAGATTCGCCATCGCGCGACTACGAACGACCATTAGCCCTATAGCATCTTCCAGTTTCAGAATGCCCGCCAAGGTGGCCACGACGTATTCGCTCATGCTGTGTCCAACAAGATAGTTGGGACGCACGCCACAAGCTTGTAGCAAACGTGCCATGGCATACTGCACGGAGAAGATCATGACGTTTATTTCTTCAAAGGAAGCGGTCGCGTATGCATCGTTTCCCCCGAAGACGAGCAACTCCAGATCACGATCGAGGAGCTGGCGACTGGTGGTGGCACAAGTCAAGAACGTCTCACGAAAATCCGGCACGTGATCAAATAGGTCCTTGAACATCCCTACGTGCTGCACTCCGCCGCCCGGCAGCATGAACGCAATCGAAGGCGAGGAGAGAATTCGATCAGCCGCTCGATCGCCCTCTTCTTCTAGTCTCTTGATGGCCATATCCAAGTTGCGCGCCACAACGACAGTTCGATGCTCGAACTGGCATCTCGCGACGTGTAGTGTGTGAGCGACGTCACCAAGATCGATATCGCGATTACGCCGTAGGAACGCGGCTAGATTCCGGCAGGCCTGGCTTAGCGCCGGCGGGGTCTTTGCAGATAGGCAAAGGGCGTGAGATCCCCGTGCGACCGATCCGGGCCAAGCCCTTGCATTGTCCCTGTCCCATTCCTGCAGCACGACATGGCAGTTGGTTCCGCCCATACCGAGCCCAGTGACTCCGGCAGTTCGCAAGCGTCCCGGCGGACGGGGCCAAGGCCTAAGCTGCTCATTGATGAAGAAGGGCGTGTCTTCCAAACCGAGCTCTTCGTTCAGCCGGTTGATATTGATTGTCGCGGGGATTACTCCGTGCTGAAGGGTGAGAACTGTCTTGATAAAGCTCGCAACCCCTGAGGCGATGTTGGCATGGCCGATATTCGGTTTAATTGACCCAAGCGCACAGGCGTTGCCCGTTTTCTCTACCCCCGCGAAGACCTCTCCCAGAGCGCGAACCTCGATCGGGTCGCCGACCTTGGTGCCTGTCCCATGAGTTTCGATGTATTCCACATTTTCAGGGCCGAGTGCCGCGGAGGCAAGTGCTTGACGCACAACTTCGGCCTGGCCTCGCGCGCTAGGCGCCGAGAAGGACGATTTGGCGCGGCCGTCGTTGTTAATGGCACATCCTTTTACCACCGCCTGGATCGGGTCGTTCGCCTCAAGCGCGTCTTCAAGGCGCTTGAGAACGACAACCCCCACCCCATCTCCGAGCACCGTGCCACTGGCATCGGCATCGAATGCTCGGCATACACCGTCCGAAGAATTGATGTAGTCCTTGACAAACTGATACCCCGCTTGAGGAAAGGTGATACTGGAGCCACCTGCCAGCGCCATGTCGCAATAGCCGGCCGCGAGTGACTGAGCGGCGACCGCTATCGCCACTAAACCAGTTGAGCATGAGGTTTGCACAGCAATGCTTGGTCCGTTGAGGTTCAGCATGTAGGAGACGCGCGAGGCAAGGTAGTCCGGCTCGTTGCCGAGCTCCGTCAGGAACGCGAGTGGCGCGTTGGTGGGATCGATGAGGCCGCCGCCCTTCAAATGGTGCAGTAGATAGAGTGGGAGAGAAGAACCTGCGAACACGCCGGTCCGGCCTTCATGCTGGGTTGGCGCATATCCGGCCGACTCGAGTGCCTTCCAGCAGCATTCGAGAAACAGGCGATGCTGCGGGTCCATTAGCGCTGCCTCACGCCTCGAAAGGTTCCAGAAATCCGGATCGAAAAGGTCCACATCGTTGAGATGGGCGCCCACACGCATATAATCGGGGCGCTTCAGGACAGCCTCCGGAATACCCCGGGCCTTGAGTTCCTGCTCGGAGAGCGAGGTGATCGAGCACACCCCATGGCAGAGGTTCTCCCACAGCGCGTCTACCGTCTCCGCGCCAGGAAAACGCGCGACCATACCAATCACCGCAATGTCCATCCCGGGGCTGCGCCGTCGGTCCAACGCCTTCACATGCGGCCTACCCGGCAAGACTGGCGGTGTTTTGGGGAGCTTGCCGCTTTGGGGACGTCCCTGCTCGCCGATGCGTTTGCGGAGAAGAGCCGCGAGTTCTTCAAAACTCGGATTGAGGAAAACCTCCACTACGCGGAGCTCCACCTTCAGACTTTTGCGAAGCTGCGTACAGAGACGCGCAGCCAGGAGGGAGTGTCCGCCGCAGTCGAAAAAGTTGTCGCCCGGATCGGCAGCCTCAGCCTGGAGAAGGTCGCGCCAAGCTGCGCGAAGCGCCGGTTCGACTTCGTCGGCGTCAGCCACTGAATCGCTGTCTGTCACTGGAGTGTGCGTCTCTTTCGCGAGGTCCCGAAGGCGCGACCGATCAAGCTTGCCGTTGGCTGCTATGGGCAATTCCTTCACCGCGACAAAGTTCGACGGCATAGCGTAGTGCGGCACCTCAGACTTCAAATGCGCGCGCAATGCAGCCTCCCAGCCCTTTGCCACATTGCGCAAGACTACATAGGCGACTAGTCGGTCCGGCTGGCCTGTCGTGGGATCGAGCTCAGGCAAGACGGCGGCGGAGCAGACCTCGGAGTGCCGAAGCAAAGCCGCTTCTACAGACCCGGGGACGATGCTGTAACCTCGGATCTTCACCATGAAAGCGCAGCGCCCGACAATTTCCAAGTGGCCACCTGGCAGCATGCGACCGAGATCGCCAGTGCGGAACATCGTGCCACCAGCTCGGAACGGGTCGGGAAAGAACCTTTCTCGTGTCATCTCCGGGCTGTCGAGATATCCATGCGCCAAGACATCGCCGCCGACGAAGATCTCGCCCAAGAAGCCCAGTGGGACGGGATCGCGTTGCTCCCCGAGGATATAGACACTGACATTGTACTGAGGCGGACCGACCGGCGCGACCTTTTGTATTTTCGCAAGATCGATCTCGCTCAAATCAACATGTGTGACATCATGTGCCTCCGTTGCGCCGTAGTGATTGATGATTCTGACGTGCGGCAGCGCATCCCTCACACTCGCAAGCAACGCTGCTGTTAGTACCTCGCCTGAGAGGTAAATGAATCGGAGATCCGGAAGGCGAGAGGGGACGTCGAGCAAGCCGCTGCTGAGAAGCACATCCAACAGTGAAGGGGTTAACAATATTCTCGAAATTCGATTTCGTTCCAGGTAGTCGACTAGCTGGTGCGGATCGTAGATGACGTCGTCAGGGATCAGATAGGCCGGAATCCCGGCGAGGATTGGGCGCATTATCTCCCCTACCAAGAAGAGATTGACCGCCTCGTGCTCATCAGGCGCATATGGCAGCGCGCAATAGCGCCACTGGTAAGCGGATACAGCGCTTCGGTGAGGACAGACGGCCCCTTTTGGTTCGCCAGTCGTGCCAGACGAAAATCCAATCAGGGCCGGCGCATCGAGATCCACCGCTTGGGGATTGGCCGGACTGGCCTTGCCGAGTTTTGTTTCCCAGCCCTCCTCGAGCGACAGCGCAATACCAGACCAGTCAGGCGGAAGCTTAGGTGCGAAACGGTTGTTGGTGACAACGATTTCAATACTTGCCTTCTCAAGTATCCGTCGTAACGCAACCATGGGCTGCGCTTTGTCAAGCACGACGCAGGCAGCCCCTGTCTTAAGAATGCCGAACAACGCCACAGCGAATTCAGGTGAAGTGTCCATCAGGATACCCACGCGAGAACCTCGGCTCTGACTATATCCGAGCAGGTGCCTGGATAGAATCTCGCTAAGGTCGTCGAGTTCACGAAATGTGATGGTCGCAGCCTCTGATACGATGGCAGGACTGTCGGGGGTGAGGGTCGCTTGTTTGCGGAATTGCTCATGCAGCGTTAGATCAGTATAAGGGCAGACCTCGCCGTGTTGGATGGAAGCTGGAAGTTGTCCCTCCGCCTCGCCAACTTCGCGCAGGAGGCTATACACCACCTCCTCTGTCATGGAATGGGTGTAAAAGTGATCGCTATCAAACATAATCCGGGCGTATCGCGACGTTGTAAGCCGACGCCATTCCTCTAGGTCATTGGCATTGATCGTTTCATCTTGAACTCCCCCCATAGCGGTGATTGCCGCCTTGAGAGGCGTTGGCAGGTTTCGGTCGTAAGTCTCCACAAGTTCGAGATCGGCTCGCAAGGGCGGCAAAATGAATTCCAGTAGCAGTTTCTCGTTTGCCAGCGCCTCCATCGGGACCATGCCCTGGGTCCGGACCAGATCGGTCAACTCATCATCTGCGTATCTATACATCGGCGGTTGTTCCGGGGGCAAATCCGCAGACGGGTGAGCAGACACGACAACATGAAAGGGAGATGGCCGACCGGCCTCCTCCAGGGAGCGGGCAATCTCGTACGCCACGAGAGCACCTGCGCTATGACCGAAGAAAACAAAAGGCCTGTCGCTGAATGCCTGGAGCGCCTCGATGACCATGGGTACCAGTACGTCCATGCTGCGAATGGCGGGCTCCGCTGATCGTTTGCCGCGCCCGGGAAGATCCAAGCAAATTAGCTCAACGTCGTCGGGGAGATAGTCCGGCCAGTTACGGAATGACTGGACGCTCCCACCCCCATGCGGGAAGCAAAATATCCGATAAGATGGCTCGAGTGAATTCTTCACGACGCTAAGCAGTGCCTTGGCTTTACCATGAATTTGTTCCATATCTCAAACCACTCCACCGATATTCCGCCTGAAATCAACATATCTAAGCGGGCGTTATTTATGACGACATTCAACCTATGTATATCTCTCTCCAGAGACTTGTCGCATTAGAAAGTTTCCTATTCTGGCTAACTTACCGGAGGCCCCAACATAACAGCGATTAGGAAATATAGAAAGGACATCTTTGTTAAATTTCATTTAATGTTTGTTAAACTAATTTATAGTATAATAAATTTACACGACGATCTAGTTTCTCCATTTGACATTTGATACGAGCGCGCCCACCTTATCGAGACGCGGGCTCACGCTGACGCGGCTCTTGCCGCCGACGACGAAACTCGCTGTCGTGACCGCAGACTCGCGAATTCTTCGAGATGATTTACTTGGGCTCATCCGGCCGAGTGGGCGCGGATCGTCATCTGCGGCATCGAAGGCGATAAGTCGTTGGAAAACGAGGCGATGGTCCGGATGACGCTTGCCTGAAAGAGGGCGCGGCATTTGCGAGGCAACCTTGATGCTGGAGAGATAAATGACTGAGCAAAAAACACCAGGCGCTGCGAACCGGATCGCCAGGGTCACTTGCATTGGAGGTGGCCTGATTGGGGCCGGTTGGGCCGCGCATTTTATGCGGGCGGGCTTGGATGTGGCGGTGTATAGTCCAGCGGCCGAGCGGGAGATTTTTCTGAAGGAATATTTAGCCAAAGCAATGCCGCGACTTGCCGATCTGGGAATGGCACCGGACGCTTCGCCCTCACGTATTCACTTTACAACCGACATGAAGGAAGCCCTTAAGGATGCGGACTTCGTTCAAGAAAGTGCGACCGAAAAGTTCGACGCGAAGATCAAACTAATTGGAGAAATCGATGCCCTCACGGCGCCCAATGTTGTCATCGCTTCGAGTTCTTCAGGTTTCCTAGCCGCTGATTTAAGAAGTCGAGCCCGGCATCCGGAGCGTATTCTGGTCGGTCATCCCTTTAATCCACCATATCTCGTGCCTCTTGTAGAGATTTCCGGTGGCGACGTCGCCTCTCAGGCAGCTGCCGCGGCGTCCCTTTTTTATAGATCGACAGGATGCGAAGTGGTCTCGCTTGACCGGGAGATCGCCGGTTATATTGGTGCTAGAATTCAGTACGCGGTTTTGAGAGAAATTCTTTACTTGATGTCTCAAGGAGTAGCTGACCTTCAAGCGATCGACACAGCCATTGCTTCTGGTCCAGCCATAAGATGGGCTGTTATGGGTCCATCATCTGTATTGTTTCTTGGGGCGCGAGACTCCACCCTTTATGGCGGCTTCATAGAAGGCCTCACTGATGAGATGGAGAGGGGGTACCTAGCGCCACCAGATTTCCAGCCAGATCGGCAATTGATGCGAGCATATGCCGAACAAGTGGCAAAAGGTATTGGCGCCAATGGCCAAGCCGGGCTTATGGAATTGCGAAATGCCGGGGTGGTGGCCATTCGAGGTGCATTGCAGCGAGCAAAAGAGAGCCTTAAAGGTGCCTAAATGTGACTTAGGTCAAGACGTCCCACGCGCTGGATGGGCTGAGAGGTGAAAGATGAAGGATTGGCCTCGTCCCGGTGCCTGGAAGCAGACATTTCTGCGGATATTCAGACCTTCGGCCAGGCGCTCCGGTGCGCCATGTGTCACGTCGGTTCGATTTCTGGCCAGCGCTGACAAGCCTGCAAAGCAGCTTTACATTTTCCAGAACAAGGGCTTGTTTACCTATGACGACGCTCGCGACTTTAGAGGCTACTATTTGCTCGGCCTTGGGGCATGACATCAGCTTTTCGGGCGAGCCACTAGCAGGCTTCTCTGATTGGGGTCGTTGAGGTCAAGCTCCTCCTGATATTTTTCCGGACCATGTCGCCCCGCGGGTCACTCGCTTCTCTTCGCGGTCGACGTTAAGCCGCCGCATGATGGGGTCAGTAGAGCGAGGCCTCTCAATCTGTTGAACGACCTTGGGAGAGTTCGTCCCAGGATCGTGCCTGCTAACGAGATCGCCTTGCCCATCGTCCCCACGGGAACGATCCGGATCACGCCCCTTCGGGCGGAATCAACTCCTCCTTCGTTGGTCCGTTATCCCGTATTTCATGCCGATACGGGGCCGGGTGCCTTGCCGAAGCGGAATTCTGTCGCATCGCTCCACATGCGATGCAGGATGACAGCGAGCTTGCGGGCAACAGCAACTCGGGCTCGGGCCATACCGCGCCGCTTGGGCGACGTTCATACCCCACGCTCTGAGGCTCGACCATTTCTTGCTGAGCACAAGCAGCGAATGAGCCGCCTCATAGAGGCCGTGCGGGCGAGCTCGTCACCGCATCGGCTTACCTTGCCCTGAATGTCCGTCTCGCCAGATTGATAGCGTGCCGGGGTCAGACCCAAATGCGCTCCGACATCCCTCGATCGGCGAAAGCGGTCCGGCTGATCGACCGTGGCACGAAAGGCGAGCGCGGTGATGGGTCCCACACCGGGCACGGACATGAGGCGCCGGCAGACTTGCTCCTTGCGGGCGATATTGAAGACCTGCTTTGTCAGTCGCCCGAACTCGCGCAACATCATTGCCACGATCGCCAGAAGCGGCTCGACAAGCGCCATGATGACCGTATCTGCGCCAATCAGTTCGCGCACGCGATGGGCGAAAGCTGCGCGGCCTGGAGTGCCGAGCTTGATGCCGGCCTCCCGCAGAATCGCCCTGACGACATTTTCGATCGTCCGCATTTCATTGAGGACCGTGCGTCGCGCAACGAGGAGGGATCGCCAGAGCGACACTGCTGGCTCTTCACATGCACCTGCCGATACCAGCCGGTGCGCATGATCTGCGCCAAGGCGCGGGCGTCGTTGCGATCGGTTTTGTTCGGCATCGTTTTCATCGCCGCGTTGGCCTGCCGGGTCTCGATGCAGATCGCCGGCAATCGTTCGGCGCGAATACCGTCACAAAGCCAGGCTGTCAGCGAACAGGCTTCGAGCCCGATGCGCTCCAGCGGCAGATCGATTTTCCGCAAGGCTTCATAAAGCGCCCTCGGCTCACTCGCCGCCCGCCCTTCGTTCACGATCCGGCCGCTCTCGTCGACCACACAGATCGCGGTCTCTTCCAAAGACACGTCAAGTCCGGCAAAATACTTCATGGCTGCTCCTCCTGATGTTTGTGGCGATCTACATCGACCACGTTCTCACATCTCGACAGGAGCAGCCGCCCTCAATTTGGCTCGGGCGAGACCCCAATCACCCCATCTGTTGAGAAGGATCACGTTTGGCCTTGAGGATAGCCTCGTCGCCGTTGTGATAGGCGAAGGTGATGTCGATCGAGCCGTCGTCGAGCAATTCGGCGGATCCGCCGCCGGTGACTTCGTCCATCTCATCGAAGCCAGCCCATGTGAAGAAGACCATTGAGGGGCTGTACCCGAGATCGAGGCCAGCTTGCAGGGCGCCAAAGGCGATCTCACCTGGTTGTCGGCCCCGATGGTGATCGTGGCGGGTCCGCCGAGGTCGAGATAGCCGCGATCCCACAGGTCAGCTTCGATGATCCGCCAGCGGCCGATCAGTTGACAGCCCGCAGGCGCGATCATGTCGGCCCCGCCAGCAGCTTCGGCACCCGCACGAGATTGTAGGCGGCGGCGCTGAAGGTGAAGGCCCATCCGACGCGGTCGCGGCCGCGGAACTTGGTTTGGCGTTGACCGGCGACCGTCTTGATCCAGCCGAACGCCTCTTCAATGCGCTTGCGAATACGCTGACTGACAGCATAGCCGCTATGGCGGGTGGTGCGCCCGTCGATGGCCGAACTACGGCCGCTGGTGTTCTGCGCCACATGCGGCGTCACCCTCATCGAGCGCAACTCGTTGACGAAGTCCTCCGCATCGTAGGCCTTGTCGGCACCGAGCGTGATCGCCTGCGGTCGGTCGGCGCAAGGCTCGACCATGTGCAGTGCCGCTACCCGCTCGGCATGCCCGTCGGCGAGTGTCAGGCAAGCATCGACCAGCAGGCCGTGGCGGTTCTCCATCAGCCGATGTCCCATGAAGCAGAGCTTGGCCTCCTTGCCTTGTGTCGCGTTGCCTCAAGGAAAATGTTACCGCGCGGCTTGTTGCCTCACCTAAAATGTTACCCGTGAAGGCGAATACCGCCATGATGCTCTCACCACGAGGGAGGCATCATGACGACGAAGATGACGCATGCTATTCGCATGGAACTCGCCAATGCGGTCAGGGTTCGCTATGCGGCCGCGGCGAACAAGGACAAGCGCAGGATCTTGGAGGAGTTCATCGCGGCGACGGGGTATCATGAAAAGTCCGCAATCCGTGTCCTGAACAGCCCGCCGCAGCCGAGGAGCCGGCAGACCCGTCAACGCCCGTCGCTCTATGACGAGGCCGCTCGGGGCGCGTTGATTGTGCTGTGGGAAGCTTCAGATCGAGTCTGCGGCAAGCGCCTTAAGGCACCGCTGCCCATTCTATTGCCGGCGCTGGAACGCAACGATCATTTGAAGCTCGAGGAGGAGATACGCCACAAGATCCTGTCGATGAGCGCCGCGACGATCGACCGCTTGCTCCAAATGCCGAGGCGCACCATGCGTACGAAAAAGAAGCCAAGGGTTTTGCCAGAGCCCCGGCGGCGCATCAAAATGCGCACCTTTGCTGACTGGAACGAGCCGCTTCCCGGCAGCATGGAAATGGACCTGGTTGCTCATTGCGGAGAGGCCAACCGCAGCAGCTATGTTCACAGCCTGGTTCTGACCGATATCGCGAGCGGATGGACGGAGGCCGCGCCCATCGTGGTCCGAGAAGGCACCCTCGTGGTCGAGACACTCGATCGCATCCGCATGGGCTTGCCCTTTGCCCTGAGAGCGCTGGATGTGGATAATGGCAGCGAGTTCGTCAACAACAGGCTGATCGAATATTGCCTTGGTCACGGCATCGAACTCACTCGCTCGCGGCCTTACCGTAAGAACGACCAAGCGTGGATAGAGCAGAAAAATGGCGCCGTTGTACGGAAGCTCCTGGGTTATCGGCGCTTTGAAGGCTTGGCGGCGGCCAGAGCGATCACGCGCCTTTACGGGGCATCCCGGCTGTTTGTGAACTTCTTCCAGCCCTCGTTCAAGCTGGCTGCCAAGCAGCGCGACGGAGCGAAGGTGGCCAAGCGCTATCATCCGCCGCAGACGCCCTGTGAGCGTCTCCTGCAGGCGGAGGGCATCCCGTTGGCTGCCAAGAGCAAGCTGCGCGAGATCGCCGCCGACCTCGATCCGCTGAAGCTTCTGGAGGAGATGCGAGCTGTGCAGGCCTATCTCGCAGCCCTGGCTGACGGCGAAACACCGCCGCCGACGACATCCGAACCACCCGACCTGGCCGCGTTCGTAGCAAGCCTGTCGAGTGCCTGGCATGCGGGCGAAATCCGTCCGACGTTCTCCACAGAAGCCAAACCGCGTTACCTACGAAGTCTACAAAAGGTCTCGACGCAAGTCCTTATTGCGAGCCCCACCCCGACGCTCAAGCCGGCGAGCCCACCTGTCCCAGCCGTCACACCGGCAAAGACACCGGAAAAGCCGAAGCCCGTCTACGCTCAGGCTGGCCAAGCTCGGGTCCAGGCGCTCCGCATGGTGTGGCCGATCGTGTGCCGCCGATTGGAAGAATTCCCCAACATCAACGCCACGCAACTCTTCGAAGAGTTGTGCGTCCGGTTTCCAGGTCGATTTACGCCCAAGCAGTACAAAACGCTCGTCCAACGCGTCAATCTGTGGCGTCAGGAGGCTCGCGCGCGCGGTGTCGTCATTGGACCCAAGACATACCGTCGGCTCAGCGACAAACCGCGTGGTCGACGTCCCCACATTTTTAAGGACCATTGGGAGGAGATGGCACGTTGTCTCGAAGAGCGTCCAGATCAGACAGCACTTGAACTTCTCGTCGAGTTCCAGGCCCGTTACCCCGGACGATATAGCTTGCGACAGCTTCACACGTTGCAAAAGCGAGTAAGAGAGTGGCGCCGACAAGCCGTGCAGCGGCTTATCGGCGAGGTCAGCGGCCTTACACCATACGTCGCGCCAAATCCCGCACGTCTGGCTGCGGGTAACATTCCTGATGAGGCACTCGGTAACAAAATTAGGTGAGGCAACACGACAGTCAGGTTGAGCTTGTGGCCATACTCGGTGTCGCGGCTGCCTTTGACGATGAGTCGGCATGCTCTTCGAACAGGCTGACCAGCTTCTCGCCGGCTGACACAGGCTCGCCGGCCAATACCCGCCGCTCGCTCTGTCTGATGATGCGTTCGACCAGCGGCCGATAGTGACGAACCTGGAGCTGCCACAGTGCGATGGACGGTGTGCTCGCCAGTACCAATCGCTCGCTCGCCTGCTCCAGATAAGCCAAGGTCGCACGGGCGATTGCGATCAGCTCGCGGTAGAGTTGGACCCGATTGGGTCGACCGCGCGTGAACTGGAATCTTGCGAGCCCGCTTCTTGGCTGCGCGGCAATGATTGCGCCATGCTGAGCCGGCACCCGCGACCAAGGCGTCAGCCCGCTTCAGCAGGCGCACCATGACCCGCACGGCATCCCTCAGCAGGCTGCTGTCGCTCCCCTCGTGCATAGTGCCGAGGTCACGGTGCTGTCCAGCCGCACGACTGCGCCGTCTTCGAGCTTCGCCTGCCGAAACGCTACGGTTCCGGAAACATCTCCTGCGGGCAGACCTTGTTCCGGAAGCCTAGCCCCGATCGAATGGGCGCCGGAACTGCGCGTGCGCCCTTGTGAGCTTCGTGGCGCACGCGGGGGGTGGGAAGTGCGCCCACGCTCTCCGCAATGAAGCGCGGCAGAGTGCCACGTGAGTAAGTGCCTGTACACTTTCATCACGTTTTGGCCAAGTGAGCGTAACTTGCTGCGAAACGATCTAATTTGTGCTCGCCCCACGTGACGGGCTTATAGCGAAGCGGGTTGCTGTTTGTGATGCATGTGGCCAATGGCTCTATGATCGCGTTGAAATCAGCATCTATAAAGTAGGGGATTGAGTATCGCTCACCCACCGAGGTGTTCACCACGCGATGCAAGTTCGCCAAGTAGACATCGTTGGTGAGCCGCTGAATTAGGTCACCAATATTGATTATGAAAGTGCCGTGGATCGGCGTGCCTTCAACCCAATCGCCATCTCGGTTCCTGACCTGAAGGCCACCCACGTCGTCTTGTGCAAGGATAGTCAGATTGCCGTAATCTGTGTGGGCGCCAATGCCGATGCTGTCTTCGGGGACATAACCAGTCTGCGGCGGGTAATGAATTAGGCGCTGAATACTGATCGGGTCCCGCATGAGGTTTTCGAAATAGTTTTCCGGCAGGTCCAGACTGTGCGCGATCCCCTTCAAGAGTTTTGTGGCGAGGCCCACCATCTGTTGATGATACCGTATGTGAGCGCACGAAACTCGGGCAGGCTTGAGGGCCATTGGTTGGGGCCAAAAAACGGACCCTCCAATGTCGAACGTTCAGGCCCGATGTCAAAGCACTCCTTGAGATCTTTCGTCCTACCCGGATCTGTGTTCTCCCCGAACGGCTCGATATATCCGCGTAACGCCAAATCGGATTTTCTAATATGCAATGACATCCTTTGCGACCAGGGCAGATCAAAGAATTGGCGGCCCACGTCGAACACTGAATCAACAAAGTCCTGCGGAATCCCGTGGTTCTTCACGTAGATAAACCCGGTGTTCGACAACGCCCAACGTATCTCCTTGGCCACCCACTGCTTATTCGAGCCATCGAGAGGCGGCGCTATATCAACCACAGGGATCTTGCCAAAACTTTCGCGTTTCGCGCGTAGCTCGTCGTCCAGTCTGACTACGAGATCTTTGGGCATGATTACACCTTCGTTTGACGCTCGATCCGGCGCAAGGATTGGGCATTTGTCTATTTGACTGGCAGTCATGAGGAATCGCCGGGAGCTTGGATAGCTAGTGCGATGCGTTCTTTCGTGGTACGAAGCTCAACAATATAGATAAACCAGAATTCCTGGCAGGGCATGTGTAGGCACTAGCTCTATTCGTGTCGCGTTGCATCGGCTGCCAGTTTGTCGTCAGCGAGATCTGCGGTGTCGTCTCATAATCGCTCCTCCGCTGGTATGCTCACCTTCTCGGGCACTTGGAAGACCCAATAGTGCGCGTCCTCCTCGGCGACGTATCTGCCGTTGCTTAGGCACTGTGCCGGTATAAGGACGCCCTCATCCTGCAGACGCCGCACCTCGTCTTCAAAGGATGTTGTCTCCGCATAGCTCTTGCGGGTGCTTGCAATGACGAAGCCGTTCGGGCGGGTGACGCGAGCCAGCTCGCGCAACCCATCCGGTCGGACATGTCCGAGCGTGAGGACACCGCAGCAGACGGTGAGGTCATAGCTCGCGCTGGAGTAGTCGGAGAGCCGCCTGTTAAGGTTGACATCGCCTCGGACATGGCGGTAAACGCCCGTTTGCCGGGCCTTTCCGGCCATCTCTTCGGAGACATCGAACCCGTCAATCAAGCGGAAGCCGAGGCGGTCTAGTTCCACGCCGACGAGCCCTGTCCCGCAGCCAGCGTCCAGGATTGCGATGGCGTTTCGCCGCCCAGCCAAATATGCCGTCTGCGCGGCGCCTGCCAGTTCCGCCACGATCATCGGCCCGCAGTACCCATCGCGGCCCACATCCAAATCGTAGGAACTGGCCCATCCCTGATAGAAATGGGTCAAGCGGTCGGCGTCACCCTCGAGAGCATGGGAATCCGTGATGCGCTTTCGTGCGGCTTGCTCGAGTGCAGTCCGTTGATCGAGGGTGATCATCATAGTTCCTCCGTGAAGGGGCAGATGGTCATCGGCGGTCCGCTGGTCCGCACCCGCTGGTGCCGCGCAATCAGGGCTTCAAAACTCGTGCCAATTGGCCCAACGAGGCGCAGAAAACATTCTGCAACTGTTTTCAGCTATTTGGCCTGAGGCAAAAATAAGAGATTGGCTAAACACACCTGTGTTGCCGACCGGACAAAGCTGACAGAATGTCGGATGCGGTTGCCGCCGGCATCGTATTGCAGCAGGAAGAAGCGGCGGATGACCAGGACGCGCGAACTGGAAACCGCAGTCTGGGTCCAGCGAGGTCGTGAGCGTCGGCTGATCCTCCACAAGCTGATGGAAGAGGTACTGACCGGCGAAACCGAGGCGGAGACGGCCGTTGCCGAACGCGCCGGCGAATTCATCCGCGCCCTCCGCCGGTTTCCGGTCGCCGACCCGGCGACGGGACTGTCTGTCGAGGACTGGCGGGCTGTGTCGTCCGGACCCTTGCCTGCCTTAAATCGCGGCCTTGCGGCCGGAATCGCCGATGCTAACTCTGACGTTTGAGGCCGTCCCGCGCTCGTTGTGGATTGGAAGAGCGATGCGGCGCCCGATCCCCAGACACTCGACCACTACCGAAGGTTCGGGCCTATCTCGACATGACCGGAGCCGAGCGCGGTCAAATCGTGCTGATGACCACAGCAGTGATCAGTTCGGACCGACAGCCCAGGCGATGGCGGCCTAATCGGAGGGACTGTGCATGCCATCACGTCTAGCGACGTCGACGCATTGATGGGCTTGCCGCTGCCATCGACGATCTGTCGGCTCCCTCCTCTCGCTTTTGCTGACGGACGCTAGGCATCAATACCGGGTGTCGTGATCGCACTCGTTGGCTGAGTTCTGTCGCAGATCCGGCGACGGTAGCCTGCAAGAGTATCAGATGCATTAGCGTGAATGTCTGGATTGATTGGTCGGCTTAACCGAGTCTCACCACGCCATCGGTAAAGTCGTGAAGACTCCATGCATATTTTTTAGGGGAGCGATTTGGCAGGCAAAATCTATGTCATCATGACAGGCAACGAAAACAGGCTTCGGTCTCGGTGCCCTAGGGAGAACCTGCCCTCGAATTTGCCAAGGCCTATTTCGACCCGTGGCGCAGGGGACTACCCACGGTTATCAGGAGGTTACGTAAGCTGACGCGGCCAAAGACGACTCAGAGGCCGACGTAAAAGGTCGAGCGACGCCCTGGTTCAATCGAGGCAACGACCTGACGCGCAACGAAGGCGATCTCTGGCTTCACAGCCGAGATGAAGGCTCATCTTGCCGACCTCTACGAGGAGCAGAAGGGGAAATGCGCCATCACCGGCCTTATGAGGACCGGATTGACAGCTACGGCCACTATTCGATCGGCAAGTTCAGCTCGTCTGTCGTTTCGTGAATTTCTGGAAGATGGCTCAGGATAATAACCGCTTTGCCGATCTCCTGGACCGCCTCGTGGTAGCCAGATCTTGCATTCCGTCGCTGCGTCATGCCGGAGGCCCCAATCTGGTGATCTTTCCGGCCAATCTGTCGAAGGCGATAGCATCGCGGTTCGTGATTGCGATCAGCCGCTGCAACACGATCAGTCGTCCTGATCGTGAATTGCCGCCCGCCGTTAAGAGCGCAACGGCGCAGCGACCACAGGCGGTTTGCGCAGATGAATTCGATCGCGACCGCCAAATTCTTCTGTTTGGTACCCAGCGACCACGGCAAGCGCGGACAGCTTCCGTGCTGCTGTCCTCCAGCGACAAACGTGCCTGCATGCCCCCCATCCACGGCGAGCTCGACGGTTGTTTCTCACGTTTGACCAAGGTCCCGCGCAAACACTCCCCTTTCCCGCAGCAACTCATCAGGCTCAACGGCCTCGCGGCAGGCGCATTACACCAGAAGCGCGCAACCGCATCGTTTTTTCACGCCCGAGTCCTACGATCTTCGTTTTCCAGCGCCTCGCGGATATCGCCCAACTCGCCGATTTTTGGATCAGATCCGTCCTAGCGCGCGAGCAGGCTCCGCGCTCGAGTTGGCTGGGCTGCTCACGCCTCTGCCCTTCAGCATCGACCCGGTCTGGCTGTCGAGGACAGGGTTCCGCTGAGTTGTGTGCGTCAAGTTCTGCAAAATGGCGTGGCATTGCGGTGACGTCGGCGTGTCCGCCGCGCAGCCCCCGTGTTTAGCGGA
>NZ_JAMYPQ010000029.1:0-36573 GCF_040320455.1 Mesorhizobium sp. M0698 | reverse complement strand
CGCCTCCCATGGCGATCGTAGAAGGTCCGCGTGCGGAATCGAGTCGAAATATCCCGACAAATCAGCGTCGACCGTCTGCTTTTGCAACCGAGCCAGCCTTTCGGCCACCGCGGCCTCGCCAACCGCGGAGGGCGTCTCGTCAGCCCTGGCGAACGCTGGCCCGGCAGGCGCCGCCGGCACAGAACGAGCAGGGTCACGCAACTCGGACGGTGAGGGGGGATTCAGATCAACCACTGACGAATCCGGCGCATGATGATGGCGCGCCGTTGAGTGATCCGGCTGCAGCACCGAGGCACCCAGCATCGACCCACTGCCTCCGGCGTACGGCGCCGCGGCGTGTTCTTGTCCGCTCCTGAGTTGCGCCTCCCATGGCGATGTATCCACATGATGGGTGGGGGCCTGCATCAGCACGCGAGCGCCTGAATTGCCGATCTCGCTCAGCTGCTTAGCTTTCCCAGGGAGATACTCTGGCCGACCCAATGCCTTCTGCGGCCCGCTGTGCTGCGCAGCGGCGTCCCCAATGGCACGAGCCTCCATGCCGACTGCGTCTTCCGGACGAGCAGCAAGGGCAATTTCGCGCCCGAGTGCGGCGTACGGCGGGAACTTCCGGAGATGAGCTAGTGCACTGATCCACCGGTTGCCACTGGAGTCCAAATAACGCCTGGCATCTTCATCCAGCGACCCCTCGTAAAGCCGAGCCGCAATCCCCGGCCTGTTGTTTTCATGCAGGTATTGACTGAAACGTCTAAGAGTAGCCGCATAGTCCTGAGTGGTTTTGGGATTCGGCCCGGTCGCAGGCTCTGCCTCGTACTTTTTGATGAGAGCCGCTTTGTAATCTCTGATGAGCTCGGCGTCGACAGGGTCGGGATTCAGGGCAGCGCGGCCCACCATTGGCGCTCCGCCCGCCGACTCTTTGAGACGACCCAGTGCTCTAGCCACGTTCGAGGAGCCACTCTCGCGCTGGTACTCCTTGAGATCCTGATCCAGCAACGGATCGTCAAGCCGAGCAGCAAATCCCGGCTTGTTATTATCAAAGAGCCAACGACCAAAGCCGAGAAGAGAATTTACATGGTCCGTGACCGTGCGCTCCCCGACCTTACCGGCATAGAGTGCTGACCGCAGCCCTTCGACAACGGTCGCATCGTTGGAATAAAGAGGACGCTTGTCGCGACCGGAGACCACTACTGGAGGATCTGGCTGCACCGCCGCCGGCATAGAACGAGCATGGTCACGCAACTCGAACGGTGCGGGGGGATTCAGATCAACCACTGACGAATCCGGCGCATGATGATGGCGTGTTTCCCCGGGAATAACGTCCCGTACGAACACCGAGTCTGGGTTGCCTTGGTCCGGCGCGACTGGAGCCAGGGCTCTGTCGTGCAACGCTCGCGCTGACTGGCCGAGCCGCTTGATCCGCTGGTGAAACGTCCCAACGGGGCTTTCCTTAACCGCGTCTCGCGCCTGTCGGTCCATGAGTTCAAAGTTCGTGAGATAATTTGCCGTTCCAGATGTATCGTCACCCATGAGTCGGGTTTGTAGTGCCTGCCGATTGACGACGAGGTTGTTGAGGTTCAGGTCTGGCAGGTCTGGCAGGTCTGGCTGCCATCTTTGCAATCGCCCAACCAGCGCCCGCGTGCCGTCCACCACGTAGACTCCGCAATCCCACTCGTTGCTCTGCTGGGCGATGCGGGGTAAGTCCACGCGGGTCTCCAGGCTGGCGCCCAGCCTTTCTGCGAGGTGTTTTGCAAGCTTGTCATGCCATCCGCTGACGGAGTCATAATGATAGGCAACCGGCCGTTCCCGGTCGCTGCGATCAACGAACAGCAGCGACCAATGTTTGCCGCGCTCCGCAAGAGTCTTACCGCCATCGCTCACTGGCACGAACAGGAAGTCGGCTGTGTCGTTACCGTTCTGATTATGGACGATGCGCTGGAATGCGCTTAGCTTGTCGCTCTCGGAGCCCAAGCGCAGATGATAATTGGCTACGAGGGGATCCACGAACCGCGTCCGGGCGGCGAGATCTGGATTGTTCCCCTGCAACTCCTGCTCCAGGAGCTGGTAATCCCTGTGGATATGTTCGTCGCCTAGCAATTGCAATGCGCCGAGCACCCGCCCGCTGGGGTCGCCGAAAACACCAAAAAACCCTTCGACCGCGGGGGACATCCCCTCAGGAAAGAGCTCTGGCGAGGCGGAATTCCCCGCCCGCAAGCTGGGCGGAGCGAATTCCGGTGGCCTCAGTGGCACCTCCTCGCTTGGTAGCAGGTTGCTCCTGTCCTGTGCAGCGATCCGCTCGTCCGGCGCGCGCTGGTCGCCGTCGCGCCAGATCAGGGGACGAAAGGACTCTGCGGGATCCGAGGCTTGGTGATGGTGCCCAGTTGGTACGAAAGACGATGGCAGAACAGCGGCGTCTTCATTAGCTTCCCCAGGGAGCTTCTCTGGCCGACCCAATGCCTTCTGCGGCCCGCTGTGCTGCGCAGCGGCGTCCCCAATGGCACGAGCCTCCATGCCGACTGCGTCTTCCGGACGAGCAGCAAGGGCAATTTCGCGCCCGAGTGCGGCGGACGGCAGGAACTTCCGGAGTTGAGCTAGTGCAATGATCCTCCGGTCACCACTGGAGTCCTTATAGCGCTTGGCATCTTCATCCAGCGACTCCTCGTGAAGCCGAGCCGCAATCCCCGGCTTTTTGTTTTTATGCAGGTATTCACTGAAACGTCTAAGAGTAGCTCCATAGTCGTGAATGGTTTGGCGATTCGGCCCGGTCGCAGGCGCTCCCTTGTACTCTTTGATGAGAGCCGCTTTGTAATCTCTGATGAGCGCGGCGTCGGCAGGGTCGGGATTCAGGACAGCGCGGCCCACCATTGGCACTCCGCCCGCCGACTCTCTGAGACGACGCAGTGCCACAGCCACAGTCGAGGAGCCACCACTGCTCTCGTACTCCTTGAGATCTTCATCCAGCGACTTCTCGTGAAGCCGAGCAGCAAATCCCGGCTTGTTATTTTTAAAGAGCCAACGACCAAAGCCGTAAAGAGAATTTACATGGCGCTT
This sequence comes from Mesorhizobium sp. M0698, assembly GCF_040320455.1. Classification (NCBI taxonomy): domain Bacteria; kingdom Pseudomonadati; phylum Pseudomonadota; class Alphaproteobacteria; order Hyphomicrobiales; family Phyllobacteriaceae; genus Mesorhizobium; species Mesorhizobium sp. M0698. The sequence continues at coordinate 33,528 of NZ_JAMYPQ010000029.1, read as the reverse complement.
GACCGTTTCCTCCTTGGCCTTACCCGCGTAGAGTGACCTCAGCCCTTCGACAACGGTCGCATCGTTGGAATAAAGAGGACGCTTGCAGCCGCGACCGTCGGAGACCACTACTGGAGGATCTGGCTGCACCGCCGCCGGCACGGGGGAACGAGCATGGTCACGCAACTCGAACGGTGCGGAAGGATTCAGATCACCCACTGACGAATCCGGCGCATGATGATGGCGCGCCGTTGAGTGACCCGGCTGCAGCACCGAGGCACCTAGCATCGACCCACTGCCTCCGGCGTACGGCGCCGCGGCGTGTTCTTGTCCGCTCCCTTGCATCATGGGCTGCGCTTCCCATGGGGCCGCGCCTTCGATGAGGCTCAGGTCTCCCTGAGACGGATGAGGATGGAACGGGTCTGGCAGAGCCGGAACGGCGGGGGCGGGAATTTGGGCAGCGGCTTGGCGCGCCTCGCCCGAGCGCTGCTCAAAGCCCTCTTGCCCGGCCTGTGCCGCTTGCTCTTGAGATGCCGGGGGCTGCACCTGCCGCCAACCTGTTACATTGGATAGGTCAAATTTGTGCCGGTTCACGCTAGCCTCACGTCCACAGATCAGCTGAGCAACCTACTCGGGCATACTTACGAGAAGCTGACGAGGTCCGCGGTCCCGGAGCGGGTAGGCCTAATTTTCTGCGCGCCGATTGCGCTGGCGCGACGTAGCCCGGCCTTTTGCCAGCTCGGCAGCTACGGCTCGCAAAGAGCGTCGTAAGGCTTGCGGAGCCGCCCCTCAGCTCCCGTCGAGGAGCAATCCACAATTCAATATTTGGAGATGGCTCGCTGGTTTACCGGTCTGCGAGCCCTGCAAGCCCATGCTTCAGATGCCGCCCGTGCAGAGGTATTTCATTTCGAGGTAGTCCTCGAGGCAATGGCGGGAACCCTCCCGCCCGATGCCGGACTGCTTCACTCGGCCGAAAGGCGCCGCTTCCGACGACATGCGTCCCGTGTTCATACCACTATGCCATATTCCAAGGCCTCGGCCACACGCCAAACACGCTTCCGTTTGAGGCACAAATGTGGGGGAAGGCCGTAGATCGTGTCGTTGGCCTCATGCACGACCTATCCGCATCGTCGAAGCAATCACAGGCGCCAGCCGCCCGAATGTCTCTTTCTTGCGCGATGGTCATCTCGCTGGAGACAGGACCGATAGTTCGACGTGCCATTCGCGCGATGCGTTTGCCCCCGCATCGAATTCTGCGGCCTTTCGCGACGGCATCGGCGATATGGGATTCGATTTTGGCCAGAGCCTGCCTGTCGATCAGCGCACCGATCGCCACTCCGGAGCAAAGCCCTCGCCAACGATAAGTGGCGGACTTTCTCCACGAACTCTCGACAAACACCTTCGTGAACGCCTGACTGGACGGGGGTAGCCATGCCGAACAGGTCGCATAACCACGCCATCGTTCGGCGACTGCAGCCGCGAAGCGTCTCGAACACATCGGCTCGATGCGGTTGCGTCCAGAATGCATCAGCGAGCGGCGGGAGTCTTCGCTATATTCGCCCCCGACATCCCGAAGTCCACCAGCTTGCCTGCCCAAAAGGGGTGTTGCATGAATAAACCCGCTTTCGTCGCCGTCAGCCGCGTGCCCAGGAAGGACGACAGCCTCCATAGCAAGAATGCGAGATGATCATCGTATTCAGCGGCAGCGTGCCGGCGAAATTGGGTTTTCGGCAAGCCAAATAGCGCGATGCAGAAGGATGGTGAGGATTTCGCGTCCGCCACTGCGATGCATAGAGCCACCCTTCGGAACCGACCAGCGCAACAAAGCTCGTTATGCGGCGCGTAGGTTCGTAGACGCTTATCCAGTATCGAGATAACAAGGCCGCTGCGCAGGAACGAACTCTGAGAGCGCACCCTGCGAGAGGTTGCGCTTGCTGACGCGGCTGTGGAAGAAGCAGGGGCTCGCGCCGAAGCGCATGATCACCGACTAGCTTCGCTCGTATGGAGCGGCAAAGCGACAGATGATGCCGGACGTCGAGCACCGGTCGCACAACCCGCTTCCCTTGGCGTCGGATCAATCGTGTTGAATCAAGGGCTTGAGCAAGCCTGGTCCCAGGAGGCGGTTTCAGGTGCATGGGGCAGTACTATTCACAAGAGGGTGCGAACGGGGCATAGCGTGCGCACTCGAAGGCGTCAGCGGGAGCGTCAGCTACATAGTCGATAACACGCGCTTTTTACCTCGGTCTCGGCTCGCAACGATGGATTGCTAACGGCGAACTCATGCTGGTCGGCAAGGCGATACTGGCTGGAGCATCAACTCGGCCGACGAGAGTGGCCACACCATCCTAGACAGGATCGGCCGATATGCCCGGCATCGCCGCTCTGCAAAAAGCACAGCGGGCATCCAGACGTTGCCGGGTTGACTATGGGTGTCCGAACCGCGAAAAGAGGCCGCTCTTTATGAGTGGCGTGCGCTGGCAGTCTAACCCCAAGCCCCCCGCCCGGGCTGCCGGCGCGCTTCTAGGAACATCGAGGTAGATGACGAGACTCCGAACTACATTTCCAAAGCTATCGGTGGATTCACATTTCAAGCCCAATCGATTTCCTACAGCCAGGCGCGAACGTTCGATTGGAACGTTCAGAATTCACATCAAGGTGCACCGCTGTTGCGTCCCGAACAGGTGCGGCTGCTCGATGACGACTACGAGATTGTTCTCATCAAAGGTCTGCCACCATTAAAATTGAGGAAGGTGCGTTATTTCTCGGATCGCATTCTGAAACGCATCTTTGAAAGCCAGACAGGCGCCCTCCCGGAGCCGGCGCCCTTGATGGGAGCAGAGGAGGCGCTCTCCGCAGAATCTCAACTCGATGACCCGCTGTGTGAATTGGCGCAGGACTTTGACGATACAGTTTGATGTGAGGCTAGTATGGACCCGCGAAATAGTAATCCATCCCGTGTAACAGCTTTGTCGCAGGTGCAGGACGCCGGCTTGGAAGACGGGCAAGCGGTCCAGGCCCGGCGAGTGGGCTTTGAGCAGCACGTGTCCGAGGCGCTCCGGCCGCTGTTCGATGGTCGAGCTGACGAGCCGCCTACCGGTCCAGAGGAGCTTCTGCGACTGGAAAAGGGGTTTCGCGAGGTGCTTCAGCGACTGGAACAGGGGTTTCGCGAGGTGCTTCAGCGAGGGCAGGATCATCAAGCCGCCTCGTCTTTTTTCAGCGATCCAAGGATGCCCGCTGGACGGGATGACCCCAAGGGAAGCGTGTCGGACGCTTTCGCAGCAGCCGGCTCTAGGCACGCCGGAGTTGAGGCCGCCGCCCCGCCAGTGTTAGCTGCCAGCCAACAGCAGATCCGGCCCTCGCCAGTTGCGTTTGACCGACCGGTATCATCCTCGGCTGCTGCAGGCGTGCGCTTGTATGCCCCTTCGATGATCTCTCGGAAGACCAGTTCCGAAAACTGCGATCAGTTGCCCGCCTTGTGCTGCCGCCTCGCCGTCGAGGTCGAAACGCCCGCGAATCAATGGAAGGTCAGCGGGCCATGGGGGCAGAGTGCAACGGCGTCTACACCGCCTATTTGAGGGGAGAGGTACACTTGGCTTTCCTGTTCCAGCAGCATCCGGCCGCACACCGACGCGATGGGGAGCTAGAATTCAAATCGGACCTTCGCAAGGCACGCACCGCGGATCAAACGCCGTTCGTTTGGGAAAAATGGCTCAGTACCGACAAAGCTTCTGTAATGGCCCTAGTGGCCTCGGTCGCGCTCTTGGTCGCGATACAGTGGCAAGACCCCCAGATCAACGAGGCGGTCCTAAGCGAACTGCGGACGATTCAGATCAACTACGCATTGCTCCAGCGAGACGTCGCCCGCGCCGACATGGTATTGGACTTCCGTTCCGTTGCTTCTACCGGGCAAGCATTAAAAAGGAACCTTCAAAACTACCAACGCCTTGTTGAGATTTCGCCCAATGAGAGCTCCGGGGTGCACTCCAGGTTGGTTGCACAGCTCAAAAATTCCCTCGAAAACACAGAAGCTGCCATCTCGGCCTCGGCCGCGCAAAATGAGCTTCTGCAAAGCTCTCTCGTACGCTTTGCTCGCTCGGCTAATCGCCTTCGGGGGGGAGTGTCGAACAGGCCTGAATTTTCCAATCTGATCCTTCAATTTTCGGCCAGACCGGGATTCAGCCTCGCATTACAAATCGATCAGTCTCTCCGCCGACTTCCTCCTAGCCAGGACCAAGTCACGGAGGATGTTGCCCGCGAGGGCCGCGCTATCCTGTCCTCAATGTTGAGGTTGGACCGCGCTGTCAATCGGATCCCATCCTTCGACACGTTCGCCAAGGCTGCCGAATTGGAGCGAGAACATCTGAAAGCCTACAGCTTCGCCAGCGCGCAAGCGCAGCGTACACGACTTTTCTTTGGCTTGGTGTCCATATGCCTCTGCTTGTTTGCGACCATTCGAGCCTCCACGCTGCATGTGCGGACGAACCGGTTGGAAAGGCGGTTAGAGCTTGAAGCGGCGATGAGTGAGATCGAAGCTTGTTTCATCGACAGTCAAGCAACGAAGGCTTCGCGGCGCTTCTCCACCGAAGCAGCGCTTAGACTCATTCAATGCGTTTTCGATGCGGATCAATGCGCGCTTGCTCTGGTGGATCCGAGTATCAGCAGGAATACCGAGTACTTTGTCGCGAACAAGCGCATGCGCGTCTGGAACGCCACGCTAATCCATGAAGTCGTCTCACTTGTACACCCGGAACAGCCAGTGTTTCGCGTCGTTCCGGCGTCGGAAGTGGTTCGGACTGCCGTAGGCACTACCGGTGTTTGTCAAATTGTTGGTTGCAGGGCCTCCGATCAGCAGGCTGCGGTTTGTATCCTTGTTTTTGAAGGAGATCGCTCACCACCCTCCACAGACGACCTCCTGGTTCTGGCGAGCGCTACTGTGCGTTTAGGCAACCATCTTGAAATGCAACGTGTACACACGGAACGTAACCTTTTTGAGAGTCGATGGGAGCATGCGGAAAGGCTGACGGCTGTCGGCACAATCGCAAGCGGCGTTACACATGAATTCAATAATGTTCTAGGAGCAATAGTCGGCTACGCAGAGATGGCTAAAGGTCTTGTGCGTCGCCCCTCGAGAATTCGGGGCCACATCGGCCAAATTATCTTGGCCAGCAACCGAGCCAAACTGATTATTGATCAAATTTTGTCACTAAGCCGAAAGCGGAAGCGCGTGACGATGCCTTTCGACGTCTCGGAGAGTGTAATGGATCTCGCGCCATTGCTGCGGGTTACACTTCGTGCGGATGTTCAGTTGAACCTCAAGATCAACGAGTGGCAAACGGTGATCGAGGGCAGCCCGACCGAGATACAGCAGATCCTTATGAATCTATGCAAGAACGCGTCGGAGGCTCTCTTGAATGAGGGCCGTGTCGAGATTAGCGTTTCTCGCGCTCACGTCTGTCAAACGAAGCCCGTGGCTAAGGGCAACTTGAAACCGGGAGATTACGTTCTCCTCTCCATCAGCGACGATGGCCAAGGAATCGCAAGTTCGGTGCTTCCGCATATCTTTGAGCCCTTTTTTACCACGCGCTCTCGCGTCGGCGGGACCGGACTGGGTCTTGCTGCAGTGGACCGCCATGTGAGCGCGCTCGCAGGATGCCTTGACGTCACCTCGGCTGTTGGCCGAGGTACACGCTTCGATCTCTACTTACCGGCCTGCGCTGAGGAGCAGGTCAGAGCTGATAGCGCTTTCGGCCCATGCGATGGATCACTTGGCAACGGAGAAATCATTGCAGTCGTTGACCCCGATCCAGCAGCGTTGGAGATCTACAAGGATAAGATCGCCGCGCTGGGTTATAAGCCGGTCGGCTTCGCGACCTTCGAGAGTCTTTGCGACTGGATCGAGAGCGGGAAGGCAGCCGACCTCCTAATTTTCGATAAAGCGACTTTCCTCGGGCCAGGACAGCCCGAAGCCGTACGTACCACCCTGATGACGGTGCCCATCATCGTCGTTGGTGGAAGCGACCCCATGCCGATCACATCTGGTAATCAGACCTTCGTCCTTTGGCTAGCCAAACCGGTCTCGTCCAGGACGATGGAGCATGCAATTCGTAGGATGATAATGGCATGATGCCGCCGACGCGCTCAGGATACCGAGCTACCGAGGCAGTCGGAGGCGGAGCCGGCTGGGATCCAGCAAATACAAGAGCGTCGGACGATCTCTGCGCACCCGGCTCATGGCGAGTTCCCCTCGAAAACTGTCGTCGGCTTCCGCCCAAGGAAGGGCTCCCCGACCACGGCAAACCTGCCGCCGTGCTCGTGACCGTCAAGGACAAGTCGCCGCGCGATGGGGTCTGCGGGCCTCCATCCTTGACAAGTCACTGCGCGCTGGCGGCGACAGGCGACGGGTAATATAAGGTCGGGACGAGGAGATGGTCGCCAATCGGTCACGCAAGATGGTTGACGAAATGACTCGAGAGCAAAGCTTGACAATCATCGCCCCATTCACGCCAGACTTCTCCTGTGCGTTCATCATCGGCTACGGCTCCTCGCTGCCCCGACAAGGCTATCGCCGCCCGGCCGGGCAAGCGATATCCCAGGTTCCGACGTGTTCCTTTCATGCTTGATGGACCTAGGCCCCGGCAGGGCGGGAGCATGAGGCTGGGTTCTCGGTCGCGGATCTGTGAGGCAAGCACGGGGTAAGCGACGGCTCGACCCACCATTGGGAAGGCCGGCTTCGGCACGGAGGTGCGGCCTCGGCGTTGAGAGGCATCGGATCGGGTGTAGCAGGACTTTCGAACTAACTGCCGACAACACACTGGATAGGCTGTTCTCGTCGTTCGGTCCAGTTCACCAACGCCTATGTCGACATTTTACGGCGCTTCACTACTAACCGGGCACCGCACGATGGCAGCTCGTTCTCTCCGGCAAAAGATACTCCCTGTGTTAGCTTCCGTGTGTTGCTTGCCCTCACCTGCGGGATACGTAAGGCCATCCCTAAAAGCATCAAAGGCGGCAGCGACAGCGCGAGTCAAAAAGCGATGCTCCCGCCGTACGCGGACAAAACCGTTTTCGAAAACCACTATCCCGTCCTTGGCCAGGATCGCCAAGCGCTCAGCTGAATCGAGAAGACGGATCGGATCAGATCCGTAGGCGGCACAGATTGCCGGCAAATCGGCCTCAAAATCGCACATTAATCGCTCGATAATTGCGGCTCTCGCGCGGTCGTCGTCGGTGAGGCGATGGCCCTTCGATGTCGCCAGTCGGCCATCTGCGATGTGCTGGATGTAGGAATCCCGTGTAACTTCGTTTTGAACGTACCCTTGGCCGATGCGGCCGATAGCCGACGCGCCGAAACCGATCAGGGTTCTGCAGGTGTCGGCCGAGTAGCCCAACGAGTTACGTCGCAGGCGACCTGTTTCCTGTGCCAGCGCGAGCTCGTCGTGCGGCAAGGCGAAATGGTCGAGCCCGATCTCCCGGTAGCCGGCGGCAACCAGCGTCACGGCGACAGCCGCATGCTGTTCAGCGCGGGCAGCGCTGTGGGGAAGAAATTCCGCCTCGATGAGGCGCTGGTTCTTTATTTGGGATGGGATATGCGAGTAGCCGAACAAGGCAAGCCGGTCGGGGCGCATGGCGACCGCCGCCCTCGCCGTCTCGACCCACGACACCACCGTTTGACGCGGCAGGCGTCCCATGGTGATAACAACCACCTTGCCGCTGAGCTCGCCTGTGTCTTTGCGTTATGCCAGTCCGTTCCGCTTAGATGTCTTGGCTGTTCCCGCCGAGACCTCACGCGCACCGTTTTATTCCCACCATCCCTCCCCGTCAGCTCCGCCTGGGAAATTCTGCCAGCTTGCCGGATCCGACGAGATAATGCAGCGCTGGGACGGACTTTGCTCGCCAGCTAGCGACCGTGGTGATCTCTGCCAAAAGGACGAGGCCATGAACGCGATCGGCGCTAACGGTGGGCGTTTGTATAAGCCTTGGGGTGGGAACTGGGCCTTCTATGCTGGCGCCACATACAAGCTCAACGAGACAACTTCGTTCTACCTTCGGCTCTCCCGGTGACCAGCTCTCAGTAGCGTCGCGGCAAACGTTGCCTATGGGCTTCTTTTCGATTTCACAGCTACGGCGACTCCAAACTCAGCAGTCGGCAAGATGGAAGCTTCCAACGGGAACTGCCCAATGCGAACAAGAAGAGCAGTGTCGGCAGTAATCCTGCGCCTCGAACGCTCATCCTAACGCCGTGAAGCGTTGAGCTCCGAGGTTGAGCAGACCAAGCCCGCAACACGCTCCAAGAGAACGGCGCATAGAAGCCATACGAGATTGTAGCCTAGCCTCGGGGCCGGACGTTGTTTCATATCAGACCGGTGTGGATGAAGCCTGCCATCCAGCACCCGGTCAGTTTCAGGTCAAACTTGAACTCCCAGTCGGGTCAGAACGCGATCAACTGGCAGTCCGACGCACTTAAAAATGACAAATGGATCGCCTGCTTTTGGGCCATCCATGGGGAATTCGGGCGCGAGAGAACAAGCTCACACAGCATAAGCGAAGCTCCAGGCGAATCTTGCGCTGGCCGAGGCAGAACCATGTTTAAAGCTGCCTGTTTTCCACCTCGAACCTGTCTGAGTCCGGCCGATCGTCATAGATCGGCCAAAGCATCGGCCAGATGGCTCCCCCAATTACGGTTTGTGCATAGTTGTCAGTGCGATAGGCCTGCCGAACATCGGCCATGATCATCATCGGCAGCATCGATTTGTGTCCAAGCCTGGCAGCGGTGGCAGTGCCGAGGCCCGCAAGTCCGCATGCCGACGATCGGCCAGAAGATCGGCCAAACAATCTGGTCAACTGAAAATTTATGTTTATAATCGCGCATTTGGCGGAACCCAAGATCGGCCAATATGGAAGAGAGCGTACAGCGCATCGAACCGGCACGCCTACCCGATGTATCCGAAACTATCTCGGATGCGCTGGTAGAGCTGTCGGCGACGTCGGCTGTTTTGGGCAAAAGCCTGCACTCGCGTACCGCAGCCAACCTCGCCCATCTCGTGCGCATCATGAACACCTACTACAGCAACCTGATCGAAGGCCACGATACGCGCCCGCGCGACATCGAACGGGCGCTGGTCGGAAATTTCGATCGAGACGAGAACCGCCGCAATCTGCAGCTCGAGGCGGCCGCGCACGTTCGCCTGCAAGCCGAGATCGACCGCCTGGCTGCCGATGGGCAGTTGCCGGAACCGGCATCGGTAGGTTTTCTTCGATGGCTGCACGCGGAATTCTATCGCGATGCCGAAGCGCCCATGCTGACCATCAAGGGTGCCGGCCGTGAGTTCGTCATGGCGCCAGGTGAGTGGCGATCGAAGCCAGAGCATGACGTCGCCATCGGCCGGCATGAACCGCCTTCGAGCGATCGCGTCAACGATTTCATGCAATACTTTGCCATGCGTTATCGCTTCGATAAGCTGGGCAAGGCCGGACGCATCCTGACCATTCCTGCCGCGCATCACCGCTTCAACTACATTCACCCGTTTCCGGACGGCAACGGACGCGTCAGCCGATTGATGAGCCACGCCATGGCCCATCAGGCCGGGATCGCCGCGCACGGGCTGTGGTCGATCTCACGAGGCTTGGCACGTGGCGTGAAAAGCCGAACGGATTACAAGAGCATGATGGATCATGCCGATATGCCCCGCCAGGGTGATCTCGACGGACGTGGCAACCTCTCCGAACGCGCACTCGGCGATTTTACCTTATGGTTCCTGCAGGCGTGTATCGATCAGGTGAGCTTCATGACCGGACTGTTCGATCTCGACACGTTGGCCAAGCGGCTGTATCGGCATGTGGAGCGCAGTGGTCTGAAGCCCGAAGCCGGCCGCCTCGTGGAGGAAGCGCTCACGCGCGGTGAGTTTGACCGCGGCGAGGCATCCCGTATTAGCGGACTACCCGAACGTACGGCGCGTCGAGTGTTCAATGACGTAATCGCGCTCGGACTATTGGCGTCGGAAACGCCAAAGGGCCCAGTGTCCCTACGCTTTCCGGCGGACGCTCTGGACGCGCTGTTTCCGAAGCTTTTTCCGGAAACGTAAGAGCATAGGGCGCTCACGATCTTAGGTCACTTCTCCTCGGAACCGGAAAGATTTTCACCGGATCACCCGCGGGTTCGTCATTCCGCGTTCTGAGACGCGGCAAAAGCCGGCGCACTAGAGCCGAGGCCGCCGATGCAGACATATTTGGTATCGAGGTAATCCTCGATGCCCTGATGTCCGCCTTCCTTGCCGAGGCCGGATTCCTTGACGCCGCCGAACGGTGCCTCCGGCGTGGTGATGAGGCCTTCATTGACCCCGACCATGCCGTATTTCAGTCCTTCCATCACGCGGAAGGCGCGGCCGAGATCACCGGTGTAGAAATAGCAGGCGAGGCCGAACTCAGTGTCGTTGGCGAGCGCGATGGCTTCCTCTTCGGTCTCGAACTTGAACACCGGGGCGATCGGGCCAAAAATCTCTTCCTTCATGAAGCGCATCTTGGGTGTCGCGTTGGCAATGACGGTCGGCTGGAAGAACGAGCCGCCGAGCGCATGGCGTTTGCCGCCGGCGACAACCTTGCCACCCTTGGACGTCGCATCGGCAATCAGCTCTTCGACCTTCTCGACTGCCTTTTCCTCGATCAGCGGTCCCTGCTGCACGCCGTCCTCGAGGCCGGAACCGACCTTCAGCCCGTTGCTGGCGGCGGCGAGCTTCTCGACGAATTTGTCATAGACGCCAGACTGAACCAGGAAGCGGTTGGTGCAAACGCAGGTCTGACCGGAATTGCGATACTTGGCGGTGATCGCGCCGGCGACGGCACGCTCGAGATCGGCGTCGTCGAAGACGATGAACGGCGCGTTGCCGCCGAGTTCCATCGACACCTTCTTGACGGTGACGGACGACTTCTGAATGAGAAGCTTGCCGACCTCGGTCGAGCCGGTGAAGGTGATCTTCGACACCAGCGGATTTGCGCAGATCTCGTCGCCGATCTCGCCGGCGGCGCCGGTCAGGATGTTGACGACGCCCTTGGGAAAGCCGACTTCCTCGGCAAGCGCCCCCCAGGCAAGGCCGGAATACGGCGTCTGCAAGGCCGGCTTGACGACCGCGGTGCAACCGGCGGCAAGTGCGGGACCGAGCTTGCGGGCCAGCATCGAGGACGGGAAATTCCACGGTGTGATCGCGGCGATGACGCCGACCGGCTCCTTGGTCACCAGAATGCGGCGATCCGCCCAAGGTGACGGCACCACGTCGCCATAGGTGCGGCGGCCTTCCTCGGCGAACCAGAGGATATAGGCCGCGGCCGAGCCGATCTCGCCCTTCGATTCGAACAGCGACTTGCCCTGCTCGATGGTGAGCAGTTCGGCCAACACGTCCTGATTGTCCATCATCGCGTCATGCAGCTTGCGCAGCAGCTTCGAGCGCTCGAGCGCGGTCGTCTTGCGCCAGGTCTTGAAAGCTTCTGCAGCGGCTTCGATGGCGCGGCGGGTCTCGGCCTTGCCCGACTTCGGCACGGTGCCGATCTTGAGACCGGTGGCCGGGTTGTTGACGTCGACCCTCAGTCCGCTGTCGGCCTGCACCCACTCGCCGTTGATGAGATTGGCCTGGCGCATGAAATGGCTGGTTTTCTGAAGCATGGTCTGGCCTCCGTTCGGATAAGACAATCAGGATCCTGTATGCTGGCTGCGGCTCGCGCTTGCCCAAGCGCCTTTCGCGCGGCCGGCCCCTCCAGCGATGTCTCGCCGCCTCGCCGGGCGGGTTCATGCCAACTGGTCAGTCCGCGCATGGGCCGCCGCGGTCTCATCAAGAGCCGCGCGAATGCCATCAACCATGTAACCGATCTCTTTAGGGGCGATGACGTAGGGCGGGCAGATTGCCAGCACGTCGCCCATGTTGCGGATCATGACTCCGTGCTCGCGGCACCGCCGCTCGACATCGGTGCCAATTCGCAGCTCCGGCGAAAAGGCGCGACGGGTGGCGCGATCCTCGACGATCTGGATCCCCGCGATAAAACCGCGGCCGCGGACCTCGCCGACCAGTGTATGGTCGTTGAGCGCGTCCGCGAGCGCTGCATGCAGATAATCGCCGAGACGGCGCGCCTGGCTCACGAGATCGATCTCGCGGTAGATCCTGATCGCCTCGGCGGCGACGGCGGCTGTCACCGGATGGCCGGAATAGGTGAAACCGTGGCCGAACACGCCGACCTTGTGGGCCTCATCGGCGACGCACTGGTAGACCTTGTCGGAGATAATGACGCCGCCAATGGGCAGATGACCGGATGAAAGCCCCTTGGCGACCGACAGCATGTCCGGTTCCATGCCAAAAGTCTGGCTGCCGAACCAATTTCCGGTGCGTCCGAAGCCGCAGACCACCTCGTCGGACAGCATCAGGATGTCGTATTTGCGCAGCACCGCCTGAACCTTTGGAAAATAACCCTCCGGCGGTACCAGCACGCCGCCGGCGCCCATGACTGGCTCGGCGATCATCGCGGCGATCGTCTCTGGCCCCTCCGCCAGGATCAGGGCCTCGAGTTCCTGGGCCAGGCGCGTGGCGTAGTCAGGCTCCGCCTCGGCCGGCAGACCGTCGAGATAGTGAAATGGCCGCGCCGCGAATATGACGGGAAGCGGCGGCAGGTTGAAGGACTTGTGCATATGCGGCAGGCCACTCAGCGCCGCGCCCATGATCGTACTGCCGTGGAAGGCGCCAAACCTGCTGATGATCTTGCGTTTCTCCGGGCGCCCCCGCGCGGCTTGGTAGTACCAGGCGAGCTTGACCATCGTATCATTGGCTTCGGAACCGGAGCCGACCAGAAAAACGCGCGCGTTGTCGAACGGCGCCAACGCGGTAAGCTGCTCGACGAGTTCGACGGTGGGCTCGTTCGAGCGGTGGTTGAAGGTGTGGTAGACGGCGAGCTTGCGCATCTGGCGGTCAGCCGCGGCGGCCAGCCGGCTGTCGCTGAAGCCAAGCGAGGCGCACCAGAGTCCGCCCATGCCCTCGACATAGCGGTTGCCCGCGTCATCCGTGACGGTCGCGCCTTCGCCGGCCACGATCGTCAACGGACCATGATCCTCATGCAGGCGTGGATCCGTCTGGGAATGAAAGTGCCTGGCCATGTCCAGCACGCGCGATTCGTTGTTCATCAAAATTCTCCTTGCGACCAGATAGGCGGTTGCTTCAGCGACAAATATCTTATAACTTATAAGTTGTCGAGAAAAAATGATCCCGAGAGTGACGTCCAATGGCCAACGCACCCACTCCTTCAAACAACACCCTGCCACCCGACGCGGAGCGGATCGCCCTGTTGCGCGACAGGGCAGAGTTCGTCCGGCTCGAGACGCTGCGCCTCATCCAGATCGCCAAGGTGGGCCACTATTCGTCGGTGTTCTCCTGCGCGGAAATATTCGCCACGCTCTACTACGATGCGATGCGGCTGAGGCGCGGCGAGCCGCAATGGCCGGACCGCGACCGCTTCCTTATGGGCAAAGGGCACGCCGCGGTCGGCCTTTATCCGCTGCTGGTCGACTGGGGCTTCTTCTCCAAGGACGTTCTCGACGGCTATACCCGGCTCGGCAATCCGCTTGGCGATCATCCCGACATGCGCAAGGTGCCCGGCGTCGATTTCAGCTCCGGCTCGATCGGCCATGCCCTGTCCGGCGGCCTCGGCATGGTGCTTGGCGGCCGTGCGGCCAACCGGCGCTTCGATGTCTATGTCCTGCTCGGTGACGGCGAGATGCAGGAGGGCCAGGTCTGGGAAGCGGCGCTGTCCGCCGCCCACCATAAGGCCGGCAATCTGATCGCCATCGTCGACCGCAACGGATACCAGCTCGACGGGCAGGTCGACGACATCATCGGCATCGAACCGTTGGCCGACAAATGGGCGGCGTTCGGCTGGCAGGTGCACGAGGTCGATGGGCACGACGTCGTCGCTCTCGCGACGCTGCTGCGACAGTTGAAGGCCGAGGCAGACCGCACCCGGCCCGTCTGCATCATTGCCAAGACCTCCAAAGGCAAGGGCGTTGGTTACATGGAAACCGAACCCGGCTGGCATCTGGGCTATCTCGCGCCATCGGACGAGGCCTTGGCCGCCGAAGAGATCAAGCGTGGAGGCAAAACACAATGAACGGCCCGATCGATACCAACTCCTGGCAGTACCGCCAGATCAACGCGCGCGCGCCTGGCCTGAGTTACCTGGCCAACGCGCTCATTGATCTGGTCGAAGACGGTTATCCGGTCGTGGCCGGTACGGCCGACCTTCAATATTCCAACGGGCTGGTGCGGTTCGCGCAACGCTTTCCCGAACGCTTCACGCAATTTGGCATTTCCGAGCAGAACATGGTTTCGGCTGCTGCCGGCATGGCCAGCACCGGCGCCATGCCGTTCGTCGCTACATTCGCTTCTTTCCTGGCGCTGCTGTGCTGCGAACAGATCAGAACCGACGTCGCCTATTCGGCGCTGCCGGTGCGGCTGATCGGTCATCATGCCGGTATTTCACTCGGCTTCTACGGCACCTCCCACCATGCGACGGAAGATCTTGCCATCATGCGAAGCATCGCCGACCTCACGGTCGTCGCGCCGGCTGACGGCCCGCAACTGGCGGCCGCCGTCAAGGCGTCTGTCAATCATGCCCAGCCAATCTACTTCCGCATTGGCCGCGGCCAGGAACCGCTGGTCTATGAAGACGACGGCGTCGACTTCCAGTTCGGCAAGGCGATCGTTCACGGCGAAGGATCGGACCTGACCATCATCGCCTGTGGCTCGATGGTCCATCCCTCAAGGGAGGCTTACCGCGCGCTGCGCGCGGCGGGCAAATCCGTCGGACTGATCGACATGCATACGGTGAAGCCAATGGATACGAAGGCAGTGCTCTCGGCCGCGGCTCACTCCCGCTTCATTCTAACCATCGAGGAACACAATATCCTGGGCGGTCTGGGCGGCGCCGTGGCGGAAATCCTGGCGGAGGCGGGCAGCCCGGCACGGTTGATACGCCATGGCATCCGCGACGAATACAGCCTGATTGCGCCGCCAACGCATCTCTACAAGCACTACCGGCTGGACGCGGCGGGAATCGAGGCCACCGTTCTTGAAGCCCTCGGCTGAGCCGGCGGACCATAGCCATGCACGGACATTCCGATGACCGATCAGAATAACACCGCCCGACTCATTGAGCGCGCCGGTGCGGTGATGCCGGGCGGATTGCTCAGCCCGAGCCGCAGGCTCGGCGCGCCGCATGTATTTGCCCGGGCGCAGGGTGCGTTTCTCTACGACGTCGATGGACACCAGTACACCGACTTCCACTGCGGCTTCGGCGCCAATGTGCTTGGCCACTGTCATCCGGCAGTGCGTGAACGCATCGCTGCGGTCTCCCAGGACATCGATCTTGTCGGCGCGGGAACGATGCGGCTAGAGATCGAGGTGGCGGAGGCGCTGGTCGACTGCATCCCTTGCGCGGATCTCGTCGCCTTCTGCAATTCCGGATCGGAGGCGACCTATCACGCCCTGCGCCTTGCCCGTGCCGCCACCGGTCGCAAGCGCATCATCAAGTTCCAAGGCGGCTATCATGGCTGGCACGACTATGTCGCCATGAACGTACAGTCGCACGCGCAGGCGATCGGCAAGTACGATCCCATCAGTGCTGGCATCCTCGAGGATGCCGCCCGTCACACCATCGTGCTGCCTTACAACGATGCCGGCGCCGTCGAGGATTATCTCAAGGCCAATCCAGGCGATGTCGCGGCGATCATCATCGAGCCAATCGCTCACAATATGGGGTCGGTGATCGCGACGGATGTTTTCCTGCGCGAGCTGCGTCGCCTGACCAGCGATCATGGTGTCGTGCTGATCTTCGACGAGGTCATCACCGGCTTTCGCCACGCGCTCGGCGGCTATCAGTCGATCGCCGACGTCACGCCTGATCTCGCGACCTTCGGCAAGGCGGCCTCCTCAGGCTATCCCGTTGGCGTGGTGGCCGGTCGTCGCGATCTCATGGCGCTCGTCGGCCGGACCGGGGAAGGATCCGTGTTCATGGGCGGTACTTTCAACGGCACGCCGTCGACGCTCGCCGCCATGCAGGCGACGATCGAGGAGCTGTCGAAACCAGGCTTCTACGACCGCCTGTTTGCCCTCGGCGATTTCATGCGCACGCAGCTGGATGGCATTGTCGATCGCCTCGGCCTGCCCGCGCAGAGCGCCGGGTTTGGCTCGGTCTGGCTGATCTATTTCCTCAGCGGTCCTTACCGCGACTACCAGGACTTGCTGGGCAACGACGATGTTTTCGATCTTGCATTCCGCAGAGAGATGGTGGCGAACCGGCTGATCGGCCAGCCGCTTCCGCTCAAGCGTCTCTACCTGTCAGGGAGCCATGACCGGGCGACAGTCGAGAAATCGCTGGATATCATCGAGACAATCCTGCGCAAGCTCTCCGCTGGGAAACCCGCCAGCTCCTAGCCATGTTTCGCAACGGACTTATAGGATATAAGAGCGTCTCGCACTATCCGTTGTCGATTCGGTGCGGCCAAGATTGCAGCGGTGGACCATGAGCACGATGCAGCCAATCGAGCAAGGCAGTCTGTCGGCGAGAACTTATATCTCGCTGCGCGAAGCCCTGATCGCCGGCAATTTCCGGCCCGGCGAAAGACTGTTGATGCAGGATCTGGCGCAACGGCTGGGCACCAGCGTCACGCCTGTGCGCGAGGCCTGTTTCAGGCTCGTCAGCGAGCAGGCGCTGGAACTGCGGTCAGGGCGGTTCATCACCGTTCCAGAGCTGACCCGGTCGCGTTACTGGCAGGTCCGGCTCATTCGCATCGCGCTCGAGGGACTAGCGGCCGAACTCGCCGTTGAGCATGTTTCGGAGAAGGACATTGCAAAACTGGTCGAGATCCATCGCGATTTCGTGGCCGGCGAAACGTCCGGCGATGCTGACCGCGCCCGTCGCGCCAATCGTGAATTCCACTTCGGCGTCTACCGCCTGTCCAAGATGGATATGCTGATCGCCCAGATCGAAAGCCTGTGGGTCTCGATGGGCCCTATCCTTAACGTGTATTATCTGCAGGCCGAGAACGATTACATCGGTGCGGAGGAGCACGAGACGCTGATCGAAGCGTTCCGGACCCGCAACAAGAAGGTGGCGCGTAAGGCGATCGAACGCGACATCGTGCGCGGTGGCATGAACCTGTTGCGGTATTTCGACGAGCAGGACGCGGCCGCCAAGCGGGCGTGATCGAAGCCGCCGGTCATTTGCTGGCGACCTCTCTTCGCGCTGGCTCAGGCCGCCCGAAGGCGCGCGGTGGCATCCTGGTCGACGACCCAGACGCCCTGCTCGGCGTCCAGCACCAGGGCCACCTTGTAGGATTGGCGAGCCGCTTCGCTCGTCAGCCAGCCGCGGTCAACGCTGGCCGCGACACGGCGGACATCGCGCTTGGTCGGGTCGCCGTAGCCACCGCCGCCACAGGCAACGAACTCGATGCGCTCGCCGGCGCGACACGCCTCCTCATGGAACGCAGGCAATTCCACCAGCTTGCCGTCCGTGCCGCGCTTGGCGCTGCGACTGGCCTTGGCGTCACCGCCGCCGAGCACGCCGCGCGGCGGAAAGGTTGTGCCATCGGCCGAGTAGACCAGTGTCATCTCGTGGTCGACGGGATAGAAGACACCGCCCACCGCGGGAGCGCCCTCGAACTCGCCAATGCCTTGGGTATCCGCCACCACGCCGCGCGATTCAATGATGATGGGATACATGGATTCGTCCACCTCCACGGAATCCAGCGCGATCAGGCCGCCATTCGCCGGCCCGCAATATGTCAACCAGCCGTCATAGCCGTGACGCGCGCCGCCGCCGGCGTAGCCAATGAAGACCTGGTTGACGTAGGGCTGCCCGTCCTTGAACGGATCCTTGCCCGAAATCACCCCGATCCCCGCCGGCAGGTGCGAGCCGCTCTCGGCCTGGCCATAGGGTTCTCCCATCGTCGAGAACACGCAATTGCCGGCGATGATCAACCGGTCGTTGACATTGGTGGTCGCCACCGAGGTGCCTACGGGGTAGCGGGGTTTGCCAACCACGCTTCCCTCCCGCATCAACACCTTGATCCGGCTCTTGGCGCCCTCGTTGTGCGGGATGCCGTCGTCGAGATTGTTGAAGACGCCAATGCGGCACGAGCCCGTGCAGGTGTTTTCCGAAAGGTTGAGACCGCCAGGCGCGTTATCCATGTTGTCACGCACATCGACCGTGATCACGCCGGCTTCAGGGTCGACGTCGATGGTGATCCTGACCGGGATGCCCTCCTCCGCCACGCCGGGGACCGGGTCATGGCGGACCTCGTAGGAGAACTTGCCCTTCGGCAATTTGGCGATTTCGGCCATGGCGCGGCGCGCACCGTAGTCGAACCAGTCCTCGACGAAATCCAGCAGCGTGTCGCGGCCGTATTTTTCAAGCAGTTCCAATAGACGGCGTCGCCCAGTCCTGCAGGCGCCGATCTGGGCGCGCACGTCGCCCAGCCAGATGTCTGGAACACGGTTGCGCATCATGCCGATGCGCAGGATGTCCTGCTTCTCCCGGTGCTGTTCGACCACACGCACGCAGGGAAAGTGGATCCCTTCCTCATAAACGTTCTTGGCAAATGGCAGATAGGTCGAAGGTGTCGGCGCGCCAGTATCGGCGTGATGGGAAAGCGCCACGGCCCAGAACAGCGGCTTGCCGTCGAAAAAGATCGGCATCGCCATGATCAGGTCGGCATGATGGGTGCCGCCAGTGTATGGGCAGTTGTTGAGGAAGATGTCGCCGTCGGCGATATCGTCGAACAACTCCGTTATCGGACGGGTCGCCAGATCCATCGACATGACGTGGATCGGCAGCGCGTCCTCGGTGGAAACGAGGCGGTGATCATAGGTCAGGATCGCGCAGCTCAGGTCGCGGGCGTTCTTGATCACCGCCGAGCGGCTGGCCCGCATCACGACCAGGGTCATTTCCCGCACCACCGCCTCGAACCGGCTTTTCAGAACCGACATCAGGAACGGATCGACGCGGCGCGTTGGCGTCTCCAGGCGAATGACAGGTGAATTCATTTTATGATGCCTTGTTCGGGAAGGTTGATCTCAATCGACTGTCACGACAATGTTGCCTTGCGGGTCGACGCGCCCGCGGTGTCCGTCCTTGAGGAAGGCGGTGAACGTCGTCGCCTCCACCAGGCATGGCCCATCAAGCGCCGCCCCCGCGCCCAGCTGGTCCATGTCGTAGACAGGCAGAGAGCTCGTCCGCCGGGTTTCGTGCAAATAAGCTGGCCGATGGGTCTTGGCGACCGGCGCCGTCGCCTGGTCGGCTAGCCTGAAGTCCCTCCAGGCGTCCTGATTAGCCCGCTTGCCCACCGCGCGCAGCTTCCAGTTGGTGAATTCGACGACGTCGCGGTCGGATCTGATTGAATAAATGCGTTCGTGCATCTGATGGAACGCTTCGACGAGACCTGGCAGTTTCGCCGCGTCGAGACGCGCCTCGTTGGCTTCGAAATGGACCTCGATCTCCCAGGATTGGTATTCGTAGCGACCAAGAAAGGAGAACTCGAAACGCCGGAGATCTGGCTCAACACCGGCCTGTTCGAGGAATGCTTCGCCCGACACCTTCAACCGCGCCAGGATGTCGGAGACGCCGGCGGCGTCGAAGCGCCGGGTCGAGGTTAGAAAAACCGCGCTTTCCTCGCGCGTGATATCAGAGATCAACCCGCCGAACGCGCTCAACCCAGCCATGAAGCGCGGGATCATGTAGCGTTTCAAGCCCAATATGTCGGCCATCTCGGCGATGTGGATGGCGGTCGCACCGCCGCCGCAGACAAAGAAACTGTCGCGTGGGTTTATGCCCTCGCGAATGGTGATTTCCCCGATGGCCCCGACCATGTTGTGGTTGCTGGTGGTCTGGATGGCGTAAGCCGCGTCGAGCAACGGGATGCCGAGCCGCGTCGCGATGCTCGCGACCGCTTTCTCGGCCAGATCGCGGCTGATCTTGATCCGGCCGCCGAGAAAATAATCCGGGTCAATGATGCCGAGCACGACATTGGCGTCGGTGACCGTCGGCGCGGTGCCGCCCGCTCCGTAGCATGCCGGCCCCGGCCGCGCGCCAGCGCTTTGCGGCCCGACACGAAGCAGGCCGCCATCGTCGACCCAGGCAATCGACCCGCCGCCGGCGCCAACCGATCTCACATCGACTTTCGCGATCCCCAGCGAGTCGTCGTGGATCATGCTGTCCGGGGTGACGATGATCTGGTGGTCACGCAAAGCCGAGACGTCGAAGGTGGTGCCGCCCATGTCACCGACGATGACGTTGGCTTCGTCGCTCAGCGCCAGCGCGGCCATCGGCGCCAGCGTCGGCCCCGACATGACGCTGTAGATTGGCCGCCGCAGCATCTCGGCGGGAGGCATCATTCCACCGACGCAGTTGGCGAGCAGCAGCTCGCCCTGGAAACCCGCCTGCGAAAGTGCTTGCCGCAAGTCCTCGATGTAGGTGCGCACGATCGGATTGATCGACGCGTCGATAGCGGCCGCGATGATGCGCTTGTACTCGCGCGACATCGGATTGACTTCATGGCTAAGCGTGACCGGGATCTCCGGCCATGCCTGCGCGATGATATCGCGCACCGTTGTTTCATGGATGGGATTGACGACCGACCAAAGCAGACCGACCGCTATCGCTTCAACCCCATAGCGTTGGAAGTCGGCTATCGCCGCCTCGACATCGGATCTCGACAAAGGCGTGAGCTCCCGCCCGCGCGCATCGACGCGGCCCCGCGCCGTCTTCGTCAAGTGGCGGGGGACGTAGGGCTCGGGATAGTCGAGCCGCCACTGGAAGGCGCCCTTGCGCGGCCCCTCGCGCAGGACGAGGATGTCCTGATGTCCTTCGTTGAGGATCAATCCGACCTTGACGGTCTTGCGCTCGACCAGCGCGTTGGTCGAGACGGTCGAGCCGTGTACGATCAAGTCGATCTTGGTCATGAACGTCGCGGGATCGAGCCCGTATCCGGCCGCCGCGACGTGCAGCACGTTGATGAATCCCTTCTCGAATTCGCCGGGCGTCGTCGGCGATTTGAAGATCGAGATTTTCCCACCGGGCTCGGAAACCAGGCAATCGGTGAAGGTTCCGCCGATATCGATGCAGACTTGATAAGCCATTTAAGGTCCGAAGCTGTTAGCGTTTCTTGTGATCGCGGCCCAGTATCAGGCTGGCCAGAATGATGAGGCCCAAAAGAACCTGCTGCAGATAGCCGTCGACCTGCATGAGATTCATGGCGTTGGAAATGACCGTGATGAACAGGGCGCCGAGCAGAGCCGCGGTGACGCCTCCCTCTCCGCCGGTCAGCCGCACGCCACCGACCACCGCCGCCGCTATCGATTCCAGGGTCAGGTTACCGCCGAGATTGGGCTCGCCCGATCCGGTGCGCGCGGTGAGCAGCATGGCGCCAATCGCGGCCAGCAGCGAGCAGACCACGTAGTCGATCGCAACGACGCGTCCGGTGCGAACGCCCGCCGCCTTCGCCGCGCGAGGATTGGCACCGATGAGATACAAGCCGCGGCCGAACACGGTGAAGCGCAGGACCAGGAAGAGCAGTGCGAAACACAGCGCGGCGAACACGATGGGCACCGGAATGCCGATCACCCGTCCCTCCGCCAAGGCCTCCGTGAAGGCTTCGGGGTTGCCCGGCACGGGAAAGCCGCCGCTGACGGTTGACGCTAGCGCCATGACAATGTTGGCCATGCCGAGCGTCGTCACCAGTGGATTGATGCCGACACCGGCGATGAGGACGCCGTTCAGCCCGCCGATCAGCAGCCCGACGCCAAGGCCGGCGACGATCCCCCACAGGATGGGCATATCGCCGCTTCCGGTCATCACCATCGCCGATATGACGCTGACGAGCGAGACAGTAAAACCAAGCGAAAGGTCGAAGCCGCGCGTCAGCAGCACCATGGTCTGCGCCATGGCAAACAGTGCGAGATAACTGGTCTGGATCGCGATGTTCCAGAGATTGCCGCTTGAAACAATACGCGGGTCGAGCAGACCGAGAACCAGCAGGGCCAGGAATACGAGCCCCGGCAGCTTGGCCTGCGCCGCGAACTGGCGGATGTCCGGGCGAGCGCGGTCAAGAACAACCGGAGCCGCCATGTCTGGACGATCAGACATTGGCCCGCCTCCCCTGAACAATTCGGTCGAAAGCCAGTGCGCCGATGAGCACCGAACCCAGCACCAGCGTCTGGAACTTGCTGTCGATCTGCGTGAGGTTCATCGCGTTGGCGATGATCGCCAGGCACAGCGCCGCCATGGCGACGTTCTCGGCGCGGCCTGAGCCGCCGCGCAATGAAACGCCGCCGATCACCGCTGCGGCGATCGTCTCCAGTCCGAGCGTCCCGCCGATCGTCGACTGGCCAGAGCCGATGCGAGCGGTGATCAGGACGCCTGTGAGCGCGGCCAGGAGACCGGAGAGCACATAGGCGGTAATCAACACACGGTGAGTCCGCACGCCCGACAGTCGGGCGGCGCCAAGGTTGCCGCCGACGGCGTAGAAGTGGCGCCCGAGCGCGGTCCGACGCTGCAGAATGATGGCGATGGCGATCACCGCGATCGCCAGCAGCAAGACCGGCGGCAGGCCAAGCACCTGCCCTCGCCCGATGGCATAGACGAAAGCGTCGGAAACGCCATAGATCGGGATGCCCTGCGTGTAATAGAGCGTAAGTCCCGCGACGATCGACAACGATGCCAATGTCACCATGAAAGGTGATAGGGAAAGCCGCGCCACCAGCGTGCCGTTTACCAGGCCAACACAGGCGCCGCTGGCCAAGGCCAGCGCTACGGGCACCAGCAGCTGGAGCCCATGCGCATCAGGCATCGCGGCCATCGCCGCGGCAGTAACCACTGAGGCCAACGCCATGGTGGCGCCGACCGACAGATCAAAACCGCCGGTGGTCATGACGATCATCTGACCGATCGCCGGAACCGCCAGGAAGGAGAAATTGCGCAGGACGTTGAGGATGTTCAGGCGGTTCAGAAAACGCGGTTCGATGATCGCGGCCGCGGCCGCAACCGCGACCAGAAGCAGGATGACGATCCCGCCGGTTTCCAGAAAACGGCGCCGCAGCGTGTCAGGGCTCATGCTGCCTCCGTCGCGCCGGTTTCGGCGTCGAAATAGTGACGCAGCACAGTGGCCTCGGTGATGCCGTCGGCTTTGAGTTCGGCCACTATGCGCCCTTCGCGCATGACATAGACGCGGTTGGCCAGGTGAACGAGCTCTGGCAGTTCGGACGATGACAGCAGAATAGCCGCGCCATTCTCGACCAGGCTTTTCATAAGCCTGTAGACCTCGCTTTTAGCGCCCACGTCGATGCCGACCGTCGGTTCATCGAAAATATGGACCGAGACAGGACGCATCAGACCGCGCGCCAGCACGAGTTTCTGCTGGTTTCCTCCCGAAAACGACGACGCCGCGCGTTCCGGCGCCATCGGTCGTAGACCCAGTGTCTTCAACGGCGCGGCTATCGCCCGGCGCTCGCGCCAGAACTTGAGCAGTCCGGCCTGGGACAGTCTCGGGTCGTCGAGCGCGGCCATGGTCACATTCTCGCGGCCTGGCCGGCCAAGCGCCAGTCCCTCGGCGCCGCGATCGGCCGGGTAGTAACAAAGTCCAGCACGCAACATGCTGTGCGGCACTGGCGCTCTGACCACCTCGCCATGGAGTTCGATCTCACCGGACGTCACACGCTCCAGGCCGAATACGGCTCGGCAAAGTTCGCTACGACCGCAGCCAACCAGGCCCGCCAGGCCGACGATTTCGCCAGCTCTGACCACGATGGAGGCATCGGATAGGGTGCCGGAGACACTGATCCCCCTGGTCGCCAGCACGATTTCGGCGGGGCGCTGGCTGATTGACGGATAAAGTCGTTCGACCGGCTGGCCGACCATCATCTCGATGAGCGTCGCGTCGGATGCCGCGGCGATGGCCAAGGTGTCGATCTTGCGCCCTCCTCGCAGCACCGTGACGCGGTCCGCGAGCCGACGGATCTCCGCCATGCGGTGCGACACATAGATGATACCGACGCCCCGCGCCTTGAGGCCTGCGATGGCGGCGAAGAGTTTTTCCGCTTCACCGTCGGTAAGCGACGCGGTCGGTTCGTCGAGGATGAGTATCTTGGCATCCGAAAGCATGCCCTTGGCAATCTCGACCATCTGCTTTTGCGCCCGGGTCAGCGTTTCGATCTTGCTGTCCAGCTCGACGTGAAAGCCAATGTCGCGGAAGCGTTCTTCCGCGCGGGCACGCATCGCGCGCCGGTTCAGGAAAAGCCGTCCTTTGATCTCGCGTCCAAGAAACAGGTTCTCCTCGACCGTGAGGTCGGGGACGAGACTAAATTCCTGGAACACAGCCGCCACCCCGGCATCGCGGGATTTCTGTGGGGTCAGCGCGGAAACGGTTTGGCCGTCGATACGGCACGAGCCTTCGGTCCAGCCATAGGTTCCCGCTATCAGATTGATGAGCGTCGACTTGCCGGCGCCGTTTTCGCCGAGAAGGGCATGGACCTCGCCGCTCAACAGCGAGAAGTCGACGCCGTCAAGCGCCACCACACCCCCGAAACGCTTCGTCATACCCGTAAGTTCAAGCATCGCTGACACCACCGAACTCGAAGCAAAAAGGGCGGCAGGCCAGGCCGAGGTCTGCCGCCCATCGAAGATGCGACTATTGTACCGAAAATTCAGGCTTCCACCCAACGGGCGCGAAAATCTGCGTCGGGTCGATTTTGTCGACGTTGTCCTTGGTCACGATACCCGGCGCGACCAGCAGAACCTTCTCATAGTCCTTCTTTTCCAAGGCGCGCACCGCGAGGTCGACGCTGATGCGGCCCATCATCACCGGATACTCGGCGGCAAAGCCAAGCACCTTGCCTTCCTTGACCAGCTTCAGCATCGTCTGGTTCTCGTAAGACGACATGATCACGACATCGTCGCGGCCAGCGTCGGCGACGGCGCTGACGGCCGCTTCCGCCGCAGCAGCCCCGCCCCAGATGACATTGAGATCGGGATAGGTCTGCAGGGCGTCCTCGACGAGGCGCAGGCTTTGCGGAACGCCGGGCTCACCATAGAGCTCGGCCGCGAGCTTGATGTTGCCGGTTTTGATGCTGTCGCGAAAGCCCGCCATATAGCTCTCCGCCCAACCCGATCCCTGCGGACCCGGCAGGCCGATTGCGGTCGTCTTTTTGTCGCCGAGATACTTCTTGAGGTACTCACCCTCCTGAAAACCCTTCTGGTAGGTATCGGGAGTGATGCGCGCGGTGATCGGAGTTTCCAGAATGGGATTGGCGACGGCGATCTGGACAAGGCCTTTGGCGTCGCCCTCCTTCAGCTTGGCCGCCAGACCGGCTTCCGAGATGGCGGCGACGAGGATACCCTGGGCACCGGATGCGACGCAATCGTCGTATTGCGACAGCTGCTTGGGCAGCGCGTCATAGCCGCCAGCCTGCAGGACCGTCACTTTGACACCCAGGCGCTTTGCTTCCTCAACGATACCGTAGTCGACCGAGACCCAGTAGCTGTCCTTGAGGTGCGGAAACAAGACGCACAGGTTCCAAGGCTTCTCGGCCTTTTCCAGCGGCACATAGTCGAGTGCCTCGACTTTTTTCAGATCGCCGCCTTTGGCCGCGTTGATCTTGAAGGGCCACCAATCCTTGGCCTGGGCGGCGTTGGGCAGGACGGCCACGCCGGTGACGAAAGCCGCCGCGAGGATGGATCGGAAAGCGTGATTCTTGGTCATGTGATTCCCCATTTTCGTGTGTTCCCGGGTCCGGAGCCGGCGATTTCGCCGGCTCCGCGGTCTGCCTTGGGAGCAGAGGCTTGCTGGCGGATCGTAGTACCGTCTAGGCGAGTTCGCCTTCAGGGCCATCCGCGTCGTTGTTCATTTTCACAGTGCTAGCGTACTACTTATAAGTTATAAGTCAATAGGGTTTTCATTAGCCGGTGCTCAGCCGGGAAGGTGTCTTCAATCGCGGTTTCGCTGCCTCGACCGGGATCACAATCCATTTGACGAAAGACGAGGTCGGAGACAGCAGCCATGCAACTGGCCTCGGCGATGTGGGCTTCCTCGCGACCGACCGGTATGCGGCTTGTCGATCGAGTTGCCTGACATCAAGCGCCGGCGAATAAGTCAAAGCGATCAGCGTGGCCTTCGAATACAGAGCCATTGGTCAGCAGCCGCACTTCGCTATCGACCAAATCGTCATAGGGTCTTTAGGGAGGAGATGTGCCCAGTGCATTCGCGTGCTGCAACAGCCGCGCTGAACCGCACCGCAGCGTGCCATAACACGCTGCGGTCGGATGATTGTTGAAATGACGGTTCCCCGCGCACGACCGTGCCGCTTTCCAACTTCTCTCGTCTGGCGCTTGCCAGCCTGAGTTCTTCCTAGAGGTCGGCGCCCGGATTGCGGGTGTTGTCTTGCGACTTCATTCTCCCGGCAGCCGGGCAAAGGCCCGCAACGTGGAGGCTTCTAAATGGAACGCGGGTTCCCGATGCTTAGTGGGTGGTGCTGCTTGAGCAGGGGCAGGGCAGCACAGCCTCCGCCGGCAAGCCGTCGCGGCCGGTTCCCTTGATAGCGTGCCGGCGCAAGTCCCGCGTCACCAGGCTCGCAAATCGCGATGCACGTCCAGCCATTGCGACATGGTTTTGCCAGCTGAGAGGCCGATCCCGTGTGCGGCGAACAGTCGAAACACTGATTGGTCGGTGTGCGTTCTTGGCGTATTGTGCAGCACTTCTGGCATTACTGGCCTTGCGGGGATGACGAGTCGGTCATGCGACAGTATGGATGTCCCTATCGGAATAGCCGGTCCGCCTTATCGGTCGTCACACCCGCATATCGCTCCGCTTCTAGGGAACACCCCATCACGCGAGGAAAGACATGGCCACATGCGCAGTATCGCCAATCTAGCCGTTGGGCCGACGGCCCGGCGCTTGGGCCAGTCCACCGGCTTTAACCTGCGTCACAACTTGATCCACTGATCCTAGGTGACGACAACGTTGTTCGTCATGATTTGATGGGGCGGGGATTGGCCCAAAAGCGAGCCCCCCAAACTGTGCGGTTGCCAAATACGCAATGGAGTGAATTGGAATGATCATCGTAACAGGCGCCACGCACGGGATTGGGCGGGCCTGCGTGGAGAAACTTGCGTCTGCCGGTTCCAGAGTGGTGGCGACCGGCCGAGATGCAGAAGCGGGCGCGGCGCTCGAACGCGCCAATCACGGTGTCACGTTCGTTGCCGGTGACATCATCCGTGAAGACGATTGCCGCCGTGTCGTCGACCGTGCGCTTGAACTTGGCAACGGCCGGCTCGCGGGGCTCGTGAACAATGCCGGCATGTCGAAGCGCATTGCCTTCGCCACCGCCACCCAGGACGATTGGGATGAGGTCCTTGCGGTTAATGCACGCAGCGTCTTTTTCTTCATCCGTCATGCGCTGGACGGCTTGCGGCTCGGGAGGGGTTCAGTCGTCAACATGGCCAGCATCGCCGGAAAGACGGGCGAAGAAGGGCTCGCTGCCTACTGCGCCTCAAAGGCCGCGGTCATCGGGCTGACGCAGGCACTCGCGCTGGAGTTCGGCGAGGAGATCCGCTTCAACGCTGTCTGCCCCGGCCAGATCGAAACACGCATGATGGGCAACATCATAAGCGATGCACTGCGCAAGAAGCAGCTCGAACTGCGGATCCCTGCCAACCGCTTCGGTGCCCCTGAAGAGATCGCTGATGTGGTCGCTTGGTTACTTTCGAATCAATCGAGCTATGTCAACGGCACGGTGGTGACTGTAGACGGCGGGGAAACAGCCGGCCTGCGCACACCGCGCGTCGCGCAGATCGATGGTGCTTAGGGCAATTCAGCTCAGCCGGAGCCGCGCTCGTCGAAATAGCGCAGAAAACCATGTGAGCCTCGCTGGATGTCGTTCTCGATCGCCTCGCGGGCCCTCTTCCTGTCGCCAGCCCTCAAGGCCTCGATGAGATGGTCATGTTCTTCCGCGCCGGTGTACCCGCGCGGAATTTCCCGATCGTAAACGTTAAGGATTGGACCCATCGAGGCCCACATGCTTTCGATCTGTCCGATCAGCATCGGCATACGCGACAGGCGGTAGACGCCGAAGTGGAAAGCGCGATTGGAGGATCGCGCTTCCTTGATATTACCGGCCTTATGGCTCTCTACAAATGAGGCGCGGAAGGTCTCAAGCTGTTCGAGATCGGCGGGGGCAAAATGGTCGGCAGCGTGTTCTGCCGCAAGCCCTTCAAGTGCCACGCGGATCAGCTTGATCTGAATGTAGCGGGCGCGGCTGAGGTCTGGCACCGCGGCGAACCTGCCGGAGCGCAACTCGAGCGCCTGCTCGCTGACGAGCCGCAGACAGGCTTCGCGCACCGGCGTAATGCTGGTTCCGAGCTGCTCGGCAAGATCCTGCATAAGGAGACGATCGCCCGGCGCGAAATTGCCGATGATCAAGCCATCCCGCACCTTGCTGTAAATCCGCGCGGACAGGCTGCCCATCTCCTCGGGCTGCATCTTCATAGGGCCCATGGGACTCCCCTCGTCTCTGCTGCAGCTCTACGGAAATGTCGATTGACGCGTTTCACTACGTTTATAAGTTATAATCGCTGCCTATATTTTGTTATTCAGCGGCAGACAAGTACGTGCACGTTAATTGTCTGCAGCAAACATGTCCGTTTTCATAATTATTTGTGAAATTTTGTTTCATATAAAAACAAGGAGACCCTTCTTTTCCGATTCTGACAATGGAATGTGACGACAGAAAAAGGCGCGATCTCATCTGCGTGGCATGAGTTGGTGTGCGAGAGATGATGACATCTGAAGGAGCCGGGAAGCTTACATGTCAATTTCCAGTCTGATGGGCAGAAATTTCCGATTCTGAGGCGACTCCGAACCGGCTGGACCGACGATGACGTCGGCACCGTCAAGATGATCCGGCAGGCCAGCAAGTCCAAAAGCTGCGTATGGCGTTTGCAGAGCGTTTCGCCGCCGAAGGGCTTCAAGGGCTGTTGCGCGACAAGACGCGGCCCTCGCGCATTGCGGCTCTCGGGCCCGAAAGCCCGCCGAGCGCAGCTCTGACAAGGCCGCGACAGGAATCGAACGACGACTGGCCAGAATTATGAAATCCCTTTGCGACACTATGCAATTTCAGACATTTCAGTAACAAATAGATTTAACATTCTCTTCACTTGCACTTTGGGGCGCGTTACCCGAATTAGCTGGAGCGGCCGAAACCCCCGCAAGATCAAGCGCGTAGTCGAAATCCAATCTTGCTGGTGCTTGTCGAGGGATGCGACGCGATGGGCCGGCGCAGGTGCGCTGTGAAGCAGCACTGAGCGCGCCGAAAAACGGCTTCCCAACAGGAGATTGATTTGGATTATGTGCAGTATTTCGCCGGAAGAATCGAGCAACTCAAAGGCCGTGGCGGGTATCGTGAATTTGCCGATCTGGAGCGTCAGTCTGGCAACTTCCCAAAGGCCTGGCTCAATAGGCCCGACGGCCGAAAAGAGATAACCATTTGGTGCACTAATGATTATCTCGGTATGGGGCAGCACCCCAAAGTGCTATCGGCAATGAAGCGCGCCATCGATGCCAACGGCGCAGGATCGGGAGGATCCCGCAACATTGGTGGCACAACCATTATCACTGTTGCTCGAGCGGGAGCTTGCAGGTTTCCACAATAAGGAAGCAGGATTGATTTTTGTTTCCGGCTTCAGCTCAAACGATTCATCATTGAGTACATTGGCATCTTTGATGCCGGACACAATTATTTTTTCTGACGAGCACAACCACGCTTCAATTATTAGTGGATGCCGCAACAGCCGGGCCGAAAAGCGCGTCTTCCGGCATAACGACGTTGCGCATTTGCGGGAGCTTCTGCGCAGTGTAAATCCTGCAAGACCCAAGATCATTGTTTTTGAATCGGTATATTCAATGGACGGTGACATTTCACCGATCAAAGATATCTGTGACATGGCGGACGAATTTGGCGCAATGACGTTTCTGGATGAAGTTCATGCATCGGGAATGTACGGTCCGAAAGGCGCCGGCATTGCCGCCGAACTTGGCATCATGGATCGTCCAACCATCATCGAAGGGACGCTAGGTAAGGCGTTCGGCTCGATGGGGGGTTATGTGACCGGACCTGCCTCCATTGTTGACAGCATACGAAGCTTCTCGATCGGTTTCATTTTCACCACGGCGCTTGCGCCAGCGCTAGCGGCTGGTGCGCTGGCAGCGCTGCGCCATCTTCGCGATTCAGATTCAGAACGAATTGATCTGCACCGGAAAACGAAACTTTTAGTCGGATTGCTGAAAGAGGCGGGCATCCCCGTCATGCCGACCCGAAGCCACATCATTCCTGTGCTTATTGGTGATCCATTCCGTTGCAAGGAAGCGTCCCGCCAGCTTCTAGATCAGCATGGAATATACGTTCAGCCAATTCTGGCGCCGAGTGTTCCGGTGGGAACCGAGCGGTTCAGGGTGACGGTTACGCCTGCCCATAGTACGACAGATATTCGGACGTTCGTCGATGCGCTCAGGCAGGTTCTGCTGCGGGACAATCTTGGCAAGGCTGCCTAATGTAAATGCTGGGAACGACAGGGCGCGCAGCCTCAGACCTGATTATATCAGCCGGGCTCGCCGAGGTGGAAGCGGCGGTCCGCGATCCGGTTCTGACGCCCGATCGCATCTTCGAATGTCATCGGAAAGCAGTTCCGTAACCCGCAATGACAGCTTTCGCGATCTTAAATGATGTGACTCCATGATTGAATGGGGCCGTTTGACGACTCGCTCCTTACACATCGGGCCGGTTCCAGATTCAGGGCTCACCATGAGCCGGTATGACCAGAGCGCATGTTCTTGTGCTGCGAGTTTGATGTGGCTTGGCGTGCCCTACCCGAGGGGTAGGTCACGCCCAGGCCCACGGGATCACACACCAACCCCAGCTAACCTGGTTTGAACGGAGCAAGCCTCCGACGCCGCCCTAATCAACAACGCTGCAACAGATCCTTCAAATCAATTTACAAGATTTTTACAACCGTCAGTCGTTGACAATGGTACGGCACCGCGAGTCTGAGGTCCGGCACGGCCATAAAAGTGACGCCGGTACCCTCGGACCGCCGCCAGCACGCAACATCGGGATTAACAGCAATGGTAAGAAGAAGAGCGCTCATATTGGTCGAAGGCCATAGGGGAACTGGTCAGCTATACGTCCAAGCGGCTCAGTGTCTTGGTCTTCATCCAATTACTCTGACGGCTGATCCACCTCGGTACGACTATCTTTCGGCGGAAAACGTTGAGGCAATCCGTGTCGACACTGGCAATCTCGAAGCGTTGGTCCGCGAATGTTCGCGGCTGCGTGCTACCCACGACATTGCTGGCATTACTGGCTTTGCCGGGGACCATGAATCGATCTATGCGACAGTTGGCAAGCTTTGCCGGCATTTCGATCTACCGGGACCGAACCCTGAATCGATTGAACGAAGCTGCGACAAATTCAAGCAACGCCAACTCCTCGCGCAGGCCGGCGTTCCAATACCGGCCTATCGGTTGGCAACGAATGCGGCGGAGGTAGAAAGCTCGGCTGCAGAGATCGGCCTGCCCGTGATTCTTAAGCCGGCAGTAGGCAGCGGCAGCATCGGTGTCCGATTGTGCCGCAGCCTCGAAGACGTAGCCGAACATACGACCTATCTATTGGGCGGAAAGCACATATGGCGGTCTACACCGAAAATACTCGTCGAAGAATTCGCACAGGGCCCGTTCTATAGCATTAATGTTATGGGGAATGAGGTCGTTGCGATTTGCGCCAATGACTTTGGTCCCCTCCCCCATTTCGTCATTCGTGAGGTGACCTATCCGGCCCTGCTGACTGATCAGGAGCGTGAGCGCATCGCCGATGTTTCGCTGAGCTGTTTGCGGACTCTCGGCCTTGGCTGGGGGCCAACTAACATTGAACTCCGGTGCACGAAACGCGGTCCAGTTGTCATTGAAATCAATCCGCGTCTTAGTGGCGCGCCCGACCCTCAACTGGTCCAGTTAGCTTACGGTGTCGACCTCGTAACCGAGCACATCAAGCTTGTCATTGGCGAGGAATGGGATCTGCGCAAAAAGCATTCGCATACTGCGGCCGCGCGATTCCTGCTTCCTGATCAAGATGGCACCCTCGACTGGATTGGTGGCGACACTCAGGCAGCTGCTATATCAGGTGTGGCCGAGGTGAAATTGAATGTTGAACCCAAGACACCGATCGTCAGGAAGGGGGATTTCCGAGACTGGATTGGACATGTCATTGCCACTTCGCCCAGCCGTGCTGAAACCGAGGGCGCCCTTCAGCGAGCGGTCGACTTGATCGATTGGTCGATCACCCCTTTTCCGGCGACAATAGGAGGTGATCGAGAGCACGATATTTGTGGGGCGTTCGGGCGGCCCACCAGTTCTGTTCCGATCAGGCATTGACGGCTTAAGATCCTTGAAACGCAGCAGGCCGTCTACGTCAATGTCACATCAAGTTTGACGAGGCAAATGCAGCTTTGGCCACACCTGCCCTATCTCCCGCGGAACTTCTCCGCGACCCGTGGCGAGGCCGTCGGCCCAATTTGGGCCCAATTTGATTGCCGCCCACCGCCGCCGCAGGACGAACATGCGCTTGACAAGACAACCCCGGCCCGTTCAACTTGAGGCATTCACCAGGGGAGTCCCGGCAAGGGGCTGAGATACTGCTGGCTTTCGCGGCGCAGTGACCCGTTGAACCTGATCCAGTTCATACTGGCGTAGGGACGGTGCAAGCGCTTTGCGGGAGTTCACGCCCGAGGTCCTGTTTCGGCAGGTCGACAGAAGCGTCTTTTCATCCTTCCGGCACAGAACTGGGTCTCCAATGCATGAGCAAAGGAGCCTCAAGATGAATGCCCTCACCCCAGCCGTCTCAACGGGACCGCTGCCTGCTTCGCGTAAGATCCACAAGCCCGGTGCCATCCACCCGCAGATCAGGGTGCCGATGCGCGAAATCTCCGTCCATCCGACAGCCGGCGAACCGCCCGTCACCGTCTACGACCCGTCGGGCTCCTATACCGATCCGGCTGTCGAAACCAGCATCCAAAAAGGCCTGGCCCGGCTTCGCCACGAATGGATCTTGGCGCGCGGCGATGTCGAGGAGACGGCCGCCACGTCCGGCCGGAGGACAACGGATTCGCGACGGGCGAACGCCTGACGCCAGAATTTCCCATTCGCCACCGACCGCTCAGAGCCAAAGCAGGCAAGGCGGTGACCCAGCTTGCCTATGCGCGCGCCGGCATCATCACACCCGAAATGGAGTTCGCCGCCATCCGCGAGAACTTCGGCCGTCAGATGTTGCGCGGCAAGCTGCAGCGCGACGGCGAAGCCTTCGGCGCGGCCATCCCCGATTTCGTAACGCCGGAGTTCGTGCGCGACGAGGTGGCGCGCGGACGCGCGATCATTCCCGCCAACATTAATCATCCCGAGAGCGAACCGATGATTATCGGTCGCAATTTCCT